>NZ_BAAAGF010000001.1:0-908742 GCF_039524015.1 Gaetbulibacter jejuensis | reverse complement strand
TCTACTAATGTAGTTAATGTTTCTTGGGCATCAATTATTGATGCTACGTCTATTGTTTGCGCTGTACCATCCTCGTTTGTGTACGTAACTGTACCATCGCCATTGTCTACCAAGTTGGTAACCGTTTCGTTAGCTCCTATGATAGTAGCCATGTTGATTACTGTTGCTACACCGTCTTCATCGGTATACGTGATAGTACCATCACCGTTATCTACTAATGTAGTTAAGGTCTCATTTTGTGCTATTAACGCTGCAATATCCAACACTGTAGATACTCCATCCTCATCTACATATGTAATAGTACCTGCTGTAACATCTTGTGAGATACTTGTTAAGGTCTCAAAATTAGAGATCATTGCGGATAAATCCATATTGGTAGCAACGCCATCCTCGTCGTTGTACGTTAAGATACCCGTAGCTGGATCAAAACTAGCCGATGTTAATGTCTCATTAGCAGTTATCATTGCTGCTATATTTACCGTTTGTGCGGTTCCGTCTTCATTAGTGTACGTAATGGTACCGTCTCCATTGTCTACCAAGTTGGTAACCGTTTCGTTAGCTCCTATGATAGTAGCCATGTTGATTACTGTTGCTACACCGTCTTCATCAGTATACGTGATAGTACCATCTCCATTATCTACCAAAGTAGTCAAGGTCTCATTTTGTGCAATCAGCGCTGCAATATCCAACACTGTAGATACTCCATCCTCATCTACATATGTAATAGTACCTGCTGCAACATCTTGTGAGATACTTGTTAAGGTCTCAAAATTAGAGATCATTGCGGATAAATCCATATTGGTAGCAACGCCATCCTCGTCGTTGTACGTTAAGATACCCGTAGCTGGATCAAAACTAGCCGATGTTAATGTCTCATTAGCAGTTACCATTGCTGCTATATTTACCGTTTGTGCGGTTCCATCCTCATTAGTATAAGTAATAGTACCGTCTCCATTGTCTACCAAGTTGGTAACCGTTTCGTTGTTTTCAATATCAATTACTGTAATGGTACCATCTTCACTAGTATAGGTATATGTACCATCGCCGTTGTCTACTAAACTTGTTACTGTTTCACCACTGCCAAGTTCGTCACTAATAGCCAAACGCACCCATTTAGCACCATCCCAGTAATGGTATCCAGGGACAATATCGGCAACTGTAGCCGTATTGTACACCAACAGGCTTTCAATATTACCATTGGTAATGGTTGTAGCATCTGTGCTACTAGAAAGTGCTACTCTAGGAATGAGCACACCTTTGTCGCTTGCAACTACATCTAATTGAGATGAAGCATTAGGCAGCGGAGTCCCTACGCCAACTTGAGACCATGCTGTTAATCCTGCAAACGAAAACAAAAAAATAGTTAATATTTTTTTCATAATAGTTCAATTTTAATAATTAGTAATTTGTTGATAACTCGATTGTTTTTCATAATAAAAGTTGTTTTAATAGCAAAAAGATTTATTTTAAACCCCCTGCACATTAAAAAAGAAAGACTTTGCTCAACCTAAAAGTTGCTATTAATCAATTAAAAACGCTATTAACATAATTATGAAGTCCATTTATTAAATGATAATTTAGGATTGAGACAAAGCCTCTCAATACATTAATGTTATAGGAAGGGTTATGTTTACTTTACAAATGAATGAAGTTTATTAATCATGGGGGTTGATACCCTATCATGTTTGGGATATTTATTAGTTAAATTGTTTGTTTTTATCGCTGAACCGAAACCAACACTCAAAAAAGATTATGGTAATCAGGTTTTTAACTCAGAATTACAGAAACATTTTTTATAATAGTTAATGGCTTCGTTCACCGAATTAAACTGTTTGTCAAAGAAATCGCTCAACACAGAAGTGATTCTAATATTAAACTTTAATATGCTACTGTAAGATGCACCTAAAGCCTTTGCAATTTCTCTAGAATTTTTATTATCTATCATAAGCTTAAAAACTTTTAATTGCTTTCTTGTAAGTATTTGATCTACATATATTTCATTGTTTTTAATTTTTAAAGATTGTGTGCTTTTTACATCTCTTTTCATATCAATAAAAAGGTTGAAAGAAATTGGCTCTCCTTCATATTCTTTAAGAGGTATTGCTACGAAATAAAAATCTTCATACAAAATAGAGTTACCACTATGCATATGAGTAGGCACAACAGGACTAATGTATAACGCTACATAAGAGTGGTCTCTACCATAATCTACTATTAATGGCAAAAAAACCTGAAGACATTGATTGTGTCTGTTTGGGTTTTTTACATCGTTTACTTGCTTCATAAAATCTAAAACCAGGTCTATGAAATATTGAGAAAAACAATTTTTTATAGAGCTAACAAACATTTCAAAAGACATTGATTTTGGCCTATCATAGCTATGATAGGCACTTAACAATGTGAATTTTTCTTCTACAGCCTCAAACTTCCAAACTAAAATATTCAACCAAACTTGATTAATAATTTTAGACACTCGTGGATTATAAAGAATAGTCTTTTCGGCTTTAAAATCATTTTCTAATCTCATACCCTTATCTATGAATGAACTCTTCATATATTTAAGGTCTTGGAAATAAGATTGAATTTTATTAAGTGTTCTATTAGCCATTTTTCATCAAAAAATAATTTCAATACAAATAACTTTTGAAATTACTTAAAGACAAACTGAAAAGTAATAAGTGGTTGATTTGGCGAATAAGTGGTTGATTTGATGTAATAAGTGGTAAAAAAGCTGTAATAAGTGGTAAAAAGCTGCAATACGCGTTAAAATTGGATAGCACAATGTGCAACGTGCTTAATATGAGTAAATTGCGGATGTAAAAACTATTTTAACATTAACAAATTAGATAACCCATCATTTCTTCTTCGAGAAATAGGTAGCATAATGCCATTAATCATTGGGCACTACAATTTACCACATCTTGTAGCATGACATTTTCCTGAAAACATGTTCTATGACTAAGTGCACAGGGAGCCTTTTATAAACTCTACCATAGCGAAACAATATTTTCAAGTAACTAACACAAGTAGTTGAGTCTACTAGTTTTGTTAATTACAATATAGATTCAAATTACATTTGTTTATTAATAGCCATGGTGAAATCCTGAAATTTACTATTACACCACGCAACGTGAACAATATGAATTATTAAAGAAAGAAAAGGTCCTTAAGCGATTTATAATACTACATGAATTTGCTTAGGCTAACCATTGCACAGGCTCTCTGAATACTTAGGCCTTGTTCAGCTGCAATTGCTTGAGCAAAACCCTTACCCTCACAGGGCTTTAGAGCTTTTTAAGTTGACGCGCATCCATGCGGCCATATTTACTTTTCAACTGTAAAAAGTGGCTGTGGTGATTTTGTCTCGGTATATATACGAGACTTTCATTTCTGAATCATACTGGTGAAGCATAGATATTATCTGTGACTCTGTAAATCTGCTTTTCTTCATGATTTAAAATTAATTGATTTTTAAACTGTATGAGAAACAGGGAAGCCTTCAAAGCAATTAAGCTAATGAGATGTAATAAGTCGTTGATTTAGCGAATAAGTGGTAGTAGGATTGATGTTTTGATTAAAAGAAATAATGGCAGTATAATATAGCTAAACAACACCCACTTTTTGACCCTAATATTCCTTCTATTTGTTCCAGAGTTAATTGTTTGGCTAATGAATTATTATTAATTTGTATTTAGGGATTAAAAGAGCAAGATGGAAACATTTACACCGTACTCTTTTTTAGAAATATCATATTTCAACGCAAGGTCAATCTTAAATATCTTTTGCGACCAAAAGTAATCATCCATAATGGATAGAGAATTAAAACTAAAGGTGTAATTGCAAATATAGATTGCTTGAAGATAAAATAGAGTACTGTAGAAAGAATACAACCAAAAATGATTATTAAAAATGCATAATTTGGAATTGAACTACTCGTTTCAAATACTTTTACATTATCTTGCCCTTTTTTGAATTCAACTTTTTGTGTGTTAGAAGAGCACCAATCAACACTAATTTTTAATTTTCCGTGAAATGAATCTACTTCAAAATCTTTATATTCTACACCATCTTCAAGTTTTCCAATATATTGGTCGTTAAAAAAGACCTTAAAGCTTCTGTTTTTATTGTTCAATTCTTTTTTTCTAAAAATTTTTAACTTATTCATATCTTTAACTATTAATTAATCACTACAAGAGGCAGCTGCTATAGCAAAACTAGCAGCAGCAAGCCCTAAAAATGCCCATCCTATTGGACCTGTTGCTAACCCAGCATATAATGCGGCTCCTGATAAAATTGTCCCAGACCCAGCAGTTCCTAGCCCTAGAGTCTCAAGAGCGCCTTCGCACTGACCTCCTTGTACGTTTTCCATTTGATTTAATTCTAAAGTTTTCATAAAAATAGTTTTTAAATTAAAAAATATACGCAGAACACTTCTGGTAGGTTAAATATAATTTAACATGAAGCAATTAAGCTAATGAGATGTAATAAGTGGTTGATTTAGCGAATAAGTGGTAGTAGGATTGATGTTTTGATTAAAAGAAATAATGGCAGTATAATATAGCTAAACAACACCCACTTTTTGACCCTAATATTCCTTCTATTTGTTCCAGAGTTAATTGTTTGACTAATGAATTCATTATTAGTTTTTTAACTTGCATTATCTCTTTAGGAAAAATTCCGAATAAAACCGTTATAAAACTTCAGATTATAACTAATATTAAACTTTGTTTACGCATTAATTATAGTATGTTTGAGTAATTGAGATTTTGCTTTTTTTTGAGTAATCTATTATAGCTTCAAATAATTCGAGCATATTCTCGTATTGTTTACGAAAAACTATATTTAATAAACCATATTTCCAAAAATGAGTCATTTCAAAAGTTCCATTTCTTTCTTTTAATTTGAAACAGTAGTAATTATTTTTAATAATCAACTTATCACCCTTATTGGTGAGTTTAAGGTTAAATTTTTCTTTAAATTCTAATTCTATATAAAAAAAAAGTTTTTCCATAGGTTTATTTTTTGTTTAAAAATAGCTACCCAATATTATATTTTAAAACATTGGGCAGTTAAAACTTAAAATCATTGTTAGCTGTATAACTACCACCACCCTAGACAATTTGGACCAGTAGCAGCAGAAATCATTCCAAGCCAAGGTAAACCAATCATACTACCTACCATTCCACCTGCTACTATAGCTACCCCACAAGATGCCAATTCATCACCAGCATTGATAACTTCCATTTGATTTAATTCTAAAGTTTTCATAAAAATAGTTTTTAAATTAAAAAAATACCCAGAACACTTCTGGTAGGTTAAATATAATTTAACATGAAGCAAATAAGCTAATGAGATGTAATAAGTGGTTGATTTAGCAAATAAGTGGTAGGGTTGATGTAATAAGTGGTAAAAAAGCTGCAATACGCGTTAAAATTGGATAGCACAATGTACAACGTGCTTAATATGAGCAAATTGCGGATGTAAAAACTATTTTAACATTAACAAATTAGATAACCCATCATTTCTTCTTCGAGAAATAGGTAGCATAATGCCATTAATCATTTCGCAGTAACTTCCTTCAGATTTATTAATTTTAACTATTTTAGTTATATTGACCAAATAGGAATGATGTATCCTATAAAAGGTTTTACTTGGCAATATGGCTTCATACTCGCCAATGTTTCTTGATGCTACAACCTTTGAGCTATCAATTTTATGAAAAATTGTATATCTCTCATGTGATTCTAAGTAAGATATACTATCTAGATTTACAACATCTATTTGGTTTAAAGACGGTACAGCAATAACCTCTAATTTTTCATTTAAATTATTTAAAGATTGTGAGAACAATTTCATTTGTATTTGCGAAGTATAAAGGCTTCTTTCAATATCTATTAATATTTTATTTACAGCATTAACCAAATCATCTATATTAATAGGTTTTAAAATATAATCTACTGCATTATATTTAAAGGCTTTTATGGCATACTCATTATAAGCCGTAACAAAAATAGCCTTATAACTTGTATAGTTAACTTTATCTAAAATATCAAAAGCAGTGTTATTGTTATTCAATTCAATATCTAAGAATAATAATTGCGGTTTTTGTAAGCTTATAATATTAATACCTTCTTCTACCGTATTACCTTTTCCTACTACAGTTATTGTTGGGCAATATGTTTTTAAAAAATGTTCTAGCAATTCAACATTATCATTTTCATCATCAATAATTACTGCTTTAATTATTTCCATAGTTTTGTAGATTAAAATTAATTTTATCCTGCAGTATCAAAGGAATAGATATTACAACTCTTGTTCCGGATGTGTTTTCTAAAGTTTTCCTATCTAGTAAAGAAAACTGTATTTTATCCTTGTTTAAAGTATTAAAAATTTCTATCCTCTCTTTTAAAATAACTGTTGCCCAAGATTTTTTATTATGCTGAAGTCTCTTTTTTTTCTTTTTGGAAGCTTCAATACCAATGCCATTGTCCAAAACAGTTCCAACAACACTGGTTTGTGTAATTTGAAAAGTTATCTCCAATGATTTTTCCCCTTTTTTAGGCATTAGCCCATGAATAATAGCATTTTCTACAATGGGTTGAAATAACATACAAGGAATTAATATTTGTGATTCTATATCATTTTTCACATTAAAATTGACTATAATATCATCATTTAATTTAATCTTTGTAAGTTCAACATAAGATTTAAGATAGTCTATTTCATCTATTAGTGATATAAATTCAAGATTACTAATATTTAAAGTATGCCTTAGTATTTTTGAAAAATGATTAATGTAATTATTTGCTTCTTTTTCGCCTTTTGAAATTATAGCGTTTTGTATACCATTAAGTGAATTGAACAAAAAATGCGGGTTCATTTGAGACCTGAAGGCTTTTGACTTTAATTCCATCATCTTTATCTTTTGATGAAAATCCTTTTTCAACCTTTGTCTAGACTTTTTATTAATATAATAAAAGTAAGAAACTATTAAGAAAAAGATACTAATTATAAAAAAGGGTGACTTATAGAATATTTCTTTTGAAACGATTGTATAACTTAAGGTGTTTGTATAATCTCCTAAAGATGATATTCCTCTAACCTCCAAGATGTACTTTCCTGGTTTTAATCCTTGAAATTGTATTTTCCCCGAAGACCCAATATCAATCCAATTTTGATTATTATTTACTAATCTGTATTGGTAGGTGTTACCACTTATATTAGAAATATCGTTTATCGAAAAATCTAAAGAAAGGTAGTTGTAATTATAGGGTAAAGTAAAAGAGTTTATTTCGGATACATTTAAATAATGGTTGTCAATTTTTTGACTATCTTTATTATACACCTTGTACTGATTCAAAAATAGTTTAAATGAATTTCTTCTTTTTAAAATTTCATAAGGGTAAAATCCATTTAACCCATCAATTCCACCAAAAAAAACTTCTCCACTACTTGATTTAAGGTATGAATTAAAGTTAAATTCGTTATTAGTTAAACCGTTCTCTTTAAAAAACACCTGAAAAACTTTATGAGTAGTATTAAACTTAACTAAACCATTAAAAGTACTTATCCATAAATTGTTGTTATCTTCAATTATTCCAGTAACCTTATTCCCTTTAAAAGGGGTGTTTTCAGAAAAAACTTGTGAGGTATTATTATTAACATCAATTTTTTGTAACCCGTTATCAGTTCCAAGCCATATGTTTTTTTTTTTATCTTCGAAAATAACATTTACTTCATTACTTACCAATTGAATGGGTTTTGTATTTTTATGAAAATGGTAAGCTTGTTGAGTTTTTAAATTTTTTTTATATACCCCATTTACAGACCCAATCCATAGATTTTCATTTTTTGAATCAATAAACAATTCTTTTAATTCAATTCCTTCAATATTTATATCTTTACTTAATTGATTTAAGTCATTAAACTTAAATGAATCCATGTTTATACTGTATAAGCCTTTAGCATTAAGTAAAAATAAATCCCTATTTAATACAATTGCATCCCTAAATGTGGTTGTTTGCGATAAAGTATCTACTTTTAACTTAAAAGATTTAAACGTTTTTTTATTAATATTGATTCTGCTCACAAAATGAGAATAACCAAACCCCCAAATTATAGAGTCATTTTCCATGTAAAAACCATGAAATGAACTAATAAGACTAGGTGGCAACCCAACGATCTTTTTAAAATACCCCGTATTATCTGCTCTTCTAAAGAACCCATTATAAGTATAAATAAGTATATCTCTATTTGAAGTTTCAACTATATTTCTACAACTAATGCCTTTAATTTTTGTTGAACTACTATATAAATACTTTTTAAACATTGATACTTTTCTTTTCAAAAAACAAATTTTGCCTTCTTGAGTATTAGTCAAAATAATTCCCGATTTACTTACATGTGTATTTAATATTGGATAGTCAAATTTAAATTCATTATTTTTTAATAATAAAACACCTTCCTTTTTTGATAAAAATGAATACAGAATAAGTGATCTGTCATTTGTTTTAACAAAATAAACCTTACCTTCTTCATTCATTTGTAATAACTCGCTTCCAAAAGGGACTTCTACATAAAACTTATCTAACTCATCAATATAAGAGTATGTATAAGTGTTTTTTTGAAACTGATAATATCCTAAAGATGTAAAACAAAGAAAGTCTAATGCACTCTTATCCACTAAAAGCCAATCTTTATGCGTTCGCACTTTACTTTGCTTATTAATATCAACTATTTTTCTTTGCTCTAAAGTAAGAACATTGATTTCAGACAAAACTCCCATTTGGCTTATTACAAGACACTCTTTATCATTATGTCCTAAAAACTTAATTCTAGGATTAATAAAGGTATTTATAGGGGTTCTATCTCCATAAACCATATTTTTAAAAAACAGGTTATCGATAAGCTTAACAGGAAGTACTTCTCCTTCAATTGAAACTTTAAATACAAATTCTATTTCTGTACCTAGCCATATATTTCCTATGTTATCTTCAAAAATTGAATACACATCGATAACTTTAGAATGTTCAGGTATTTTAGTCTCTACCCACGTACCTTTGCCTGTACTTAAATTTAAAGAATAAGCACCATGTGAAGTCGCTATCCATAAAAAATTGCTTTTTGATTTGAAAATTTGATTTACCTGCGGTGGATCGATAAACCCTATAGGGTTTGAAATGTTAAAAAATATAGAGTTTGTGCCATGTTCTTTAACCACTCCCCCTTTTGTTGAATACCATAAAAATCCATCATCATCTATATAAAGTGCTTTTTTATTCACAGCACTACCTCCATTATGATTAGCATCAATTTTTTTTATTGTAAACTCTTGTGCATAAATAGAACAACCTAAAAGTAGTTGTAAAAAAAATATCACAAACAAAACCACCCTCATAACCAGCTATTTAATTTAAAATAACACTAAAAAATAGTTATTCATAAGTATTTAAACAAATTAAGTTATTATCATTTTTAACTTTAAGGCACATGATACCCTACAACCCTATTGACCCAGCATTACTTATTTAGTCACTTACAAAGATGTTTTTAACCTTTTTAAGCTACTTAAAATATCCTATTTACTTATAGAACTTGAGGTTAGATCAAGCAAAATATTCTTTAAAACTGAAAGCTATTTCTAAAGCTCTCTCAAAACCAATGTGACTTTACACAAAGTATGTGTCTCATATACAACTAAATAAGTTTTAACAACCACTTAAACCTTTAATCTAAATGTCATTCGCAACAGTTATAATTATTATTTTATTTGAGCTACTTATGCTCCCTATACTTATATATTTATATTTAAAATACAGGTTTACATATAAAGACATAAAACAAAAGCACACTAAAACAGTAACTAAAGAGCTAGGTGAGAAAAAATAAAGAAATTTCTAGTGCCATTTACAATTTCTAATTTAATTATAAAAAACATTAAAACTGAACAAAATAAAACCTAATAAAATACTACAATCCAAAATAATCTGTCTAATAATTTGTAAGACATAGAGTAATTGTATTGTAGTTTTTTTCCTCAATCAAGCAGCTCTAGCTCTTAATAAGCTATTGATATAAAGAGAAATGAAATTGAATAAAGATTTTAATCAAATTAAAGCAGAAGTCTATGATAAATGCTTACTAGAGATTTCGGACTTTAAAATAGAATCCGAAAGTAAAGAGTATAACGCTTGTACATTTAAACTTAACGAGCTAAATATTATAAGTAGGACCTCTAAAATAACACCAAAAAAAGTTGGTCAGTTTGTAACATTTTGGAAACGAAACAAAAAAGGACAAATTGAACCTTTTGACGAAAATGATCAAATAGATTTTTTTGTAGTAAACGTAAGAGCTAAAAATAAATTTGGACAGTTTGTGTTTCCTAAATCTGTGCTCATAAAACATGGTATTATTTCAACCCTGAATAAAGAAGGGAAAAGAGCTTTTAGAATTTATACAACTTGGGATACTATTAAAAATAAACAAGCCAAAGAAACTCAAAAATGGCAGATGAATTATTTTTATCACATAAATTGCTTTACTGACATAAAAAAAGTAAATATATTATATAATAAAAAACATACTGCATAATAACTATTTTAACACACTTTTGACTATATATTTAAAAGCTTAAAGGTAAAATATTAGAGCTAATACTTTACTTAAGCTAAAGTATAATGCATCATAAAAACAACTATCTCTTGTTTTTATATACTATGAAACAAGCTATTTTATGTCTACACTTCTACACACTTTTTCAATTTAGAGCAATCTAACTTATATCTCCTCAAGTACAATGATTTCCTTTTTAACAGGCTGAAAGCATATTAATAAGTTAATAATAGCGGTACTATATTTGTTTTTAAAAATACGTAAACAATACATTATACTTTTACGTTGTTAATACTAGCTTGTATACCTACCATATCTTGTTCACTTATGTTAACTATTTTTTAGAAAAGGTGACTTTATAAAAAAACGAGTGTCTTAACTATAAGGTTATAGTAAAAAAAGCTCCAAAATCTTAATATAACTATGTCACAAGCAACACTTATAATGATTATCATTTTTCAGTTAATCATACTTCCTATACTTATATATTTCTATTTAAAAATAAGACATCTACACAAAAAATTAAAACAAAATCTCAGCAAAAAACCAAATAAAGATTAGAAGTTAATAACGCCATTCACAATTTCTAAACCTTATTTTTTATGAAAACATTAGAAGACGGAAATGAAGCATTTTGTAACGGAGTATATATTGCGGGTGCAATTTACACTAACTATCGGTGCAGCTACAAATTTCTGTAAACCAGCGGGTGGGTTTCTATTGCTTTTCTTGCTATGTCAGCTGCCTGTAAATTTGGATGATTAACTTTTTAACAAGAGTTAATTCTTTCTTTTGAGTTAGCTCTTCAACCTTATATTATGAAAAAAAGCACATTTATTATAATTTTTATGCTGGTTTCGTCAGTATTATTAATTTTAAAAGTTATGGATATATATAAAAGTTGGTTTGCTGATTATGTCATTTATTTTCTCTATAGTTTTGCTTTGATACTTCTATTTTTCATTAAAAAAAATACTGATGAAAAAATATAAAAACACTATTTATTACGGTGTTTTAAATTTATCAACTATTGTTTTAGCTATTGTTTCAAAACACATTATTAATAGTGAAGCACTAGTTATTTTATCTTTTTACGCAACATCAATCATAGCTTTACCATTTTAGACGTAAGGTGTTTCTTTTTTGGTAAAGAAATAAAATACAAAAAACCCAACGCTGTCATAGTAAAACTATAAATACTTTCTATTTTTAAAACCACTTATTACATCAATCCTACCACTTATTCGCTAAATCAACCACTTATTACATCTCATTAGCTTAATTGCTTCATGTTAAATTATATTTACTCACCCAGAAGTGTTCTGGGTTTATTTTTTTAATTTAAAAACTATTTTTTATGAAAACTTTAGAATTAAATCAAATGGAAAATGTAGAAGGTGGAATTAGTCTTGGTTGTGGTTTTGCAATTCTTGGTGCAGGTATAGCTTTAGGCTCACTAATCGTTGCATCAGGTGGTACCGCTGCAGTTGTTTTAGCTGCTGCAGGTTGGTCTATTGCGCCTTCTGCCGTAGCACTTTCTTGTATGGAATAAGTATATAAAGCGGAAGATTATAATCTTTCGCTTAAAGTAATAATTTAAAAGAAAACTCAAATGAAACCTTTTTTAAACAAAGACTTACCAAGCATCATTTTTGTACTAAGTATAACTATTTTTGGAGCTTTTCTAGCCTTGATTTTATTAGGAGAGCAAAGTGAAAAGGAAAGATTAGGTTCTTACATAGGTATGATGAGTATGTTTCTAGTGGCATTAAGTTCTTTCATAACAATTTCTAAAAAGAATAGAACTTTGAATGGATAACAAATTATCTTTAACTATCCTAATTGTAGGTCAATTAACTCTCTCATTTGCCACAAAAGATATATTGAGAAGCGATGAATTGGTAATTAATTCCTTTTCAAAACAAATAACTATTGGTAGTCTAGCAGTTATTTGTGCTAGCAACTTTCTACATAATGCAGCACAATAATTATTGATTAGCAAACTAGGAAGTAACCTCTTCCTAGTTTTTCTTAAAATAATCATTATGAAAATATTATATATTTTATTGGCAGTATGTGCCAGTATAATAGTGTCTTTAGATACACTTAAAGTTTTTGAATTTAACAAGGTTTTAGTTTTATTCTCTTTTATTTATATATGTCTATTTGTTGCATATACTATACATTCTAAAAGGAAAAATGAAAAAATTTGAAAATTTTAGCATCTTTATTTTAATTGTATTTCTAACTTTAATCATTGGCTCACTATCCAATTTCTTTCTAGATACTGAACAGTTATTATACAATTCTCTTCTTGAACAACTAACTCAGGAGCAAATAGAAGACATATTAGGGCTCAAAAAAAAGCAGTTATTGGTTAGCTATTTTATACTGCCATTATTTCTTTTAATCAAAACCTCTATAATTGCAGCTATCCTAAATACAGGCTACTTTCTTTTTGGTAAAGAAATAAAATACAAAAAACCCTACGCTATCATAGTAAAACTATAAATACTTTCTATTTTTAAAACCACTTATTACATCAATCCTACCACTTATTCGCTAAATCAACCACTTATTACATCTCATTAGCTTAATTGCTTCATGTTAAATTATATTTACTCACCCAGAAGTGTTCTGGGTTTATTTTTTTAATGAAGAGAAGTTAATTTTATCTGTTTACGGATATTTTATTTTGGATATTTCAATGATGTTTGTGGTATCGTTGATTACAGAAAAACATTTTAGTTACCTATACAAGAACAAACAGACCTACTCCATATTTCCTATTACTGCAAGAAAATTCTTGATTGAATCATTTAAGAACTTTTTAATAACTAAAGAAGTCATCTACTATCTATTGACATCCTCAATTCTTTTTTTAATTTTTCTGATAAATAAGATAGCAATTTATAATGCAATATTTATTTTTATTACTTCAACTTCGTTAAAATTATTTTATACTTGGATAACTCTTTTCATAAAATTTAAGGCTAAAAACACAAGAAATTTTGCCAATGTAATTTTCGGATTGATAACATTAATGGTTTTTATGTTTAACTCGATTCAAATTCCAAATGTGAAAAACTATATCATATATTTAATTCCCTATTCATTAGTCTCTCCATTTGTTGAAAGTGTTAATTTGTTTTGGCTAATAGTGATTAATGGATTGATAATTATATTCACTTGTTTAATGTTTTATAAACATTCAAAATATTGGTTTTAATGAAGTATTTAACATTATTTCATTTATTATTAAAATTTCTTATTGTAAAAAGATTTATACACCTATTTGCTTTAATTCTATTTTTATATGTATTTATTATTAGCCTTTTGGGGTTAAACAGATTAAGTGTAGTTTTTTATGTCACTAATTCAGCAATAACTCTTTTCATTTTTTACTCTCAATTATTAATAAGGTATAAAAATTATAGAATTTTTTATAAAATAAATAATATATCCATATATGAATTTGGAGTAGTGAAATTCTGTCTTCTTATTTTACTTTTGTTTGTACATGCAATAGGTAATTTTATAATATTATTATTTAACTATGGTAGAATTTAAAAATATCACAAAATCATATAGGAATAAAATAGCTTTAGACAATTTTTCTTTTAAGGTAAACCAAAATGAATCAATAGGGATAATTGGCAACAATGGAAGTGGCAAAACCACATTAATAAACATATTAGGAAATTTGATTAAATATGAAAAAGGCGAGATTTTTATTTTTAATGATAAATTAGACCCCAAAACAAATGAATACAAAAAAAACACAGGCTTTATATTTAGTTATCCTTATTATATTGAAGAGTTTAATGTTATTAACTACTTATATTTTGTGGCTAGATTTCATTCACAAGAATTAGAAACAAAATCGTTAAAAAAAAGAATAAATGATTTAATTGAATTGTTAGGAATTGAAGAAAAAGAAAAACCAATATCAACTTTTTCAGAAGGAAATAAACGTAAAGTCACTATTGCTGCATCTTTAATTCATAACCCTAAATTGTTGGTTTATGATGAACCTTTTGTCAATTTAGATATTTCAACTTTGGAAGTTTTAAAAAAACTCTTAATTAATTTAAGCAATAGTAAGACACTTATTATTACTTCTCATCATATAGATTTAGTGATTGATATATGTGACAAATATTTGATTATTGATAATGGAAAATTGATAAAGACTATCAATAAAAGTTCTTATAAATCTATGGAAGAACTAAAAAATGATTTAAAAGGAGAGGTTTCTAAAAGTAATAATGAAAATAGTAATTTAAATTGGCTAATATAAAAATGGGAGTAGATAAATATTCTGAAAATATAATAATACCTGAATCGACTAACAAAGTATTTGAAATCTGTATAAATATCATAAAAAAAATGTTTTATAATGTTCAATATATTAATGAGGAAAAAACATTTTTAGTCGCCAAAAATGTAAGTGCAAATTTTGGCCCAGCAGGAGTAATTATAATTATTGATGCTGAAAACGAAGATCCAGATAAAACTAAATTAATAATAACTTCAACAAATTTAACAGATGTAACCGTAAACTTTAATAGAAATGTCAAGACCGTCAATAAGTTGATTAAAAAATTAAATAAAGAGTTTACTATATGATGAGTTACTTATTTCTTATATTAATCTTAATCACTGTGTTTTTAGGTTATCTATCTAAAGAATTAGAGAATATTTCTAGTGGCGATGCTTCAGATATCGTAACTGGAGTTTGTATTGCCGTTGGGGGGGGGGGTGCAAGTATTGGAGTTAGATTAGGTTTACTCGCAATAGGTGGACCAATATCTTCTAGTATTTTTACTGCTTTACAAATGGGTGTGTAGGATGGACGGCTTATAACACTTTTGACTAAATTTAAATTGAACTGATTAAATAATTAGCCCTTTAAAACTCAAAACAATGAAAAATAAACAAAAAACAATTACCGGTATAGTCGGTGTATTAATAACAGTTTTATTATACTTTTCTTTCGATGAAAACATATTCAAAAATCTAATGGTAATATTATTAACCTTATCACTTTTATATGCTATGATTTTAATTGGTAAAATTTCGAACTAAATTTAATTATTCTGAAAAACAACTATTTAATATTTTTAATATTAAGCTTATACACCTTAAGCTTTATACATATTTCCAAGTATGTTATAAATTTAGATGAATTAATTTATGAAATCTTAATGTAAGAGCTTACTCTTTCACAAGTAGAAAACATCTTAAATTTTCAAAATAAGTGGGAATGGTTGTCAGATTTACTTTTACCTTTAATTTTGTTATTAAAAGTATCGATTATAGCTGCAATATTAAATATTGGCTGTTTCTTTTTTGGTAAAGCAATAAAATACAAAAAACCCCCACGCTATCATAATAAAACTATAAATACTTTCTATTTTTAAAACCACTTATTACATCAATCCTACCACTTATTCGCTAAATCAACCACTTATTACATCTCATTATCTTAATTGCTTTATGTTAAATTATATTTACCCACCCAGAAGTGTTCTGGGTTTATTTTTTTAATTTAAAAACTATTTTTTATGAAAACATTAGAATTAAATCAAATGGAAAAATTAAATGGTGGAACAGATTGCGGCACTGGATTAGGCGCTGTTGTTGGTTCAGCAGTAATGTTAGGCGTCATTGCAGGAGCAACTGGTGGAGTAGGTCTTGCCATTGTAGCTATCGGATGGATGTGGGGAGGAGGTCTTGTGGCGATTGATAATTGTCAAGATAATAATTGGAATTAATTGAGTATAAACTTTAAATAATAAATATTATGAAAACATTAGAATTAAACGAATTAGAAAATGTTAAAGGAGGAGATTTTGTAGGTGGTTTTTGTGCAGGTGTAGCTACTGTTGGGGGTGGTTATGCTATTGGAGGTAATCTAGCTGCGATTACCGCAGGTGCAGTATCTAATTTATGGAATCCCGTTGGTTGGGTTCTTGGAGCTGCTGCTGTAGTTGCTGTAGGTTGTGCTGCGAATTATATAGCAAATAACTAGTTTCAATAATAGCAGCTGCTTTGTCAAATAAGCAGCTGCTTTAATTAAAAGTAAGATATTATGATTAAAAGAATAATAATAGTATTTATGATTATAGCCTTGATTTCTATAATTTTAGATTTTGTAGATGTATTAGTATTAAACAATTATGTTAAAGCTTTTTGCTATATTATATTAGCTTTAGCTTTTATATTTATAGGTTTTTATAAAGAAAAATCAATAGTTAATGAGTAATAAATATTATTTAATGTTTCTGATAGCATTGACTCTGTTGATAGGTTTTTTTTCCGAATTAATTTTGAATACAGAAATTTTATTTTTAAACTCTTTGACAGAAAGTTTGACTTATGACCAACTACAAGAAGTTATAGAATTTAAAGATAAATGGAAGTACACCGGTTATATAGTAGTTCCAATTTTATTGTTGATTAAAACTTCAATCATAGCAGCAATTTTAGATGCGGGCTGCTTCTTTTTTGGTAAAGAAATCAAATACAAAAAGCTTTTTAACATCGTTGTTAAAGCAGAGTTTGTCTTTTTATTAGTCATCGTATTTAAAACCGCTTGGTTTTACTTTTTTCAAACCAACTATACTTTAGAAGATCTGCAATATTTCTACCCGTTATCAGCCATTAATATTATAGGTTACGAGGGCTTACAACCTTGGTTTATATACCCTTTTCAAGTTCTTAATTTATTCGAATTCGCCTATTGGTTTATATTAGCCTATCTTCTTGGAAAAGAGCTAAAGGAAACAACTGACAAAGGATTGTCTATTGTTGCAAGTAGTTATGGTGTTAGTCTTTTAATTTGGGTTGTTGGTGTTATGTTTTTTACCTTAAATATGAGTTAGGTTTTGAAGCATTTTATATTAATCGGTTTATTAATTCTGATACCATTAGTGCCCTTGGGTACTTCCTATTGTCCATTAATGGTATCTCGCAAAAGGATATCGATAAAATCATCACTTTATTTAATGAGCATAATGTTTCAAAAAAATGAGAAAGAAATTTGATTTAAAAATAAGATATAATCGTTCAAGATTGAGGTTAAATTTTGCTATGGGAATATTGTGGAGTTTATTGGGTGTTGGTTATATCCTTTCCTCAAACACAACTTTTTTTTCATATACCTATATGGTATTGGGAGTACTTTATTTCATAAGTTTTTATTGTGATAAACGCTATGGGTACACTACTATTTCTAATGGTGTTATTAAAAAAAGGGATAACCCATTTTTCAATAATAGTCTTGAGATAAAAAACATAGAAAACATTGTTAAAACCTCCGAAATCTATTTCTTGAAGACTAAAACCGCAAGAATGAGTATTCATACTACTTTGGTTTCTAAAGAATCAATGCAAAAACTAAATGAAGTAATAGATGCTATTAATGAAAGAATTAAAGCCCAAAATTTAACGCAATGAAAAAAGCTATTAAGGTTATATTAATTGTTTGCGTCTTGGGTATTGTTTCCTTTTTAGGCTATAAGGTCACTATAGGTACACAAGAAAAAAATGAAATAGCCAAACAATTACAAACCATCCCAGAGTTTGAGTTTTTAACTTTAGACCAACAGCCATTTACCAAAGCAAACCTAAAACCAAACCTAAATATCATTTTTATCTACTTTAATAGTGAGTGCGATTTTTGCCAGTACGAAGCACAAGGCATTAGCGATAATTTAGAAAGCTTTAAAGATGTCCAATTCATTTTTGTATCTATAGAACCTGTAGATACAATAAAACAATTTGCAGAACAATACAATTTAAACAATCAACAAAAAATTACATTCATACATGATAACCTTAATACTTTTTCTAGTCGATTTGATGCTAACAGTATTCCTTACATCTTAATTTACGATACTGACCAAAAGCTTATAAAAAAACACAAAGGGCAACTCAATACCAAAGCCATTTTAAAAGTTTTAAATAAATAAAATGTTACTTCGGGCGCAGTCGAGAAGTCATTACTTATGATACGCAAACATCAAATTTCCCAAAAACTCTTACAACAAACATTTACACAACAGCACGACCAATCAGATTGTGGTGTAGCATGTTTATTATCACTTATTCAATACTATGGTGGTTCAAACCATATAGAAAAATTACGTGAATTAAGCGGCACTACAAAACAAGGCACAACCCTTTTGGGTTTATATCAAGCAGCCAACACATTAGGTTTTACTGCCCAAGGTAACGAAGCAGATATACAAGCAGTTATAGATCATAAAAAACCTTTAATATTACACGTAGTTATTGAGGAACGTTTACAGCATTATGTGGTGTGCTATGGCTATGAGAATAACAAATTTATCATTGGCGACCCTGCAAAAGGCATTACTTCTTACACAAAAGAAGAGTTAGAAAACATTTGGCAGTCTAAAACATGTTTGACCCTTACACCAAATAATAATTTTATAAAATCAGAAACCAAAGCAAAAGATAAAAAGCAATGGTTTTTGAGCCTCTTAAAAGAAGATTACAGGCTTATTAGCTTTAGTATTTTGTTAGGTTTAGGCATTGCTATTTTGGGCATGGCTATGGCGTTATTTTCGCAAAAATTAATTGATGATATTTTACCCTCAAAAGATTTTACCAAGCTCTTAACAGGAATTATATTAGTTGCTTTTCTATTGTTGGTTAGAGTTTTGCTTACAGCTTTACGAGATTATTTTTTAATACGTCAAACCAAAGACTTTAATAACCGTATAATCGATAGTTTTTATTCGTCTTTACTTTATTTACCCAAACCTTTTTTCGATACTCGTAAAATTGGCGAACTCGTGGCTCGATTGAATGACACCCAACGTGTGCAACGTGTTATAAAAACAATCGTTGGTAATGTTGTTATTAACGCTTTAGTAACTGTTGTTTCTTTAGGCTTCTTATTTTATTATTCCTGGCAAACAGGCTTAATAGCTTTTGTAAGTTTGCCCTTTTATTTTGTGCTCATTTATAGTTTTAATAAACGGATTATTAAATCACAAAAAGAGGTTATGCAAGGTTATGCTTTAAGCGAAAGCAATTACATTACCTCTATGCAAGGTATTGCTACTATAAAAAATAATAACAGACAAAACATTTTTCAAAAAATTAACTCCCTTATCTATGATAATTTTCAAGAAAAAGCTTTTAACCTTGGTAAAATAAATGTACGTTTATCGATTTTTTCTGGTGTGTTTAGTGTATTGTTTTTAATAGGCATATTGGTTTACACATCAATACAGGTTTATAATGAAACAATGCTTTTAGGAGAGCTAATGGCTGTTTTAGGTGTTGCAGGAAGTTTATTGCCATCCGTTGCAAGTTTGGCTTTAATAACGATTCCAATTAATGAAGCCAAAGTAGCGTTTGACCGCATGTATGAGTTTGCATCAATGGATAAAGAGCAAAAAGGAACAACAGAAATTTCAGATTTTAGTTCTCTTGAAATTAAAAACCTTTCTTTCCGTTTTGCTGGTAGAAGTCAATTATTAAAAGACATAAATATTAGTATATCTAAAAATGAGTGCATTGCCATAGTTGGCGAAAGCGGTAGCGGAAAAAGTACTTTAGGACAAATACTTCAAAAATTCTATCCTATTGAAAATGGGTCTATAATGGTCAATAATCAAACTAATCTTCCAGATTTAGAAACTGAAAGTTGGCGTAATATTTTAGGTGTTGTACCACAAGAGGTTACCATTTTTGGAGGAAATATTGTAGCCAACATTCTTTTAGGAAAAGAGGATGCACCCGAAAATATTGTGAAATTCTGTCAAGATTACGGTTTTGAAACATTTATAAATACTTTACCTCAAAGTTATGCTACCATTCTTGGAGAAGAAGGTATTAATCTTTCAGGTGGGCAAAAACAAGTGATTGCATTAATGCGTGCTTTATACAAAAAACCAAAAGTTTTATTATTAGATGAATTCACCTCTGCAATGGACAGAAAAACGGAACAGTTTGTTTTAGATTTATTAAACAAACTAAAATCTGAATTGACTATTGTATTTATTTCACACAGATTACATTCTCTACCAAAAATTGCTGACCAAATTTATGTGTTGGAAAATGGAGTTATAACTGACTTTGGAAATCATAATCAATTAATGGAAACCAAAAATTTTTATAGCGAATTTTGGAAAGAACTGTGAAATAGAAATTAAATTACGTTATACTTCTATTTATCAAAACAGAAAAACACTATTACAATGATGTTAAAATTTAATAATCCCTACCCTTTAAGACCTTTTTACGCTCATTTGACTGCTCAGAGTTATATTTATCAATTTTATCTCTGAGCTCTAAAGGTAGTTCTATGGATCCATTCAAAAGAACATAAAGTCTCTTCTGTAATCTAAAATAATACCTTTTAAGTGTAGAGGAGTTATATGTTTTCCAATCTGTATAAGTTCCATCGAAATTTTTATATCTTTTTTCTTGCCTAACTTGAAATGACACCCTATATGAAGATTCATTCCCCCTAATTTCAATAGTCATTTCTTCTTTAAAGGTGTCACTTTCTTGTAATGCTTCAATATAACCTCGAGATTCAGATTCTCTTCTTATTGTATTGTATTCTTCTGTAGCTATTATATAAATAGCGTCCCAAACTTCCTGATAATCATTATTAAAAGAAGCATTGCTCACAATACCTTTTTCATATGACTGAATTTCTTTTATCAAGTCTTTTTTTCTTTGACAAAATACTACTGTGGTATACAGTAATACCATAATTATTAAGTTTTTTTTAATTAGGTTCATTATAAAAATATTTTAAAACACCAAACCCCTAAGCGAAGATTAAAAAATAAATAAGCGTGGGGTTTCTAACCTTATCTATTTCGAGGTACCGCCAGATACCTTACCACAAACAAGTACTAACCCACGCCATAAGCATGAGCATTAGTATTTGTTACTCTTGTGGTTTTAAAAACTGGCGGTTTTCGAAATAAGAATAACAGCTAACGCTTATTTTAATTTTTTTTTTACATATTATATATAAACTAGATACTACGAATTTAATAATATAGTTCGATAATTTAAAATATTCTTTTATTCATTATAATTCTGACCTATTTGAGCGAGATCCCCTTCAAAATAGTTCGACTTTTGTCCCTTATGCTCCACCACAAAAAAACCCTGACACAAGTGTCAGGGTTTTTCGGTTTTAAAGGGTATGAAACCTAATTACATATCAGCTTTTAAAGCTTTTAAAGAAGCTACTAGCAACTCCTTACTTAATCTTGTTTTATAATTAGGATTGATGTATTCAAATAAAATATCACCAGATGTATTTAAGATCATAACCGTTGGAACTGGTAAAATCTCAGTTGCTTCCATCTTTGTTTTCTTTTCAATATACGACACTGCCATTCCTGGAGTTTTAAAACCAATTCCTGTTGCTTGAATAAGTTTTGCTTCAGGGTCAGCATAAAGGCTATAACCTACTTTGTTAGTTTCTCCTGTTGGTGCTAAATTTTTGTAGTTATCAGGACTTACTGCTACTATTTGGTAACCCAATTCTAAGATTTCTGATTCAGATTCAGCTAAAGAAGCTAATTGTGTGTTACAATAAGGACACCATCCTCCACGATAAAACACCAAAACAGTTGGTTTTTCTTTAATGATTTTTTTCAGAGCAATTTCTTCACCATTCTTATCAATTAAGTTAGCATTTGGGATTGTTTCCCCTACCAATAAAGGACTTACGTCTTCTGCTTTTTCTGGTACTTGTGCACTAAGGCTAAATGTTGTTAATACAGTTAACAAAACTAAAAGTGTGTTTTTCATTTGTTTTTTTATTTATGTGTTTTACAATGGTGAAATAAAATACCCTAATCCCATTTTGGTTGATTAGTAACCTAATTGTTATGGATATTTCATTATCATTAAGTTTTGCATCTTGGTCTAACGCAATTAATAATCCTTACAATTTTTAAATACATTTCACTTATTTTTGTGTTAACGATTTAAAAACCAATTATGATAAACTATATAAACGAGACCGTTGACTACTTAAAAGATAAAGGATTTATTAATCCTGAAATAGGAATTATACTAGGTACTGGCTTAGGTATGCTTTTAGATGAAATTACTATTCTTAAAGAAGTAAGCTATAATCACATTCCTAATTTTCCAACAGCAACAGTTGAGTTTCATAAAGGCAAATTAATTTTTGGCGAGCTTGAAGGTAAAAAAGTTATTGTTATGCAAGGTCGTTTTCACTTGTACGAAGGCTACACGTTACAAGACGTAACTTATCCAGTTCGTGTTATGGAAAAGTTAGGCATCACCACTTTACTAGTTTCTAATGCTTCTGGTGCTATTAATCTCAATTTCAAAAAAGGTGAATTAATGCTTATTGACGATCATATTAATCTTCAAGGTAGCTCTCCTCTAGCCTTTAAAGGCGTGTCGCTTTTGGGCGAACGATTCGCTGATATGAGTGCACCTTATGACGCAACCATAAACAATACTTTTAAATCTATAGCTAAAACCAACAACATTACGTTACACGAAGGTGTTTATGCAAGCGTTGTTGGCCCTCAGTTAGAAACAAGAGCTGAATACAGAATGCTAAAAATTATTGGTGCTGATGCAGTAGGTATGAGTACTGTACCAGAAGTAATAGTTGCTAATCACCTCAACCTTAAAGTTGCAGCAATTTCTGTACTGACTGACGAATGTGATCCTGACAATTTAGAAGCTGTAGCCATTGATGACATTATAGCTACAGCTGCAATAGCTGAACCAAATATGATTACACTTTTTAAAGGGTTAATACAATCGCTTTAGATTTAAAAAAACAGTTTTGCAATAAACATATCAACCACCTCAACAAGAATAAGGATAATAATAATCCATTCTAGTTTACTACTTTCTTTGTGATCCATTATGTCTTTAAAAAGCTCTAGATTTTCTTTGATAATCTCTATTCTATCATGGATTAATCTATATCTGTCTTTTAAGTCGAAAGATTGCTTTAAATCGTGATTTAACTTGTTTAATTGCTCGTTTTCTAAAGTTATTTCTGGTGAATCGAAAATATACAGGTTTTCTGAAATTTTATTTTTTATGTTGAGTACTTTACCAATAAAGCGCTTTAGCTTGTTTCCAGAAATATCCAACTTCCCTTTATTTTCAAGATAAAGAGTATGTTGGTTGGTTTCAATTAAAAGTTCTTCGGTAATTTCAGAATAGTTATCCAACGCTACAGACTGTGATGCATTCAACATCACCAATCGCACCATTTCCTCATCAATTTCAGGTAAAATGACTTTTTCAAACTCCACTTTTAATGTATTGGGTTGAATTGAGATTTGTACATCTTCAGAAATTTTGTCGGAAAAGAAGTCTTTACAAAACGGTTTTATTTCATCTAATGCTGCATTAATTTCGTTGGTAGTCATATTAAAAAAACTCACCATTCCATATTGAAAAATATAGATGAATTTTTCTTTTGAATAGCTATAAAAAAGCTCATCACTATCAGAAAAAAGCAACTCCCATTTAAAGTTATTTTTTCCTTCTCTAACTTGTATTAAGCTAGACACTTGGTAAGCAAAAACGGTATACATTAATATTTAAAAATCTCGCTTGGGTTAGTAAACGATTTAAACTCTACAGTATAATCGTTTGGGTCTTTTAGAAAAAACGAATGATGTTCTCCTACTTTCTCAATTAAAAAATCAACTTCAGATTGAACAGGAACATTTCTAAACTTTAAGGTGTTTAAAAGCGTTTTCCATTTTTGCTGCTCTAAAATAATTCCGAAATGAAAGGATGGTAAAATTTCACCTCCAAAAGAATAGCTTTGACAATCAAAATTAAAAGGACCACTTTTAGTAAATGTAATTTGATTATTGTACAAATTAATATCAACCCAGTTTTGTGCTGATCGTCCTACCTGAGCACCAAGACTATCAACATAGAAAGCCTTTGTCTCACTGATACTTAAGCATGGTAATGCTAAATGAAAATGTGCCGACATAACATTATATTTTACATAAATTTAGTTTATTTTTCAATACGCTCAACTAAGTTTGAAGAAAATGAATTAAGCCTTTTGATAGATAATTTTGGTGAAGAATTTAAGAAGTCGCCAAAATATGGCGACTTCATTTTTAAGTATATGCTATTTTTCAGACTAGATCTGTTCTAAAACATCAAAACTGTAGTGTGTGACTAATCCTCGTCAGAGTCAGCCTCTTGGTCCATTTCAGGTTCTTGTACTGCTTCTGGATCATCATCGTCATAATCTTCATAATCATCTTCATCATAATTCTCCATTGTTACAGCTAATTTAGTACTTACTTTTACTAAATACTTAGTGTCTTCAGTACTTACTTCTACAGCTTCAACAATTTCGTTATTAGCATTTTTGAAAGATATAACGTGGTCATCATCATAACCATCAGGATATTTTTCAACTAACAATGCTAAAATTTCTGGTGTTAATTTTTTAAAATCAACAATTACGCGCTTAAGATTGTCTTTTTTGTTCATAATTACATATCTAGTAGGTAAGCAAATATAAGTGGCGCAACAATAGTAGCATCACTTTCTATAATAAATTTTGGTGTGTTAATATCTAATTTTCCCCAAGTGATTTTTTCATTTGGGACAGCTCCTGAGTACGACCCATAACTTGTTGTTGAATCGCTTATTTGACAAAAATAACTCCAGAAAGGTGTATCAGTACGTTCCATATCTTGGTATAGCATTGGCACCACACATATAGGGAAATCGCCAGCAATACCTCCTCCTATTTGGAAGAAACCAATTCCTTTTTCAGAATTATCAGTGTACCAATCGGCTAAAAACGTCATGTACTCAATACCTGATTTCATAGTACTTGCCTTAAGCTCTCCTTTTAATACATAACTCGCAAAAATGTTACCCATAGTACTGTCTTCCCAACCAGGAACAACTATTGGTAAATTCTTTTCTGCTGCTGCATACATCCAAGAGTCTTTTAAGTCTATCTCGTAGTATTCTTCAAGTACACCACTCAATAACATCTTGTACATAAATTCATGCGGAAAATAACGCTCTCCAGCTTCTTCGGCATCTTTCCAAATTTTAAAAATATGCTCTTGCAATCTTCTAAAAGCTTCCTCTTCAGGAATACATGTATCAGTTACTCGGTTTAAACCTCGCTCTAACAAATCCCACTCTTGTTGTGGTGTTAAATCGCGATAGTTTGGTACACGCTCGTAATGAGAGTGCGCAACCAAGTTCATGATGTCTTCTTCTAGATTGGCTCCTGTACAAGAAATAATATGTACTTTATCCTGACGAATCATTTCAGCAAAAATCTTCCCAAGCTCTGCTGTACTCATAGCTCCTGCAAGAGACACCAGCATTTTTGCTCCTGAGTTTAATTGGTCTTCGTAAGCCTTTGCTGCATCAACTAATGCTGCTGCATTAAAGTGCAAATAATACTTTTCAATAAATTGTGATATGTGTCCTTTAGTTGTCATCCTCGTCATTAAATTTAGAAAATTTATTTATTCCTGAGCTGTTATCGCTAAAATTATTGTCATAATCATCATCTACATCTTCATTTAAGAATTTATAGGTTAACATTTTATAATACAGCTTTGCAGCTAAAAAGTCTGATGATTTATCAATTTTATTTGGGCACAACTCAACGATATCAAAACCTACTACGTTTCTCTCAGCAAATACTTGCTTTAAGAATTCTAGTGTCTCGTACCAGAATAATCCTCCTGGTTCAGGTGTTCCTGTACTTGGCATAATTGATGGGTCAAAAGCATCTAAATCAAACGTGATAAATACGTTATCTGTCATTTGATCTATTGCAGAATCCATCCAGTTGTCATCTTCAGCCATTTCGTGAGCAAAATAGGTTTTGTCCTCATCCATAACTGTTTTCTCCATAACATCCATTGAGCGAATACCTACTTGAATTAAATTAGTAGTTTGACTTGCTTCATAAACTGCACATGCATGGTTACATTTTGAACCTTCATACTCTTTTCGCAAATCAGCATGTGCATCAATTTGCAATACTGTTAAGTTATCAAAACACTCGTTAAACGCACGAATACTTCCTATTGAAATAGAATGCTCTCCACCAAAAAGGGTTACAAACTTATTGCGTTTAATATACTTTTTAGTCATTTCATGTACAGCATCAACTACAGCTTCTGGTGATGCGCTTTCAGTAATTGCATCTGCTAAAAACACACCTTGCTTGTAAACCTCAGTATCGGTTTCAATGTCATAAAGCTCCATATTTTCAGAAGCATCTAAAAAGGCATCAGGACCTTTGTCGGCACCTTTTTGCCAAGTACTTGTACCATCGTAAGGCACAGGAATTAAAACAATTTTTGAACTGTCTAATTTGGAATATTCTTCTGAAATTCCAGCATACGTTTTATTGCTCATGGTAACCTAAAATTTTAAGTAAGTCTTCACTTTTTTGTTGTTCACTAAATAATTCTGTTGTGATGTTTCCATCGTTGTCTTTATCAATTAAAATATGTTTTGGCGACGGAATCAAGCAGTGTTGCAAACCTCCAAATCCACCAATGGTTTCTTGATATGCTCCTGTGTTAAAGAAGCCAATATACAAGGGTTTTTCTTTGTTATATTTTGGCAAGTAAATAGCATTCATATGCTGTTCACTATTGTAATAATCGTCACTATCACAAGTTAATCCTCCTAACAACACACGCTCATAACTATCGTTCCAACGGTTTACTGGAAGCATAATAAAGCGCTTGTTTATTGCCCAAGTATCAGGCAATGTTGTGATAAAAGAAGAGTTAATCATGTTCCACTTTTCACGGTCGTTTTGTTGCTTTTGGTACAACACCTCATAGATTGCTCCTCCACTTTCTCCTACAGTAAAGCTACCAAATTCGGTAAAAATATGTGGCACCTCAACATCTGCTTCATCACAAGCAATTTTAATTTGGTTGATGATTTCATCTACCATATACTCATAATCAAACTCAAATGCCAACGAATTTTTAATTGGAAATCCGCCTCCAATGTTTAAGCTATCCAAGGTTGGACATATCTTTTTTAAGCTAATGTAAACTTTTAAACATTTTAAAAGCTCGTTCCAGTAATACGCATTATCACGAATTCCTGTATTAATAAAAAAGTGAAGCATTTTCAGTTCTACCTTTTTATTATCCTGAATTTGACTTTTATAAAATGGCACAATGTTTTTATAACCAATCCCTAATCTTGAGGTATAAAACTCAAATTTAGGCTCTTCTTCTGATGCAATACGGATTCCTACTTTAAACTTGCCTTTAATTTCTTCTGAAAGTAAATCTAGCTCTTCATAGTTATCAATAATTGGAATACAGTTTTTATGACCATCGTTAATTAGTCTAGCAATATTGGTGACGTATTGAGAACGCTTAAACCCATTACTAATCACATAGGTTTTATCTGTAATTTTTCCAGCTTTCTTTAAGCTTTCAACGATATCAATATCAAAAGCCGAAGAGGTTTCGATATGAATATCATTTTTTAAAGCCTCGTTAAGCACATGCTTAAAGTGAGAACTTTTTGTACAGTAACAATAGTTATATGTTGCTGGATAATTATGTTTTTTTATCGCATTATCAAACCATGTTTTTGCACGATTGATGTTATTTGATATTTGCGGTAAATAGGTGAATTTTAAAGGAGCTCCATAAGTTTCGATTAATTGTTTTAAATCGATATCATGGAATTGTAAATGGTTATTTTCAAGTTTAAACTCCTCTTGAGGAAAATAAAAAGATTGATTGATTAAATCAATGTATTTAGTATTCATGTTTTTGTTTGTTTTTACTCTTTTGAGACAAGTTAATCAATAATGCCATATAAAATAGCAAAATCAATTGGTTACATTATGTTTTAAAATTTAAAAATGTGAATTATTCTGGAATTCAACATTAAGATAACAACAAATTAATGTATATCAAACTTGTATTTGAGGATGGGTTGTAGGAATGAAGCCATACAAATGTTGGCTCATAACGATGTAGTAAGCGGAAGTTAGCTCTAAAATTCGGTTACTTAACCTATAAGCAGTTTTTGAATATGACTTCCTGATGTTCAAAAACCCGAACGTAAAAACAGATTTCAATTTGTTCAGCTAAATGCACTGCAAATGAAATACATTTTTTTTATAAAAAAAGTTTTTTTTTATTTTTTTTAAACTTTTTAACTACAACATCTTTAAGGTGTTGATTTCCTGAATTGTAAGGTGCTTCCAGTGACCGCGAGGAATGTCTTTTTTGGTAAGATGTGCAATCGCTACACAATCAATTTTAATGATATTATATTTTAAATGATCAAAGATGGTTCTTATTACTGTGTTTCCTGTATTTTTAATTTTTAACCCTATTTGATTTTTTGATTCACCTTCAATATAGCTAACTTCTTCAACATATATTTCTTTTCCGTCAACCTTTAAACCATCTTGAATAGCTTTTAAGTCTTCAAATTTTAAGTTTTTATCTAGTTCTATTTGAAATAAGCGTGTTACACCATTTTTAGAATTGGTGAATTTTTTAACCACAGTTTCATCATTGGTAAACAACAATAATCCTGTTGAGTTTCTACCTAAACGTCCAATAGGTTTAATACGTGCGCTAGTTGCATTTGCTACCAAATCCATTACTGTACGTCCTTTGCCTTCGCTTGTGGTTGTAGCAAAACCCTTAGGTTTATTAAGTAAAACATATGTTTTTTTCTCAGGTGTTATGCGTGCTCCATCATAACGCACATCGTCATCAAGTTGCACTTTATAACCCATTTCGGTAACTACTTTTCCATTTACAGTTACCAAACCAATTGCAATATGCTCATCAGCTTCACGACGAGAACACATCCCTGAATTGGCAATGTATTTATTTAAGCGTATTTCATCTGCTGACGCCTTTGTGGTGTTTTTCTTTTTCATAGGAGCATTTCCTCTTGCATAGCTTTTTCCTCCAGAGTTGTTTCCTCCTCTTCCAGATCGAGTTCCTTGGTTGTGTCTTTGTCCTCTACCTGATGGTCTTTTGCTTCCTCCTGTACCTTGCTTTCTGCTCATATCTTTATTCCGTTAAAACGGAAATTGTATTAATTAAACTAAATTTTGCTGCAAAGATATACGATAAATTATTGCTTATCGAATAAAAGTGATTTTATTAAGTACTAAGCCAATATCAATCAAAGGAATACTAATGACTCCTAAAACTATAATAAGCTTTAAAATATTATGAAGAATTAAGTATTGTGATTTTGAATTTGATTTCCATAGCATTACAACAAACACTAAAAGCAACACAATACTTACATAAAAGTAATAACTCATTTTTCCTACTTGATACTGAAAAATTAGCAGCAGCGTAGGTACTAATGTCAAAACACTTAAAACAGTGAGCATTAATTTTGAAGCTTTTTCGCCATACACCACAGGAATAGTATGATAGTCTTGAGCCATATCTCCCTGAAGATTTTCTAAATCTTTTGTAAGCTCGCGCATAGAAATCACTAAAAACAAAAACATAGCATGCACAAAAACTACGTGCTCAAAGTTTTTATAGTATACAAAAATGACAAAGAAAGGTGTAATGGTTAAAATAGCAGAAACCAAGTTACCAATAAACGGTAACTTTTTTAATTTATGAGAGTAAAACCAAATTGCAAAAATATACACCGAAAAGAATACTACCGCTCTAAATGACACGTAACTAGCCATAATAACAGCAATGAAATTAAGCACAAAATAGAATGATAGCTTCGTGTTTTGACTCACTAATCTGTCTAACATTGTTTTTCTTGGCCTATTGATTAAATCCTTTTCAGAATCGTAGAAATTGTTAATAATATAACCTCCAGCAATAGCAGCTGCCGATGCAAGTACAAGCATTAATAAATTAAGGTCTAAAACGACTTCCTTTACTGGTTTATCATGTGCTAAAATGTAAATGGATGCTAAATACTGCGCAATTACTACAACCAAAATGTTATAGCCTCTAATCACAGAAAACATACTGAAAAACTTAAGTAGTATATGTTTTTGTTTTCTGGTTAGCATAAGAATAAAGGATTATTTTGAAGTTACTCCAATAGATGCATGGAGCTACAAAAAAGACCTAAAAATTATAAACCACTTCTAGTTTATAACCTTCTAACGCTTTTTTGGCTTTATTAATATCTTCAGTGAAACCTAAAATATAGCCTCCACCACCAGAACCGCAAAGCTTTAAGTAGTAATCGTTGGTTTCTAAACCTTTCTTCCATAGTTCATGAAATTGCTTTGGAATCATAGGTTTAAAATGATTTAAAACCACTTTAGACAATTGCTTGGTATTATTAAACAATGATTTAATATCACCTTTTAAGAAGTCTTCAACACAAGCATCAGTATGTTTTATAAATTGGTCTTTAAGCATATTACGGAAACCTTCTTGCTTCATGTTTTCCATAAAAATACTTACCATAGGAGCTGTTTCACCTACAACACCACTATCTAATAAAAAGACAGCACCTTTACCGTCTACTTTTTGCGAAGGTATACCTGTTGCTTCAATATTATCTTTTGAATTGATAAGAATTGGCAAACTCAAATAACTGTTTAATGGATCTAATCCAGAAGATTTTCCATGGAAAAAGGATTCCATTTCAGAGAAAATAGCTTTAAGCTGCAATAACTTTTCACGTGTTAAATTCTCTAAAACGGTTATTTTATCATGAGCATATTTATCGTAAATCGCTGCAACAAGTGCACCACTACTTCCTACACCATAACCTTGTGGAATAGACGAGTCAAAATACATTCCGTTGGCAATATCTTGCTTTAATGCTTCAATATCAAAAGTCACTAATTCAGCATCAACTTGTTCTAAATAATCAGCAAATCGTTTTAAAGCATCATTGGATGCTTTTGCTTCATTGGTAAGTTCTGACGCTACTTTTAAAGCTCCATTGTAAAAATTATACGGAATAGATAATCCTTTGGAATCTTTAATGATTCCATATTCTCCAAAAAGTAGGATTTTTGAGTAAAAAAGTGGTCCTTTCATAGTTTCAATAGCAATCTACTATGTAAATATACGATTAATTATTCTATTTGGTTCGCTCCAAAACCAATTTGGTCGCAAATATATTCGCCATTTTTACAATATGCAACTAATTCGTTTTCAATAAAGTTAAGAATTTCTACTTTTTCAGATTCTGGATATAATATATGAACATTAGCACCTGCATCTAACGTAAAACCAATATGAAAACCTGTATCTTCTCTAAACTTCCAAATATGATTAATTACTTCCAAAGTGTTTGGTTTCATTAAAATGTAATACGGATTGCTAGTCATCATCATCGCGTGCAAGGTTAACGCTTCGCTTTCTATTAGATTGATAAATCCCTTTAAATCACCAGCTTCTAGAATTGGTTTTAGCTTTTCAAGATTATCGTGAGCTTGCTGAAAACGACTTGCTGCATACGGATGATTATGCATTAAATTATGACCAACTGTACTACTTACTTGTTTTTCGCCTTTATCAATCAACAAGATGGTATCTTGATAGTTTTTAAAATGGTCGTGAACTGCATAAGGATATTTCACTCCAAACAAATCACTGCTTTCAGCTACGTGTTTTGTGTGTCCCCAAACAATTAAATCACCTTCCACACTTCTGCATGCCGAACCAGAACCTAAACGTGCCAAAAACGATGCTTTTTGATTAAAAAACGCATTTGACATGTCGGTATTAAACAGTTTTTCAACACTCATTAAACACAATGCCAAAGCACTCATTCCTGAAGCAGATGATGCAATTCCTGAACTATGCGGAAACGTGTTTTTTGTTTCAATAGTAAAATGAAAACCCTTTAAAAACGGCACATATTGCTCAACACGCTTAAAGAATGTTTCAATTTTTGGTTTAAAAGCATCTTTTTTTTCACCATCTAAAAACACATCAAACGAAAAATCGCTAGTCACCTCCTTTTGCTTGTATGATAGTGTTGTTATGGTTTTGCATTGACTTAACGTAAAACTTATAGATGGATTCTCTGGAATTTGCGGATCGCGTTTTCCCCAATATTTCACCAAGGCTATGTTACTAGGCGATTCCCAAGTGACTTTTCCTTGTTTTAAAGTGTTTGTATATGGCTTTGGAATAAAATCTTGTTCGGTCATTATCTCTAATTATTCCGACAAAGATAACAACTTTAGCATTGTTTTATAGTTTCTAGCCGTTGCTGTGACATTTAATTTCTTTTCGAAGAAATTATTGTTGTATTTGGTTTTCCCATAACCTGTGGAACAGTAAAAATAAATACAGTTTTTGGTTATTGAAACTTCTTCGTTAGGGTATTTTATTTCAGCAACAACATCAATCAATTCTTGCTTTGGCGCATCATACAATAATGAGAAGTAGCTGTTTTGCTTTTTTTCTTCGGAAAAAGGGCAATCATCAAAAATTTGTCGCAGTACTTTAGGCGTTATTACCAAAACAGGCACATCAAAGCCAAAATGTTTTTTTACAGCAACTTCTATTTGATTTTTAAGTATTTCAGCAGATGCAGCCGCATCAAAAATGACGTTACCTGTCTGAATATAAGTTTGCACATTTTCTAAACCAGAACCTGTTAATAGTGTACGTAATTCTGCCATCGGGATTTTCTTGTGTCCCGATACATTAATACCACGAAGTAGTGCTATATATTTCATAATTTATTTCCCTCCTAGAAAGGAGGGATTAAGGGAGGTGTATTATTTTCTTCAAATTTAAGAATATAATCTTCAATTGCTCTAATAACATTATCAATATCATTCATGATTTGAAAATCAGAAAAACGCAAAACATAAACCCCTAAATCATTCAATCGTTTTGTCTTTTTCACATCCTTTTCATAAACCTTTAATATTTCATGAGAATAGCCATCACACTCAATAGCTAATTGTAATTTATTACAAAAGAAATCAACGATGTATTCATCAATAGGCTTTTGTCTATGAAAATCGTATCCATACATCTGGCTTCTGCGTAAATAAGTCCAAAGTTTAATTTCTGACTTTGTAGCGTTATTCCGAAGTTGCCTTGCTAATTCTTTAAGTTTTGGATTGTAATAAATTTTCATTCGAAACTAATTTATATGAACACACCCCTAATCCCCTCTTTTTAGAGGGGACTTTTTTTGGCTATCGTCTTTGCAGCAATAAAAGCTCCTGTCCACGCATTTTGGAAGTTAAAGCCGCCTGTAATGGCATCTATATTGAGTACTTCGCCAGCAAAATATAAATTAGGAACGCGCTTACTTTCAAACGTTTTAAAATTAACTTCTTTTAAATCGATACCACCTGCAGTAACAAATTCGTCTTTAAACGTACTTTTTCCATTGACATCAAAAACAGCTTGTGTTAACTGTTCTGTAAGACTGTCTAATTCTTGCTTGTTTACATCTGCCCAACGTGTATCTTGAGTCATACCAGACGCTAAAACCAATTGCTGCCATAAGCGTTTAGGCAATTCAAACTGTGGTAATTTATAAACTAGTTTTTTACCAAAATCGTGTTTGATAGCTTTGAGATGATCTAAACAACTCTCAAAATCTTGCTTTATAAAATTAATTTCAATTTGAAATTTGTAATCCATTTTTGCTAATTCCACAGCGCCAAAAGCCGATAATTTTAAAATCGCAGGTGCGCTCATTCCCCAATGGGTAATAAGCAAAGGTCCTTGCGATGATAAATCGGTTTTTAATATGTTTACTTCTACATCTTGAGCAACAACTCCTGGAATGTTTTTGATACGTTTATCATTAATATTAAACGTAAATAACGACGGAACAGGTTGCACAATCGTATGTCCTAATTGTGATATTAATTTCCAAAATTTCATGCTACTTCCTGTGGCTACAAGTAGCTTTTCGCATTGAAAATTGGTGTCTTTTGTTTTAATTTGAAATACCTCTTGCGCTTCTAAAATTTCAATATCCTGAACATTTTGACTGTACAAAACGTCTATTTGAAGTTTTTTTGCTTCGTTTAAAAAACAGTCTATAATAGTTTGTGACGAATCGGTTACTGGAAACATACGTCCATCTTCTTCTATCTTTAATGCCACACCACGTTTATCAAACCACTCAATGGTATCACCAGTCATAAACTGATGAAAAGGTCCTAACAACTCCTTTGCGCCTCTTGGATAATTATTTACTAATTCCTGCGGCATAAACTCTGCATGCGTCACATTGCAGCGACCACCTCCAGAAATTTTCACCTTTTGTAAGCCTTCTTTATTTTTTTCTAGAATGCAGATATTGAGCTTTGGGTTTTGCTCCGCACAATTAATAGCCGCAAAAAAACCTGCTGCACCACCTCCAATTATTATAACGTCGTAATGTTTCATTAGCTATTTAATGGACGCATTAATCCTTCTTGAGCCACTGAAGCTACAAGTTTTCCGTCGCGCGTAAAAATGTTTCCTTTGGCAAATCCGCGAGCATTTGATGTATTAGGCGATTCAATAGAATACAGCAACCAATCGTCAAAATCAAAATCTCTAAAATACCACATAGAGTGATCTAAACTAGCAGTTTGCGTATTTCCCCAATGTGCTTTACTAGCATGACGGTTCATTGCAGCCGCAAGAATATTATAATCTGAAACATACGTTAGAATTTGCTGCTTTGATGCTAAATCCAAATTACTTGTATCGCCTTTTAATTTAAACCACACGTTTGTAAAAGGTGGCAAATCTTCTTTATTAAACGGATTTACAACCTCAACAGGTTTAAACTCAATTGGGCGTTCAATTTCAATAAATCCTTTAGTTTTTTTAGGAATCGCATCGCCAAATTGCTCTAGCATATCAGTCCAACTCATTAGTTCTTCTGGTTGCTTCACCTTGGTATTTATATCAATTTGATGATTATAGCCATCTTCCTTTTTATGAAACGATGCCGAAAGAATAAAAATGGTTTTTCCGTTTTGATCTGCAGTGACACGACGTACCGAAAAACTTCCGCCATCTCTCACCAAAGCCACATTATAAATTATAGGAAGTTCTAAATTTCCTGCTTCTAAAAAATACGCATGCATAGAGTGTAAAACTCTATTATTAGTTATGGTTTGCGAAGCTGCATTAATGGCCTGCGCCAAAACCTGACCACCAAACACATTTGGGCTTCCTACGGTTTTATTATACCCTTGAAACACATTAACATCAACGGATTTTAAATTGAGAAGTTCGAGTAAATCTTCAACTTTTGTCATAATCATAAAGGCTTTTCAGTTTCAAAATTATTAAAAATGAGCAAGCAATAGCTCATATTTTATAAATACTTTAAGGTTAATAATTTTAGTTTGGTTAACAATCTCAATATCTTGTCAGCATGAAGATTTTTATAATGATTAAAGCCCAAATTTTATTTTTCGCCTTTATTTTAACCGCTTGTCAAACAGGAAAACTTGATGTAGTTTGCAATATACCTGAACATCTCACTGAGGTTTCAGCTATTGAAACTATTGATAACAATGACTTGTTTTGGGTTATTGAAGATAAGGGAAATGCTAACAACCTTTACGCAATTGATGTTAACGGAACTTTAAGTAGAGATATAGACATTGATAATGCAGATAATATTGATTGGGAAGAATTGACTTCGGACACTGAAGGCAATATTTACATTGGAGATTTTGGGAACAATTCAGGTAAACGCGATGATTTTTTTATTTATAAAGTAGCGCATTCAAATTTGAATGATGACGACGTTAATGCTGAAAAAATTGAGTTTTCGTTACCAAAAGGTATTAAAAAGAAGGATTTTGAAGCTTTTTTCCTGTTTAATGACCATTTTTATCTTTTTAGTAAAGAAACCAAAAAATGTGTATTGCTTAAGGTGAAAAATGAAATAGGAAAGCAAACCGCAAAACTTGTTACTGAATTTAATCTTGACGGAAAAGACAATAAAATCACCTCTGCTGATATTAGTAACGATGGTAAAACTGTAGTGCTTTTAAACCATGACAAGCTATGGAAAATCACAGGCTTTAGTTCAGATAACTTTTTTAAAGGTAATGTAGAAGCTCAATATTTTGACCATAACTCTCAAAAAGAAGGCATTTGCTTTAAAGACCAAAACACAGTTTACATTTCTGAGGAGCGCAATGGCGATTTAGGCAGTAACATTTACAGCTTTAAGCTTCATTAAAAGTTTAAACCAAAGCCAAACGAGAATCGCCAACCTTCGACACTATTAAAAAAGTTGAAAGTTCCTGAAAGACTTTCGGCAGCAGTTATCCAAGTACCAAAACCGTAGTCGTTGTGCCACTTTTCGGAATCTTCATATTTTGCCCAAACTCGACCTACATCAAAACCTCCAAAAACACCTATTTGAAATGGTAATGTTTTTGTTTTAAAAGATGGAAAGCTGTATCGTAAATCGGCACTTGTAACCAAGGAACTTTTTCCTGTAAATCGGTCTGTTCTAAAACCTCTTAGTCCATTATGTCCACCAATAATTGCACCTTGATAAAACAAGAAGTCATCACCAAATCTTAGCTGAGTTCTGATATCTGTTTTAAGCACAAGCTCTCGCATACCAAGAGCATTGTAAAACCCTAAATTTGAGTTTACAAAAGCAAATATGTTTTTAAACTTTTCTAATTCGGTTTTTGCTCCTGCATTAAACATAAACGTCATTCCTTTGCTTGGATTGATTTTATTATCAAAACTTTCATATTCATAAGTTGCATCAACTGATGAAAAATAACGTCTTTCATAAAACTCTTCATCTGAACCAACAGGAACCAAATCGGTAATTATTCTATTTGGTGAGTCTTGTAACTCTACACCTTCAAAAGCAAGTTTAAACCCATAATCACTACCAAATCCTGATTTTTTCACAATTCCAATAGATGCTCCATAAACACTGGTTTTTACCCTATTGTAATCTAACCCTAAATCGTCATCATTATTTACGGTTTCATTACCATATCCAAAGTAATTATTTGCAAAATTCTCACTAGTAAGTACTCCGCTTAAATGCAAGTTCCATTCACCAAAAATATTTGCAAATTCACCTTCGTACCTTAAATCAAAACCGCTTGTTGCAAAATAATATCCTGTTTTAAACCTATGTTCTTGTGAAAACGGATTACGTTGAAATCCTTTTACTGAGTAATGAATTGAACCACCAATTAAGAATCCATCATCTGGGTTGAACCCCAAATTTGGTGTAATTACAGTATTTCTAGTAATATTTTTCTTGAAATCAAAAAGGTTTAGGTTGTAAACATCTGTCAATTTTATCTGCGCGCCTTTATTTTCTTGAATTGTGTTCTTTTTACTTTTATGGTCGTAGATTTTAACGCGTCGTCCTTTTTTTATAATATAAGTGTCGTTTTCTTGACCTCCAATTAATCTTGTAAAAATTAAGTTGTTAGCTTTGCCTGTAACTTCAAAAACATCTTTATCATCTAAACCATAAATCCATAGCTCCTTTGTGATGTCTTTATCAAAAACTCTATCAACCAACACATCGGCTTTTTCTCCATCTTTAATTCTTGAGATTGTAACCTTAGTTTTGTTGTCTCCAATACGCTTTACTTCAATATAATCGTCTTTATCAGTTGCTGAAAGAATTACTAATTCGTTTAAATAATTGTAATACCTTTTGGCAATGTCTTGTAGATTACCTCTACGTCCTTTTAGCTTTTGTTTGATTTCTTCAAAAGTTTCGTCTTGGACTTCTTTAGGTGTTTTTGAAAAAGCGTGCTCAATAACATCATCTGTAACGTTTTCTTGTAAAAACTGTGCTTGTGCTAACCATACATCAAGTTCGGATTGCTGAATTAAAACTCGGTCTAGTTTAACTCCAGCACTATTCATCCATTTGACGTCTTTCAGTTCTTCATCATATACTTGTAACTGATTTGTAGACCCTGAAATTACTCTCATAACATCTAACAACGCACCATCAAAATTTGAAAATACTTGGTCTCTATCTCTTGGTATTGGTTTGTAGAGTTTATCTCCATTTTCTTGGTCAAATTGTGCCCAACGCCATTGATCTTGATGTCTGTCCCAATCTCCAATTAGCATATCAAACAAACGTGCACGAATGTATGCTTCTTCGTCTATTTTATACTCTTCGTCTTTACGTACTTTTTCAATGATATCGTGTGTGCTTTCAATATCATCAGCATAACCAAAAGTTCTTTCATCAGTATAATTGTCTTCTGGTCGCTCTTCAATCATATACAACTCATCACCATATTCAGTATTAAAATCACCTAAGTGTTTATGCTTTGGAATATAGTACAGCTTTGGGTTGGTATGATATACATCTGCAGCATCAGACAAATCAGGAACTACCATAAACGCATAAGGATGGGCTGCTGTATAGAAATCGAGAATTAAACTTTCAACTTCGGTTTGTTCAAACTGATCTTCAATATAATTTTCTTTAAACAAAACCGCTTGTAAGTACTGCGTTGCACTTTTTCGTAATGCTCTCATGTTGAGTTCACGACCATCTTTTGTCTTTAATCTTAGAGATCTTGTTTGGTGTCCTCCACCTTTTCTAACTACTTCTAAACCTCCATAGAGGGTATCTAACGTAGCTACTTTAGCTTTAATTTTTGTACTATAAACTTTTCGGTAGTGATCTCCCCAAACCGATTTAAAAAACATAGATTTATCTGTTTCTTCTTCATCGTAAACAGAAACCTCAACTTCATTAGGAAACGTATCAGGAAGCGATGATGTATCAAAATGCTTGTTTGGTTCATAAACCTCTTTTTGAAACAGTACTTTAGGTGTATTACCTTCGGCATCATAATATCTCACCCAAGAACTTCCGTCTTTAAAAACGGTAAGTTCAGCAAACCCTTGCTTTCCATACGAAAACAATCCATCATGTGATAATGCTGCATAAGACTCTTTAGCTCCTGATCCTGAAACTATTTGTTTTATACCTTCGTGCTCAATGTACTGCAAGGTATGTTCATGACCTGAAACAAAAACGATGTTTCCACTTTCCTTCGCTAAAGTTTCTATTCTGTTAACGAGTTTATGGTATCTTTCGTTGTATCTATCTTGTATTGAAATTCCTCCTTGAGTTCTAATTTGTGTAATTACCGAACCTAAAATTGGCATTGGAATTTTTTGCTGCAATGGAAATAGATGCTTTATTGCTGCATATTGTCCTCCATGTGTACCATTAGTGTACATAGGATGATGCATAGCCAAAACAATGGTCTTGTTCTGCGCTTTTTTAATTTCTCCTTCGAGCTCTAGAATAAATCTATCTCTTGTTTTTATTTCGCACTCATCATTTATAGTTGGGTTATGATTCCAGTTTTCGAGATACCACTGACTATCTATAATGATTAATTGAACTGTTTCATTTACATCTATACTCTCTAAAGGACAACCGTTTTCAGGCAAAAAAGTGTTTTTCCCTAAAGCATCCTCCACATATTTCTCTTGCGCTTTAACACCTTTTACACCATTGGCATACCACTCATGATTGCCAGGAATAAAAATGATTTCACCTTTAAAATCTTTAACCGATTTAAATTGAGCATCAAGATTGTTTTCATCACTTGCTCTCAATTTATGGTTTTTACCATGAAGTCCTGAAGGGTATACATTATCTCCTAAAAAAAGAACATAATCGTCTTTTGTTTTCTTTCCTTGCAAATGTTGATTTAAAGCCGTTAAACCTTTTGACATTCCATTTTCTGGAGATAAACCTGCATCTCCAATAAGATAAAATGTTTTATCAATTTCTTTATCAGGAAATGAAGGTTGCGACCACTCTTCACTACTATATTGAGGTTTGTAAGTAGCGCAACCAATGGTTAAAAAAGTAATGACGCTTAAAAACAAAAGCTTTTTTGCGGATATCATATGTAAAATTTTATTATAAAAATACTAATTAAGAACTGCATGACAGCATTGAACACCCTATTTTATGTCTTGCCCATTCTGGTCGTTTTGCAAACCACTTTCCATTTTCTGGTTGTTCGTCGTAGGGCTTTTTTAACAATTCAAACAACTCTTCAACCAAGCTATAATCTCCTTCTTCGGCTTTATCTATTGCTAATTGTGCCATGTAATTTCGCAATACATATTTTGGGTTTACAGCATTCATTTTTTTAGAACGTTCAGTGCTACTCAACGTTTCCTTTTTTAATCTTAACGCATACTTATCAAACCAAAGCAGCCACTTTTCTTTTATTTCATTAGATATTTCAGAATAAAAAGCAGGCTTTATGAGTTCTAAACTTCTTTTTGGATTATCTACTGAAAACTTAGAAAGCAACCTAAAAAACAGTGTCATATCTGTTTCAGATAATAATAACGTTTCTTCTAACTCATGAATAAGTTGTACATCTGAAGCCTCTTTAAATTCTAAACCAAGTTTTGAACGCATCATTTCTAATGATTGTTTATCAAAATTGTTCTTGTAGGTTTCTAATGCTGTTTCAAAAGGTGTGGCATCTTCAACCAGAGCATACAACGCGTTTGCCAGTTGGTATAAATTCCAAAGTCCAATATTGGGTTGATTTCCAAATCTGTATCGCTTATGTTGAGCGTCTGTTGTGTTTGGTGTCCAACCATAATCAAAACCTTCTAGCCAACCATAAGGTCCATAGTCTATGGTTAAACCAAGAATTGACATATTATCAGTATTCATTACACCATGTACAAAACCTACTCGTTGCCAATGGATAATCATCTCTAATGTGCGTTGACAAACTTCATCAAAAAACTTAATATAAGTCTCTTTTGATGGCTTTCCTAGGTGAGGAAAAAACTGATTAATTGTATAATCGGTTAATTGAGTAAGCGTTTTTAAATCTTGTCGTGCTGCGAAAATTTCAAAATTCCCAAAACGAATAAAAGTTGGTGACACTCTACAAACTATTGCTCCTTTTTCATAAGCTGAGTTACCATCGTACATCACATCTCTAAGTACTTTTTCTCCTGTTGACAACAATGCCAAAGCTCTAGTAGTTGGCACTCCTAAATGATGCATTGCTTCGCTACATAAATACTCTCTAATTGATGAGCGCAATACTGCCAAACCATCACCTTGTCTTGAGTATGGAGTTTCTCCTGCACCTTTAAGCTGTAAAGTCCATTGCTTGTTGTTTTGCTGAATTTCAAAAAGGTTTATAGCACGACCATCACCTAATTGTCCAGCCCAATTACCAAATTGATGTCCACCATAGTTCATAGCATAGGGTTTTGTGTTTGGATACACACTGTTACCAGACATTATTTGCAAAAAATCATTTGATTTAAGGTCTTGCGCTGTTAAACCTAAGTTTTTAGCTAAGTCCACTGAACTATGAATCAACTCAGGGTTTTGAGCCAACTTAGGATTAACATAAGAAAAACACGCCTGTTCAACTTGTCTTCTGGTGTTTTCTAAAACTACATCAGAAGGCAAGTTCTCAGAAAATGTGTTATTGATATTGAATGTTATCATATTAATTTATCGGCATGCAGTTGACGTAGTTTAGCTAATTTTGGAGTAATTACAAAATTACAATAGCCATAATCAGGATTATTCTTATAAAAATCTTGATGTTCAACTTCGGCATCATAAAACACATCTAGTTCACTAAGCTCTGTAACTATAGGGCTTTCAAAATATACATTAAGCTCATTTAAAACCTGTTCAGCTACTTTTTTCTGATTGTCATTATGATAAAAAATAACTGAACGATACTGTGTTCCAACATCAGCTCCTTGCCTATTTAAAGTTGTTGGATCATGCGTTGTCATAAAAATTGTAATGATATCCTTATATGAAATTATATTAGGATTAAACTCTATTTGAACTACTTCGGCATGACCTGTGAGCCCTGAACAAATTTCTCGATAGGTTGGTTTACCAGGAACTGTTCCTCCAGAATATCCTGAGGTTACCTTAACAACGCCTTTAACCTGTTGAAAAACGGCTTCGGTACACCAAAAGCATCCACCACCTACTGTTGCTAATTCATGTGTTGCATTCATAATGTTTAACCTTCCTTTTGCAACGTTAATGACTCCGAATTTACACAATACCTTAATCCACTTGGTTCTGGTCCATCGGGAAAAACATGACCTAAATGCGCATCACAAACGTTACACATAATTTCCACGCGAATCATACCAAACGAAGAGTCCTTTTCATATTTAATAGCGTTTTCCTTTATAGGCTGTGTAAAACTAGGCCAACCAGTGCCTGAGTTAAACTTTATGGTAGAATCAAACATTGGTGTATTACAGCAAACACAATTGTATTTACCTGCTTCGTGTGTTGAACAAAAGGCTCCTGTTCCTGCCATTTCAGTACCTTTTTTTCTTGTAATTCGATATTGATCGGTAGTGAGTAGCGCCTTCCATTCTTCTTCTGTTTTTTCAACTCTTTTATCTGGCGTTGGATTACCATTAACTGAAAAATCGATAATATTTTTCCAAGTAAGCATATGTTGTCCTTTCTTTTATTAATTAAAACTGAAAAAAATGTGTTCAAAATTAGTCGACATGCTTCTATTTTACTTACAATCAAAGCGTAAAAGCAGTCTGCTGTTTTTCGTTTTTTTTTAGTACTTTGTATTCTATAAATTTAAACAAGATTTATGTCTAAACTAGTTGAAAATGCTGAAAAGTTTGTTTTTGATCTTTTTAAAAATGACCTTGACCAAACGTTTCTTTACCATAATTATACACATACCGAACGTGTACTAAGAAGCTTAAGAGAGATTCTTGAAAACTCTGAAGTTAACAAAGAAGATTCTGAAATTTTAGAACTTGCTGTTTTATTTCATGATACAGGTTACACCAAGCTTAGAGAGGGTCATGAAGAAGAGAGTGTAAAAATAGCTTCAAAATTTCTAAAAGATAATGATGCAAGTGATGACTTGATAGCTTCGGTTAGTGAGTGCATTATGGCTACAAAGTTTAAAGACACTCCTAAAACTAAACTAGGCAAAATTATAAGGGATGCTGATGCTTCGCATTTTGGTAAAAAATATTTTAATGAAGCCAGTGAGTTTTTAAGAAAGGAAATGGAAATACAAGGTGTTTGCAAGTTTTCACCTAGCGAATGGCTTGAAGAAAACATAAAAGTACTTACCGAAAAGCATGAGTTTTATACTGATTATGCTTTAAAAAATTGGCAAAGACAAAAAGAAGAAAACCTTGCTAAACTGATAAAAAAGAAAAAGAAGAATAAAGAAAAAGCCAATAAAGAAAAAATAAAGGCAAAGTATAAAGCACAGTATAAAAACGAAAGTCCTGAACGTGGTATTCAAACTTTTTATAGAGTTGCATTAAGAAACCACATAAAACTTAGTGACATTGCGGATACTAAAGCCAACATATTACTTTCGGTTAATGCTATTATTATTTCTTTGGTACTTTCTAACCTAATGTCAAAGCTTGATTCTCCTTCAAATAGCTATTTAATAGTACCTACATTAATATTTACTGTTTCTAGTGTGGTTTCGATGATTTTATCAATAATTGCTACAAGACCAAATATTACCAGTGGTGAGTTTACCAAAGAAGATGTTAAGAACAAAAAAGTGAATTTAACCTTTTTTGGAAACTTTCATAAAATGGAGTTAAGTGAGTACCAATGGGCAATTAGTGAGCTTTTAAAAGACAAAGATTACGTGTACAGTTCTTTAACCAAAGACTTGTACTTTCTTGGTAAAGTTTTAGACCGAAAATACAGGATTTTGCGTTTAACCTATACTATTTTTATGGCTGGAATGGTAATATCTGTGATTGCTTTTGCGGTATCTTTTAAAGCTCAACACCCAAAGAAAGACATTAAAGATGTGATTACTAAAAACGAGTATAAACTAAACCCAAAAACTTCAACAAAAAGCAGTGATTCTTTTTATATTACTGCTTAAGTGTTGCCATTAAATCGTCATAGGTGTAGAATTTTTGATCCTCTTTATCAGTGTATAAGATACTGGCTCTTATAGCTCTTAAACCAGTAACACTTTGTAGGTCTTCTAGCTCTAAAATTTCGACCTCATCACCAAGTACGTGCTTAGATTGCAAGAACTTTACATAACGCATGTATTCTTGCTCATCTTCTTTTTGAGAATATACTATAGTAATTTTTCCTTTGTGTGTAATTCTATCAGTAGTTCCTTTAACAAAAGCTTTGTCCACACGTTTTTTTACAACTTCATATCTTGCATTGTAAGTACCATCTACATCAAAACGTTTTTCATCCATTCTAAATCTTATAGACAATGGTTGATTAAACACTAAAATCATTGAAGTAACGTCTAAAGACATTGGATACTCGTGCTGATTGTTGTAAAATTCATTTTCCATTTCGCACATTACCTGAAGCTGCCATAACCTTAGGTTGTACAAGTATATATTATCAAAGCTATCTTCTTTTGTAATCGCTTCTCCTATATACATATTATGCTCAACTCCATCGGTTTTATAACGCTCAAAAAAGTGTGGGTACATTTGTTGCGCATCAACTTGTTTTTCGTCCAGCATACTAGACATTTTTTTATTGATAAGCGCAATGGTATCGTCATAGTTTTTTCTGTAGTAATAAATCATCCCTAAGTTGGAATCAATTTTACTAAAGTAGTCTTCTATACTTTCTTTTAATTCAGAATGTTTAGCTAGTAAAAACTTAAATAAAGCGTCTAATTCTTTATGGAAAAACGCAGCTATTTGTTGCTCACTATCAACTTTAAAATCGGTCTCAATTTCTTTAATATAAGAATCAATTTGAAATCTTACTTGGTCATAGATAGGCATATTTAAATGCTCAGGAATATCTTCAAGAATTTTATTAGCAAAAGACAGTTGAAGCAATAAATCTTTTTGAGTAGTTAAATTTCTGGCTTCTGATGATCCTTTTACATCAATTTGCCCAAAAAGTGGATATACTTTTTCAAAAGAAATTTTTTGAAACATTGCATTTCCATCATTATTGTGCTGATCAATTAAAAATTGCTTTGCAGCTTTTTTAAATTTCCACGACACACTAGGATGTATAGATGTGCATTCTTGTTGTATAACTGCCTCTATTAAGTTTTCTTCTTCGCGCTTAGATCGTTTAACCGAAGACACTATAAATGGCATTACATCGATTAGCTTGTTAGCTACAATGCTATTAAGTACATGTGGTTTTTCTGAAGCTATTTCAAGAACCCCCAATACTTCATCTTTATCAGCAATTGGAGCTAAAATAGCACTTTTAATACCTTGTTTGTTTAAAATAGAAACATGAGGCATTTCTTCTTTATCTACACACGATTTTTCTACATTAGATACCGAAAAAAATTGCTTTTGGTTTATGATTAAATCATAAGACCAATCACAAAGTGCATTTTTACAACTTAAATGATCTTGATCACATAAAAGAAAACTCTCAATACCTTCTCCATAAACTCGTTCAAAACTATCATCTTCTTTATTATAAATAGAAAAACCAACTTTTAAATCTTTAATTCCTAAGAAAGAACTAAAGATATTCTGGAAATCGCTCATAAAGCTTTTATCCTTACGTTTGGCTTCTCCTATAAGTGTAGATTTTATATTGGAAATAGATTGGTCATCAGTAACATCAAACATGTTAGAAATAACAAACCCTTTAAACTCATAACTATTAGGTGGAAACTTTTCTTTCCACAAATCGAGATTATCAAAATTATCTAGTAATTCTTCGTAATCGTCTTGAGTGACTTTAGGAGCATTCTTTTTTGGTACAACTTCGGTAAAATCGGCATTATACAAAATCTTATAATACCTCATCACTCCTTTTTCATCAGGTATTTCGTATAAAAATGGACGTTTAAAGCTTAAATCGTAACCATAATGAAGATTCAAAATAATAGTACACGCAATAATGTACAAATCACTTTCAGGAAGGTTTTTAATTTTAAGTTCAAAGCCATCACCTGCAGCTTTTACTATTTTCTTGAAACGCTCAGAAGAGTTAAAAATAATATTCTGAAATGGTAATGAAACTGCTTTAATTTCGTTATTAGTTAAAGCGTCACTAAAAGTATCTTGTAAAATTGTAGTAATCAGTTCTTGATGCTCTTTCAAGGTTGATTCATCATCAAAGCCATCTCTCAATATACTATGAGGTTCTTGTAACCTAAGTATTCTTTCTGCTTTGGCTTTTTCAAAATCATCTCCTGTTTGCTTCAAATCTTCGTAATATTTGAGCAACTTATCAAAGCTTATCTTAAGCTCAAAAGGCAATTGTGTATTAGGATCAAAATGCTTCATAGTGTGCTGCAAATTTACGAATAAAATAGATTGGTCGTAATTTTATTGATTAAATAACATAATGACTCAACAGAAAAACATGTTTAAAATAACGATTATTTCTGTTTAATGATGGGGAAAAGAGGCAATTAAACTGTTTTAATATTATATTTGATAGTATTCATTACAAACAATAATGCCTTGTAGCTCAATACATAAATTAAAACTTAAACTAACTCGAAGTAAATCATTACAGCTTTCAACAAAAAAGCGAATTGACCTAAGAGCAAAATTGTTTGGAATAACATCTCAATTTTCAAGTAAAATACCGAAGCCCTTTTTTAGCTTTATTTTACTTTTTTTTTCAACGTTTAGCTACGCGCAACTACCAGACTTCAACTTAAACGTCACTCCTATTGACGAAACTTGTTCTGGTAATGGTGCTCTACAAATGGAAGTTTCCAATACAGCATCAGGAGCTGATATTACATATACACTTTACATTTTACCTGACGACTCTACTCCTGTTGCTCAAACATCAACCAACTCATTTAATAATCTTTTTGCAGGAAACTACAAAGTGGTTGCAACCCAATCGTTAAATGGAGACGAAAACACCCAAGAGCAAGAAGCAACTATTAACAACTTAACTACCGAACTGGATTTTGAAATTAGCCACACAACTGCTACATCCTGTAACCAAACTGCCACATTAATTGTAAATGTAACATCTGGTGACGCAGCATTGTATGAAATTACTTCTGGACCAATAACTGTTGCACCACAAACCTCAAATGAATTTTCCAATTTAACACCAGGAACTTATGTTGTACGCGTATATGATGAATGTGAAAACGCACTATCTAAAACCTACACATTAATTCTTGGCGAAAATGACATTACTATTGAGCAATCAGTACTTCCAGTTGTTTATAGCTCTTGTTCAGAAATAGAAATAACCAATAGCATCAATGCGCCTCCTGAAAACCCTATAATTTATCCACTAACCATAACTTATACAATTTATCCTCCTGATGGCTCTCCTGAAATTGTAATTGTTGAAGAAATGACCTCAGGACCTGAGCTACAGTTTAACATTAGCCAAAGCATTATGACTTTTGGTGAAGAAACATTTACAGTAAACATTACAATTACTGATGCTTGCAACAATGTTTTTGAAAGAGATAATGAAATTGACCCAAACCCAAAAGTAATGTTGTTTCCTACTGAAGCATACTGCGGAAAATTTTTAAACCTTATAGTAAACAACTTCTTACCTCCTTATCAAGTTGAATTCATTGAAGCTCCTGAAGGTTTTATACCTTCAGTTTACAATGAAGAATACCCTGGACCTTACAACAATAATGTTGTAGTTTTCGAAACAGAAGGAAACCCTGTACCTTACGGAACATACACTATAAATCTTATAGATGCTTGTGGCAGATCTGGCACACATACTCTACTCTTGGAAGAAATTCCTCTAGAGCCAAATCTAGTAGTTAACAATACAGGGTGTTCGGTAGACTCTGGCTTTATAAATGTTTCAATTCCAGATCGAGAAATTGTATCTGCTACAGTAACTGTAGCTCCAGTATCTTATGAAAACACCTTACCAGATGATATTTCAGAAAATATCAATAATGGTGCTTTAAGTTTAAGTAATTTAGGAAGTGGAATTTATACTATACTAGTTATCGATGATTGCGGAAGTGAATACATCATTGAAACAATTGTTCCTGAATTTGTAATGCAAGAACTATCAGTTATAGCAAAACCAAATTGCTTAACCGAAACCGGATCTTTACGTCTTGCTAGTGGACATGGTAGCCTTACTTCAGTTTTAATTTCATCGGCTCCATCTAACTATACACCTTCACTTCCTGATGATGTAAGTGAAAATATAGCTGACTCAGGTTTTTTCTTTATGAACAACCTTCCTGCTGGAGATTACACTTTTGAATTAGTTGACGAATGCGGATTTCAATACACTGAAAATGTTTACATAAATGCATACATCAGCACTCCAAGTGCTTATACTTTAAACAGAAACTGTGGTTCTTTTGATGTTGGTATTAACGATTCTGACGATTCAGTAGTTTCAAAAACCTATTGGTTTCAAAGGTATTTTCCTGAAACCGAAACATGGGGACACCCAAATACTGGAAGTCCATATACCGAAGGTGATATTCCTAATAGCTCTACAGCCATTCAAATTTTGAATGAGCAAACCATTTACAACATTTTTTTAACTGGAGAATTTAGACTTATTAAGGTGTTTCAACCATTCAACAACCAAAACCCTAACGATTTTTGTTTAGATATTTTTGCAAACTTCTCAGTGTTTTCAAACCTTGTTATTTCTGGTGTTTATAATTTAGGTTGCGATGGTGGTAGCGGACCATCAGATGCTATTGTAGACGTTGTTGGCGTTGGTCCTTTTAACTTTAGTATTATTTCGCCTTTTGAATTTGATAATGGTGAAAGCAACACGTTCTTAAATTTAAATGCAGGAACTTACGAGATAAAAGTTGAAGATGCTTGCGGAAATATTGAAAACACTGTAATAAATATTGAAAACCTATTACCAGTTGTAAATATTACCCAACCTGACAATCTACTGTTCTGTACTGATACCAATAGCAATTCTGAAACCTTTAGTTTAAACGATCAAAATGCATTAATTCTAGGTAATCAAAACCCAAATAATTTCACCGTTAGTTACCATCTCAATCAAGCAGATGCTAACTCAGGCGATAATGCACTACCTAACAACTATACAAACACAAACAATCCACAAACTATCTATACAAGAGTTATTCATAACACATTAGATGTTTGTTATGCAACTACCTCTTTTCAAATTCAAGTTGGCGATATTCCTGTTGTTGATGACGATCAAACTATTTCTATTTGCGATGGAAGCACTACAACATTAACTGCAACATCAGGTTATGATGCTTACGAATGGTCTACTGGAGAAACTTCTCAAAGTATTGCAGTAAGCCAAGGTGGAAATTATTCGGTTACTGTAAAGAATATGTACGGTAACAATAGTTGTGAGGCTATTCAAAATTTCACAGTCTACACCTCTAGTATCGCAACTATTGAAAACATAGAAACTATTGATTGGACTGCCAACAGCAACTCCATTTCTGTTTCAGTTTCAGGAACTGGAAATTATGTATTTTCTTTGGATGGTATTATTTATCAAGAATCAAATGTTTTCAATAATCTTCCAGCTGGTTCTTATACTGTTTTTGTTAAAGATTTAAATGATTGTGGTATTGTTACTGAAGACGTTTCAATATTAAATTATCCAAGTTTTTTCACTCCAAACAATGATGGTTACAACGATTATTGGCAAATCATAGAATCGCAAACTGAACCTAGTTTAGAAGTTACCATTTTTGATCGATTCGGAAAAATACTAACGTCTTTTTATGGCAATCATTTTGGTTGGGATGGTACGTATAATGGAAACAATATGCCAACCAATGATTATTGGTTTTTAGTGAAACGTGCTGACGGAACAACTCATAGAGGTCACTTTACTCTAAAAAGATAAAAAGCTCCTTTCGGAGCTTTTATTTATTTCTTAAGAATACTTATCGCAAAACCGCCTCCTTCTGCTAATTTCACTGAAAGATTTGAGCCTTTTGATACTTCAATTTTTTCAATTATGATGTCTAAAGGATTATTATCCCAATGTGCTTTATCTCCATCTCTGTAAATTACAGCTTCGTAGCTCTGGTTTTCATCTAAAAAGTCGAAAGTTAAATCTAAAGTTCTTGCATTTTCATCTGTAATACCACCAACAAACCAATTACCTGTTTCACGCTCTTGTCTTGCTATGGTTACATAATCGCCAACCACACCATTCAGCACTTTGGTTTGTTGCCAATCTACACCAACATCTTTTATAAATTGAAGTGGCTCTGGGTTGGCTTCGTAATGTTCTACCAAATCAGCGGCCATTTGTATTGGACTATAAATCACCACATACAATGCTAATTGCTGAGCAATCGTAGTGTTTACCTGATTGTCTGGTTTGTATTCATCAAACTTAATATTGAAAATTCCTGGTGTATAATCTATTGGACCAGACAACATTCTTGTAAAAGCAACTATTGGTAAGTGCTCTGGTGGATTACCTCCATCGCTTGCCCAAGCATTAAATTCTTGTCCTCTTAAACCTTCGCGAGAAATGATATTAGGATAGGTTCTTCTTAAGCCTGTTGCTTTAATAGGTTCGTGTGCGTTAACTGCCACTTCATATTTTGCCGCTTTTATAGCTGCACTGTTATAGTGGTTTACCATATACTGTCCGTGATGATATTCACCTTTAGGGAGTATCTTACCAACATAACCAGATTTTACCGAGTGCATACCATATTTTTGCATTAATGCATAGGCTGTGTCTTGTTGCTTAGTATACGTTTCTGTTGCTGCAGAGGTTTCGTGGTGCATTATAATTTCTACACCTTTTTCTTTGGCATATCGTGTTACCTCATCTAAATCATAGTCTGGATAAGGTGTTACAAAATCGAACACACCTTCACGGTCTTCAAAACCAATCCAATGTTCCCAACCTGTATTCCAACCTTCAACTAAAACACCACCAATGTTATTTTTTGCTGAAAAGTCTATAAAACGTTTTACATTTTCAGTATTCGCTCCGTGTTTTCCGTGTGCACCTCCTGTATCTGTCCACGTACTCATATTCTGAGTCATCCCATAATCCCAAGAGGATTTTCCTAAATGCATTTCCCACCAAACACCTGTGTACTTCATTGGTGTAAACCAAGATACATCTCCAAGTTTATTTGGTTCATTTAGATTCACGGTTAAATTTGATTCTATAAGCTCTGGTGCATTATCTGAGATTTGAATTGTTCTCCAAGGTGTCTCAAAAGGTAACATTCGTTTCACCTTATAATCGGTGTTTTCTGAACCAACTAAATTGCTCTTTAAATCAAGATTTTTAGTATCTACTTTTAAGGTCATACCAGAATAATCGATCAGAGCTGCTTCGTGAAAACTCAAATGTGTTCCATCTGCACCAACCATAGTAACTGGTGTATTTACAGCATTTTCCGGAATATACGTTTGCGCTAAATTTTTATGGTTTGCAAACTGTAAGGCATCAACCTCTGATAACTTTGTAGTATTATACAAATGCTCATAAATATCCCAATCTCCAGGAATCCAAAAGGTGTTGTAATCTTCAGTTAAGTTAAACTCCGTATGTTCATCCTTAATTAGTGCTTCTTTAAAGTTAGCTTGTTCTGGGAATTCGTACCTAAATCCAATACCATCGTCATACACTTTGAAAACAAGGTTTAGTTTTCGTTTTAATTCTGATGTTTCTTGTAATTCAACTCTTAATTCATTGTAATGGTTTACTACATCTACTTGTTCTCCCCAAGGCATTTGCCAAGTCTCATTGAACGTGCTTGTTGTTGTATTTACAATATTGAAATTATCCTTTAAAGCTTTAGCATTTGTAAACTCAAACCCTAAGTAAGAGCTATCTACTACGGTTTTGTTATTGAACATTACTGTGTAAAACGGTTGTCCCTGAGCATTAAGGTTGAAATTTACTTTCACTTCACTATTTGGCGAAGTCACTTCAGTAATATGTTTTTCCTTTTGATTACAAGAAAAGAAAAGGACTGTAAGGATTAATGGGATAAGATTGAATTTCATTAAGATTGATTTATTGTCTTTCGATTAAAATGATATTAGCATTCGAATTTATGATAATTTTTCCATTTTCTACAGTGGCTTTAACACCAGAATATGCATCTTGAAGTTTATCTCCTTCTTCAAAAACTTTAGAAACATCGATAACTTTTTCGCCTTTTGGTAAGTCTAAACCAACAATTACCAAATCTTTAAAGTCGCCTTGCTGATAGCTTCTGTAAAATAAATAAGGCTCTTGGGTTATCATTTGATGCTTACCAGCACCTACAGCAGGATGATTTGTTCTGAATTGTCCCAACTTTTGCCAATGCTCTAAAACTGCTTTTGTTTTTGGGTCTGAATTTAAAGCTTCCCAATTCATAAATGAACGTAAGGTAGCATCACCTTCAGTGCCTTCTATAACCAATGATCTTGCAGACTCATCTCCATAATAAACTTGCGATGTTCCTGGTGATAGTAATAATCTATTTGCGGTCTCGTATGGTTTTTCTCTTTTAGCATCAAACGGACTACCATCATCGTGAGAACTTAAATAATTTAATGTTCCAAAACCTTTTAATGGACCTTTTAAACTATCATTATATTTTTTAAACGCATCTTCATAACTCAACTCTTTTGAGTTCCATTTGAATTCAAAATTGATTAAACTTTGAAAACTTGGTGGATTAAAATAGTTCACTTTTCTATCTCCATAATCATAAAATTGTCCTCCACTAATGCCATAGTTATACACTTCGCCAACCAAATAGAAGTTGTTACCGTCTAAAACCTTATCTGGATTGTTTTTCTTATACGTTTCAAAAGCATAATCACATTCTTTCTTAAACTCTTGCCATACATATTCTTCTGTGTGTTTTACGGTATCTACACGGTAACCATCAATACCAAAATCAGTAATGTAATCCGTTAACCATTTCATTATGTAAAAACGAGGTGCTCTTGGATGCCCTGTTCGTTCAAAAAAAGCATCGAGCTCTTTCACTTCTTGCTCGTAACGACCTTCTGCTTTCCATTTTTCTACCAATTGTGGTGGTAGTTCCACATTTTCATTACTTTCAGTTCTGATATCTGGAAGGTTAGCTACCAATGTACAACTGATGGTGTTATCATAACTATCATAAGTACATTGCTTGTCTGTTCTTACCCATTCGTCTGGCCAAACTGGGTCTTTTTCTGTCACAGGTCCTGTGTGGTTTATAACAGCATCTAGCACAATACGAATTCCTTTTGCGTGTGCTTCCTTTACCAGTTCTTTCAAATCCTCTTCAGTTCCGAAATTTGGATCAATTTTAGTCCAATCTTTTGCCCAATAACCGTGAAAACCATAAGTAAAACCTGTACCTTCATCTGTTCCTCCATGGATTTGCTCTACAATTGGTGTCATCCAAATTGCATTTATGCCCAAATCGGTAAAATAGCCTTCTTTAATTTTTTGTGTAATCCCTTTGATGTCGCCTCCTTCAAAACCACGCAATTTTCCCGTTTCTTTTGTTCTGTCAAAGTTAACATCGTTAGAGGTGTCTCCGTTATTGAATCTGTCTGTCAATAAAAAATATAAGTTAGCACCTTCCCAGACAAATGGTGTTACTGGTTTTGGTGCTTCTTGCTTCTGTTCTTGATTGCAAGACATTGCTAAGGTAATCGTAAGTATTGCTAGAGTTAATTTTTTCATTGGTGTTTATTTTCTGCGTAACTAGAATTTAAATTATTCTTTGATTTTTAGAATGAAAGATTCCAGAGGTTTTATATCTATCCTCACTTTTGCTCTACTGTTTTCAACTTTTAAGGTTGACGTATAATTCTTGTACAACTGATCTTCCACTTGATAGTCTCCTTCTTTCAAAGCTAATTTTGAGACCAAATCTTCTGGTAATTGCAATTCAAAACCATAGGTGTTTTCTGCATTAAAGTTTGAAATTACAATGAGTTTTTCATCTTCACTCCAACGTGCAAAACTTAAGACCTTATCGTTGTACCACTCAGTATGTTGTTGATTGTAATGATGCAAATCTTGATAGTCTCCCATTAAAGCGTCACTGGTAATCGTGAAGTTTAATAAGCGCTTATAAAAATCTCTCAATGTTTTTTCGTCTTCGGTAGATTGTCCTCCATCAAACTGTTTGTTGTTTACCCAACGCACAACGCTTGGTACACTTCCATAATCGAAAATTGAGGTTCGGGTTGGGTCGCCAAAACCTAAATCTTCTTCGGCTTTTTCGCCAAATTCCTGACCGAAATATACCATTGTTGGCGATGTGCTTATAGTTGCAGACACCACCATTGCTGGCTTTCCTTTTTCAGCATTACCTGCAAAATCTGGACTCGCAATACGCTGTTCATCGTGATTTTCTAAAAAATGAAGCATATGATGCTCAATATCTTTTAAATCCTCTTGAATTGGCGGAATATTGTAAGTGCTTCCGTGACCTTGCATCACGTGTTTTATGGTGTCATACAATTGTACTTTATCGTACAGGTAATCCATTTTTCCTTTTTTGATGTAATCTCTGTACAAATGCGGTTGATAAACCTCAGCGAGTAAAAAGGCATCTGGATTCTGCATTTTGATGTGCGAATTCATATAACTCCAAAATTCCACAGGTACCATTTCTGCCATATCAAATCGGAAACCGTCTACGCCTTTGGCTGTCCAATACAGTGCAATGTCTTTAAACTTTACCCAAGAACTTGGTATGGTTTTGTCTTTCCAAAAGTTATAATGTGCTTTGTAATCTTCGTTATCGAAACCTTCAGGTAATTCATCAAAATCCTTTTTACCTTCTGGATTTATTCCATAGTTAACTTTTACGGTTTCGTACCAATCGTGCATATTTGGCTGCGACGCTCTTGAACCATTACCTGTCCATTTTGCAGGAATTTCCTCAAACTTACTATCAGCTTTTGGGTGATTTTCGCCTCCCAAAGGTTGGTAACCATTTTCCCAATTTGGCACTTTAAATGGTTCTCCTGGATTGTAATAAAAGTTGTTATTGACTGCGTAAGTCACGGTTTTGTCATCTTCTGCACCAAAATCTGTTACACCTTCAGGATTCGTTAAACTCTGATAATTACGAGCTACATGGTTTGGCACAATGTCTATTAACACTTTTAAACCTGCGTTGTGTGAACGCTCAATTAAAGCTTCAAACTCTTGTAGTCTATTCTCAACATTATCGGCTAAATCTGGATTGACATTATAGTAATCCTTTACGGCATAAGGCGAACCTGCGCGACCTTTTACAATATCTGGATCGTCGTTAGAAATGCCGAATTCAGTATAATCAGTAATCACATCATGATGTGGCACACCTGTGTACCAAATATGTGTGACTCCAAGATCTTTGATTTCAGCAAGTGCTTTATCTGTGAAGTCATTGAATTTACCAACGCCATTTTCTTCTAAAGTTCCCCAAGGTTTGTTGTTGGTATTGGTATTTCCGAATAGTCTTGTAAATACTTGATAAACGACTTCTTTCTTTTTCATTTTTTGCTTTGTTGCATTTGCTTTCAATTCACTATTATTTGATGTCGTGTTGTTTTCATTTTTACAACTGAATATCACTGAAGCGATTAAAATTAGAGCAACTATATAGTTTGAACGCATATTATTTGTTAAGCTTTATTTTAATTTCTTTCTCGGTTGTAGTATCCCAAATCACATCAAGTCTTAAGGTTTCATTATTGATATTGTAATCACCTTCAACTTTTTGACTTCCTACTTTTATTGTTTTTGGTGTTTTAGAAATGTTATGAATAACAAGCTCGATTTCTTTTATTTCACTTGAAAAATGCTTGCCAATTTCTGCATTAAACTCAAATTCTAAATAGCGTTGATTGCTTTCAGATTTGAATTCGAGAATTTCGTAGTTCCCTTTTTCAAAAGCATTAATAGTTGAACCATTGTCATTATACATTTGATAATCACTATTTCCTACATCTTTATCATAATAATAATGAAGTTCTAATACCGAACCATTGTAGGTTTTTGTTGATTGCATTGGTTTTGCCATAGGAATAAAACTTCCTCCTCTCACAAATGTTGGTATGCTATTCTCTTTTATTTCGTAATTAATTGGATGACCTCCTTTGTATAATTCATCAGAATAAAAATCAAACCAATTAGATGTTTTTGGCAGATAAATCACTTGATTTTTTGCTCCAGCATAGGTCACTGGTGAAACCAAAATATCACTTCCCCATAAATAGGCAGTATCATCACTATATAAAATATCTTTACACTCTTCAAAAAACAATGGTCGCATTAATGGTGCTCCTGTTTGGTTGTTTTCAAACATAAGGTTGTAATTATAAGGCAACAACTTGTAGCGTAATTCTATGGCTTGTTTTGCCAAGGCTTTGACTTTCTCACTTCTAAAAACCGGTTCACTAGGAACGTCTTCTTGCGCATGAGGTCTATAAATTGGTTGAAAAACGCCATACTGAAGCCAACGCACATACAGTTCATCATCAAGGTTTGCTCCTGCAAAACCACCAAGATCACTATGCATATAGGCTAATCCTTGCATTCCCATTTGCAATGCAATTTCTGGCTGACTTTGTAATCCGCCCCAAGTTCTGTTGACGTCTCCAGACCAAGGCACTAAACCATAGCGTTGCGAACCTGAATAACCAGCACGCATTAAAATAAATGGTCGTTGATTTGGTAAAGCTTCATGAAAAGCATCTTGAACCAGTTTTGCCCAATCGTGACCAAAAGTATTATGAACTTCATCAGCTGTTCCTGTTGCATGAATTACACTGAAAGGATGTACTTCGGGTTCTCCTAAATCTCCCCAAATTCCAGTTACACCAAGATTCAACAAGTCTTTATTTATGCCTTTAAACCAATTGTAACCAGACTTACTATATACATCTACCAAGCCTGTGTTTCCGAAGAAAAAATCATAGGTTGCTGGGTTGCCCAAGCTATCTTTTGCTAAAACATTGTTAGTAACCGCTTCGTTCCAACGGTTAGAAGTTGTTAATATAAATGGTTCTGTAATGAGAATTGTTTCTACATTTTTGCCCTGTAATTCCTTAATCATTTGTTTTGGATTTGGAAACGAATCTCTATGAAATTCTAAATTACCCATGGTTCCCATAACCTCTTTTCCAAACCAATACAAATCCAGAATCACTGCGTCAACAGGAATATGTTCTTTTCTAAAAGCATCAATGGTTTTTAATGTTTCTTCTTGAGAATGATAACCAAATCTGCTTGAAAAATTTCCTAAAGCCCAACGAGGCAACATAGGTTGTTTTCCTGTTAAATCGGTGTAATTATCTATGACATCATACCAAGAATCCCCAACAATGACTTGATACGTTTTACGACCAGAAATGGTTTCGTAAGTTAGTGTATTGTCGCCTTTACTATCTAAATCTAAATATCCTATTGGAGCATTGTCAAAATGTACCATATACTGTTTTGACGACATCACAATTGGCAAGGTAAAATTCATTAACTCACTTGTAGTTTCATAGCCATAATGCGCTTTATTATAAAGCTGCAAACGATGACCACGACGATTCATTCCTAAAGCTCTTGTTCCAGCTCCATACAACACTTCATCAGGTGTTAAACTAAATTGAATGGTCTCAAAAGCATCATTTTTTTTGTAGCCATTTTTTTCTGAAATGACTTCTTTTCCGTCTTTCCAATACGAAATATTGAAAGGTGATTTGGTTATAAGAACCGATAAATCTTTAGATTTTAACGTCACTTCTGAATTGGTTTCAGAAAATTGAATATCAGAAAACCCTTTGTTTAAAACCACTGCGTGAGATGGCTTTGCTCTCGCAGTTTCACCTTTTGGCAGAAAGGTGGTTTCTGCAATTTTAGATGTAAAGAATTGAATGTTATATGAACCATCAGATACTTTCACGTTTAGCTCATTATTATTAAAAGAAGCATTAACAAACTCACGCGTTTTTATAGCATCTTGAAACAACCACGTAATAGCTTCTTCAAAATTTTCTCGCCATAATGTTTCGTTGTGTTTTCCGTCAGGAACAACTTTTGACCTTATGTTTTCAGCTGAAAAACCATTGTTTTTTAAAACAGAAATCATTTGATTCATGTCTTTAACGGTCTGACTTATCTCATCAAAACCTGCTTTTTTACCTTCTTTTCCACCTGCAAGGAAATACATTTTTGTATCGTTTAGATTTGCATGTGATTTTGTGTAATTTTCAATTTCTGGTGCAAACCAAAATGCTGGTGAATACACACCTATTTTTCCGAATACGTTAGGATATTTTAAGGCTGCATAATGCGAAATTAAACCTCCCATTGAACTCCCAAAAATGGCTGTGTGCTTTTTATCTTTTAAGGTGTTGTAATTAGCATCAATGTATGGTTTTAGTGTATTGACGATAAACTCTAAATAAGCATCGCCTTCGCCTCCGCCATATTTTTCATTTTTGAAAGGTGAATACTCATCCAGACGCTTATCAGCGCCATTATCAATACCAACAACTATAAGCTTTAAATTTTTATTTCGAAATAGTTTATCTAGTGTTTCATCAACACTCCATTCATTTGAATATGAAGATGTTTTTTTATCAAATAAATTTTGTCCGTCGTGCATATACACAACAGGATACGATTGATTTGAGGTCTGATAATCTGCTGGCAAATACAACCAAACACGACGTTTGCGGTTGAGTTGCGGCATGTTGAACGTATCTGATAGAACTGTAACCTGCTTTGTGACTGTTGAAGCATTTTCAACATCAAATAAATTGTCCCAACCTACTATCTTTAGTTTTAAAGTATCTGGTTTACTACCAAATGTGTAACTACGATTTTCAATAGCAAAACCTTTTTTGTCACACTCAACAGAACTCCAAGCACCTTGAGTAAACTTGAAATTAATAGTGCCTTCGCTTTGAGGTAATGTGATGGTATAACGACCATCTTGTAACTCTAATTGATAGGCTTTTTGTCCTCCAGACCAACCTTCAAAATCACCTGAAATAAATATTGAAGCATTTTCTGGTGTTTCCTTTGGCACTTGCTCTACAACAATAGTAACTTGAGCAAATGTTGTTTGGAATAAAAGAAGACATAAGATGTAGGTTAGTTGTTTCATTTAAGTTTTGTTGTTAATACTATGGCTCCTTTTTCTTTTAAAACAATGCTATCTTTCCAAATTACAGTTTCTCCTGTAAATACATTTTTTAATGTTTTTCCTGTTAAACCTAATTCTTCAAATCGGTTTGTGTTCAAATTAAAAGTGTCTTCATTTTTGTTCAGAATATGAACAACTGTTTCGTCATCATTAAACCTTGCTAAAACATAGGTGTTGTTTTCTGGTGCAAAGTGCATGGTTTTTCCATTATGAATGGCTTTAGAGTTTTTTCTAAAATTCATCAATTTAGAGACATAACTCTGCATATCTTTTTTAGTTTCTTCCAGATTGTCGCCTGTAAATGCATTTACGGCATCACCTTCCCAACCACCAGGAAAATCGGTACGAATTAATCCGTGATCACCTGGTTTATCAAAATCATTCATTAAGATTTCTGTACCATAATACATTTGAAACGTACGCGGTAATACTGCCAAATAGCTCAACGCCATTTTCGTGTTGGTAATATCACCTTGTAATTGCGTAAAAATACGGCTCATATCGTGGTTGTCTGGAAACACTAAAATGTCTTCAGGTCTTGTATAATGAAAATCATTAGCCAATGCTGTGTATATTTCTTTAAGACCAGTTCCCCAAGTTTCTTCGTTTTTTAATCCAGAAACTATTTTTTCTTGCATAGCAAAATCCATTGTTGAGCGTAAGTTAGAGTCATAACCATCTGCATTTTGATGACCATCTTGCCAATATCCAATTAACAACGGATTGCTTGACCATTCTTCACCTACAATATTAAAATTTGGATATTCTGCCATTATAGCTCCAGCCCAATCGCTCATGAAATCTTTGTCAGGATATGGATAAGTATCTTGTCGAATACCACCAAGGCCTAGTGTTTCTATCCACCAAATACTATTTTGAATAAGATACTTTGCCATAAACGGATTACGTTGATTAAGATCTGGCATTGCTTGCACAAACCAACCATCACTCATTTCTTGTTTATCAATTTTTGAAGCATAGTTATCTTGGTTTACCGTTCTTCTGTGTGATGAACGTTTTACAATCTCATTACTCCAAGTAGCTTTATTTGCTTCGTAATGCGCTTGGTAATTTACCCAATCACTAAATGGTAAGTCTTTCATCCACCAATGTTCCAAACCGCAATGGTTTGCGACTTGGTCCATAATTAGCTTCATATTATTTTTTCGTAATTCGTCAGCTAATTTTCGGTAGTCTTCGGTTGTACCAAATCTTGGATCTACTTGATAATAATCAGTAATAGCATAACCATGATACGATGCATGATGCATGTCGTTAGTTAGCACAGGACAAGGCCAAACAGCAGTAAAACCTAAATCTTTAATATAGTTTACATGCTCTGTAATTCCTTGAAGATCGCCTCCATGACGTGCATAATCATTGGTTCTATCTATGTGTTTTTCGTTTAGATTATCAAACGTATCATTGTTTGGATTAGCGTTTGCAAAACGATCTGGTGTGATTAGATAAATAGCATCTGAACTATTAAACCCTACAAAATCTTCAGCTGATTTTTCTCTAGCTTTAAGCTCGTAAGTTGTTACTAGTTCTTCGTTGTTATCATTCTTAAATATGATATTGAAAGTTCCTGCTTTGGTACTGTTTGAAATGATGACATCTATAAACAGGTAGTTATTGCTTTTTTCTGCTTTACTTACATGTGCAATAGTTACTCCAGGATATTCAATACTTGGTTGGTAACTCCCAATATTTTGGTGATGTACTAATAACTGCAAGCTATCATTTTTAAAACCAGTCCACCAATTAGGTGGTTCTACGCGATCAATATCGTTTTTATCAATCAACGCTTTAGGTTGACTGCTGGCTATTGATGTAGAAGTTTGCTCTTTACAAGACACACTTAAAACCAATAGAAGCATTAAAAATATAGGTGTGTACGTTTTCATGTTAAAATAGTTTTAAGTGTGTTTTTACTTATTAAACAGTAACCAAGCTATTAGCTTCAATCGTTACTTTTTTATCGTTTACCAAGATGTCTAAACTTTCGCCACCTTCTAGTTCGAAGTTGGTTTTACCTTGGTTAACATTCACTTTTATGATTTGATTTCTAAAGTTGATTTTAAACGAATAACCATCCCATTCTTTTGGGATTTTAGGTGAAAAAGACAAGGTATTATCTTTTACACGCATTCCGCCAAAACCTTCAACAATACTCATCCAAGTTCCTGCCATAGATGTAATATGTAAGCCTTCGTGAACTTCTTTATTATAATCATCTAAATCTAATCGCGATGTTCTTAAATAAAACGTATAAGCTTGTTCCATACGGTCTATTTTTGCCGCTTGAATACTATGAACACAAGGTGACAATGAACTTTCGTGAACAGTATATGGCTCGTAAAAATCGAAATGACGCTCTAACTCTTCAGTAGAAAAATGATCTTCAAAGAAATAGAAACCTTGTAATGTATCGGCTTGTTTTATGTAAGGCGAACGCAAAATGCGATCCCAAGACCAATATTGGTTTATAGGACGTTGACTAGCATCTAGCTCATCAACTTTAATTAATTCTTTATCTAAAAACCCGTCTTGCTGTAAGTACACATTATGCTCTTCAGAATATGGGAAATACATAGCATCAGCAACCGATTTCCATTGTGCTATTTCAGCTTTAGACAGCTTAACTTTGTTCATTATTCTAGTAAAGTCTGTATCGTATTCTGCTTCAACTTTACTAATATTTTCAATAGCATAATCTATACACCATTTAGCTATATAGTTAGTATACCAGTTGTTGTTTACGTTGTTTTCGTACTCATTTGGTCCTGTAACACCTAAAATAACATACTTATTTTTTGCTGTTGAAAACGTAGCGCGTTGGTGCCAAAAACGGGCAATACCAATAAGCACTTCCAAGCCTTTTTCAGGTATGTAACTGTAATCGTTTGTAAACCTGTGGTAGTTATAAATAGCAAAAGCAATAGCACCATTACGATGAATTTCTTCAAAAGTAATTTCCCATTCGTTATGACATTCTTCTCCATTCATAGTTACCATTGGGTACAATGCTGCGCCATTAGTAAAGCCTAATTTTTCAGCATTCTCAATAGCTTTTTGAAGATGATTATATCTGTACTCCAATAAGCTTCTTGCTACTTTTTGGTCTTTTGTAGCCATGTAAAACGGAATGCAATATGCTTCGGTATCCCAATAGGTACTTCCACCATATTTTTCGCCTGTAAATCCTTTTGGACCAATATTTAATCTAGAATCTTTTCCTAAATACGTCTGATTTAAATGAAAGATATTAAAACGAATACCTTGTTGCGCTTTTACATCACCACTAATGGTAATATCTGCCATATCCCAAATGTTAGCCCAAGCTTGTTTTTGTTGCTCTAGCAAAGTATCAAAACCAAGTTGTGTAGCTGTTGCCAACACTGATTTTGCTGCAGTTACCAACGCGTTTTTGTCATGGTTTCTATCTACAGTGTAACCTCCAAATTTATGAATGGCATATGTTTCGCCTTGCTTGACGTTTTGCTTATAGCTGTAAGATACTAATGTTGCATCTGCACTAACGTTTGGCTCGACTAATACCGACTTACCATTGATAAAAACCTTTGATTCCATGAACGTGCATGTATAAAAATCGGTTTTCATGGTTTTAGCCTGAATAAACGCTTGGTTATTATCGTGACTTACTTGAGTAGTGTCCCAAAACTTATCGTCCCAGTTGGTATCTTCGTTTGTAATTCCTGAATCTATATAAGGTTGAAATACAATTTCAGCATCACTATTTAATGGTGTTACTTGATAATTGATTACTCCCATTTCGTCTTGGTTAAGACTTAAAAAACGTTTTGCGTTAACTTCTACTTCTATACCATTTTGAAGTGTTGCCTTAAAAGTTCTAGACAACCAACCTTCTTTCATATTAAGTTCTCGTCTAAAATCTTGAACCGTTTTACACTTGTTTAGGTCTAACTGTTCGCCATTTATTGCCACATTAATACCAATCCAGTTTGGCGCATTAAGTACTTTTGCAAAATATTCTGGGTAGCCGTTTTTCCACCAACCAACACGTGTTTTATCAGGATAATATACACCTGCTATGTAGCTTCCTTGAAAGGTTTTTCCTGAATATTGTTCTTCAAAATTAGCGCGTTGTCCCATGGCTCCGTTGCCAATACTAAACAAACTTTCTGATGATTCTACGCGCTCTGCATGAAACCCTTCTTCTATGATTGACCAATTATCTGGTTTAATATAATCTTGGTTCATAATTTTAATATATTGTCTTGTTATCGCTACAACGACAACTTATTTCTTTATTAATTCTTCTATAAATTCTATACTTATTTCAGTGAAATCTTTAAACACATAATCTGCTTCAGATAACACTGTTTTATCACCTATACCAATTGAAATCATATTGGCATTATTTGCTGCTTGAACACCTGCTACAGAATCTTCAAACACAATACAATTTTCAGGCTTTTGGTTAAGTGCTTTTGCACCTATAAGGAATACTTCTGGATCTGGTTTTGCCTTACTTACATCGTTACCATCTACAATGGCTTGAAAGTTTGAAATAAGGTTTACTTTTTGAAGTATTTTTCTGGCGTTTTTACTTGCCGACCCTAAAGCTACGCCTTGATTATTTTCATTAAGATGATTTAAAATTTTTGGTACATCTGGAAGAATTTCGCTTTCTCCCATTTTATCTATGTAGCTTAAATAATCATCGTTCTTTTTTGCCATTAATGCCATAAACTCATCTTCTGAAATTGTTTTATTTCCCCAAGACAAGATTTTTTCTAAAGATTTTACACGACTTACACCTTTTAGTTGTTCGTTTTGTGTTTCAGTAAAATCAACATCAATACTATTGGCTAATTTTTTCCATGCTAAAAAATGGTATTTTGCAGTATCTACAATAACACCATCTAGGTCAAATATGAATCCTTTTGTATTCATTTTAATTTATTTCGTTTTCTGGTTGATATGAAATTGCGTCTTTATTCACAATAAACAGGTTGCAAAGTGCTGCTAGAATTAAACTAATACCAGCAACAGTCATAGCATTAATAGCATCTTCACCTAAAAGACTAGACACATAATTAATGCCACCAAGTGCTGCTATAATTTGAGGTATTACAATAAACATATTGAAGATACCCATAATAACACCCATCTTTTTAGGATCTACTGAACTTGATAACATCGCATACGGCATTGAAAGAATACTTCCCCATGCAATTCCTATTAAAATAAAACAGTACTTTAAGGTTTCTGGTGTTGCATAATACATAGCCATAAACCCAACGCCTCCTAGTATAAGAGAACCCATGTGAACAAATTTTCTGTTTATACGTTTTTTAGATGTATACAGTGCTAGTAGTAATGCAAATGCCATAGAAGATAATCCATAAACACCCATTGCAGAACCTACCAAGTTTGATGATTTTTGAAATGCTGTATTTGCCGTATCAAAAGCTTCGGCTTGTGATGCAATAGTTAAATCAAAAGCTGCTTCTATTGGTGCAGGTGTTTGAAACACATGCTCTGTAAGCGCAGGATTTGCCATACTCCACATAGTAAAAAACGCAAACCAACTAAAGAACTGTATAAGTCCTAGTTTTTTCATTGTTAGCGGCATTTTGCCTATGTTTTCTAAAATATCAGGAATAAAGCGGTTTTTCTTTTTTCGTTCACGCTCAAATTCCTCCATATCTTCAGGAGGATATTCGGATGTAGTAAATACGGTATATAGAATGCTTATTAAAAATACAACAGCACCAATACCAAAGGCTACTTTTACTGACATTGGCACAACGCCTTTTGGCGCTGCATCGCTAACACCTAGCTGCGATACCATCCAAGGCAAATTACTTGCTATCCAAGTACCAATACCAATAATAAGTGTTTGCACAACAAAACCATACGAACGTTGCGAATTGGGTAGCTTATCTGCCACTAAAGCCCTGAATGGCTCCATTGAAATATTGATAGAAGCATCAAGAATCCATAAAAAACCTGCAGCCATCCACAAAACTGAAGAATGTGGTACTAAAAACAGTGCAAGCGAGCTTAATATAGCTCCGATTAAAAAATATGGACGACGTCTTCCCCAGCGTGGATGCCAAGTTTTATCGCTTAAATAACCAATAATGGGTTGCACTAGTAATCCTGTTAAAGGAGCTGCAATCCATAACAATGGAATAGCATCTTTATCAGCACCAAGTGTTTGAAATATTCGAGACATGAAGCCTCCTTGTAACGCAAAACCAAATTGAATTCCTAGGAAACCGAAACTCATATTCCAGATTTCCCAAAAACTTAAGGAACGCTTTTTCATTAATAGTATAATTTAGATTAATACTATTTTGATAAGCATATACTCATCAAAACTTATGGTGAGAAGTGAAAATATAAGTTTTGATTTCTGGCGGTAAAGATATAAAAGTTTTTAAATACGCAATGTTAAATTTCTATTTGGTAGATTCTCTTTCAATTAATTCGGTCTCAATTACAACTGTTTGGTAGTTTTCTTCATCGTCTTCATTTTCTAATTTATCTATCAATAATTCAGCTGCTTGTTCGCCCATAGTTTGCGCATGTTGACTTACCGTTGTTAAACTTGGAGTTGCGTGTTTTGATAAAACTCCGTCAGTAAATCCTATAAACTGTATATCCTCAGGTATTTTCTTCTTTAGCTTTCTGGCTATTTTCATTGCTGTTAGAGCATAAAGTTCATTTACAGCAAAAACACCATCTATCTTTTTATTCTCTTTAAAAAGCTGTTCTATTTCGGCTTCTAGATCTTCTAAATGATCTTCTGAATCTAATTCTTCTACAATTTTTAAAATCAAGTCTGATTGCGGTTCAATACCATGATCCTCCAAAGCTTCTAAATAACCTTGAGTCCTAAGTTTACCTACACTCACATAGTCTTTGGTAGTAATAATTGCTATGTTTTTACAACCATTTTCAATAAGTTTATTAACTGCTTTTTTAGAGCCTTTTAAATCGTCTACAATAACTTTATCACAATTAACCTCGTTTACAACCCTATCAAACATCACAATTGGCATTCCTTGATTTATGGTTTCGTAAAAATGATGATAATCTTGTTGTGCTAATGTATCTTTGGAAATAGAGAGCACAAAACCATCTATACTACCATTGGCAAGCATTTCCATATTGATAACTTCTTTATTAAAAGACTCATTAGAAAGCCCAATAATAACATTATAACCTCTTCTATTGGCTACTAACTCGATACCTCTTATCACTTTGGCAAAGAAATAATGTACTATCTCAGGAATTATAATTCCAATTGTTTTAGTTTTTCGGTTTTTTAAGCTTAAAGCAATATTGTTTGGACGATAATTATAGAGTTTCGCAAAAGCCTGAACTTTTTGCTTAGTATCATCACTAATTTCTGCACTATTTCTTAACGCTTTTGAAACCGTAGAAATTGACACATCTAACTCTCTTGCAATCTGTTTTAGGGTAATCTTTCTTTTCATATTTTTTTGTACCTTATAAAGGTAAAAATTGCTAAATAATTTTCAATAAACATCTTATTGTTAAAATAAGACTCATCTCAATTTTTTTGAAGATGACAATAAAGGTATTACTTTATTACATATTTAATAATTTTAAGCTGTTTTTTATTGTTTTCTCTCATTTTTAAAAAAGTTTTTAACACGAAAACGTTTTCGCAAGGTAATTAAAAGTACAACTCCAAGAAGATACACAAAATTTACATAGATTTAACATCGAGAAGTGAAAATATACATAGAAAATTAACAAACTAACATTAAAAGTATTGTATGAAAACAACGTTAAATTGCTTACTGTTTTTGTTCTTTATTATACCATCATTTTTGATGGCTCAAAATAGAGTTTCGGGTACAGTAACAGAACAATCCTCATCATTACCCTTACCAGGAGTAAATGTACTAGTAAAAGGTACAACTCAAGGTACAGCAACAGATTTTGATGGGAAATACCAAATTAACATTAATAATGGTGACATCTTAGTGTTTTCTTATCTTGGTTACATTACCCAAGAAATCACTTATACAGGACAATCAACAATTGATGTAAGCCTAGTTGAAGATGCTTCTCAATTAGACGAAGTAGTAGTAATTGGTTATGGTAGTGTAAAGAAAGAAGATCTTACAGGTGCTGCTGATTTAGTGACTTCTGAAGACTTTAACCAAGGGCCTATTGTTTCAGCTCAACAATTAATTTCAGGTAAAGTTGCTGGTGTATCAGTTACTTCTGGTAGTGGAGCACCTGGTGATGGTCAAGAAATTAGAATTAGAGGTAATGGTTCTTTATCATTAAATAACAACCCTTTGATTGTTTTAGATGGAATTCCTCTAGACAGTGGTGGTGTAGGCGGTTCAAGAAACCCTCTTAACCTAGTAAACCCTAATGATATTGAAAGCATGGTAGTACTTAAAGATGCTTCGGCAACCGCAATTTACGGTTCAAGAGCTGCTAATGGTATTATTATGATAACAACTAAAAAAGGAAAGAACAACGAATTTAAATTTAATGTTACTTCATCTACAACAGTACACACATCTGTTGATAGAGTTGATGTCTTATCGGCTGACCAATTTAGAGAAGTTGTAACAACTCATCCTAATGCTAATGCAAACACGTTGGCTTTATTAGGCAATGCTAATACTGATTGGCAAGAAGAAATTTATGCTACTGGTTTTGGTCAAGACCATACTTTTAGTGCTTTGGGTAGCGCTTTTGGTGTTCCTATGAGAGCTTCGTTAGGATATTCTGATCATGATGGAATTCTTAAACGTGATAATTTTAAAAGAACAACTGCCTCGTTAAATTTAACTCCAACTTTTTTAGAAGATCATATAAAATTAGAATTAAATGCAAGAGGTAATTATACCGAAAACTTATTTGGTAACAGAGGAGCAATAGGTTCAGCTAGTACTTATGCGCCAACTCAACCTGTTTACGACCCTAACTCTCAATTTGGAGGTTACTTTTCTTGGATTGATTCTGCTACAGGGTTTCAACCAAGTTTAGCAGGAACAAACCCAGTTGCTCTTTTAAATTTAGTTGATGACGAATCAGAAGTAAGACGATTTGTAGGAAATGCTAAAGTTGATTACAAATTACATTTTTTACCAGACCTTACTGCTACTGTAAACGTTGGTATCGACAAATCTAATAGTCATGGTCGTATCATAACTTCTGAGCTTATCCCTACCGCTGATCAAACATGGAACGGTTCAAGAAGCACATATAATAATGAATCAACTAATAAGTTATTTGATGCTTATTTAACGTATAATAAAACTTTAAATGACGTTCACAACTTAAATGCTGTAGCAGGTTACTCTTATCAATCGTTTGAATATGATAATTACAGCTATAATAGTGAAGACGAAGAAGATGGTAACGATTTTGAATTCTACGACAGTTCTAAAAATGTATTACTTTCTTATTTTGGGCGTTTAAACTATGATTTTGATGGTAAGTACCTTGTAACTGCAACCTTAAGAGCTGATGCTTCTTCTAAATTAAATCCTGATGATCGTTGGGGATATTTCCCTTCTGTAGCATTAGCTTGGAATATTCATAAAGAGGATTTCATAAACTCTAATAGTTTTTTAAATGAACTTAAACTTAGAGCAGGTTATGGTGAAGTTGGAAACGTAAACGGTTTAGGTGACTATGGCTTTTTAACTAGATATACAGTAAGTCAATCATCTGCAAACTATCAATTTGGAAACTCATTTTACCAAACTTACAGACCTGACCCAATCAATGAAGACCTTAGATGGGAAATTGGTAATACTTTAAATATTGGTTTAGACTATGCGTTATTAGACAATAGAATTTCAGGTTCTGTTAATGCATATCTTAAAAAGACTAAAGATTTAATTGCATTTGTTTCTATTGATCCATTTACAAACTTTGGAAGCAGCATTAACAAGAATATAGGTGATATGGAAAATAAAGGTATTGAATTCGCTTTAAACCTTACACCTATTAAAACTGACGATTTTGAATGGAACATTAACTACAATGTTGCCTTTAATGATAACGAGATTATTAGCTTACCTTCAGATATTGAAACTGGTGGAATTAGTGGTGGTGTTGGTAATAACGTACAACTTCACAGAGAAGGCGAATCTCCTTATAGTTTTTACGTATTCCAACAAGTATATGACACTGATGGAAACCCTATAGAAGGTGCTTTTGTTGATAGAAATGGTGATAATGTTATTAATGATGCTGATAAGTATTTATACAAAGATCCTTATGCAGATATCATTATGGGTCTTAACACTAACATAAGTTATAAAAATTGGGATTTAGCTGTAGTAACAAGAGCTAATATAGGTAACTATGCTTATAACAATGTAGCTTCTGGTAACTCTTACCTTAATGGTGTTATCCCAACAACTAATAACTTCTTATGGAATATCCACTCAGATTATTTAAGTACTGGTTTTGAGAATCAATCAGATGAAAAAAACTTTTTAAGTAGCCACTGGATACAAGAAGCATCATTCTTTAAAATAGATAATATCACTTTAGGATATACCATAAACAATGCTATTAAAGATGCTAACATAAGACTTTATGGCTCTATGCAAAATGTTGCAACCATAACAGATTATGACGGTATAGATCCAGAAATAAATGGCGGTATAGATAACGGATTTTACCCTAGACCTCAATCATTTACATTTGGAGTTAATATAGATTTTTAAAAAAATTGACTTATGAAAAATATAATTAAACAACTAATTTGTATAGTAGCTATATCATCTGCCATGGTATCATGTCATGATGATTTAGACCAATTACCTACTGATCCAGATATCTTTTCTGAATTAGATGTATTCGCAAATGCTACTGAAGCTCAAAGCGCTCTAGCAAAACTTTATGCAAGTTTAGCACTTACTGGACAAGATGGTCCGGCTGGAAACCCTGACATCTCTGAAATTGATGAAGGTTTCTCTCAATATTCTAGAATGTTATTTAACCTAAATGAATTAACTACCGATCATGCTGTTGTAGGTTGGGGAGATCCAGGTTTACCTGATTTACATGGACAATACTGGTCTGCAAGTAACGATTTCACAGGTGCTATGTATTTACGTTTAGCACAAGAAGTGTCGTTTTGTAACTCATTTATTCAAAACGCAAGTAACTTAAGTGATGACGTAGTGCAAACCTATATTGCTGAAGCTAGATTTCTACGAGCTTTTGCTTATTATAACCTAGCCGATTTTTATGGTAATGTACCTGTTTTAACCGAAATTTCTACAACACTTCCTACTCAAAATACAAGAGAAGAAGTATTCAACTTTATTGAAGAAGAACTTCTTGCAATACAAGATCTTTTACCAGAATCTAACGAATATGGAAGAGTGGATAAAGTAGCTGCTTGGGCATTACTATCTAAGCTATATTTAAATGCTGAAGTTTGGACAGGAGTTCCTCGTTATAATGACTGTGTTACATTTTCAAACAATGTTATAAACTCTAGTTACACAATTAACATGAATGATGCTAATGGTAACGGAACAGCTTATGACGAATTATTCTTAGCAGACAATGATACTAATGGAGCTCAAAACGAATTCATTTTCACACTTAACTTTGACGGTCTACAATCGCAAACCTACGGAGGAACCACTTTCTTAGTTCATGCAGCAATTGGTGGTTCAATGGATCCTACAGCTTACGGCGTTAATGGTGGTTGGGGAGGCCTTCGAGTTACCAAAAACTTAGTTAATAAATTTGAGACTGGAGAGATTGATATCGACAACTTAAACGGCTCTTTAGGAGGAACATTATCTGATTGGGGACTTGTAGGTGATGCAACTGAAAATAGTTGGGATGGTCCAGACATGGAAATGTTTGAAACTGCAACTAATCAATATGCCCTTTACGCTAACTTAACTTCTGGTGAATTAAAATTCAGATTTAATGAAGATTGGGGGCAAAACTATGGAGACAATGATACTGATGGCACTTTAGAGCCAGGTGGAGCAAACATACCTATAGCTGCTGATGGAACTTATCTTATAACAATGGATTTAGATGGTTTAACATATTCTATTACCGAAATAGTTCCTTCTGGAGACATGAGAGGAATGTTCTATACAGATGGACAAGAGCTTGAAATTGAGAGCATCCCTCCTTTTAGTAATGGTTACGCAACTACTAAATTTAAAAACATTGACTCAAGTGGAAGCCAAGGAAATGATAGTAGTGGTGAATTTGTTGATACAGATATACCTGTAATACGTCTGGCAGAAATCTACTTAAATTATGCTGAAGCAGTAATACGAAGAGATGGAGCAGCAGATCAACAATCAGTTAATTTAATAAATGAATTAAGAGAACGTGCTTATGGTAACTCATCTGGAAATATTTCCATTGGTGATTTAGATGAAGATTTCATCCTTGATGAACGCTCAAGAGAATTATACTGGGAAGGTCAAAGACGTACAGACTTGATTAGATACGACTATTTTACAACATCTGATTATTTATGGCCTTGGAAAGGGAATCAACCAAACGGAGTTTCTACAAGTTCATTTAGAAATGTATTCCCAATCCCAAGTAATACCATATTAACAAACCCTAACTTACAGCAAAACGAAGGTTACTAATTAAAAAATCTAAACAATGAAAAATATAAAAATTTTAGCATTATTGATTATAAGTGTAATTGGCTTTAATGCTTGCGAAAGCGATGATAGCCTTACTTATATTGCACAACCAACAGGAGAGTTTACATTTTCTAACTCATTCTTGTCTGAATACACATTAACAACAGCTACATCTAGTAATCTAGGTGAAAGATTTACTTGGGATGATGCAAATTTTGACATTCCAACTAATGTTACTTACGAAATGCAAAAATCAATCACTGGAGATTTTACTGATATGGAAGTATTAGGTTCTACCAGTGCAAATGAATACACGTTAACTATTGGTGACTTATTAGGTTTTGCAAGTGAAGCAGGTTTAGACAATGACCCAAGCACTGAGAACCCTGACACAGGAACAGTTTCTTTTAGAGTTCGTGCTTTTATAGGAGCTGACTCTTCTGAAGAATTACTTACACCTTCTCAAGCATTAACACTTGTTTTACCTGAAGCAGCCAGTGGAGAACCTGTTTGCGAATTCGACCAACTTTGGGGTGTTGGAGCTGGACTACCAAGCGCTGGTTGGGGATGGACAACTCCTGAAAGCTTTAACTGTATTGGAGATGGTGTTTATGGTGCAAATGTAAACCTTCAAAACCTTGGTGGTGCTGAACCAAATAACAACTTTAGATTCTTTACTGTAGAAGGAGATTGGGCTTCTGGTAGAAACTACCCTTGGTTTATTGATGAAGGCTATACCATAGATGCTAACTTTGAAGATGCAATGGATGGTGATAACAACTTTGCTTTTGTTGGTACAACTGGTACTTACTATTTAGAAATTGATTCAGCTAACAAAACTATAACATTAGACGATCCACAACCATTAGGTGTATGTGAATTTGAAAGACTTTATGGTGTTGGAGCAGGATTACCAACTGCAGGTTGGGGATGGGCAACTCCTGTTAATGTACTTTGCTCAGGAGATGGTGTATATTCGGTTTCTGTAGAATTGCAAAACCTTGGTGGTGCAGAACCAAACAACAACTTTAGATTTTTTACTGTTGATGGTGATTGGGCTTCAGGCAGAAACTATCCTTGGTATGTAGATGCTGGTTATACTATCGATGCTAATTTAGTAGATGCAATGGATGGTGACAATAACTTTGCTTTTGTTGGTACATCTGGAACTTACACCTTAACCATCGATGATAACAATATGACCATTACTTTAGAATAAAAGTCATACCAAATTAATTAAAGATTTAGATAAAAGGTTGTGGCATTTACCATGACCTTTTATTTCTTAAAATTAATAAACCATGAAAAAAACTTTACTTTTCCTTTTCTTACTTGCTTTTACAAGTTTACATGCGCAACTTTCATGGCAAGGAGGAACTAACCCAGAAGAAAATGACTCTGCAACACTTTTGTTTGATAAAACAGGAACAGGATTAGAGTCTTATTCTGGAACTATTTATGCTCATACTGGTGTAACTTTAGATGATACTGATCAATGGCAGAATGTTATTGGTACTTGGGGAAGCAACAGCACACAACCAGCTTTAACTCTTGTTTCAGGAAATATCTACGAACTAGACCTAACGCCAACAATAAGAGATTTTTACAATAACCCTACAGGTTCTATCACCTCAATTAATGTTGTTTTTAGAAGCGACGACGGATCTCAACAAACCGTTGATCTTGAAATTAGTGTAGGTGCTTTTCAAGTAACTATGATTAATCCTGCACCTAGTGCTAACGGTGTTATTATAGTTGACAATGGTGGTGGCACACAAATTTTAGCCCAAAACAGTAATGGTCCTGCTAACTACGAATTATTTGCTAATGGAGTTAGTATACACACTCAAAACAATACAACATTTTACAACGGTTATTTGTTTTCTGGATTAACCGAAAATCAATATTGCGAATTAGTAGTTACTCAAGGTGCTGCAACTACTTCTCGTTCTTTTTTAATTCTAGTAAATAGCACTATTGAAGAAAGTATACCTTCAAACCTTGAAGACGGAATAAATTATAATGATAGTGACCCTACAATAGCTACATTAGTTATCGATGCACCTAATAAAGATTTTGTTTATGTAGCAGGAAGTTTTAATAATTGGGAGCCAACCTCTGCTCATGCAATGAAAAAAGACCCAAGCTCTAGTAAATTTTGGGTACAATTAAATGGTTTAACTTCTGGCCAAATAGAAACTTATCAATATTGGGTTGGTAGCTTAAACCCTATTGCTGGTTCACCTAAATTAGTTAAAACAGCAGACCCTTATTCAACACTAGTACTATCTCCTTTTGATGATCCATGGATTTCTGCTACTACATACCCTAACTTGCCTGCCTACCCTGAAGGTCAAGAGCGCGAAGTAACTGTTTTAGAAACTGGTCAAACACCTTATGCGTGGCAAGTAACTAACTTTCAAAAACCTAAAAAAGAAGATTTAATCATCTATGAGGTATTAGTACGCGATTTTGACCAAGACAGAAATTTTCAAGACTTAATTGACAAGGTCGATTATTTTAAAGACCTTAACGTTAACGCAATTCAATTAATGCCTGTAATGGAATTTGAAGGCAATGAAAGTTGGGGATACAATACTTCATTCCACATGGCTTTAGATAAATTTTATGGCACTGAAGAAAAGTTCAAGGAATTAGTAGATGTTTTCCATCAAAATGGAATTGCAGTAATTCTTGATATTGCTTTAAACCATGCATTTGGAAGAAACCCAATGGTACGTATGTGGATGGACGATCCTGATGGTGATGGTTGGGGAGAACCAAGTAGCGAAAACCCATATTTTAATCAAGTTGCAAAACATAGTTACAGCGTAGGTTCTGATTTTAATCATCAGCAAACAAGAACTCAATATTATGTTGAAAGAGTTGTAAAACATTGGATAGAAGAATTTAACATTGATGGTTTTCGCTGGGATTTAACAAAAGGATTTACACAAAACTGTGAAAATAACGAAGGTTGTACAAACACTTACCAACAAGATCGTGTAGATATTTTAAAGCAATATGCCGATTATTCTTGGAGTTTAGATGATACTCATTATGTAATTTTTGAACACTTAGGTCAAGATAACGAAGAACAAGAATGGGCTAATTACAGATTGAATGAAGATAAAGGTATTATGATGTGGGGAATTATGAACCATGATTACAACGAGCTTACAATGGGCTATCCTGCAGATATTAACAGAATGGGTCACGTTGCAAGAGGTTTTAATGCTCCTAGAGTAGTTGGTTATGCTGAAAGTCATGATGAAGAACGCTTAATGTATAAAAACCTTCAATTTGGTAATAGTAGTGGAGGATATGATATTACAAATCTTAACACTGCACTTGAAAGAATGTCTGCTCTTGGAGCTGTTACACTTACTATTCCTGGTCCAAAAATGATTTGGCATTTTGGTGAATTAGGCATGGAAAACTCAATTTTCACCTGCAACAATGGCACAGTTAACGAACCAGGAGGTACTGATGGTGACTGTAAACTAGACACCAAACCACAACCTCAATGGGTTAATAACTGGATTGGTGATACTAACAGAAGTCAAATTTATAACGATTGGGCTAGGTTAAATGAATTAAAAATCAACGAAGATGTATTTGAAGGCAACTATTCAATAGATTCTGGAGATACGACACCTCGAATCTATATTTGGGATGATGCGCTTCCATCAACTAGTTTGAAAAACGTAGTTATATTAGCAAATTTTGATGTAACTGCTCAAAACATTGTTCCTGATTTTCCTTACACTGGGACTTGGTATGATTTAATGGATGATTCAGGCAGCACAACAATTACTGTTTCAAGTACTACTGCTACTATCAACATTCCTGCTGGAGAATTTAGAATTTATGGAAACCAAGCTTCAACTTTAAGCGTTGAAGATTTCTCATCACTATCAACTCTTAAAATGTTCCCAAATCCTACTTCAAACTCTTTCAAAACTAATAAAACACTTGATAAAGTTTTGATTTATAACACCACTGGTAAACTGATCTACACTTTTGATGGAGGATTCGAAAAAAATCACGAGTTTAATGTTTCTAATCTGTCTCAAGGATTGTATATGGTTAAATTAGAAAGTAATTCTAACACTACAACTAGAAAACTAATTATTAACTAACACCTATAACTCATGAAGAAACTTTATACTTTAGCTTTAAGCTTTTTATCATTTGGTTTGTTTGCTCAAACTACAGTTCAGTATCCTCAACAGGCAGAAAACTATAACGCATTTTTTTCCGATAGTGGTGGACATTTTAACCAAAACTCTGATGAGTTTGGTATGTGGGCTAATGGTGGCGGAGCAAAACAATCAGTAGCTTGGAGATCATTTACTGAAACTGGTCTCCCTGGAGGAACACCTTCTACAATGGCTGTTGGTGATAGCTTTACAATTACTGTTTCTGCTACCCAAGCGTCTTATGGACAAATTGGGGTAGCTCTACTATCGAATCCTTCAACAACTTCTTGGGACGATAGAGTGAGTAACTATGCTGTTCAGGTAAACTTAAATGGAAACAGTGGAGCAAATGATCCATGGGAAGTTGTTTCAAATGGTGGCACAATAAACGCTTCTTCAATTGGAGGTTCTACAAATTATGCTGATTTTAAATTTCAGTTTACTTTAAATTCTGTCAATACTATGACAGTATCAATAAACGATGGAGCTGAAGCTTTTAATATCACATTAAATAATACTGATATTACTGGTTATTCTGTTTATTTTGCTGATGACTGGAATGGAGCCGCAAATGCCAATATTTACTGGAAACCTGTTACTGAGTACACTTATGCTTCAACCTTAAGTATAAATGATGTAAATGTTTTTCCTATTAAATTACATCCAAACCCAGTTAATGATTCTTTCAAAACTAATAAATCATTAAATGGACTTCATATCTATGATATTACTGGAAAACTAGTAAAATCATTTACTGGTGAGTTTACTAAAAATGACAGCTATGATATTTCGAGTTTAACTCAAGGTATGTATTTAGTAAAAATAGAAAACGAAAACGGTGAGTCCATTACATCAAAACTTGTAAAACTTTAATTGATATAATAGTAATTTGAATTAGCCTTAAAAGCTTTCCATTAAACTTGGAAAGCTTTTTATTTTTATGCTAAAAATGTTTTGCAGTATATAAATTATCTGCCAAATGTTTAAGTGTTTGAGCAGCGGTTTCTGGTGTAATATCGCGTTGTGCCATACCAAACATTTCATAACCTACCATAAACTTTTTTACGGTTGCGCTTCGTAATAAAGGCGGATAAAAACTCATGTGCCAATGCCAATGCTCATTATTTTCATTGTTAGTTGGTGCTTGGTGTATTCCGCTTGAATATGGAAACGAGGTATTAAACAGTTTATCATAAATTTTGGTCAATACCGAAATAGCTTCAGCAAACAAAATAGTTTCTTCTCTAGGTAACTCAATAATATCTTTTTGAGGTTGCTTAGGCACTATCATTGCTTCATAAGGCCAAATAGCCCAAAAAGGTACCAAAACCACAAATGCTCTATTTTCGAAAACTATTCGCTCTTTAAGTTTTAATTCTTGTTTTAAATAATCTTGTAGTAAAGTATTATTGTTTTGCTTGTAGTAAGTTTTTTGATGAATATCTTTTTTTGAAACCTCATTTGGCAAAGTAGATTGACTCCAAATTTGACCATGCGGATGCGGATTGCTACAGCCCATTACCGCACCTTTATTTTCAAAAATTTGCACATAATTAATATTAGATTGCTTCCCTAACGACGTAAACTCACTTTGCCAAGTATGAATTACTTTTTGAATATCCTTTACATTCATATCTGCTAAGGACTTGGAATGGTCAGGGCTAAAACAAATTACTTTGCATATACCTTGTTCTACTTCAGCTTTTATCAATCCGTCGTTGAGTGAGAATTGTTTAGAATTTTTTTGAAGTGCCGAAAAATCATTAACAAACACAAACACATCCTCATAATCTGGATTTTTTTCTCCATTAGCTCTTGTATTTCCAGAACACAAATAACAATCAGGATCATGTGTTGGTCTTGTCTCTTGATTTGCATCCTCCTCCTGTCCTTGCCAAGGCCGTTTTGCTCGATGTGGAGACACCAAAACCCATTCACCTGTTAATGGATTAAAGCGTTTGTGTGAATATTCTTGTGTATTTTCCATAACTATTAATTATTAGTAAAATGTGTGCCTTGAGATAGTTTGACAAAATAGATGGAGCATTCTTTCTTAAAAGTTTTTCTATATTTTTTAGAAATATCATCTGAAAACGACTTTACAGCTTCAGTTTTAACAAAATTGATAGTACAACCACCAAAGCCTCCACCCATCATTCTTGCTCCAATTACATGAGGATTATTTTGAGCTTCATCAACTAAAAAATCTAATTCTTTACAACTAATCTTAAATTGATGTTGTGCACCATAGTGCGCCTCAAAAAGCAGTTTTCCAAAACCCAAAACATTTTTTTCTTCAAGCATTTTTCCTGCTTTCAAAACGCGTTCATTTTCTTGAATGATGTATAAAGCTTTTTGATATTCGTCTTCATAAAGTTGATGCTTAATACTGTTAAGCATAGCTTCAGTAGCATCTCTTAAAAAATTTACACTTAGCAATTTTGCTACTTTTTCGCATACGTCTCTTCGATCATTGTATTCGGCATCTACTAAATTATGACTCACATTGGTATTGATAAGCATAACCTGATAATCCTTAAACTCTAATGGATATGTTTTTGCTTTTAGTGTTCTGCAATCAAGTAATAATGCTCTATCCTTTTCACCAAACATGCTCGCATATTGGTCCATAATACCACATCGTACACCAACGTAATTATGCTCAGCTTTTTGTGAGATTTCAATCATTTCTTTTTTAGACAACCCAAGATTAAACAATTCATTTAACCCAAAAATCACACTGTTTTCTAAAGCTGCTGAAGATGACAAACCAGCTCCTTTTGGGATATCACCACCAAACACAAAATTGAAAGGTTCTAGTTCTACACCTCTCTTTTGTAATTCGCCTACAACACCTACAACAAAATTTCGCCATTGACCATTAGCAATTGGCTTGATTGTGTTTAATGAAAATTCGTACTCCTCGTCTAAATCATTAGCTATTACAGTGCAATATGGTTTTTCAGCTTTTTCTATTGCTCCAACAATACCTTTGTTTATTGCGGCAGGAAATACAAATCCTTCGTTATAATCGGTATGCTCACCAATTAAATTTATACGTCCTGGAGAATGCAACACTAAAGGTTGAGTTTTAAATTTATCTTGAAATCTTTTTACGATTTCTGCTGTTAACTTTGGATTCATTAGCGTTTAAAATATTACAATGAATGTCTTATAATAAGTGTATTTGGGTTTTCAATATTTTGCTTTTCTTCTTTCATCAACATTTGAGCTAATCGCTTTCCCATGGCTTTAAAATCAGTTGAAATAGTTGTTATTCCTCCATCTACCACTTCTTTTAAAAGCGTATCATTATATGAAATAATACCTATATCATTTCCTGTTTTTAATTGTTGCTCTTTTATTTTTTTTATCAGAAGTATTAAATCATAATCGTCTAAAACTAGATACACTTCTCCTTTTTTAGGTATTCTATTGTCTAACGAATCAATAACTTCACACGGAAAATCAATAGACTTTCTAAATTTTTGAAAACCATTTAACATGCCTTTAGGCTGTTTTAAATTTGGAAATAACAACACCACTTTTTCATACTTTTTAATTAAGTGAAATGCGTCATTTAGACTCTTAAAAATGTCATTTTCAAAATTTTGGTGAATAGATGGATAGTGTTGTAATTCTTCTGGCATTTGGTCCAGAATATAAACTTTATCTTCTGGAAGTTTGTCAATTACCATTTGGGTTTGACCCATATTTGCAGGCATAATTACATAGTAATTATAATTTCCTATACTATCATAAATATGCTTTTGGAAAACATCAAAACTAAAATGATGAAAAAAAATATCTACTTGAATGTTATCATTTAATTCCTCTAAAAAAGCATTATATAAATCTTCCTTAAACGCATTAAGTTCATCAAAAAGCAGAAATACTTTTCGTTTCACATCTATATTTTCACTTTTTATGTAATAACCTTTACCTGAAACTGACTCAACAATTCCTCGCATTTTCAATTCATTAAAAGCCATTAAAACAGTATCTCTAGACAATGAAAACTTATTTCTAATGCTATTAATAGAAGGCAGCTTATCTCCTTTTTTGAGCAACCCACTAGTTAGACCATCTTCAATTGAAGTTATAATTTGCTTATACTTTGGCGCTCCAATTTGTTCTGAAACTGAAATAATACTCATGTGACAAAGATATAAAAACCGGTAGGTACTGGTAGGGTTTTAAAGAAATAATTTTTAAATTCGCATCAAACAACAATATTTTCAAATGTTTTAATCATCAAACTGATTGATAATTATGAAATTAACAAAACTTATATACTTACTCAATTTGCTCTTGTTTTCAGCTTTAGCGTGTTCGTCTGATACTAACAATACTAGTCAAGACCCTACTGATGACGATGCAGCACCTATTGAAGATAGTTTTTATTATGGTGCAGATTTATCTTACGTAAACGAAATGGAAGACTGCGGAGCTACGTACAAAGATGCAAACGGAGCTACTAAAGATCCTTTTACTATTTTTCAAGAAGCAGGAACAAACTTGGTACGTGTGCGTTTATGGCACAATCCAACTTGGACTAATTATTCCAATTTTCAGGATGTAAAAGAAACCATACAACGTGCTAAAGCAAAAGGAATGGATGTACTCTTAGATTTTCATTATTCCGATACTTGGGCAGATCCAAGTACCCAGGAAATTCCAGCAGCTTGGATAAATGAAATCGACAACACAGAAGCTTTGGGTAATTTACTCTATGAATATACTTATGATACTTTAGAAACACTATCTAACGACAACTTATTACCAGAAATAGTACAAGTAGGTAATGAAATAAATGGTATGATTTTACAACAAGGTGAACTCGTTTGGCCTATAGATTGGACTAGAAATTCGCATTTGATAAATAAAGGCATTGAAGCAGTTAGGGATATTTCTATTGCCAAAAACAAAGACATTGAAATCATGCTTCACATTGCTCAACCTGAAAATGGTTTGTGGTGGTTTGAACAAGCAACCAATGCAGGTGTAAGTGATTATGACTGGATTGGGCTTTCCTATTATCCAATATGGAGCGATTACAATTTAAGCAACGTGGGTTCTGCCCTAAGCACATTAATCAACACCTACAACAAACGCCTAATGATTGTAGAAACTGCTTATCCGTTTACAATGGTAAATGCCGATAGTGCCAATAACATTCTTGGAAACGACGCTTTAGTTTCTAGTTATCCTGCTACTCAACAAGGTCAATTAGGGTATTTAAATCAACTCCAAAGCATCGTAGAAAATGCAGGTGGAGAAGGTATTGTGTATTGGGAACCTGCTTGGGTTTCTACTAGCTGCTCCACGCAATGGGCTCAAGGTTCTCATTGGGACAACGCTACACTTTTTGATCATAATTATCAAGCTACTTTAGGCATGCAATTTTATAACGGTTCACAAGGCAATTAAACATGAAAACTAAAGCACTTCTTCTTTTCTTATCAATCATAATTTTAAGCTGTTCAAAAACTAAAAAGGAGTCTTCCACTCTTGAAATTATTACTTTAAAAGAAGGCTGGAAATTCCAAAAAGGCAGCTTTCCAGATGCTGTTTCTGTTGATTTTGACGATGCAAATTGGGAAACCATAACCGTACCACACGATTGGGCTATTTACGGACCGTTTGACAAAGAAATTGACAAGCAAGTAGTAGCAATTACCCAAAATGGAGAAGAAGTAGCCACAGAAAAAACAGGACGAACTGGAGCTTTGCCTTACATTGGTGAAGCTTGGTACAGAAATACCTTTGATGTTCCTAATTATGATAAAAGTAAAAAGGTTTTGATTTTGTTTGAAGGCGCTATGAGCGAACCTGAAGTGTTTGTAAACGGTAAAAAAGTGGGTGAATGGAAATATGGTTACGCCTATTTCTATTTTGATATTTCTGAACACGTACAATCTACAAACAATTCACTTTCAGTAAAACTCAACAACAAAGGAAAATCTTCAAGATGGTATCCTGGAGCTGGCTTATACAGAAATGTACGTGTTATTTTAAAAAATCAAGAAAGTATTGACCAATGGGGAACCTTCATTACAACGCCAAATATTAATGAAGAGGTTGCTCAAGTAAATGTAAAAACCAACGTTACTGGAGATAACTTAAAACTTGTTACCACTATTTTTGATGCCGAAGGCAATGAAGTTGTTTCAAATGAAACGACTACGCGTTTCGGTAACCAATTCGAACAAAACATTGCCGTAAAAAACCCAAAACTGTGGGATACTGAAAATCCTTATTTATACAAAGCTATTTCAAAATTGTATGTGGGTAATACTTTAAAGGATGAAGTCACTACCAAATTTGGTATTCGTGACATCAACTACGACCGAAATACTGGTTTTTCTCTTAACGGAAAGCCAACCAAGTTTAAAGGAGTTTGTTTACATCATGACTTAGGCCCTTTAGGAACAGCAGTCAACACCTCAGCTTTAAGACGTCAGTTAGAAATATTAAAAGATATGGGAGCAAATGCTATTAGGAGTTCCCACAATATGCCATCTTTTGAACAACTGGAATTGTGTGACGAAATGGGATTTCTATTTTTAGCCGAAAGCTTTGACGAATGGAAAAAACCAAAAGTAGAAAATGGTTACAACCTCTATTTTGATGATTATGCTGAAAAAGACGTGGTCAATTTAGTGCGCGCTACAAGAAATCATCCTTCTATTGTCATGTGGAGTTCTGGAAATGAAGTACCAGACCAATGGGGAAGCGAAGGTGTAAAACGAGCTAAATGGCTACAGGACATTTTTCATCGTGAGGATCCAACACGACCTGTTACTGTAGGTATGGACCAAGTAAAAGCGGTTATGGAGTCTGGGTTTGGTGCTATTATGGATATTCCAGGACTAAACTATCGTGTGCATTTATATGAAGAAGCTTACGAGCGTTTTCCGCAAGGGTTTATTCTAGGTTCAGAAACAGCTTCAACCGTAAGTTCTCGTGGTATTTACCATTTTCCTGTTGAAAAAGGCAGTATGGTGCAACATGACGATTACCAATCTTCTTCTTATGATTTGGAATATTGCAGCTGGTCTAACCTTCCAGAAGACGATTTTATATTACAAGACGACAAACCTTGGGTTTTAGGCGAATTTGTTTGGACTGGTTTTGATTATTTAGGTGAACCAACACCTTATGACGAAGTGTGGCCATCACGTAGTTCGTATTTTGGAATTAATGATTTAGCAGGCTTACCAAAAGACCGTTACTATTTGTACCGAAGCAGATGGAATACCAAAGACGAAACCTTACACATCTTACCACATTGGAATTGGGAAGGTCGCGAAGGCGTAACAACACCTGTTTTTGTTTATACCAATTACAACAGCGCTGAATTATTTTTGAACGGAAAAAGTTTGGGTATTCAAACCAAAAATAATAGTTCACCGCAACATCGCTATCGCTTAATGTGGATGGACGTAAAATACGAACCTGGAACTTTAAAAGTAGTAGCACTAGATGACAACGGAAATCCAACTGCTGAAAAAGAGATTAAAACTTCAGGTAAACCGCATCAACTAATTTTAGAACCTAACACTACACCTATAAAAGCCAATGGCGAAGATCTTGCTTTTGTAACCGTTTCAGTTGTGGATGAAAATGGGATTCCTTGTCCTACAGCAACTAATCAGTTAAAATTTGAAGTAACAGGCAATGGAAGGTATCGAGCAGCTTGTAATGGAAATGCTACCTCATTGGAGCAGTTTCATTTACCAACCATGAAACTATTTAGTGGAAAGCTTGTTGTTTTGGTACAATCCACAAAGGAAGCAGGAGATATTACGCTTACCGTTTCAGGTGAAGGATTAGAATCTTCTAGTGTTCAGTTAAAATCAATACTATAAAAGCCAACTGAAAAACGTCATCTTACCAATTGCTTTCCAGGTGGCTTCACTTAAAATTAAACCAATTCAAATAATCTTTTTACTGCGCTGTCCATCCTCCATCAAGAACGAATTCAGTTCCTGTAATAGTTGATGATGATTCTTTTGATAACAGTAAAGCCATATCTGCCAAAGCTTCAATTGGAACAAAAGACTTTACCGCTTGTTTTTTTAGCATGACTTTGGTTATGACATCCTCTTCAGACATGTTATGAGATTTCGCCTGATCTGGTATTTGTTTTTCAACAAGCGGTGTACGTACATAACCTGGACAAATAGCATTACAAGTTATATTATATGGAGCTCCTTCTAGACCTAATACTTTTGTCATTCCTATTACACCATGTTTTGCAGTTACATAAGCCGTCTTATATTCGGAAGCTCGTAATCCATGAACCGAAGAAATATTTATTATTCTTCCGAAACTTTGTGCTTTCATGTATTTCCAAGCTGCTTTAGAGGCATAAAATGACGCATTCATATTAAGAGCAATAATAGCTTCATATTTTTCGTTAGGAAACTTATCAATTGGTGAAACATACTGTATGCCAGCATTATTTATTAAAACATCTATTCTTCCAAAAGTGTTATAGGTTTGTTCTACTAATTTCTCAACTTGATTGGAATGCATGAGATTAGCATTGGAAAACGCTACTTCAACATTATTTTTAGCTCCAATTTGAGTTGCTATCTCTAATCCATTTGTTTCTAAACCGTGAAACATAATATTATATTGATTTTCAGCAAAATGCCTCGCTATACCTAAACCAATACCGCTTGTACTTCCTGTTATTAATGCAACTCTATTCATTTTTTAAAAAATCTAAAACAATTTCATTAAATGCATCTGGTTGATCTAAAACAACTCCATGTCTTGAGTTTTTTACTACTTCTAGTTGTGCATTTTGCATTCTTGACACATAGGCTTCTTTAAAATCCACAGACGAATAATCCATATCTGAAGCTATAACTAATGTTTTGGTTTTTATTTCTTTGAGCTTAGTACCAAGTCCCCATTCCATCAAGGTAACAAATGACTGATAATAAGCCTCAAAATTATTTGCAGCACAGCGCTTTTCAAACTCATTTCTTAACATTTCTTGTTGTGGTTCTGGAAACATATTAAAGGCTATTTCTTTAGCCAAAGCTTCTAACCCTTTTGTTTTTAAATAAGCTGTTCTACTATTCAATAAATCATCTCCTAATTTTCCCATTCCATTAAAATCTGGACCACTATTAACAATAACCATCTTGTCTACCAAATTTGGATAAGAACATGCTAATTGAAAGGCAACAGCTCCACCCATTGAAAAACCAATTGGTGTAACTTTACTAAGGTTTAACTGATTTAAAAGACTAACCACATCTTCAACCATAATATCTACACCATAGTTCAAGTTTTCTTGAAACGATTTACCATGTCCTCGCAAATCTGGAGCTATTACTCTATACTCTTTAGAAAATGGCGCAATTTGAAACTGCCAATCTAACTTAGTTGACCCTAATCCATGTAACAATAATAACGTTTTGTTATTATTGTTACCAGTATCAGAATAGTCCAAAGAAATAGGCTTTATATTTATTTCTTTTGGCATTTTAGTCTCTATTATTTATTCTTATTAAAGAAGTTTAAATTGTACTTAAGTTCAAAAGAAATCAATCTTCCTATTGTTGGAGAAGCTACAAACTCTCTAATATCTGTATCAAATAAGTTAGTTACATTAACTCCTAAAGACACATTTTCATTTAGATTATATCCAAAATTGGCATCAACAGTAAAACCTCCTAGCTGACCATAATTCCAAGTTCTTCCAACCTGAGCGTTTTCGACAATTTCATTTACACCATCACCATCCATATCTTGAGTTTCAGCAGCTACATTGATACCTGAGAAGAAATCATAGTCTTGTATCCAACGACCAAATATGGCTCCATAAAATTTATCTGTGCTATAATGCAAGCCAATGTTAGCTTTGTTTGCTGGAGTATTTATAGGTAATTCACTCTCTAAAACTACTCCATCTAAGTTTCCATCATTATCAAGATCGTTTGTATCTAAACTTCTGCCGAAGTAAGAGTAGTTTAATGATGCTCTCAATGCATCAGTAAAGTAATAGTTTAGACCCAAATCAAAACCATAAGTATCAACACTACCAAAATTACTATAGGTTAATAAAAATGCCGAGGTACTTGCTCCTGGTGATACTTCGTCAACTGGTGTATCTCCTATGTGAGTTACAAAATTTCCGTTTTCAGCATCTACAATATTTCTTAAAGGGCTTATAAAGTTTTCAGACATATTGTAATATGCACTTGCATCTATAAACAATTTATCTGAGATTTTTCCTTTAAAACCAAGCTCAAAAGAGTTGATGGTCTCAACTTCTAAAGCATTAATTTTTGTACCATCTGTTAATGTAAACCCTTCTCCATTTCCTAAAACCAATCCTCCAAATAGATTTCCTTTTAAGTTAAGTATAGAAGGTACTGCCATACCTCTACCATAAGTTAACCTAAATGTTCCTGCATCGATAGACTTGGTAACAGCAGCTTTAGGTAAAAAATTTGTTCCATATAAATCATGGTTGTCTGCTCTTAAACCTAATAAGAAGTTCCACCCACTGTCTAACTTGTATTCAAACTGGCTATATACACCTGCTTGACCAATCTCAATTGGACCATCAGCATCCAAGAGATATGTTCCTTCAGAATCTGCCATATCCAATTGATATTGTGCTCCTACAGTAAGGTAAAAATTGTTCCAATTATTATTGTATTGTGCTTCTCCATTAAACCTTTCAGAAGCATCTTTAAATAAAGCACCTCTAGGAATAGCTATACCAAACGCTGGAACCCATTGTTCATAAAGTGCACGACTCCAAGCTTCATCTTCAGAAAAACCATTTTCTATAAACGACACATAGTTTTGCGTACGTTGGTTTATTGCGTAAGTTTCATCTGTTCTACTCCAAGTATAATATGTATTTGCAAAGAAGTTTTTTGACACAAATTTTAATTGTGCAATATCCAATGTCCAATCTTTAATTTGATTTCTCCCTGCGTTTGTTACAGCTAAATTAGTATTATTGCTATGGCCATAATACCCTATCAATTCTGATTGTTTTCCTGTTTTATAATGTACTGCTCCACCATATTTAAGCGCATCAAAATCTCTATCTAAATTATGTTCGTTATAAGCTGTTGTACCAACATATACTGAGTCTACATAGTTAAATTCTTTTCCTGCTGTTCTTTCTAGATGCACTTTAAAAGACAATCTATCATTAATAACTTGAGCGTGCCTTAACCTACCTGTGATTACATTTTGATTACCTGCACCAAATACCAAAGTTGTACCTTCTGATGTTCTTGGGTTTTTTGTAATTGTACTTACCAATCCGTTATGAGCATTTGGTCCATAAAGTGTTCCGTTAGGACCCAACAAAATCTCTACGCGCTCTATATCATCTTTTGTAACCGTAGAAAACGACCCATAAGGTAATCCTGTTGCAATAAGCATAGATACTCTATCATCAGTAATTTGTAGGTTTTTTGAATTAAATGCCGAATTAAAACCACGAATATTAATTCCTGTTCCTAAAACTCCTGTCCTAACAAAATCAACTCCTTTTTGTCTCGATGCCATTTCGCCTATATTAAAGCTTGGAAATTCAGCTATTTCCTTAGCTGTAATAACTTCAACAGTTGCTGGTACATCTGTGATTTTTTGGAGTTTTTTTCCAGCGGTAATAACTACTTCATCTAAAACATTTTCACCTTCTTGAAGTGTTATATTTAATTCGGTAGTTTGACCAGCAATAACAGTAACATTTTCTTTATATGCTTTATAACCTACAAAAGACACTGTAATTGAATGTTCGCCCTCTGGGACATTTTCAAGACTGTACTTACCATTAAAATCTGTTACAGCTCCTAAGTTTAATTCAACTATTTGAATGGTAGCTCCTGGCAATGGAACTCCATTTGAATCAACAACTGTCCCTCCTATTTTACCAGAATCTTGTGCATAGGCAAAACCAGTAATCATTAAAATTGTTAGTAGTAGTATTTTCTTCATGATTTATCGCTAATTAAGTTATGCTTGCAATCTATTATGAATATAAATGGATTTAAAAATAAAAGTAAAAGTTATTGACTGCGACTTTAGAATTGTAAAATAGTGAATTGCCTGAATATTAACTTAATTAAAGCTAAAAACAACTATAAATTAAAGGTGTGACTTTAGCTTCAAAAAAGCTTCAGGAAGATTATTTGATAGTGTATCTATAACTTGAACAAGTACCATTTTTTGGCTTTTTGTAGGATTTAAACCCAGTAATGGCACTTTGATTTCTTCTAATAATTTTGAAGAATTTATTTGCCCTTCCATGTATTTTGACAAGGATATACTCCATGATATGTTTGGCACATAATTAGGCATTATTTTTCGATCGGTTTCTTTAGACGAAATATTATAAACTGTTGCAATTTTAAGCAGTTCCTTATACTTTTCATTTGCTATTAATACATTAAAGTAAGAAGTGAAAAAGTGATGCCAACGATGTTTTAAAACTTCCTTTTTATACTGTTTTAAAAAATTAATAGCGATTTCCTCGGCCAACTTATTTTGGTCGAGTTGATTTAGCACTCTTATTTTATAAGAACAAAAGCCAATTTTTTGATGATAGTTATAAGACTCCTTATAAAGCTGATGGTAATTATCTAGAACCTTTTTGGCTTCTTTTGGTTTATTATTTTTTAGCAGAATAGCTACTAGATTGTTTACATACATTAATGTATCGTTATTGTAACGTCTTATGGAAAGGTATGCGTAATACTCGGCTAAATCTAATTCATTTTCTTTAGAATGCATAAGCACTCTACTAGCATAATAATTAGACAACAAACGCCTTGAGTACATCTCACCATTACTAAAGTACCCATCAATTTCATCGAACAATAGTTTTAGTTTTGAGCTTTCATTATAGTTTGTGTACAAAAAAGCCAAAGTAATAAATGCCATGTACCTGTTTCTGCCATCAACATTTTCAGTTTTAAAAACCTCTAAAAGCCACGGCTCCCAATATTTAGTTTCATTTTCTTTTTGGGTGTATTGACTTGTTATTTCGGTTGTTGCACTATACAGCTTTTGCTGAATTGATTTTGATTTTTTATAATCTTCAGAATAGTTTTCTAAAAAACCAGCTACAGTTTCGTGGTCTTTGTAGCGTAACCGAATTAGTAAATAAGGCTTGTACTCTTGGGCTAACTCATAAACAATTTGAAAATTATAGCCCACTGTTTTGTAACGACTTAAAAAGTTTAAAAACACTTTTTCTTCTGAAGAAACAATTGCATCTAAAAGAATTTTTTTCTTTAAATCTAGAATCCATTTAGCTGTTTCATCAACGTCTATACTTTCTAGTTTTTTTAGTATCCAGTTTTTTACATAGGAGTACTTACGTTTGTCTATGTTTGTGTCAAAATTCGCTTTTGAGGTATTACTTATAGCACTTTTTGCTAAACGATTTATAATTTCGGTTTTCTCATCATCAGTAAATAAGTGTTCTGAAGCTAAGTATTTAGCTTCGTTAGGTAGAATTGTTTTGCTAAACTCTGTAAATTTTTTGAGTTTAATCTTCATGAATTAATCTTTTTCAATAAATTCTTTAATTAAAAAATTCACTTTTTCTGATTGCTCAAACTGCAAAAAATGTCCACTTTCTTCAACAAAGTTAAGCTGGCTATTCATTATTAGCTCTTTTGCTTTTTCCCCAACTTTAGCTACATCTAAGTCTGGATGAAAATAACGATTAGGTATCAACCTATCATTTTTACCATAAAGCACTAATGTTTTATGAGGTATTTTGGCCAAATCATCTACAACAGGGTCATTCAACATGCCTGCAATACTTTTTGAAATTGCTATACAATGTGCTTCAAAATCTATTGCTTCTTTAATAGCAATTCTATCTTCAATCATTTTATCTACTTCGTTGGGTTGCTTATAAAAATTAAGCGCATAATTATTTTTAATCTGTTCGTTATTTGTACTCGCAACAAATTCAGGTGTAAACATTGTTTTCATAATAATTCCGTGCGCTTCAGAAAATGTTTCTATTCCTGCAGGAGCGACCAAAATCAACTTATCTATTTTTTCAGGTGAATTAATTGCTAATTTAATGGCTGCCTGCCCTCCCATTGAATGACCTATAAGAATAACATTTTTTAATTTTAACTCATCAATAAATGCTGTTATGGTTTTTGCAAAATAAGATGGTGTATAACTAGCATTTTCGGGTTTTGACGACTTACCATATCCAGGTAAATCCAAAGCAACACATGTAAAATTTTCCTTTAAGGTTTTTATGTTTTTTGACCATGCACCTGCATTACTACTTAAACCATGAACAAATAAAAGAGTTTTTTCTCCTTTACCTTCTTTAATATAGGCAATTTCAATAGTATCTAGATTAACAAAGTGTGTTTCGTATTCGTATTTGGAGACTATGTTTTTCATTATTTTATCACAAGTTTGTGCATACGTAACTAAAGGTAGTATAATTAGCATTAAAATTATTTGCTTCATTTTTTTTAAGTTTAAGGTTGTAATTTAGCTTTATACACTTTGTAATATGCCAGTAGCTTTTTTCTAGAGATTTTCCCTACACTAGTTAATGGAATTTCATCTAATATAATTATATGTTTTGGCCGTTTAAACGATGCCAATTTCTTGTTTACAAAGGTTTTTACTTTTTTTAAAGATTTTTCGTTTTCTAACACTACAAAAGCTACTCCACACTGCCCCCAAACAGGATCGTCAACACTTAAAACTGTAGCTTTCATAACATTTTCACATGTTAATAATGTTGCAGTAATTTCTTGTGGATGAACATTTTCACCTCCAGAAATGTACATATCATCTTGTCGTCCTTTTAAAAATAAAAATCCATCTTTATCCTTTGTCACTAAATCTCCAGTATGCAACCAGCCGTTTTTAATTTTATTATTGGTTTCGGTAGAATTGTTCCAGTAACCTGGTGAAACAATATTACCCTTAATACAAAATTCCCCTACCTCATTTACTCTTGCTTTGCGGCCAGTAGATAAAACTATTTTTGTTTTTAAGTAAAAATTAGGCTTACCGATAGACTCAGGTTTAGTCATAGCTATGTCGTGATGTAAAGACGTAATGCTTGGTCCAGCTTCAGTTAAACCATATCCTGGTCTAATTGATATACCTTTCTTTTCTTTCCAAAGCTTTAAAAGACTAGGCGATACAGTTTCTCCTCCAGAAATTATAAATCGTAGGTGCTCTAAATTTACGCGATTAAACACTTCTGTTTTTTGCATCATTGCCAACATAGTTGGTAATGCCATGAAAAGTGTAGTTTTATTAAGCTCCAACAAACACAATATACGTTCGGCATCAAACTTTTCAACCATATCTATTTGAGCTCCTTTATGTAATAGAGGAGTTATAAAAATATTCCATCCAGAAGTATGATAAGGAGGTAATGTATTAATGGTTGAATCACGAAATGTTATACCTAATTGCATTGAGGTATTTAGGCTATTCCAAAACATCATTTTGTTAGTGTAAATAACTCCTTTTGGTCTTCCTGTTGTGCCTGATGTATAAAAAATAAAAATAGGATTCTTCTCTTTTATTTGAACTGCAATTGGTTTAACATCTACTCCATCCTTGTAATAACGTTCTATAACATCTAAATGAATAGTCTTTGGTAAAGGAATTGAAAGTTGCCCGAGCTTTTCTTTTTGGTTCTCACTATAAAGCAATAGAGCAGGACTACAATCTAAAAACAGCATTTCAATGTCGCTTAAGGATAACCTATAATTTAAAGGCACAATAATAATCCCACTTCGTTGGCAAGCAGACAACAATACAATGTAATGCAAGCTATGCTCTGCCAAAACAGCAATTCTATCTCCTTCTTGAAGACCTAATTCTTCAAATTTCTCGACAAGTCTATTCGCATAAACATGGATTTGACTATAAGTGTATTTTTCTTCGCTGTCAAAAGACGTTACAGCAATTTTATCAGGTGTATAATCTGCCCATTTAGCTATCCAATCCAACGTGTCTGTGGTCATCTTTTTTCTTATTAAAATAGTACAACAAATAGCCTACTACAACCGAACTCACAATAGCAATAGCAGCAGGAATCCCTGGATTATTTACTGGCTCTTGCATATAGGAAGTGAGTCTTCCGTAGTAAATCCCGAAATGAACTACCAAAGCAACAATACTTGCTGCAAAAACAGCTTTAAGCGGAACATTTTTTAAGAACATTCCAAAAAGTACTGGTACAAAAGCAGCAGCAAAATAAGCGTAAACACCATTTTGAGCAAAAATAGCGACACTTACGTCTGGGTTTACAATTTGATTCCAACTTAATACAAAACTCACAAGTCCTAAAATAACTATCACTCCTTTATTTACCAAAACCGAATGCTTTGAAACACGTTCTTTAAAAATTGGCTGTAGTATATCTTGGGTAATAGTAACCGAAAGCGACTGTATTAAACTTTCTAAGGTAGATAATCCTGCTGAAATAAGCCCAACAACTATAAACATTCCAAGTCCAACAGAGAATTTCACTACAACATAGGTAGGAATAATTTCATCCATTTTTAAGGCTGTTCCATTAACTTTCAAATCAGGAAACGTTAACCTCGCATACAAGCCAACAACTACAACCAAAAAGAAAACAACCATAAACATAATACCACTAAAGAGGTATTTATTTATCTTTTTAGAATCTTTTAAAAGTAATGATTTTGTGATAATATGTGGCTGACAAACAATAGCAACACCAATAATTATTTGAGCAAGAATAATTTCAAAATAATCCCTAAACAAAAAACTACTTGTATTTGTGGGTTTAGTTAAGTTTTCATCAATACCACCCAACTTTTCGATAAAACCCGTTACTCCATTTTCAAAAAACTCATAACCAGAACCTATTAAAACCAACGCCACAAAAAACATAATTATGGCTTGAATGGTATTGGTATATACCATAGAGTTAGCACCACCAAACATCATATAACCAAACACAAAAACAGTAATACCCAACAACACGTAAAACGGCTCTGTATTTAACGATTTTGAAATTACCTGCGTTAATCCCACATTGATAAGTACAATAAATGTTATTAAAAGTAATGCCAAAACAGCCATAAAAAAGGCATACGACTTACTTTTATATCGTTGTCCCATCCATTGTGCCATAGTGGTTGCTTTAACACTATGTCCATATTTTGCAAAGCCTTTAGTAAGTACAATTAATGACACAAAAGCTGCAATTGGTAAAACAATACCAAAAGACAATACTCCTGAAATTCCATATAGAGCAATAAAACCTGGATTTATTATAAAAGTAGCAGCACTAGTCATGGAAGCTGCCAAAGAAAGTCCAACAACCCAAGACGGAAACTTTATATTCCCTACAGCAAAATCAGAGATGTTCTTTGCTTTTAATGCTCCTCTTATTACAAAAAACAAAATTACAGCAGCATAAACCACCAATAAAATTGCCATAAAAGTTACCCATTGTTCTGATGCTTTCATTAATTGTTATATTAGAAAAACAAATAAACTTTTTAAAATTTCAATATAAGGAAAGAAAACAAAAATAACATGTGTGACTTTCATTAATTAAACAATATTTTTAAATTTAAAAAACTGAATTACAATTATTTAAAATATAAAGACTATTGAGTTAAATTATAATAAAAAGTAATATGAGTCTTTAGAGGCAAGTTCATAACTATGAAAAACAAAAAAAGCCTCAGTATTTAACTGAAGCTTTCTTGTCTTGTACAGGCGGAGAGACTCGAACTCTCACACCTCGCGGCACTAGATCCTAAGTCTAGCGTGTCTACCAATTCCACCACGCCTGCATTTATTCTCCGAAGTTTCGGGATGCAAATATAAACAATAGTTTCAATATTCAAATAACTTTATTTACTAAAAAATCGTCCTCGATTTTGTATTTTTGGGAGAATTCAAAAAAATATAACAAATGCAACATATTCAATCTTATATTGAAGAACATAAAGATCGATTTTTAAATGAGTTGATTGATTTACTCAAAATACCTTCTATTAGCGCTGACTCAGCTTATAAAAATGATGTTTTAAAAACTGCTGATGCTATTAAAACCAGCTTAGAGCTTGCTGGATGTGACCATGTAGAAGTTTGCGAAACCGAAGGTTACCCAATCGTTTATGGCGAAAAAATAATTGATAAAAACCTACCTACCGTTTTAGTGTATGGTCATTATGATGTACAACCACCAGACCCTATTGAGCTATGGACTTCACCGCCTTTTGAGCCAGTAATAAAAGCAACCGAACTTCATCCTGAAGGTGCTATTTTTGCGCGTGGAGCTTGCGATGACAAAGGCCAAATGTATATGCACGTTAAGGCTATGGAGTTTATGACTAAAACCAACCAACTACCTTGTAATGTGAAATTTATGATTGAAGGTGAAGAAGAAGTTGGTAGCGTTAACCTTTCAAAATTTGTTAAAAACAACCAGAAGAAATTAAAAAATGATGTCATTTTAATTTCTGATACAGGAATGATTGCTAAAGATGTACCTTCTATTACAACAGGCTTAAGAGGGTTAAGCTACGTAGAAGTTGAAGTTACTGGACCTAACAGAGACTTACACTCTGGTTTATATGGAGGAGCTGTTGCTAACCCAATAAATGTGTTAACCAAAATGATTGCATCTCTTCATGACGAAAACAATCATATTACCATCCCAGGATTTTATGATAAGGTTGAAAATTTATCAGATGCAGAACGTGCTGAAATGGCAAAAGCACCTTTTTCATTAGAAGACTACAAAAAAGCTTTAGATATTGATGCTGTTTATGGAGAAGAAGGATATACTACTAACGAACGCAACTCAATACGACCAACTCTTGATGTTAATGGTATTTGGGGAGGTTATACTGGAGAAGGCGCTAAAACAGTTATTGCTAGTAAAGCTTACGCCAAAATATCAATGCGTTTAGTACCTCATCAAGATTGGGAGGACATCACCCAGTTATTTAAAACTCATTTTGAAAGTATAGCTCCAGCAGGAGTAAAAGTGAAAGTGAAACCTCATCATGGTGGACAAGGCTATGTAACTCCTATCGATAGCATAGGTTATCAAGCAGCTTCAAAAGCTTATCAAGACACCTTTGGAACAACACCAATACCTCAACGTAGTGGTGGAAGTATTCCAATTGTTTCTCTTTTTGAGCAAGAACTGAAAAGTAAAACTATTTTAATGGGATTCGGTTTAAATAGTGATGCTATTCATTCACCAAACGAACATTATGGTGTGTGGAATTATTTTAAAGGCATCGAAACTATTCCTTTATTTTATAAGTATTTTACTGAGCTTTCTAAATAATAGTAATAAAAAACCGTTCAATTTCTTGAACGGTTTTTTTATGCTTTTTACAAAAAGTTACTCCTTAACAATTTTATAAGTCCCTGATTTATTAGAAGACGATACTTTTAAAAAATAAATTCCTTTAGGCAAATCTTTTGTTTTCAAAGTTGTTGAACCCTTAATTTCTGATTTATTTAAAAGCAATTTACCTCCAACATCATAAAGAGTAAATTCATAAGGCTCTTCAAAAGAAATATCGATATTGAGTTTACTTTTTACAGGATTTGGAAAAACACTTATTTCAGAATTAGAAAACGGTTCTAAACTCAACGAATTAAAACTCACACAAACACTAAACTCTGAACAACTTCCATTGGTGACTTCAACAGCATAATTACCATTTACAGTTGGTGTAAAAGTTTGCCCTGTTTCACCTGACAATGCAGTGTTTGTATCACAATTATACCATTGATATGATGCGGAAGCATCATTAGAAGTTAATGTACTTGGGCTTTGCGTAATTGTATTATCAACATCAATCAAATTTGCCTTAGTAACCATATAACCCATAATAAGCTTAGCTAATTCATGATAATACGGAAAGTTTAACGTGTTGTACCTATCATTTGAAGAATGGTAAAATGGTGTTTCGTCATTAGTTTCCCAAGATTCTCCTACTAAAACAGCTGTAAAACCTTGATTCCAAAACCTAGCATGATCACTTGCTGTTGTTCCAGGATTTACAACATTAACATTTAAAGTAAAACCATAGGTAGGATCTTCTAAAACCGCAATAATGTCATCTTTCATAGCAAGCGAATTGCCAAAATCTCTAACATCGATATCAAAATCGTTATCATCATTGCCATCATAACCCATCATATCAATGTTTAAAACGCCCAAGATATTATCACCATTTGAAGCTGCTTGAGTAGCGTAATAATTTGCACCTAGTAAGCCTATTTCTTCTTCATCCCAAAGAGCATAAACAATAGTATTATCTAAGCATTGTGTCGATAAAATACGAGCAATTTCTAGTACAGTTGCAACTCCACTAGCATTATCATCAGCACAATAATCAGCAACCGTATCATAATGCGCACAAATAATATAAATATCGTCAGGATTGGTCTTTCCCACTTGAGTTGCAATTACATTTCTACCGTTAGAGTCAAACTGTTGAGCTACTACAGTAATGTTGTCCATTTGCTCAAACCTTTGAACCAAATAGTCTGCTGCCAAATCGTTATTAGCTTGTTGCCTATTAAGAATTGTTACTGTATTTCCGTTAACAACAGTCGATTGCTCACCTGAAAATTCTCTTAAGGTGAGTTGAAGAGAGTCTAAATTAACTTCATTTATAATGTCTGAAATGTTTTGAGCACTTGTAACGAACACAAATGCAAAAACACCTAACAGACTAAAAATAAGCTTCTTCATTTTGGGGATCCGTGTAAAATTTAGTCAAATATAATAGATTTTAATAAAATAAAGCTTTGGATAATTTGGTTATCTTGTTTTTTATTCTACATTTGTAGAGTTAATTCTAAATATGTAGAATAATGAGTTTATCAAAAACCGAAGAAGATTTAATGAACCACCTGTGGAAGTTAGAAAAAGCTTTTATGAAAGATTTGCTTGATGCTTACCCAGAACCAAAACCAGCTACAACAACGGTTGCTACGCTTTTAAAACGTATGATCGATAAAGGATTTGTAGATTATAAACTCTATGGAAAGTCTAGAGAATATTTTCCTTTAGTAAAAAAGAAAGATTACTTCTCTAAGCATGTTAATGGGTTAATCAAGAACTTTTTTAATGATAGCGCAAGTCAATTTGCATCGTTTTTTACCAAAGAAACCAACTTATCAAAAAAAGAACTTGAAGACTTAAAAGCTTTAATTGATAGCGAAATAAAAAAGAAACCAAACTAAAAAACCATGTTCGATTATATTTTAAAATCATCGGCTTGCTTACTTGTTTTACTACTATTTTACAAGTTAATCTTGGAGCGTGAAAACATGCACCAGTTAAAACGTTTCTACCTATTGTTTGCAACCGTTTTAGGGTTTACTATTCCGTTTATTACCATTACAACCTATGTAGAACCAACATATACTTTAGGCACATTTCAACCTCCTTTACTAGAGCCTGTATTTTATCCTGAAACCACTCAACCTACTGAACAAAACACCAATTTTTGGCCTATACTATTATGGAGTATTTATGGAATAGGAGTGCTTTTATTTTTAGTCAAGTTTATGGTTAACCTCACAAAACTCATCGTAAAAATAAAGACCAATCCTAAACTAAAAAGCAAAAATATCATTAATGTTTTAATCAATAATCTTGAAATTCCTCACACGTTTTTAAGCTATATCTTTTTAAACAAAACCAAGTTTGAAAACAATCAAATACCAGAAGAAGTATTATTACATGAGCACACACACGCTACTCAAAAACATAGCTTAGACATATTATTTATTGAACTTTCACAAATTGTGTTTTGGTTTAATCCGATTATATACTTCTTAAAAAAAGACGTTAAACTCAACCATGAGTACTTAGCTGACCAAGCCGTATTACAACAAGGTACACAAATAAACACATACCAACATTTATTGTTGGCTTTTTCATCAACACATGGTGGTAACGAACTTACCAATGCCATTAATTATTCATCAATCAAAAAACGACTTACAGTTATGAAAACACAAACATCATCCACCAAAAAATGGATTAAAACCTTAGTGGTTTTACCACTTTTGGCAATTTTAATCTTTGGGTTTAGTAAGAAAGAAGAGGTTGTAAAAGAAGTTACACCTTTAATTACTGAAAACAATTATGAAAACAAATCATCGCAATTTTTTATTACAATTGAAAAAAATGAAAACTCAATAACCCTTAAATGTGAAAATGGTTGTAAATGGAGTAAACTACTTTTGGACACCAATACAAATCGAAGTTACACTTTTACCGATTATGGTTTTTCTGAAAGCAAAACTTTAGAAACCGACCAATTTGCCTTTACGATTGAACCTAATGAATCTGGTGTTTTTCTAAATGGGTTGAAAGGCACCGCTTGGTTAGAACTAAGCTTCTCATTATACGAAAATCAGGTTCGAGCGATCGATCAATTTGGAGTAACAAATTTAATACCATCAGGTATTGAAGAAAAAAACAAAAAAACAATAACGATGAAAGCTGTTGACAACGTACTTTTCATTGGTAACAAAAAATCTAGTATCAATACATACGTAGATGACTTAAACGAAATTACCAAAAATTGGACATTGAAGGATTTCGAACTAACAACATTCGATTTAAAAACAGAAAACTGCTCAAAAGAATTTTTGGACAAATTAAATGAATTGCATAAAAAAACCGACTATTTTTTAACTACTGTTATTGGTTCAAAATCTTTAGTTGAAAAATCTAAACTCAAAGCAAAAATCACAAAACAAGATGAAAACGAAAGAAAAATCAAAACTCTAAAAATTAACGACATTGAATGCCAAAAATGTACTATAAACTTACATAAAGAAGAAATCAAAAACATTGTTCTTTCCGATGAAGTTAAATACTTTTCAATTAAAACTGCAGGAACTCAAACTATGTTAATTAAAGGCAATAAATTGAATAGTGAAGTTGCTGAACTTTTAAAATACTCTGATGAATTTTTATTATTTAACTTTAAATACACCAATAAATATGATGAAAAAACTAATAGCGATTTCATTTTAGTTAAAGTCATTGAGTTAAAAAACAATAAAGGAGTAACTAAAGAAGAGTTAGAAGAATACAATGCCCTTGCTAAACATATCAATTCTCAAATTTCTGAGAGTGAATATCCAATTGTGAAGCATAAAGATGTTGTAAGGGTAAAGTATTTGTATAATAAAATGTATAAAGAGCAAAAAGAGTCTGCCGAAGCTTTTCCCGATTTCTCAAAGCTTCCACCTCCACCTCCACCAGCTCCAGACCCAAAAGTCAAAACAGGTTTTATAACTATAAATAATTCCACTCATTATTATGTCACTCAAAATGGAAACACTAAATATTATAACCGTTATGGACAAGAAACCAATAAAGAAGGAACTATAATCAACGACACTCAAGTTGATGGTGACAAAGTAGTTCCTGGTCAAAAAATAACAAAAGTATATAAAGACAATGAAATTGTAAGTGAGTTCAATAAAAATTGGAATCAAGACGTTCCTCCTCCACCACCTCCTCCAAAATCACCTTTAGACCATATAATTGACATGGCTAAAAAAGGCGCTGCATTTTATTATGAAGGAAAATCAATTTCTTCAGACGAAGCCATAGCTTTATTAAAAAAGAATAACGAACTTAATATTTCCACCCAACAAACTGATTCAAAACAAGCTAAAGTTTACATTACAAAAGCGCCTGTTAGCATTAAAAATTGATTCACTTAAAACTTACAATTACCTGAAGCCTTGAATTTTCAAGGCTTTTTTTGTAACAATTCAGTGTTTTTTACGTTCTAATAAACATCAACCAAAAAACCGAATCAGTTATGTTAAAAAAATTCTTCATCATTTGTTCTGGTTCTGATACTGATATTCTTGACAATTGTTCTATTGGTGAACAAAACAAATTTGCAGGTATTGGAGCTACTGTATTTTTTACTGCAGTAATGGCATTTATTGCTGCTAGTTATGCGCTTTATACCGTTTTTGATAATTATTTTACAGCTGTTGCTTTTGGTTTTATTTGGGGATTACTCATTTTTAACCTCGACCGTTTTATAGTATCAACCATTAAAAAAAGAGGTCATATTATTGATGAGCTTATACAAGCTTCTCCAAGGATAATTTTAGCAGTGATTATAGCTATAGTTATTTCTAAACCCTTGGAATTAAAAATTTTTGAAAAAGAAATCAATCAGGTGCTTTTAGAAGAAAAGAATAGCATGACACTTGCTAATCAAAATCAAATTGCTGAACAATACACTCCTGAAATTGCAGCATTAGATAACAATATTGAGTTTCTTAGAAATCAAGTCAACACCAAAGAAACAGAGGTTAATGCCCTTTACGACACCTACATTACTGAAGCTGAAGGCACAAGTGGTTCCATGAAACTAGGCAAAGGTCCTGTTTACAAAGAAAAACGTGATAAGCATGATACTGCTCTAGCGGAATTACAGCAACTAAAAGCCGATAATAAAACAAAAATCGAAGCTATTGAAGCTGAAATTACTCAGCTTAAAACCAATTACGACACACAAATTGCAACCACGCAACCTATTATTGATGGTTTTGATGGTTTAATGGCTCGTGTAAATGCTTTAGGCAAACTACCTTGGCTGCCTTCGTTTTTTATCTTTTTACTGTTTTTAGCTATTGAAACCTCTCCTATTTTTGCAAAACTATTATCACCAAAAGGCGAGTATGATTTTAAACTAGAAGATGCTGAAACTGCTGTTAAAACTTGGGTTGAACAAAAGGTTAACGAACGAAATGTTCTATTAAAAACAGATAGAGACATCAACAATAAAATCTACAGCGATATTGCTGAGGAAGACGAGTTGTATCAATACAAGCGCAAAAAAGCCCGAGAATTAATGCAACTACAAGCTGATGCCTTTTTTAAGCACCAAAAAAACGCATTATAAATTAAGCTGCTGTTTCTTTAGTTTTAAAGTGGTCGTATAACTCTTTACATCCAAAACCAATAATCGACAAGCGTTTTTGTTTTGTAATAGATTCGTTATGGAGTTTAGCTAATGCTCTTACACCATATCTATCAATGCTTTCAATGCCTTCAATACTAATGGTGATTTCATCAGACTTTTCGAATACATTTCTAAATTCATGGTGAAAAACATCTACACTAGTTCTATCGAGTACACCAGTGACTTTAAAAAAATTGTTGTAGCAAGTAATTTTAAGACTCATAAACATAATTTTATAAGGTTAAACAATAAATCTGGTGCTATTAAAATCGGGTGGGAATGGTGTAAATGTCTATAAATGAAATAAAAAACCGAAAGATTTTCGATAAACTACTTAAAAGCTAGACTAGATAAAATTACAAAGCAGAAAAGTCGACAAAACACAGGTTTAGAGTATTTTACCTACTAAAATCTTCTGTCTGGAGTAAAAATGTTAATATCTAGCGAAGTTGTATGATTTGAAATAATTTCAGACACTAACTTCCCTGTTGCTGTTCCCATACTCCAACCCATCATTGCATGACCTGTTGCAATGGTTAGGTTTTCACATTTTGATGATTTTCCTATATAAGGTAATCCATCAGGAGTTACTGGTCGTAAACCACAAGCAGCATCTTGCTTTTCTTCTTGGGTTAACTCTACATTAGGGTAAAAACGTGTTGTAGCTTGAGAAATGGCTTCAACTCGAGTGTTGTTGATTGTATTGTTAATTCCTGCTATTTCCATAGTACCTGCAAAACGTGTAAAACCATTCATAGGAGTTACTGCTACTTTAGCTTCTGTTAATATTGAAGGAATTTGTATTCCAGTAGTCTGAGTAGTATTGATTCTGTAGCCTTTTCCTGCTTGTAACAGTAATTTTAAACCTAATTTTTCACTAAGCAAATTACTCCAAGAACCAGCTGCCAAAACAAATTCATCTGCCTTTAAAGATTGCTTATTTGTTTTTATTTCTGAAATCTTTCGGTTGTCAACCGTTAAATCTTCTACTTTTTCATTTAAAAGAAATTGAACTCCTACAGTTTGCAAATATGTTTTCATTTCAACCATAAACTCATGTGGTGTAGTATGTGAATCGCATTTATAATACGTTGCACCTTTAACATTTATGTTGACGTTGGGTTCTAAAGTTTTCAGTTCTTGAAGACTAATTTCTGATGCATCTAACCCTTCTTGTTTAGCTAAATGTGCTGTTTTAACTTCTTCTTCAAGCATTTTTTCTGTTTGACACAACATTAAAAGCCCTTTCTTTTCATAATGAAATGAAAAGTTCTCAGTTTGCTTTATATCATCATACAAGTCCTGACTCAACAATGAAATAGATTTTATGGCAGGAATTGCTTTTTTAACATGATTAGCATTACACGACTTATTAAACGCTAAGACCCATTTTAGAAAATCAGATTCTAATCTTGGTTTAATATATAACGGACTTGATGAATTAAACATCCATTTCAATCCTTTTTTCATAACTCCAGGAGCAGAAAGTGGAACAATATGACTTGGTGACAAATAACCTGCATTTACATAAGAAGCTCCTGAGTCCATACCAGATTGGTCAACAACAGTTACTTGGTGACCTTCCTTTTGAAGATAATACGCAGAACATAAACCAATAATTCCGCCTCCAATTATTATACAATGCTTCATGGATTTAATGATTTAATGAAATAGTGCTTCATAAAATTAATTAATTGTTCCTGCACTTTTTCTAGCTTTAGAAACTATTTTTACAATTTCAAGCGCTTCGTTCATTAAAGGTGTAAGATGTTCAACAGAAACTAAATTAGAATCATTTAAAATTTCTAACCAAAATAAAGTCTCGTCAGCCTCTTCAACTACAATAGACATTTTCGAGAAAAATTCTTTTTTTGAACGTGAAATACAAGCAGCTCTATAATTTGCTGCAGTGGAAGTTGCAGATCGAATAAGTTGCCTACCAATAACTCTGGTTGCTTCAGTTTTCTGAATTTCATCATAAAGCAAAATAATATCGACAGCTAATTGCTTTGTTCTTTTCTTTATTGATTCTACAAATTCTGACTTTTCCATAATTACATCATTATTTCATTATTTCATTATTTCATTGTTTCATTGTTTCAGTCTTAAATCACTTGAAATCCATACGCATAAGGATCGTCTTCAGTATCTATAGTTATTGTATTATGTCCATAAATTTTTGCCCAACCTTGAATACTTGGTATTATGGCTAATTTATTATCTAAAGTTGCTTCTTTTTCAACACGTCCTATAAATTTACTACCTATAAAACTTTCGTGAATAAAATCTTCTCCAATCTTCAGTTTTCCTTTTGCATACAATTGTGCCATTCTAGCTGAAGTTCCTGTACCACAAGGGCTTCTATCTATAGCTTTATCACCATAAAACACCGCATTTCTACCTGATGAACTAGCATCAATAGGGTTTCCTGTCCACAACATGTGTGAGACATCTTTTATAGTTTCATTTTCAGGATGTATAAATTGATTTGGATATTTTTCATTAATGCGCTGTCTTACTACTTGTGAGTACTGGATAATTTTTGACGCTGAAAAATCATGAACTCCTGAAAAATTATCTTGTGGGTCAACGATAGCATAAAAATTTCCTCCGTAAGCAACATCAAACTTAATTTCACCTAATTCTGGACATTCTACAGATAAGTTTTCTGCAGCTAAATAACTTTTCACGTTAGTTAGCTTAACCCAATCTACTTTTTTACCTGTTTGTTGATATTCTATATCTACCAAACCAGCAGGAGCTTCCATTTTTATTTTTCCAGGTATTTTAGGAGTAATCAATCCCTCTTCAATAGCAATGGTAATTGTTCCTATAGTACCATGTCCACACATTGGCAAGCATCCTGAAGTTTCAATAAACAAAATAGCAAAATCATTTTCTGGATTGTGTGGTGGATATAAAATTGAACCACTCATCATGTCATGACCTCGTGGTTCAAACATTAATCCTTTTCGTATCCAGTCAAAGTCTTTTAAAAAATGCTGACGCTTTTCGCTCATTGTTTTACCAACAAGTTTTGGCCCACCTTCTTTTATAAGCCTAACAGGATTTCCGCAGGTGTGCGCATCAATGCAAACAAAAGTACTTTTACTCATTTACAAATTTTTAAACACTCTCTTTATAAGTTTTAGGAAAGTGTTATTCAATTAACAATTCTTCTATTTTTGTTTCTAACGATAATAAAACACTAAACATATTTTGTTTGACTTCAATATCTGAGAACCTTATAAATACTACACCTTCTTTTTCAAGTCGTCCCTGTCTTCTTGCATCATAAAAATATTTATGTTCGTGACTACTTCCATCAATTTCAATAGCCAAACCTATTTCATGACAATAGAAATCTACGATGTAATCCAACATAGGAACCTGTCTATGAAACTGGACTCCAAAAGCTCTGTTCTTTATATTTTGCCAAAGTAATATTTCTGACATTGTAGAATTTTTTCTTAAATGTCTAGCATATTCTCTGAGCTCAGGCTTATATGGAATTATTTTGTTAGGCATATTTCTTTTGACACTCCCCTTAATCCCCTCTCAAGAGGGGAATTCTTTTGAGTTTCCTCCCTTGAGGGAGGACTAAGGTGGGTGTTTAGTTTTCTTTTTGAATGTAGTTATTCACTCTCTCTTCAAGGATTGACAAGGTTACTGTACCTTGTTCTAAAATTATTTCATGAAATGCTCTAATATCAAACTTAGCACCTAATTCTTTTTCTGCTTTTTGACGTAGTTCTCTTATTTTCAATTCTCCAATTTTATAAGATAATGCTTGTCCTGGCCATGAAATGTATCTGTCAGTTTCAGTATTAATTTCATGTAGTGATAATGCAGTATTTGATGACATATAATCTACTACTTGCTCTCGCGTCCATCCTTTTGCATGTATTCCTGTATCAACCACCAATCGGCAAGCACGCCACATTTCGTAAGTTAATTTTCCGAATTGTTCATAAGGCGTTGTGTATATACCCATTTCATCAGCTAAATATTCTGAATACAATCCCCAACCTTCTCCATAAGCTGAGAGGTATAAATTTTTTCTAAACCTAGGAATACTGTCTCCTAATTCATTATTTAAGCTCCCTTGTAAATGATGACCAGGAACTGCCTCATGAGCTGTTAATGCTGGCAAGGTGTACAAGGTCCTACTAGGTAAATCGTAAGTATTTACCCAATAATAACCAGGATTAGTGCTTTCTTTAGAAGTGCCTATGTAACGACCACTTGTGTATTTTGGTGCAATAGCATCTGGTACTGGAGCTACACCATAAGGTTTACGAGGTAAGGTTTTGAAATATCTTGGCAACTGCGCATCAATACGTTTTGCCATATCACGAGCAATCATTAAAATTTCCTCAGGAGTTTCAGCATAAAACTGCTTGTCTGTTCTTAAAAAATGAAAGAAGTCAGCAAAGCTTCCTTCAAAATTTAACTCTTTTATGATTTGCTCCATTTCTGCTTTTATACGAGCGACTTCTTTTAATCCAATATTGTGAATATCGTCTGCTGTGTATTGTGTACTAGTTGTATAAAAGTTAATTCTATTTTGATAAAACTCATTTCCGTTTGGCGTTTCTGAAACACCTAAAGTTGTTCTAGTTTTTGGGAAATACTCGGTTTCAAAAAAAGTTTTAATGCGTTTAAATTCTGGTGTTACTTTAGTTTCAATTGCATTTTTAGCAGCTGTTAGCACTGAATCCTTTTGAGTTTCACTTAAATCTGAAGGTAAATTCTTAAAAGGTGAGTAGTAGTAACTGTCTTGGTAATTATCTACAATATTATCTTTATAAGTTGACTCATAACCTTTAAAAATAACTAGAGGTTGCGAAATCCCTTTTTCTAATCCTTCTCTTAAGTTTACCAGATGCTGATTTACAAATTCTGGAATAGCATTAAGCTTATTTAAGTAATCTTTTACTTGATTATAATTTGCAAGCGGTCTTACCTCATAAGTCAAGCTGCTATGAAAACCTGCATCAGAAAGTATTGGGTTTAAATACTCTTCAAACATGTAATAATCAATTTGGTCTTGAAGCACAAATGCTAAAAGTTTAGCTGAAATTTTATCAGTTTCGCTCAAACTACTCGTGTCAATTTTTGCTAATTCATCTAATGTTTTTTGAGCAAAATCAGCTTCGATTTTATAATATTCTTTTGTAAAAAGACCTAAAGGATATGACTTGTAATCATACCCTTCATGATCTTGATAGCTATTAATGATTTCATCTAATTTTGATGCTTTCTCAACTTGTTGATCTTTGTTGCATCCAAAGCATAGTACCAATGCAATAAGTGCAATTTGTTTTATGCGTTTCATATTTTTTCAGTGGTTTGTTTGTTATTTACTAAACGTGAAATCCCAAGTGGATTTTCATTTTTCAGTTCATCAGGAAGCAATTCATTAGGCCAATCCTGATAACTAAATGGACGTACCCAACGCTTTATAGAATGGATACCAACAGCTGTAAAACGACTATCAGTTGATGATGGATATGGACCACCATGTGTCATTGAAGGACATACCTCAACTCCTGTTGGTACACCATTAAAAATGATTCGTCCTACTCTATTTTGTAATGCAGAAACAATTTCAGGATATTGAGCAGCTTCATCATCGTGAGCAATTAATGTTCCTGTAAGCTGACCTTCTAAATTTGAAATAATAGCTTCTAATTCTTCTACAGATTCACATTCAACAACCAAAGAATATGGTCCAAACACTTCTTGGTGTAATGTTGGATTATCTATAAATACTTTTCCAGAAACCGTTGCAACTGTTTGTCTAGCATAGTTGGTTTTAACGTCTTCAGCATATTCAGCAGTTACATGCAAATTATCTTGAGTCACAGCCTTTTGTCGTTTAGCATCATAAGCCTTAATAATATTAGGATGTAGCATACAAGTAGGATCGATTTTTACAATTTCTTCAGATAATTTAATGATGAAATTGGTTAAATCATCACCTTTAATTCCTAAAATTAAACCTGGATTGGTACAAAACTGACCTGTTCCTAACGTAATAGAACTCGCATAGGTTTTTGCTAAACTCTTATAATTGTTTTTTACGGATTTTGGCAGCATCACAACAGGATTTATACTTCCCATTTCAGCAAACACAGGAATTGGCTCATCGCGTTGAGCAGCTATATCATACAATGCTCTTCCGCCATTAATACTTCCTGTGAAACCTACTGCTTTAACTCCTGAATGTTTAACCAATTGTTCACCAACTTCAATTCCGCTACTATTTAAATTTGAAAACACTCCGTTTGGCATTCCTGTTTTTTGAACTGCTTTCACTATTGCAGAAGCTACTAATTCTCCTGTTCCTGCATGCATAGGATGCGATTTTACAATAACAGGACAACCAGCAGCAAAAGCTGCAGCTGTATCACCACCAGCAGTTGAATATGCTAAGGGAAAATTACTTGCTCCAAACACCACTACTGGACCTAAAGGAATATACATTTTACGTAAATCGGGTTTTGGAGCTGGTTCTCTGTTGGGTAATGCTGTATCTATTGTAGCATCAACCCAAGAGCCTTCATTTACTAAATCGGCAAACATGCGCAATTGCATTACTGTTCTACCTCGTTCTCCTTTTGCTCTGCCTTCAGGTAATCCGGATTCTGAACAATAGGTTTTTATCAGCAAATCGTCTAGAGCTAAAATTTCATCGGCTATCGTGTTTAAAAATGCTGCTTTTTTCTCTTTTGAAATTGACCTAAATACTTTAAAAGCTTCTGTTGCGAGATGAACTGCTTCATCAATTTCTTCTGCAGTTGCCTCAGTAAACACATGCTCATTTTTTATATTGAGCTGCGGATTAAACGTGTTGTACTGCTTTGTTCCTTTGGATGATAAATTGTTTCCTATGTAGTTTTTTCCGGTTATCATATTTCTTGTTGTCATTCTGCGCTACGACGCAGAATCTATTTGTTTTACTTATGGATTCCGCATCAAGTGCGGAATGACAAAGTCTAATTTTTATTAATTCGTTTTAAATGTGCTTCAACATCTACTGGTTTAAAAACTACTTTTGTTGAAACAGGGTATTTTTTTAAAAGTTGTTTTGGTCGTATTGGTCGTTTCTCAAAACCGCCTCCACAATTAGGACACACATGCTGTAAAACGTTTTCTACACAATCCTTACAAAATGTGCATTCAAACGTGCATATCATTGCCTCCCGAGAATCATAAGGCAATGATTTATTACAATGTTCGCATGTTGGTCTTATGTCTAACATTTTTATTGTGTTAAGGATTGAGGCTTTGTTTGAGCTCTTTAACTTTTAAGGATTCCGCATTGAAGTGCGGAATAACAAAAAGGTAAAAGCGAGTGCCGAAAGCCTGACCACGCTTTTTGCGTGGGAACACCCAAATTAGTTTATAAATTTTTATAATCTGGAAGTTTTGGTCGATTTCCCAGACTCTTCTCTATGATTTTTAAAACCTGTTTGCGCTCTTCTCCATGCAATGGCAAACGAGGAGCACGTACATTTTCGGTTCCTATTTTAGTATAAACTTCAGCGAGTTTAATATTTTGTACTAATTTAGGATTTATATCTAACTCCAACAACGGCAAAAACCATCTATAAATGTCAATTGCTTCCTTAATGCGTCCTGCTTTTTGAAGTTCGTAAATTGCAACCGTTTCTGCTGGAAACGCGCAAACCAAACCAGCAATCCAGCCATCTGCTCCCATGAGTAGACTTTCTAACGCTAAGGTATCAACTCCTGTCATGATTTTTAATCGGTCACCAAATCGGTTTTTAATTCTAGTAACGTTAGAGATATCTCGCGTGGACTCTTTTACTGCTTCAATGTTATCGCACTTGAGTAATTCTTCAAACATATCTAAACTCACCTCTACCTTATAGTCAACAGGGTTATTGTAAATCATTATTGGCAATGAGGTATTATTTGCTACTGCTTTAAAGTATTCTACAGTTTCTTTATCTCCAGATTTATAGCGCATTGGAGGCAACATCATGAGTGCTTGTGCTCCATCATCTTCAGCTTTTTGAGCTGTAGCAATTGCAGCTTTGGTACTTTGCTCTGCCACATTAACCAACACAGGAACTCTTGAATTCACTAGATTTACTGTAGTTTTTGTTAGAATACGCTTTTCTTCATCTAACAATGTACTCGCTTCTCCTAAAGTTCCTCCTAAAACAATACCATGTACACCAGCTTCTAACTGAGCATTGATATTTTTTTCAAACATTTTTAAATCTAGTTCATCAGTGTCAGTAAACTTTGTGGTAACTGCTGGCATAACGCCTTCCCATTGTATACTCATAAATTACGTTTTTTTGATAGTGTAAATTTAGAGTAACAATTGACTAAAAAATTAATAAGCAGTTATCCTTAACTGATACTATATTATCCTGTTTAGTATATTTATGTTTAAATTTGAATAGTATTTAATTATAAAAATTCTTTTATAGAACTAAAAAAGCTGTTTTTAATGCGAGTATTACCTTTTAAAATTCCTAAACCTGAAAAAGATGCTTTTGTCTATCAAGTTGATAACGCAGCTATTTTTTATGATAAGCTACATCAACACGAAGAAATACAAATGAGTTTTATTGTTGAAGGTGAAGGCACTTTACTAGTTGGCGATACAATTAACTACTATTCTAAAGGTGACATACTTATTATTGGCAGCAACTTGCCTCATGTGTTTAAAAGCGATGACAGTACATGTAACACATCACACATGCTAACATTATTTTTTACCAAAAAGACTTTTGGAAGCTCTTTTTTTCAGCTTGAAGAACTGAAAGAGGTTCAACCTTTTTTTAAAAGAGCAACTCACGGATTTAAACTTACATCTAAACAAAAACTAGCAAGTGAACTGTTTTTTAAATTAGAAAATGCTTCAAAATTAAACCGACTGATAATCTTACTTCAGCTTTTAAAACTGACGTCTTCAGCAAACTATAAAAGTTTATCTTCTTTTATATATGACAAAAAATATACTGATAATGAAGGTGCGAGAATGCGAAATGTTTTTGAGTATACTATGAATCATTTTCATGAAAATATTACACTTGAAACGATTTCAGAAATTGCAGCAATGACCAAAAACGCATTTTGTAAATACTTTAAAAAACGTACCAATAAAACTTATATTCAATTTTTAAATGAGCTAAGAATTGAGCATGCCTGTAAACAATTAATTTTAGATAAAGAAATTACTATTGCTCAAATAGCTGAACACTGCGGATTTAATAATATGTCCAATTTCAACAGACAGTTCAAATCTGTTAAAGGCATGACGCCTTATGGTTTTAGACAAACAAGCTGAAATGAAAAACAAACACACTTATTTAATACTAACTATCGCGTTACTCATTACAATTTATGGTGTAGTAAGCGGTAAATTTTTCTTCTTGTTTATCTTTTTGCCCTTAGGTTTAGGGCTTTTCAGTAGAAAGAGAAAGGATGATTAAAGCTTTTTTACATACTCGGTAACAATAACTATTTGTTGTCCGTCAACTTTTCCTTCAATATAAGTGGCATTTTCATGATCTAAACGAATGTTGCGAACAGCTGTTCCTTGTTTAGCTACCATACTTGAGCCTTTTACTTTAAGGTCTTTAATAAGCACTACAGAATCACCATGTTCCAATATTACACCATTGGAGTCTCTATGAATAATTTTTTCGCTGTCGTCTTTATGCTCGCCTGTTTCTTTTGCAAATGCCATTGTTTCGTCATCTAGATACATCATATCTAGTAAGTCTTGTGGCCAACCTTCTTTACGAAGTCTTTGTAACATTCTCCAAGCCATTACTTGTACTGCTTTGTGCTCGCTCCACATGCTGTCGTTTAAACAACGCCAGTGGTTAGCATCCATATCTTCATTGCCTTCAATTTGATTAAAACAGGTTTCGCATGCAAGAATACTTGTATCTACAGTTTCATTTAATGCTGGCGGAATATTGTATTGTTTTAAACCTGTTTTTGAACCACAAAGTTCACAGCTGGTATTGCTTCTTTCTTGTAATGTTTGTAAAACGCTCATGTTATAGAATATTATTTTGCAATAATAAAACAAATAATGGTTTTACGAGTTTGAAAATTTGAGTAATAACTTAGTTTAACTCAAAGTTTACTTTTTCTAGTTTAATATCTTTTTTAGACGATTTCCCTCTATACACCCAAGCTATTTGAGCTAACTGCATTACAATTTTTACAGAATCTTTCATTGATAGTTTAGAACCATCTGCGTGTATCCATCTTTTTAATGGCTGCTCACAAAGCAATGCCTTTGCTTGTTTTAAGCCAAAGTGTTGACTCATTCTTTTAAAGATTTCTACATCAAAAATCCATTGTGTAACAAACTTATCTTTAAAGGCTACTTCTATAACATCTTTACTAAATATTTTAGCTCCACATTGTGTGTCTTTAAAATCCATTTTTAAAATCTTTCTGATTATAAAATTGATTGTTAAGCTTATTATTTTACGAGCAGACTCTTTGGTAATATTAGCTCCCATTCTAGATATTCTAGAACCGCTTACAATTTTAAAATTTGAAGTTTCAATCGTTTTTACTAAATCGTCAAAATCTGATAAATCTGTAGACAAATCGGCATCTAAAAACCCTATGTAATCTAAATCGGCTTTTTTTGCCATGTGTAACATACCTAATCTTACAGCTTCTGCTTTTCCGCCATTTTTCTCACAGTCATACACCGTTATAAAGTCTTCTCTTCCTTTTTGAAGCTCTTTTAAAACCTTAAGAGTATTGTCTTTGCTTCCGTCGTTTACAAAGCAAAGGTGGTATCCTGAATTCTTATCTATATAGCTTAAAAACTCATCACTTAACAAACGCTCTTCTTCATTATAACAAGGGATTACAACACCTACGCAACGTTGTTGAATCATAACATCACTTTTTTCTACAGCTGATACAACTTTTGGTGCACCTATTAATCGTTTTACACGAGCGCTGATTTCGTTTAAGCTTAAAGGTTTTTTCATGTAGTCATCTATTCCTAATTCAAAACCTTCAGTTATTGTTTCATCTTTAGTGTCTCCAGACAATACCATGATTGGTGTTTGTGCTTTTTTAGTAATTCTTATGTGTTTTACAACATCTAATCCAGAAATATCTGGCATATTTACATCTACAATTACTAAATCTGGCTGGTATGAATTGTATGTTTCAATTCCATCTTTACCTTTAGTTTCAATTTTTACATCGTAACCTAATTCTATTAATCTTTTTTGAAGTGGTAATAACACTAATTGTTGATCATCTATTGCTAAAACTTTCATAATGAATTATTTTTAATTGTTTTTGATACTCCAAAAGTACTCTCAAAGACGCTCTAAAAAGATAATTTTAGTTTAACCTATATTTTAGTGTCGACGAATGGTAGATTGCTGTAGATGATTAAAAAATGAACCACTATCTAATTTATTTATCTTTACATTGTTGAAATGTTTAACCCTAAATGAAAGAAACTTCAAACAAATATTTAATTACTGCGCTCTTACTTGGTTTAGCGTTTCATGGTAGTTCTATCTTTTTTACATTAGAGACTACGTATGATGCATTAATTCATTTGTTTTTTGCTGATCATTATGCTAACAGTTGGTTTGAACCCTGGAATTATAAATGGTATACTGGCTTTACCGTACAAAGTTATCCGCCATTAGTTCACCAAAGTATAGCGTTACTCTCTTTGATTGGTGGTTTAAAATTTGGTCTATTTAGTGTCGCGCTTATTGCTATTGTTCTTTTCATAACTGGTGCTTATAGGTTTTCATTAATGATGACTGGAAACAAAACCGTTGCAGGATACGCATCAGTTTTGGCTGTGTTCTCCTCTTCGTTTGTTGAAACGCTACATATTTTTGGGCAACTACCAAGCATTGTTGGTATTTCAGTTTTAATGCATGCCTTACCAGAAATATACTTATGGCTTAAAACTGGTAAGAAATGGTATTTAGCAACCTCTTTATCATTGATTGCTGTTACTGTTACGTCTCATCATGTGACACCTATTTTTGGGATGGTCTTTTTTATATTTCCTTTGATAGGTATGGTGCTTATGGATGTTTCAAAAGAGCAAGTTGGCACCATGAAAGCTGTTACTTTTAAAGTATTTTTAAGTCGCTTTTTTAAGCTTTTTAAACGCATTGTTGTTTTTGGTGGCTGTTCTTTAGTGCTTATTGTTGGTTGTATATTTCCTTATTGGTTAAACTCAAAAGCAAACCCGATTACACAAGTCCCTATTCCGCATGGTTCTAGAGATAATTTTCTTGAGATTACATCTTCTGGTTTAGTTTTCTTTTTAATTCCTTGGGGCGTTTTACTTATTCTACTTCCTTACATTTTTTACAGATATTACAGTAAGCGTTATTTGTTTTTTGGGTTATCCATAACAATATTAACCGTTTTAGGAACTGGAGGCACAACACCTATCCCTAGAAAAATGCTTGGTGAAACTGCTTTCAATATTTTAACGTTAGATAGATTTACACTTTGGGCATCTATTATGTCTATACCTATGCTTGGTGAATTTGCCTACCGACTTGTTGAAGGCGATTTAAAAGTTAGAATTCAATCACGATTTGGTGCTATTTACCATCGTATTATTGGTGGTATCCTTGCTGGTTTATTTGTTTTTATGGTTGTATTCACAATGAGTTTAGGCTATTTTAGACCATCACAACCGCAAAAAATAAAAATGCTTCCTATTGTGAATTTCTTGAACCAGGATGATCATGATAAGTGGCGATTTTTAACACTTGGTTTTGGTGACCAAATGGCTTGGTTAAGTGCACAAACCAATGCTATGACTGTAGATGGCAATTACCATTCAGCAAGACGATTACCCGAACTTACCACTCGACCTATAGAGCGTTTAGAAAACTCAAAATTTAAAGGTGTTGCAGGTATTGGTTCTTTACAGCAGTTTTTAACCACACCTGAAAAATATAATCTTAAGTATATTTTTTCTAACGACAAGTTTTACGACCCTATTCTTTACTTCTGTGGTTGGCAACGTTTACGTCAGTTAGAAAATGGCATTATGGTTTGGGAACGTTTAAACATTCCTCCTGTTTCTTCTATTTTACCAAAAGATGATGTTGCTAAATGGCTAAAAATACATTGGGGAATTATGCCTTTTTTAACGGTTTTAATTGCTTTTGTTTTAAACATTCAAATGCTATGGGTTAATATGCTTAAAACACGTTTTAAACCAATTCCTGATTTTTTAAAATATCCAGTAAACTATTCGCACTTTTCTAAAAACCTGCTACGCATAACGCACGTTTGGTCTTTTATTTTAGCTATTGCTGTGTTTTATGGTATTTATCTTTTTTACTTAAAAAACGATTCGCAACGCAGTCCTGAAAATGCTATTATTGCTTATTATGATGCTTTAGATTTTAAAGAGTTTGAAAAAGCTCATAGTTTAATCAACCCAAATAGCAATATTGATATTGCGCAATACATGCTAGAAATTTCTGTTACCGACGGTTTGTTAAGCAGCTATGCTAAAATGGATGCGATTACTACTGAAATCACAAAGCACAATGACAGTGTTGCTTCTGCAAAAGTAACGAGTCAATGGATTACACCTCTTGAAAAAATTGAAAAGGTCGATTACAAATCCCTTTTAAAAATTAAAGGCAATTGGTTTTTACAACCAGACGAATTAAATAACGACTTGCCACCAGACCAACTGTATTCAAATAATACCACACAATATTTCAACCAAGGAAGAAGACGTATCACGACAGAGCAAACGCATCATGAAGACATTTTAAAACAACCTGTTTTAGAAGTTGTTTCGGCTAAATTGGTAAAACATAATAATAGCTATGCTATTGTTGGCGAAGTACAAAATATTGATAATGTTCCTGCTGATGTCACCTTAAAAGGCACACTTTACAACGATGCCAATAAACAACTAGCCACTTACAATGCTAAATATCATGTAAAGCATAAATTAATGCCTAAAGAATCTAGTAGCTTTAGAATAAACTTTGAAGGTATTGCATGGTCTAAAACGCAAGACTCCATACCAGACACTTTTAATCCTGACGAATTTACTCCAGTTGAATTTGAAGAACAACCAACTAAATTCAACTTGCAAGTAGCTGGAAATGTTTCTGGTTCTGATTTATATAAAAATGTGGTATTAAGTGACATTCACACTACTAACAGCTCAATTAATGGCAATCTTTTTAATAGTGGCATTCAAGAAATAACCATACCACAATTACTTATTACCTATTACAATGCAAATAAAGAAATGGTTTGGGTTGATCACTTATTTATAAAAGAAGGCATTAGACAACAGCGCAAACAAGATTTTAAATATGATATTTTAAACAATGAAACTATAGCTGTAATTTCTGAAAACATGGAAAACATTTATGTCAATGGTTTACCTAACAAAGCCATTGCTTCAAAAATTATATCAAACAGAATACAAAATCATACTGCCGCACAATTACAACCTATTGAGCATCCTGATTTTAGTTATATAAAAATTGAAATTAACACCTATATAGGAAACCCTAATTAATGCAAATAAAAGGCACATACTTGTTTATTTTATGCTTGATGTTTTTATCATCGTTTTTTGTTGTTCAGCAACAAGAATCAATAAAAGACATAAAACTTCTAACTACCAAAACACAGTTTGAAGTTGGTAATGCTATTACATTAAAATTTTCTGGTAACGAAACCTCAACACCTTTACTTTACTGTTCTAGCAGTTATGGTTCCACATTAATTTCGGGTACAACAACTGATAACACTTTAGCTTATACTATTCCAGAAGCAATTTCAAATAAAACAGGCGTTGTAAACTGGAAGCTTGTTAACGACAGTACGTTGCTTTCAGGAAAGTTTAATATCAATCCAAAAGCTGAAGTTGCCACTATGGAAACCTATATTGGTCCGCCAAGTATTGAAGCTGGCGGAACAGATTACACCATGCTTGTAGTAATACCAACAGATTCACTTGACAATCCTGTTCCTTCAAACACACAGGTTAATGCAAAACATCAATTTTTAGCATCAGAAGATACTAGTGCTATTTTCACAAATAACTTAATTGCTTATAAAAACATTTATTCTAAAACTGAACATGGCAGAATGCTTATTTCTTCTGAAAGTTTAGGCACAAACTCTAAAGAGTTTACCATTAATGTTACTGCTGCAATACCTTCAAATTTCAATATTTATTCAAAACGTCCTCATGAATATGCCGACGGAAATCAAATAACAACTTTTTCAACATCAATTATAAAAGACCGATTTAACAACACTGTGAGCGACGGTACATTTGTAACTTTTATTATTACAAATAGTCAAGGAAATATTTTAAAAACCTCCGGAACAACTATTGAAGGTGTTGCTACTGCAAAAATGATTCATCCTGATTATAGTGACAATTGGGTAGTTAAAGCCTTTATTGATGGTATGGCTGAAAGTGATGAAATTACCATAAACTACAAGCAAGCAATAGATGACTTTGATGTTGCTTTTTCAAAAAACAACCGAACTATAAACGTTGGTCCTTTACAAAGTTTCATGCAACAAATGATTCCTGACGGCTTGCAGGTAACGCTTCATATTTACAAAAACAATGCACTTATTCAGTCTGAAATAAAAACATCTTATAATGGTTTTGTAAGTTTTAATATTAACGAAAACATTTACCTTAAAGGACAATATGACTTTACGGTTATAGCTGCTGGCATAGAAAAAAGCTTTAAAAACAAAACACTATGGTAAGCCTCAATAAAAACATATTACGTGCTGCACTTTTGACTTCGTATATAGTAATTATTGCGTTGATTATTTTTGGCGTGAGCGCTTTATACAGCTACTTAAATACAGGTGCTGACAGAAGTGCAATGCTACATACAGAAATAAAAAAGATAGATCAATATTTACCTAAAGTACATTGGCAATCTACAAATAACGAAGGTAGACCCATTGATAGTGAAAACCTAAAAGCAATTCAAAATGATTATTTAGATGCGTGGTATGTTAGGCATGTTGCTTATAAAACCAACACAAAAAATGGCATAGAAGATTATTTTACTGATAGTGCAAGAGAAAATATATACCAATTTATTGCACTAAACAGTTCTAAAAACATCACTGTAGAATCTACTACTTTAAGTCACAATATCACATTAGAGTTTTTTAGTGAAGATGGACAACTAGCAGTAATCACTGATCGTGATGTACAGGAATACAAACGTGTATTTCAAAACAAAAAACAACTTCTAGAAACCAAAGAAGTTTCTACCTACAAAGTGGTTTTACTTTTAGAAGATGGTTTTTGGCGTGTTAGACATTTTATAAAAGAAACAACTAATGCAGACAATACAGCTCCAAAATCTGTTTCAGTTAGTCCTTTGAGCATAAAAGGAATAAACTATTATCCGCAAGCAAATCCTTGGAATATGTTTGGTGATAGCTTTTCTAAAGACACTATTAGCAAAGACTTTAAAATTATAAAAGATGCTGGATTAAATTCGGTTAGAATTTTTGTGCAATATGATGATTTTGGTAAAGCCAATGTAAACCCTGAAAAGCTAAACAAACTACAACAAACTCTGGATGCTGCTGAAGAAAACAAGCTAAAAGTTGTTGTAACATTATTTGATTTTTATGGTGATTACTCTGTACTAAATTGGACCTTAAATCAGCGACATGCTGAAACTATTGTAAACGCACTAAAAAACCATAACGCTTTACTTGCTTGGGACATTAAAAACGAACCTAATTTAGATTTTGAATCTAGAGGGAAAGATAATGTTATTGCTTGGTTAGATAACATGATTGATTTGGTAAAATCTGTTGATAGCATTCATCCTGTTACCATTGGTTGGTCAAACACCAAAAGCGCTACTATATTAAAAGATGATGTTGATATAGTTTCGTTTCATTATTACGAAGATTTAGACAATTTAGACACCGAAATTAAAACGCTAAAATCTAAAACAGATAAACCATTAGTGCTACAAGAATTTGGATTATCATCTTATTCTGGGTTTTGGAATCCGTTTGGCGCTTCAGAAGAAGACCAAGCTAATTATCATAAAAAAGCCCAAAGCATCATTGCAAAAAACAATTTACAATTTATGTCTTGGACCTTATACGACTTTGATAAAATACCAAAGGAAGTCGTTGGTAGACTTCCTTGGCTCAAAAACACTCAAAAACAATTTGGTTTCATTAATAAAAATAATACCAAAAAACTTTCTTTTAAATATATTTCTAGAGAATAATTTCTGAAGTACTTACTTCTCCTCTATTGATTTTTCTGTCTATAATTTGCTCAAAATTATTTAGGTACATATCAGCTATTGTTGACATAGGAAATGCTGTAGCTGCTTTATAATTAGCTTGTCCTAACTGCTCTCTATAGTTATCGTTTACCACAATTGCCTCAATAGCATTTGCTAAACTCTCTACAGATGTTGGCTCAAAAAACTCACCTTGGTATCCTTCATCTTTTACTAATAATGCTAAGTCTCCTAAATCTGGCATTACAACAGCCTTTCCATAACTTCCTGCTTGGTGTAAGACACCAGAGCTTCCTGTTGTAGATGTATACGGGAACACAACCACTGCACTTTCATTAAAAATTACTGGTACATCTTCTTCTTCAACATAACCTGTAAATCTTACTTGTGGCACATGCTTATAATCTTCTTGAACTTTAGCTAAATATCCTGGTACGTTAGGGTTATCTGTTCCTGCAATAACTACTTCTAAATCTAATCCTGTACGTTCTCTTACAAGCTCTACAGCTTCAATCATACCTTCAACTTTTTTGTAAGTTCCAAACTTACCAAAGGTCATAATTTGCATTGGTCCTTCAGGGATTTGATAATTTGGTTCTTCAGCTACTTCAAAAGTACCATGAGGAATTAATGTTACATTTTTAGCATTGTACTTGCTTTCTAAAATGTCAACATATTTTTGCATTGTTACAGCAACAGTATCTGCTTGGAGTATTAATCGTGTTAATGTACTTCCTATAAAACCATACACTTTTTGCATTATTTTATTAGAGGTAAAACCTGCATTTCCTAAGTCTACTTCTTCTAAAATGTTATGTAATAATACAATGTTTGGAATACGTTTCAATCTGCAAACTAATGGCAACATTAATCCTAAAGCTGCTGCTACTTTTTTATCTCCAAATTTCATAAATTGTAAATTGAACAATACTGAATCTGGCTTAGTGTCGTTGATTGCTTTAGTTACTGAAACAATGTTTTTATAACTATTGAATTTCCAGCATTCTTTTACAGTAATTTTACAACCTGCTTCGGTAAATTCTAAGTCTTTTTCTCCTTCTGTTTTATCAGTTAATAATATTAATTCAGTTACATTTTCTTTTTGTCTAAACTGCTTTACTAAATGATATGCATATTCGTTTAAAGTAACTTTACTTGGTGGATATGCTGTTACAATTGCTAGTTTCATAAGGTTAAGTTTTTGATGTTTTTGTTGTGTTTTAATTATAGTACAAATTTGGGGTTTATATTTCCTAAAAAGGGTTGATCTTAGACAGAACGTCTTTTACTGTAGACGAATGGTAATTTGCTTTAGATTAAGTTTCTTTAACGTCTTTTTTGATCAATTACAAAGAATACCACTTGAATTAATAGCAACAACACCATGGCTATAATTTGCATGTGTACCACTTGTTCTAAACTGTCGTGAAAGAATACGACTAAACCTACTTGAAGCATTCCAAAAAGACCTGAAATAACCACTGGAACATATCTATCTAGAGACAAATAGTAGTAAGCAAACAAGTTTGATATTGCAAATAGTCCTGTTGCTAGTGCATACTTCCATAACAATGGAGCCATTGCTAAATAACTATCTCCAAATAATAGTGTAATAGCTGTTTCAGGAAACAAAGCACAACCAATAATTATCAAAGCTGCAATAATTGCTATGTAACCAACATATTTAAATAAAATAGGTGCTGTTTCTTTTCCTTCTTTTTTAAGTTGAATTACAGTTGGCAACAACAACATTACAAACATCCAAGCTATAAAGTAAACGATTCTACCTATAAGTGCTAGCGAAGCATAAAGACCTGCATCATAAGACTCAAAGTAATGCTTAACCAGTAATATGTCACTGTTGTTGATTATAATTTGTGTTAATTCATAAAACGCTGTTATTAAGAAAAAACGTTTTACTTGCTTTGAATATGTTGAAGGTATTGCATAAGATGATTTAAAACTAAATCCTTTAAACTTGAATGGTATTAAACCAAACCCAAAAGAAATTAAAATACCCACAGCAATAACTACTGAAGACTGTATGTTGAATAAAAAAATTAAACCTAGTGTGATGAGTAGTCTACTCAACATTTCAGATTGATAAGTAACTGATAATGCTTTAAATTGCTTTTTACCTTGAAAAACACCTCTGTTTACACTCATTAAAAAGTACAAAGGCACTCCAATACCAAAAATAACGAACATACTAGACGAAGATGTATTAAAAACCACCTGTAAGTCTTTAGCAAAAAAGACTATTAATGCTCCAAATGCTAAACCAAATATTGTGGCATTTTTATAAATTCTAGCTATAAAGCTGTTAAAAATTTCATTCTCAAAAATCACTGAAAATTTAGCAGTCACCAACTGAAATGTCATTGCTACAAATGATAGCACCAACAAAAAAGTGATTAATACTGCGGCATCAGCAAATTGAGCAGGTCCTAAAACACGACCTAAAATAAGATTGTATAAATAGTTTCCTCCGTTTACAGCCAAAACGCTTAACATAAACAGCTGTTCTGGAGACATTTTCTTAACTTTTATTGTAGTAGTTGCTTGCATGACTTTAGGGCTTTAAGATCAAACTTGTTTAGGCTACGTTTTTAAGTCTTAACTCGTCAAAAATTTCTTTACAACCATTACCTAAAATGTAAAATGGCTTTTTCCAAGCTTCTGCTTTTTCATAAAGTGATTTTAAAGCTCTCATTCCGTTAGAATCAATTTCGGTTACATTATTGATGTCTATCGATAATCCGTTTCCTGAATTAAGTGCAATGGCAAAATGCGCTTGAAAATAGCTTGCAGTTGCAGCGTTAATTCTCCCTTTCACTTCAAATGTTTTCTCGTTTCTTGTAATACTAAGTGCCATAATCCAATTATTTTTGTGTGTTTGTTTTTGATTTCTGATACAAATATCTTTCAGAAAACACTGTAAAATGGTTGAATTTCGGTGAGTGGTCGATTGGTGTAGACGAATGATTAAATACGAATGCTTAACTTGCAATTAACTAAACGCTAAAACATGAAACTAAAACCTTTTGTTTTATTTATCTTTTTCATAAGTAGTATTGTTGCCTACTCGCAAAACATGCAAGAAGGGTTTACATATTTAGAAACAGGAAAGTACAATGAAGCCGAAGCTTTTTTTAAACATATTTTAAAAGAATATCCCAATAACAAAACAGCGCGTTTATGTTTTGGAAGAGCAGTTGGATTAAACGGAAACCCAGAACAAGCCAAAATTCTTTTTACCAACTTACTTGCCGATTATCCTAACGATTTTGAAGTAAAATTAAATTATGGAGAATCTTTACTTTGGAATAAAGAATTTAATCAAGCTAAAACCTACTTTAAAAATTTAATTAAAGAAGACCCTAAAAGTTTTCCTGCTTTGTTAAGTTATGCAAACACCTTGTCTAACTTAAAAGATTATGAAAATGCTTTAATTTATGTAGACAAAGCGCTTGAGGTTTCTAATAACAATCCTAATGCGCTAACTTCTAAAAAATACATGCATTTAGGCTATGCTTACCAAAATCAACAAGCTCAAAACTATGATGTTGCTGAAGCCATACTGAAAAAGAATTTAGAACTCTTTAAGGATGACAAAGACACGCTTCTCAATTTAGCTAATCTGTACTTAATTGCTAACAGACTAGAAGATGCTGAAACAACTTATACTATTTTATCTAAAAATCCTGAAAACAAAATTTTAGCATTGAATGGTTTGTCACTAGTTGCACACTTAAATGGAAAAGAAAAAAAGGCTTTAGCTTTAAGCTCTCAAGCTTATGAAAGTTTAGAGGCTTCATCTGACGAAAAAACAGAACAACAAACTACGGAACGTTATATTCAGGCACTTATTTGGAATAAAAAATATAAGCCAGCAAACACACTTATTAATTCTATCATAGAAACAAACCCTAATGAGAATTGGATATTAGCACTTCGAGCAACACTTAATATTTATAAAAGCGATTTCAAAAAGAGTCTAGACGATTATAATCTTATTTTACAAAACGACAGCACGTCGTTTGATGGAAATTTAGGAAAAGCCAATGCATTAAAAGCTTTAGGCAAGTATGACGACGCTTACACATCTGCTGAAAACACTTTAAAATTCTACAACAAACAAAAAGACGCAACTAATTTTATAACAACACTTAATAATAATTTCACGCCTTTTTACGAAGGAAAAGCGTCTTACTCTTTTGATAATGGTGACAACGAAGCTTTTGCATTTAGTAATAATTTAGAATTCCCTCTATCAACAAAATTTAAAGTTTTAGGAAACTACAATTACAGAACCACAAAGAACACTACCACTAACAATAAAGCAACATCAAACGATTTCAGCCTAGGATTATCCTATCAATTAATACCAACTATTACTTTTAAAGGTACTGCTGGTATAACATCGGCAAATGCTAGCTCAAGTGATTACACACAGTTACTAACTGATATTTCTTTCAACATTAAACCTTATAAATTACAAGATTTAACTATTGGCTACAAACGCGAAATACAAAGTTTTAATGCCGAATTATTAGATAGAGAAATTGTTCAAAATAACTTTTATGCTAATTATAATGTAAGCACAAATTTTAATTTAGGATGGTTCACTCAATATTTTTACACAAGTCAAAATGACGACAACACTAGAAATCTTCTTTTCACATCTTTGTATTATAACATCTTACCCAAACCATCACTTAAAGCTGGTTTAAACTACCAATACATTACATTTAAAGACCAAGTGCCTACAGTTTATTTTTCTCCTGAAAAGTTTAACGCAGGAGAAGTATTTGTGAACATCATTAAAGATGAAGCTATTACAAAGCCTAAAGAATGGTTTTATGAACTTACTGCTGCAACAGGCTTACAGTTTATAGAAAACAACAAAAGCCAAAGTACTTATAGAGTACAAGGTAAGTTAGGTTATAGTTTTTCTGATCGTTGTTTGGCAAATATATTTGGAACACGAAGTAATATTGCATCAACAACTGCTGCTGGTTTTACTTTTACCGAAATAGGCATACGCTTTAAATGGTTACTCTTTGATAAGCCGTTGTTTAGAGACTAAACGCTATATAAACGAAAAGGCAAAAAACTTTCGTCTTTTGCCTAATCTTCTTGCTAATAATCAGGGACTACTTGATAAGCAGCTTCAAAGTGTCATAGGTTTGTGTTTTGCTTATTACTTTACAGAAATACAAACCAGAGCTTAAGCTGTTTCTATTTATGTTAATTACATTTTTTCCTTGTGAAACATTACTATTCATGTAGTATACTTGCTTACCTAACTGGTTGTACATTACAAATTGCACAGTTTCATTTTGATTAGCTATAAACTGAATAGATGTGTTTACAGTCATTGGATTTGGTATAGCAGTTACAGTATTATTTAGAGTTTCCTCTTCATATGTTTCTAAATCTAATGTTTCTGCCTCTTGTCTAAATTCTAGTCCATTAATTCCAATATTGAAAGGTGCATAACTTGCATAATCTCCTATTACCGAAAACACTATTGTTTTCACATCATCTATAGTAGCTGATACGCCATTACCATCTACAAAATCAGAAAAAGAAATTGTATAAGTTGTTTCGTTTTGATTTTCTGGAATAGTGTATCTAAATCTATTATTCCAATCTTGCAGGTTTTCTTGCATTAATACAATTTCTATTGGCATATTGTTAGTTATATTGAATTTTAATGCTGAATACTCGGTTACATCTAGTGTTTGATCTCCTGGTAACACGTGTCTGAATAAGTTTACATTACCCTTTACTTGACCTGAAACCATAGGTTGCCTTTCAACTTCATAAGCGTCATCAGTATAATCTATCGCTTGATTGTCTACAAAAAATGTATCTATTGTTGCATACTCTTCAAGATAGTCAACTCCCCAAGGTCCATCAGCTAGGTATAACGCGTCTTGTTGTGTTGACGCACTTGTAGTTAATGAGAACCCAATATCAAACAAACTTCCTGTTTGTATAGAAACCGAATCATTCCAATCTCCATTTAAGCTTACTGCTTGTGTCATATTTGTTCTATCAGACACTTCTGTTGCTGCAATACTACCATTGAATGTAAATGATGATGCACTAACTTTGTTAATGATATTTAAGTGTAACGCACCATTACTATAATATCCTGAACTCACAAATACTGGAGGAACTACATCGCTTAAAGTTTCACTGTTTAAAGGCTTTTCAGCAGTTAAAGTATCAATAATGTGATTTCCTATTGAAAATACTTGCGAGAATGAACTACCCCAAATTTGGAAGTTATAATAATCGCCTTCTGGGTATTGTGCTATATTCCAAAAGCTATATAATTCATTAGCTGCATCGCCTAGCTTTACTGAAAAGCTTAAAGTAAACTCTGTTTCTCCTGTAGCTCTTTTTATTTTTGAACTTATAATTTGATGACCTCTTACAGTTACGGTTCTAACATCTTCTAGAGATGAACTATTTAATCTATCACAAATTACCTTTGAGTGGTCATAAATACTACCCTCTGTTGCAGTTGCTAAAACTGCTGAAACTCTAGTTTCTTCTTTATAAAAATCTACTGAAAATATTTCTGATGCGTTTGTTACACCTAGTAAATCTTCTGGACTAGACACATAAGCAGTTTCTGTTCCATACATACCTGTTTCTGGCAAATAAGACTCTAATGTTGTTGTGTTTGTACTAGATCTGTACAGTATTTGTTGCTTAATAAATGGTGCTTGTTGCACTTTTCTATTTTGCACTTGACCTGTTTTAGTTCTTTTAAAGTTTCTTTTAGCAATTAAACCTGCTAAATTACCATTACTTTCAAGTCCGCCATCATTAGCTGAAGACACATCAGTTGCACTCGAAACATCAGCATAATTTGTTGTTCTTAATGCCTCATATGGATTTGCTGACACATAAAAAATAGCATCGTTAAAATCGTTATCACAAGAGCCATAATCTCTTCTTATATCTTCAAAACCAAGAATAATACGCTCATTATTTGGATCGTTTAGTAACACATTATGGTGTCTTAAATTTTCTTGAGCTTCAGGGTTATAATCTGGATTTGAAAATAATTGCCATAAACCATTTCCAACAGAACTACTACCAGAGCTCCAAGCATTTGCCAACAACACCCAACCAATTCCCGTTCCTGGTTGAAATGTTCCTATTTTCACTTTATCTCCTACTACTAATCCGCCACCACTACCTAGTGCTGACACATTAGGAAAAATAATAGTAATGTCTTCTGGTTGAGGCGCAGTAGCTGGTGGATTGTTTACATCATATGTATAAAAACCTAAAACATTTTTATAACCTGCACCTTCGCTAACAAATGTTACCCAAACGTCTGCTAAATCATCAATAATTAAATCGGTATCATATCCTGATGAAATGTAATGCGGATTGTAATCTGGCACAGGATAACTTTCAGGTAAAGAATTGCTAATCATTTCTAATGTAGCAACATCAACGGTGTCTCCTATAGGTTCTAAATAATCTGGGACTCCATTTGCGCTGTAAGATCCTAAATATTGATAGTTTTGAGCGTTGATTGTAGCACTCAAACATAAACATAATAATAGTAGTAGTTTTTTCATGATATAATAGATTTATACCACAAAACTATACTGTTGTTAAGGTGTAAAGATTATTTTTCGACGAGTAAAAATTTACTGTAGACGAATGGAATTTAAAGCAAGTTAAGACGTTTCATTAATTCTGGTCTATTAGAACGACTTACCGGAATTACATCTTTTTTAATAAGTACACTATTATCTTCTATATCAATAATTTTATCAACGTTAATGATATAGGAACGATGTATTTTCAAGAACAAATCGTTAGGTAGTTTTTCTTCAATTTTTTTTAAGGTAGAATGTACTGTGTAGTTTTTGTCTTCGGTTTTTACATTAATGTAATCGCCTTTGGCTTCAACCAAATATATGCTTGGAATATCAATCTTAATTAAACGTCTGTCAATATTTACATACAAGTCGTTACCTGAAGTTGTTTCTACTTTTTCTGTATTAGCATCAGACTTTTTAGGTGCTGTACTTGCTACACTTTCAGCTTTCAAAATGGCTTTTTGAAAACGTTCAGGCGTAATAGGTTTAACTAAATAATCAACAATACAGTCATACTCAAAAGCTTCAATAGCAAATTTAGGATCTGAAGTGGTAAGTATTATTTTTGGAGGATTTTTTAGAGTTTGTATAAAATCAAAACCTGTAAAATCAGGCATATGAATATCTAAAAAAATCAAATCTACTTCGTTTTGATTTAAATATTTTATGGCTTGTATAGCATTAGGAAATTCTTCTAGAACGTTTAAACTAGAAATATTACTACATAACTGCGAAATGATAGCTCGTGCAGTAGCTTCGTCGTCAATAATTATACAATTCATAAAATTAGGTTATAGTGTCTCTAAAAACTCTGTCATGATTTGTAAGATAGATTCAAAATCTTCTCTACCTGTTGTGCTACTTTCTATAAGGTTATGCTCATAGGTAACAGCAACATCATAACTTTTTTCAAGTCCTAAAATACTAATTTTATGTTTAAGTTTATGAACGTTTTCGGCAGCCTCCTTAAAATTATTAGCGTTTATGTTATTAAAATAAATGCGCTTTTCTTCAGGAAACTCTGTTTTTATAATATCTATTAGCTTTTGTTCAAAGGCTTTGTCTCCTCCTGACATACTTGCTATGTAAGATAGATTAGGCTGCTCCATCTAGTTGTTTTTTTAAGGTAAAAAAGAATGTGGTTCCTTCATTAAGTTTAGAAGTTAACCAAATTTCACCTCCATAAATTTCTACAATCTTTTTTACTATTGACAATCCTATTCCTGTTGAGTCCACACTGTTTTCAAGTTTTTCAAAAGTGTTAAATATCTTATCATGATATTGCTCATCAATACCTATACCATTATCCTTGATATAAAACTCCCAGTGTTCGCCTTTATCTAAAGCACCTAATTCCACAAAACCATTTTCTTTGTCGTTATACTTAATAGCATTATCAATAAGGTTTTGAAATAATTGAATCAATCTGCTTTTGTCTCCATAAATCTGTGGCAAATGGTTTACTTTAACCTTGAAATTTCCAGGTAAATGCATAACCGAAACCAACTCGTTTACTAGATTTTTTAAATCTACATCATAAAACTCTACTTCACTTTTTGAAATGGTTGAGTATTGTAAAATTCCATTGATAAGCGTGTCCATTTTTTCAACATTGGCTCTTACCAAGTTAAGCTGAGAATTGCAATGAGCGTCTAGTTTGTCTTTATTATCTTCTATTAACCAAGACACAAGTGTATCAATACTGCGAAGAGGAGATTTTAAATCATGAGATACCATGTGCGCATAATCACTAAGCTCTTGATTTTGGTGCTCTAACTCTTTTAATAATTTTTCTCGCTGCTTATTAATTTCTAAAATTTCTCTTGCTTGATTATCAATAAAATCGACAAGTTTTAGTTCATTTAAATCATTATTAGTTTCACTCTCACTAGAAGTATTATCCACTAGACCTTTAAACGTTTTTGTAACTCGCTTAAGCTTGTCTATAATCTTTTTTTGAGATTCAGCTTCTTCCCTTAGTTTTTGATTAGCTTCAAACAGTTCATCAGAGCTAATGGTCATTGCACGCTGTTGCATATTAAACTGCTCATCAAAGTTGGTGTATGACCTATCAACAGCATCTAAAAACTGTTCTATTTTTTCATCTGAGGCTAATTCTTCAGTTAAGTATTTTCTTATTTGACGTTTTAGTAATGAATTCATTATTCGCTTATTAGCGTTATAGTCATGGTTTGATTATGTAATTGACAGTTAATTTCAAGATTAAAAGGCGCTATTTCTCCATAAGAGTAAAAACCACAAATTGTTGTATCGTCTCCGACTATTGAAACTACTTCTTCAATCTCTTCCTCAACACGTTGGTCTAATACAAGTTTTCTACCAATACAACTAACTAGTAATGCTAATTGAGGTTTTGTTTTTCGTTTTTCAATTGCTTGTTTAGCAGCCAATTCTGATGCATTTGCAATATTATCTACATTAGTCATCATTAATTGCACTCTAGAATTCTCAGGGATATCACCTGCTAAAACCATAGCGTTAGTTTCTTCATCAATATTTAAAATAGTACGCACATAAGACTGCTTTTCGTTGGCAGACAACACATTAAGCGGATACAACAATGCTGCTGCTGGTAACTCTTTAGATTTTTCACCTAAATACTTTTTATACAAATCTAAAGCTGGTTGACCATCTAGCTCAAACAACACATTAGACTCTGACGAAGTTACTACACGTTCTGGTCCAAAAGGTGTCCAACCTCCATGAATTGCAAATGAAGCTTCAAAAGTTTCGCCATAAAAACCAATAGCAATTATTTCTCCTTGCTTAGGGTTTTCATTGTATGCTGCTAGTGTTTTTTCAAAACGTGCAGCATCACCACATAAACCTCCTGTAACAAGTAACTCATTATCACTTGCTGAATTCATACCTTTAGTAAGCTGGCTTCCGTTTATAAAACTACCTTCTGAAATTACGAAAACGTGTTTTAATCCTTCTTGGTCGAACTGATTTACCAAATCTTGTCCTGTTTTAAAACTGTCTAAATCTGAATTTAATACGTTGCTCCTTTTTATTTGAAATGTGCTTTTTTCAAACTCAATTGCTGTTACAGTTATGCTATCATCTGAAACAAATTGAGAAGTTATATCTCCACTAGTTGAACCAAATACAAGATGACCATCTGGGAATTTTTGACGAAGCTCATCGTAAATCCCTTCATCTTCTAATAAAAATCTATTACCAAACACTAAAACCAAAGGTTGCTTTAATGTTATATCATTTGAAAGATATTCCCATCCTTGGTCTTGTTGTTTTCTTAACTGTACTGTTTTCATATTATTTTTTTAATGTGAAATAAAATGTGGTTCCTTTTTTGGGCTCACTTTCTAACCATATTTCACCTTCGTGTAAATTGACAATCTTTTTTACAATAGATAAACCAACACCTGTTGAGTCTTTACTTTTGTTTAACGAATGAAAGATTTTAAAAATTTTATCGTGATATTGTTTTTCAATTCCTATACCATTATCAGACACTGAAAACTGATAAAACTCTCCTACGTCTTTAACATTAATATGAATTTCTCCTTTTGGTTTATCAATGAACTTTACAGCATTGCTAATTAAGTTTTGAAACAATTGCTGCAGTTTTACTTTATCTCCTTTTACAACAGGTAACTTATTAGCCACAGAAATGTTTATATGCTTTGGAACATACAGTATTTGACACAGCTCATTAACAACTTCGCTTAAATTTACATCAATTTTTTCTTTATCATTTGAACCAATACTAGAATATTCTAAAACATCGGAAATGAGTTGTTCCATTTTTTCCAAAGTGGTTTCAATATGACTTATATTTTGAAGACTTGCCTCATCAAGCTTATCTTTATTATCTTCTTTAATCCATTGCATTAAAGCATCTATACTTCTTAGAGGAGATTTTAAATCGTGAGATACTATGTGAGCATACTCTTGAAGCTCATTGTTACTTTTTTCTAATTTAGATAAGAGGTTTTCCTTTTGCAATTGTAAGCTTTTAAGGTCAGTAATATCTAGATGAATTCCTATTGAACCAATGACATCTCCATTTATATCATAATTTGGAGCTCCACTAATTAACCAATGCCTTATATTGCCTTGTTTAGTTTTTACTTTTATTTCGTATGAGTTCGATTCTCCTTTTAAACGCTTCATGTTTTCCTCTGCTATTACATCAGTTCCACCTTCAACAGGAAAAATGAGTCCTCCTTTTTTACCTTTTAGTTCTTCTTCAGTATACCCAGACATTTCAGAAAAACTCTGGTTAATCATTTGAATTTCATCATCATTATTCACCTCCACAAGACCTAAATTCATGTTAGCAATAATGCTACTATACTTTTGTTTTTCGGCTTCAATAGCTGATCTATACTTATTTTCCAAAGTAATGTCTCTTACTATTCCTTGAGCTGCTACAGGTTTATTGTCATCATTTAAAATGATACTTGCGTTGATTTGAACTAACTTTTGTTCTCCATTTTTAGTGTTCAGTTTTATTTGAAAGTTTGTAATTGAACCTTCAGTAATTAAAGCTTCAAAACTGTTCATCACATTATCAACTTCTGATGGGTCTGCCAGTTCTAATAGGTTTAAATTGTCTTTTTCATTATTGAAACCTAGTAAATTTATTGCAGCATCATTCATTTTAATAACATTTCCCCATAGATCCATTACCACATAAGCATCAACAATGTTTTCAAAAACACCTTTAAGTTCTAGTGTTTTTTCTTTAACAAGCTTTTCGAGTTTTTTATTGGATTCTTGTAGTTTTTGGGTAGTATCATAGAGTTGAGCAGACTTTTGTTCTAAGATTTCTTCGGCTGCTTTTCGTGCAGCTTTTTCTCTTGCAAGTGCTCTTTTAAGAATCTCTATTTCTTCTTGACTCATTGTTTTTTATTAATGGTAAACCTTACTTCAGTACCTTCTTCATTAAGCTTTTCAAAATCAATTTCAGCTGGTACTTTAAACAGTTTAAAGGTTTCTAACATTAATCCTTTCCCTAGCATATACAACGCCTTATCAGATTTATAAACCATTACCATTTTGGTGTCGGTTTTTTCTTCTAATTCAAACGTAGGTAATTGTGCTTCAGGGTAAATTTTCTTAACCTCAACATGAATATGATTTTCTATGGAAGCTAACAAATCCATTGGGTCTTTGTAGTGTTCAACTAAGTTTGGGTGCGATTTTATTAGGGCTTTAAACAAATGTTCAGAATACACCATTAGTAAATCATCTACAGAGATGTCAGTATTTTCACTTAAATGCGAAATAAGTTGAAGCATCTCTGAAAACTCATAGGTTCCAACTGCAGTGTAGACACCGTTTGATTCTAAATTTGATTGGTTTATGATTTTATCAACCATAACTAAACCAAATTTTTCTTCAACTAACTCTAAAAACTCTGTAAAAATTATTCCTTTCACTATGCTGTAATTAATTCGTTAATGCTCCAATATGCTAATAATTTTTCAATTTTAGAAACATAATCTTCATATTTTAATGGTTTTAAAACATAGCCAGCAATTCCAATTTTGTAACACTCCAGTAAATCTCGTTGATTATTAGAGGTTGTAAGAATTATAGTAGGAATATATTTAAGTCTATCATCATTTTTAAGGATTTTTAAAAACTCAATACCGTTAATTTTAGGCATGTTAAGATCCAACAAAATGATATCTGGAAGATTATCTTTTTGCTCAAGAAGTTTTAAGGCTTCTTCACCATTATTAGCTTCTCTTATTTTATGATTTAGTTGAAGTGAACTAGAAGCTCTATTAAGTTTCATTACTTCAATCATATCGTCTTCTATAAGTAAAACATTGAGGGTTTTCATGTCAAATAATTAATATTAATCTGCAAAATAAATTAATACTTAATATTTGTATCTTTTAATTCGTTTGAGGGTGATTAAGTGTCGACGAATGGAATTTAAGTGTCGACGAATGAAATTGACTAGTTTAACTGCTCTCTCATTTTTTTAGTCATTCCCTTAACTACCATATCATAAGAATGATCAATGAGTTCAAAAAGAAATGCTGCAGAAATCTCACCAGAATTGAGCTCAACAGAATTCCAATGTACTTTGCTCATATGGTATCCTGGATAAATACTATCGTACTCAGCCCTTAACTCTTGAGCATACTCAGGATCGCACTTTAAATTAATGAAGCGATTACCTGACTCCCATTTTTCAAGTCCTACTAAAGCAAACATTTTACCTAAAACCTTAAACACTAAGGTGTGTTCATCAAAAGGAAAATCTTCAGTAACGCCTTTCTTCTTTAAACAGTGATTACGTAGTTGATCAATATTCATAGTATTATAATAATCGTTCCATTACTCTTTCTGGTTGTTTTAATTCAGTATACCCAAACTGCTCATAGAGCTTATGAGCATCAAATGTTTTAAGCATAAAAACTTTACACGTTTGTAATTTAGGCTCTTCGTTAATGGCCTTCATTAGCTTTTTTGAATATCCATTTCCTCTATATTCAGGTAAAACAAACACATCCATTAAATAAGCAAAAACAGTATAATCTGTAGCTAATCTAGCAAACCCAATTTGCTTACCTTGTAAATATACTCCAAAACAAAAAGAATGTTCTATTGATTGTTTTACCTCTTCTAAAGTCCTTCCTTTAGCCCAATATGTTGTGGTTAAAAACTGATGGATAACCTCAACTTGAAGTTTACTTTTTTGAGTTGAAATTTCAAACATTATGAAATTTGTTTAACGTTATTGTCTTCAATTTTTAATGCAGAATAGTCTAACGACCAACCAATGGTTTGCACAATATTTTCAATTAATGAAATCGCCTCAAGCGCTTCTTGTTTAGCGACATTAAACAATCCGCTTTCTGGCACTTTGTTCATAATATGAATTTTTGCTTCATTGTGCAACTCGGTTAAATCAGAAGCTTCAAACTTATTGAACATACCATCTTTTTTATCGTAATAATTTAAATCGGTTTCAACACTTAGCACTTCAGGTTGCGGAAAATGATACAACTTTACGGTTTTTGTTTTAGTATCCGATTCCATTTTTATTTTTGACAAATCAAACCCAACATGTGCTTTGGCGTTGATAACCACGAGTGCTTTCTTTTTACTTGTAACTAGTTTTAGAAAGCGTTCTTTTACATCTTCGTAATGATAAATTTCGGCAAAATCACCTTCAACAGTAATAAACTTGCACACTTTTTTTATTTTATCTAAGAGTATAACCGATTGTGAATTTGTACGCTTTTTAATTTGAAATTGCTTCACTATAGTTACAATAGCCAAGGTTACCAAAATGCTAATAATAATTATAAAGAATGTTTCCATAATTAATCTTTTCCTATACTACCCAAATGAGTGTTCTTAAATGAATCGGGAAATTTTAATCCATAGCCAAAAATTCTATCCATTGAGGCATGTGAAAATAAAATAACACCTGTAAGTTTTAGAGGTTCACTTTCAAAATACATGCCAATAAAATACACAAGTATTGCAATTGCTTTATTGTGAAAAATATTATAACTAATAGCTCCAACCTTAGTATTAACATAGTATCCTAACGCACCAACGTCTGGAAGTAAAATCAATACCAAAAACCACCACCAAGCATAAGTAAGCTGGTTAAAAGCAAAAATTCCCAAGGCAAACATTGCCAATTCTTCAATTTTTAATTGTAGCTTAATATTAGTTAACAACTTCATACAAAACAGGTTTACTTGGTGTAGCATCGTTTTCAAAAGGTGCTATTTGCAGGTTTAAAAAGTAAGTACCATCTACCACATTATTAGGCACAAAAATAAACTCGGTTATGGTTGCATCTAACCTTAATTTTCCTGTGGTATTCCAAAATGCATTATGAGCCAACAGCTTACCTTCGTCCTTTTCTTTATCTACACTTGGCAAGTCGATAAGTAAGTGCTTAACGCCTTTCTTTTTTAAATAATTAGCAGTCTCCTCAAGCAAATACGTTGGGTTTGTATTAGAATACTGCATTGACAGCTTTTCTTTGGTATTTGGTATGGTTCTTATGACTACTGCATCTCTTTTTTTATTTCCTAATGCAAATTGCACTTGCTTTTTAGAAATCACAAAATCATCATTCAATTTTTCTGGCGCAACTGTTATAACTTCAGCTAAAAAAAAGAATTGATTAAGGTTTTGGTTTATAGAATGTACTTTTTTTGTAATGTGTCCTACACACTCAGTATGTGTACCATGAGCATGCGGATTAAACTGAATGTTATTAAAATTAACAGGCGACCCTTTAGCTACACTAGCAATCCAATCTTCTATTTGAACAGGCTCAATTTTTGGTTCGTCAATATACCACGCATTTACATTTTGTTTTGAGGCAATTAACGGTATGGATATGTCAATTGGTTGTGAAAAATCTATTTTATATTTGTTTGAGTTGTATTGTATGCTTGCAATCATTTATGTGTTTATTTTAAATAAGTCTGAAGCGATGCCATCGCTTAAAAATTTTCCTTTTTTGGTGACTAACAATTTGTTTTCTTCAATATACAACAATTCATTTTTTAAATGGTTATCTGCTTGACTCAAAAGATAGCTTTTGTAGTCTTTACCAAAATCACGTTCAACTTTATCTAAAGACACTCCCCAAATAGTACGCAACCCAGTCATAACATACTCGTTGTATGCATCAGTTACTGTTAGGGTTTCGATTTCTATTGGTAGTTCGTGATTTAATATTGATTTAATGTATTTTGAATTGTTATTTATGTTCCAGCCTCTAGTGGTTCCATCAAACGAATGTGCTGAAGGACCTATGCCTAAATAAGGTTTTCCTTGCCAATAAGCAGAATTATTTCTACTAAAGAAACCTTCTTTTCCAAAGTTTGAAAGTTCGTAATGCACAAACCCATTTTGGTTTAGCTTTTCAATTAATATATGAAACTGCTCATTAGCCAAATCATCGTCAACATTGGCTATAATACCTTTTTTTATGAAATGTTCCAAAGCTGTTTTAGGTTCTACGGTTAAAGCGTAGCTTGAAATATGAGGAATATTAAACCCTAATGCAGTGTCAATATTTTCAATCCAACGTTCATTGGTTGACCCTGGAATTCCATAAATTAAATCGATAGAAATATTACTGAAATATTGTGTTGCTTGCTCTAAACAGGTTTTAGCTTCATTGGCATTATGAGCACGATTCATTAGCTTTAAATCATCTTCAAAAAAAGACTGAATACCTATACTCAATCTATTTACAGAACTTTTTGACAATGCTTTTAAATACTCCGGATTTAAATCATCAGGATTTGCTTCAAGAGTAATTTCGGCAGTTTCAGAAACCTGATAATCTATCTTTATCAAACCAATAAGCCATTCAATATCTTCAACTTTTAAAATGCTTGGAGTTCCACCACCAAAATAAATGGTCTCTATTGTGGTATTTTTCATTTCGTTTTTACGCAAAATGAGTTCCACTTTAAGAGCAGACAACATTTTATCTTCTTGCTTTAACGATGTAGAAAAATGAAAATCGCAATAGTGACAAGCTTGCTTGCAAAATGGTATATGAATGTAGATTCCTGCGATGAGTTTAGATTTAAAAGATTATAATTTAACGAAGATTAAATTTAGGTTGAAACTTTCTTTTTACAACTAATTTTCTTCTAAAAGCCAAATAAAAAGCATACCCAAAATATCCAAATGCTAATACCAAAAAGAACCAAATCCATTTACTTTTTTTGTTCTTAAACTCAATTAACCTCAACTCTAAAAAGAAAAGATAAATTAAACTTAGTCTTAAAATCAGAAAGAATGTCATAGGATATTCTTTACTTATTCACTCTGTCTTCATTCTGCTTCACAAAGCTTGCCCAACCAGAATAGCTTTTACCAACCTCCACTCTACCTTCGTTGTAAAAGTGGCAAACTGCAGCTGCTAAACCATCGGTTGCATCTAGGTTTTTAGGTAACGTTTTTAAACCTAAAGTACTTTGTAGCATTTTAGCTACTTGTTCTTTACTGGCATTACCATTTCCTGTAATTGCCATTTTAATTTTCTTTGGTGAATACTCAGTAATTGGTACTTCTCTAGATAAACCTGCTGCCATAGCAACACCTTGAGCTCTACCCAATTTTAACATACTTTGTACGTTCTTCCCAAAAAAAGGTGCTTCAATTGCAATTTCATCAGGATGATGAGTTTCAATTAACTCAATAGTACGTTCAAAAATGAGCTTCAGTTTTAAATAATGGTCGTCGTATTTTTTTAAATCCAATTCGTTCAACTGCAAAAACTGCATGGTCTTTCCAACAACTTTTATAAGCCCAAAGCCCATAATTGTTGTTCCAGGATCAATACCTAATATAATTTTTTCTTTACTCATGCATTAACAATATTGACAACCACTTAATGAAAAGGTTATACCAAAAGTTACCGTCAATAAATTTCCATTAAAAGCACCATAACCTTCAGTAATTGGGTCAAAATCCTTTCCAAAACCTAAAATGTATGATACATCAGTGTAAAATGACATACGTTTGTTAAAAGCATAGTGCACTTCCAAGCCTGCCATTGCATTTAAAAACGACACATCATTTCCTGAATAATTACCAAGCGGTTTTACAAACGAATATCCAGGTCCTGCATGTGCTACAAGTCCCATTCGCTCTGGAAGAAACGTAAGGGTTTCGGATGGATCGTAGACTACTTGCAAATTAAGTCTTGTATAATTGGTTTTAAATTCTGGCGAATTATCTTCACTTGAAAATCGGTTAAAACCAAAATCAACCTTTGCTCCCAACTGCGATTTAAACATGTGTTGAATTCCTAAATTCACTGTCGGAAAATTTACAGGCTTACTCTCAAAATCAGCCACAAAACCTGACTGCGACGGATTGTTAAACCCAAGTGCCAATTGTGCTTTCCATTTGTTAGTATCTCGTTGCGCTGTAAGTGTTGCTGTAACAAACACCATAAACACACATACTAAGAGTGATTTTATATGTTTAAAATTTGAGGTCATAGTCTAATTGGTTTTATTTGTAATATGCTTCTAGGAACGCTTTCTTACAAAACTAAGCAATTCTTTGTTGTGCTTATTAAATTAAGCATAGTTGTTGGCGCATTTTATTTTATTTATAAAAAACTGACAGATAATGAGTATTTAGATTTTAACGATTTTACTCGATTTTTATCCGAAAACAAGTCGTTTTCAGTAAAAAACATTACTTTTTTAATCATTTTAAGTGTTTTTAATTGGTTTTTTGAAATTGTAAAATGGAAAACTTTAGTCGATTCCATCAAAAGGATATCCTTTAAAAATGCACTTGAACAAACCTTAGGTTCGTTAACAGCATCATTAATTACACCTAACCGAATTGGTGAATATGGAGCTAAAGCAGCTTACTATACTAAAGCATTTAGAAATCGAATTGCACTATTAAACCTTGTTGGCAATATGATGCAAATGACAGTTACAGTACTTTTTGGTATTGCTGGTCTTATCTTTTTTAAATTAAACTACAACCTGGACATTAATTACCTTAAAGTATCAAGGTTCTTATTTATTATACTTTTAGTAGTTGTGCTCTCCTTTTTTGGAGCTAAGCATAAAACATTCAATATAAAAGGAAATACGCTACAAAAGATCATTCATTTCATTGTATATTTACCAAAAACTGTTTTAGTTAAAGGGTTTTTACTTTCTGTAATTAGGTACGCGATTTTCTCATTTCAGTTCTATTTTCTGCTCACTATTTTTGGAGTAAATGTACACTACAGTAATGCTATGATTGTAATTACAAGCATGTACCTATTAGCCTCTATTATTCCTTCCATTTTTATTTTTGATGTAGTGATAAAAGGTAGTGTTGCTGTGTATTTGTTTTCTATTGTTGGCGTAAATGAGCTTACTATTTTATGCATTGTAACGTTAATGTGGTTGTTGAATTTTGTCATTCCGAGTGTATTTGGAAGCTATTATGTCCTCAATTTTAACCCACCTAAAAACACCTCAAACACATGAGTTTAATAGCACTTATTATTGTGATCCTATATCTAGCTTTAATTGGAAGCCTGATTTTAGGCTTTGACAAAGTGAATGAATTTACTTTAAAAGATGTTACACCAGAAAATAGGTTTTCAATACTTATTCCTTTTAGAAATGAAGCTGAAAATTTACCTGCTTTATTACAGTCCATTTCAACACTAAATTACCCAAAAGCACATTTTGAAATTATTTTTATTGATGACGATTCTGAAGACAATTCAGTAACACTCATTAATGCGTTTCAAAAAAAATCGAAGCTAAACATAAGCTTAATTAAAAACACTCGCAGTTCAAACTCCCCAAAAAAAGATGCTATTACATTAGCTATTTCACAAGCAAAACACCCTTGGATTATCACCACAGATGCTGATTGCGTTTTACCTACATACTGGCTTGATAGTTTTGATTGTTTTATACAAGAGCATCAACCCGATTTTATTGTAGCTCCAGTAACGCTTAGCCATTGCAATACGTTTTTTAAACGCTTTCAATTACTTGAAATTTTAAGTCTGCAAGGAGCAACTATTGGTGGTTTTGGCATCAACAAACCATTTTTGAGTAATGGTGCCAACTTAGGTTTTAAAACAGATTTTTTCAATACTGTTAACGGTTATCAAGGCAACAACACCATTGCTAGTGGTGATGATATTTTTCTTTTGGAAAAAGCTATTAACCATCCTCAAACGCAAGTAGAGTATTTAAAATGTGATAAAGCTGTTGTAACTACAATACCTGAAAATAGCATAACAAGTTTATTTGCACAACGCGTTCGTTGGGCAGCAAAAACAAGTAACTATCGTAATGTTTTTGGAAAACTTTCTGGATTGGTCATTTTTACAATGAATGCTGCATTGCTTTGTTATTTACTATTTGCTATTTCAGGAGTTGTTTCATATAAAGTGTTGGTATATGTGTTTATTATAAAGTTTTGCATAGACTTTCTTCTCATTTTTAAAAGCGCTCGATTTTTTAACCAAGAACATACTTTGTTCTCATATATTTTTGGCTGTTTTTTATATCCTTTTTTTAGTGTTTTCGTGGCCTTCACATCTGTTTTTAAAGGATATAAGTGGAAAGGAAGAGCATACCGAAAATGATGTTTTATCATTTATTTTTGTTAGATTTACTAAACTATAATCCTAAATCCTGATGAAAAAAATAGTCGCTATTCTCTGCATTTTGTTAAGTTATGCTTCAATGAGTGCTCAAGACACCTACACTGTAAATGGTGAAACCCTAGAGTTAAAGACCGAAATTGACGGAAATCTGGATTTACTTTGGACAACTATTGATGGTAAATACCGTTATTTTGTAAGGACTCAAAACAACACCATCTTAGAATTAAAAAACACCAAAGGTGACAACAACAAATACCAAGAAGAGTATAAAACCACGCTAAACAATGTCATGGAAGATTATGGTTTATCAACTGATAAGGTAAAACTCACACTTGGCAGCCTTAAAGACTTTATTGATATGTACAATAGTACGTCTGACGTGTCTTACCAAACGCAACTTAAAAAGAACAAACTCGAACTACGTTTAGGTGTTTTTGGCGGTATTACCAACAATCCATTTGTTCCAAACCCTGATAACTTAAAATCTCCTGTTTTTGGAACCGAACTAGAAGTGATTACTAATGCTGAAAAACCTATACACTCAGGTTTTTTACAACTTAGACAAGTTCTTAAAAACGATGATTTAGAATACACTTCAACCGAGTTTTCTTTAGGCTACAGATGGAGAGCTATTAATATTTCAAACTTAAGTATTTATGGCAATGTAAAATTTGCAACACTCAACTTTAGTAAAGTAACTGTAGCAACCGAAGATGACGTTATTGAAGAAAGCGACACTTCTTTTAATGCGCCTTTTATTTTTGGATTAGGTGCCGATTACAAAGTAGGCAATGGTTATATTACATTTGGGTTTAATCAATTATTTGCTTTAGATTTAGACACTAACGACAATTTCCCAACTGATTTTACATTGGGTTACAAGTTTACGCTGTAAATGAAATTATCAAATTTTAAAACCTCTAACCCAGCCTTTACACCTTATTTTTGGGACGACAACAAAAAGCCTGAAGCAAAAATGACTGTTTCAGGGATTTTTGTAAAATCCATGTTATCCATATTGGTTATTGCTGCAGTTACTGCTGGAGTTTGGAAACTTCATGAAGATGGAATGGATGTAAGCTGGTTTACACTTGGTGGTATGATTGCTTCAATAATTGTAAGTGTAATGATTTCTTACAAGAACAATTGGGCACATATTTTAGTGCCTATTTACTCCATAACCAAAGGTTGTTTTTTAGGCGGTTTTTCGGCTTATGTAAGAGTTAAATTTCCTGAGATGCCTTATCAAGCTATTGGTGTTACCATTGTAACTTTTTTTGTAATGCTCATCTTATACCAAACACGAATTATTGTAGTTACCAAACAACTTAGAAGTGTAATTATCACAGCTGCTGCAAGTATATTTTTGGTGTATATAATTTCGTTTATTTTAGGCTTTTTTGGTATCAAATCGTTTATTTGGGGAACTTCTTGGGTTGCCATTATTTTTAATGTAGTTGCAGCAATTGTAGCTTCGTTTTCATTATTGTTGGATTTTGATTTTATAGAACGTCATAAAAACAAAGCACCAAAATATAAAGAATGGCTTGCTACTTGGGGACTTTTGGTAACTCTGGTTTGGTTGTATGTTGAAATTTTACGCTTAATGCGAAAGCTAGCAATTCGGTTTTAATTAATACTAACTATTACAGGAAGATTAAATTGAGTTGTTACCTGTTGACTGCGTTTTATTGCTGGATATATTTTAGGTAACGAATCAAAACTATGAGTTAACAAACTATCCAACTCAGGAATTTGTTGACGTGTGACATCAGAACTTTTAATGTCTTCAATAGTGAATTGACCTTTGCTATCAATTTTAATTTTTAAAATAACAGTATCATTAACATCTTCAGATACTACAATGTTATGTTTTGAAAGGTTTTCGTTTAGTATGTTTCGTAGTGTGGTTTCGAAGCAGTTTTTTTTGTTTGCCTTTCCAGAAGTGGTGTCGCACGATGCAAATGTAGGATACTCATCAACATCATTCCAGTTGAAGGTTTGCAACTCTTCCTGAAGAATTTCTTCTGTAGAAATCTTCTGTTTATCAAAATAGTCGCAAGACACCAACGTAAAAACACAAAAAATAAAGAATAAGTGCTTCATTAATATACTACTGAAGCCGAAAAGTACAATTTTTTTGGTATTTAATCTTCATTCATAAACTTTTCTTCTTTGAGCTCTTGTAACCGCATATTGGCTAGCTTTACATAAAAACTCTCAGGATATTGGGTTTTAAAATCTTCGTAAAGTTTAATTTTAGCATCAGTATCAGCATAATATTTATCTTTTGAAACAACCATATAAAACGCTGAATTGATATTGTCTGGGTTTTCTTTTAAAGCAGTTTGAAAGCTTGCAATGGCTTCTTTATACTTTTGTTGACGGTTATAGATTGTACCCAATTTTTGATATTCATAATCCAATGGCACATCTTTTAACTTTAAGCATTGTAAAATATACTTTTCAGCATTCTCATAATCGTTTAAACGCTCATAATATGTTCCTATAAGAAACAATCCGTTAGAATCGTAAGGATTAAAGTTTAATGCACGTTTTCGTTGCTCAATGGCTTCTTCATATTCTGAAAGTTCAGCATGAATAACACTTAATTTCACATGAATAAACTCTGATGATTCTCCAAGCTGCACTAACTTGTGAAACCAGATTTTTGAGTTTTTGTAATCGTCTTTGTTATAATAGTTTTGCGCTTTTAAGCTAATAAGACTTACATTGTTCTCATAACTTTCCAAGCCTTTGTTTATAAAATATTCTGCTTGTTCATAAGCACGTTTTTTCACATAGGATCGTGCAATTTTATAAATGGCTTTTTGATGGGTTTGATCCAAATCATAAGCAGAACGAAACCTATTCATAGCAGTTGAATCGTTTAAAGCTTCGAGTGCTAAACCTAATTCATAATGGTAATTTGGATTTTTGTAATCTATATACACCAACTCATTAAATTGAGTTGAAGCTTCTTTAAACTTCTTAGTTTTTGAAAGTAATTTGGCGTATTCGTATTTTACAAGTGCATCATCAGGATTTGCCTCCAAACTCTTTTGGTAATACTCTAAAGCAGCGTCATAATTTCCTATTGCAATGTAGGCTTTTGCAATTTTATCAAACACCTCTTCAGTTTTAGTAAGCGTTTTGTATTGCTCAATAGCTTTACTATAGTTACCGTTTAAGTACAAACTATCTGCATGCTGTAAAACCGAAGTTTGAGCTTCGGTTTTTAATGTAATTAATACTATTAGGATTAAAAGAGCTTTATTCATTGACTTGAAATAGTATTGGTAAGCTATAAAAAACAGAAACTGCCTCACCATTATTTTTTGCAGGTATAAAAACAGGTAATGTGCCTACAACCCTTTTAGCTTCATCCTCTAAAGTTTGATTGTTAGATTCAGATCTTGCCTTTACTTGTTTTACTATTCCTAATTGATCAATAATAAAGTTTACTTTTATCCTTATACGACCTTTTAAACCTGATTCTTTTGCTAAATTCGTATTGAAATTCTTGTTTACATGATTTGTAATAAAATCTATAACACATTTTTTTTGTTCTTCCCTGTTATTTGACTCACACTTTAACACACTTGGCACTTCATCTACTTGATCAAAAGGAAGAGCTTTTTTTGATTCTTGAGCCCAATTATAAGCTTCCTTCAATTTCATTTCATTATATTTTTCACTTTCATTTTCATTATCTGACACTTGAAATAAAATTGGCAAGCTATAAGGCACTACTACAGTTTTTCCTTTTTGCTTTCCTGGTATAAACCTTGGCAATGTTTTTATAACACGCTTTGCTTCTTCTTCTAAAGCTGGGTGTGGTGCTCTTGCAGCAACATCTTTTACAGTACCATCTTTATCTATTTTAAAAATAACATTGATACGCTGTCTTCCTGTAAGTCCTTTTTCCTTTGCAATATTTGTATTGAAATTTTTATTGACATGCTCAGCAATATTGTCGCTCATACACTTTCTCTTCTCCTCTCGAGTTGATAAAGTTTCACAAAAAGTAAATGTAGGCGCTTCATCAATAACAGCAAATGGTACTTCAATAGTTTCTTCAACATGCTCAACTATAACCTCATCATTTTCATTACCTGGGTTTGGTATTTTTTTGCCGTCAATATCATTTACTTGCATTTTTAATATTGTGTTTTTTGTAACAATCATTAACGTATTGAAGTAGTCGTCATTTTGAATCATTTTCATTTTTTGATCATAACGTTGTTGCTCAGCAGCTGTCATGTTTTTAAAGTCATCAACTACCAATCGTAAAATGCCATCTTTGGTGTTACTTTCCCAGCTTAACTTAGCCTCATCAGTCTTCTTATACTCTAAATAATCTTCATAAGTTTTATGTTTAGGAAACCTTTTTTCTCTTCTCTCAAGATCTTCTTGAGTTAAACTTCCGTCTTTTTGCTTTCTCTCAATTTCCTTATCTGCTAAAAATTTATAAAATGCTCCAAACTTTGCATACTCTATTCTCGTAAGAATATATTTATCGGTTTTAGGCATATACTCTTTATATACTTCATCAAAAATATTACTTGAAGCCGTTAGCTCTTTTAATTCCTCATAATACTTTTGAAGCAATTCATCATCAGTCATATCTTTCGTAGACGTATCTTCATGAGTGGTTTTAGTTGTTGACTTTGGGTCTTGTGAATATGACGATGTGTACATAAGCATTCCAAATACCATTGGCAGTAATAATGTGTACTTGAGTAAATGGATTTGTTTTGATTTTGATTTACTTAACATGACTATTCGTTTTTTGATTAATGCTTCTTTAAAAAATGGGTTTATGAAAGAAATGTTTTTAGTCTCGAAAACCTGAGCCAATAAGCTTTCATAGTATTCCTTTTTATCGTGATGTTTTAGTGCTTTATAATCTGCAATGAACTCGTGCAACTCAACTATTCTAGCTTGATACATATACACCAATGGGTTAAACCAAAACGCAATCCTCAGTGCTTCAAAAAACAACAAATCGATAGTATGCTTTTCCTGAACATGAACAAGCTCGTGCTGTAGAATGGTTTTTTGTTCTTTTGACTGTATTTTTTCACCTAAAAACACATAATTAAAAAACGAAAATGCCGCATTACTATTCAATAAATTAACGATTAGCAAATTGCCTTTCCAACGTTTTGGGTTTTTGTAAAATAGAACTAGAAGTTTAATCAACTTAACCATAAACAGTATAGCTGCAATACACATTCCTGCATATAGTAGCATACTCCAAGACCAAGTAAAAACGGGTTCAACCATTTGTTGTGGTTGAGCAATAAAGACATCAATTACAGATTGTTTTTCTTCGACTTTGCCTATGATAATTTCAGGCAATTGAATAACAAACTGCTCTGGAACAATGGCTTTTATACTTTTAAATTTAATAAATGGTAATACCACTGAAAGTATCGCAGTCGATAACAAGTAAAACCTGTTCCAATTAAAAAAAGTTTCCTTTTTTAAAAACACATCGTAGATGAGCAAAAAGAATAATTGAAACGCTATAGTTTGTAATACATAATGCAACATAATACTATTCTTTTTTATTGATTTCTTTTAGTACAGCTTCCAAGTCTTTTAGGTTAATGTCATTTTTCTTCACAAAAAAAGACACCATGCTTTTAAAAGAGCCTTGAAAATAATTATCCACCAATGTATTTATGGTCTGGTTACTATAATCTTGCTTTTTAACCACTGGAAAATACACATGACCTTTACCTTGTTTTTCATAATCAACAAAGCCCTTACTTTCTAAAATTCTTACAATAGTTGATACAGTATTGTAAGCTGGTTTGGGCTCTGGTAACTCATCTATAATATGTTTTACATTGGCCTTTTTAAGTTGCCATAAAACTTGCATGATTTCTTCTTCTGCCTTGGTAAGTTGCTTCATGATGCTTATTTTTAATTTAAAACTCTGAACGAAAGAGCTTAACAAATATAACTAAATTTTTAGTTTAAACTAATTTTTTAGTTACAAATGTAACAAATGACTATTTTCATCGTCACATAATTGTGTAAACTCTAAATAGATTTAATGGATATATTTTTATTGATAATTAGTGGCTTATTAATGCTTCTTGGAATACTTGGTAGCTTTTTACCTGTTTTACCAGGTCCATTAACCAGTTGGGTTGGGCTTTTAGTTTTACATCTTACCGATGCACTACCAATGAACTGGACATTTTTAATCATAACATTAATTGTAGCTATTGCCATTTGGTTGTTAGACTATGTAATTCCAGCTATGGGAACCAAACGTTTTGGAGGCAGTAAAGCAGGAATGATAGGTACAACTATTGGCCTTATAATAGGCTTAATATTTTTAGGACCTTTCGGAATAATTATAGGTCCGTTTTTTGGTGCTCTAATAGGTGAGCTTATTAATAAAAGTGAATTTGATAAAGCTGTGAAAGCTGCTTTTGGATCTTTTTTAGGATTCCTTGCTTCAACGTTTATGAAGTTTATTGTATCAATGATTTTTACCGGATTCTTTATTTATAAAGTAATAAAATATTCTGACGGTTTTGTATAAATGAAAAAACCCAATAACCTAGTGGGTTATTGGGTAATTCTTTATTTGCTATTAATTCAACAAATTACTTAGAGGGATTAATTAATTTCGTTGACTATTACAAATGTATATAAGTAGAAGGTTTTAAATGTGCGGAAAAACCGCAAACTTGATGCGGAAAAACCGTACTTTCTAGCAATAACCTAGTGTTGCATAAGCTTGGAGAAGCTGAAAAAAATGAAGATTTAACGTGAAATTTACAAAAAGCCTTTTTTCCTGGCTTCTTCTAACAAAGTTTCGTCTTTACCATCTTCAACAGAAAATAAAAGTTTCATCTGCTTTTTACGCTTTTCAATAGCACTCATTGATAAGTCTATGTACTCTTTTAGACTTCTTGTTTTTATGCCTTGAGATAATAAGTGAAGTATTTTTCTATTAATGTCGTCAATATAAATATCACTAGTAATAGACTTCTTTAAATAGTTGTTTACTGTACTACTGTAGTATGGAGGGTTGGATAAAATATGCTGAAATGCTTCAGCTAGTTCCATTGATGTTAAATCACTTTTTATTAAAAATCCATCAGGACTTACCTCTTTAATAATATTATGAATCCTGTACGACTCATTAAACATTGTTAAAATAATAATTTTTGCATTAGGCAATATGTCTCGAGCAATTTTTGCTAAATCTTCTCCTGATGTTATTGAACCATCAGAAGAACTGGGTAAACTAATGTCGAAAAAACAGACATCATAAGGTTTTTCTTTAGACGCTTTTTGAAGTAACTCGTTAGCTGTATCACAATTATTAGCTGTATCTATAACTAGTACTTGATCATCGTTTTTTGTAGCCATCAAAGTATTTTGATAACCTTCAATAATTATTGGATGATCATCTACCATTAAGATATTTATGTGTTGCATGATAATTTAGCTTTTATAAGGAATGTCAATTAATACCGAAGTTCCTTTATTTATTTCTGAGTAAAACTTAACTGAGCCTTCTAGCTCGTTTACTCTAGAATTGATATTTTTAAGACCAATTCCTTTCTTACTCTTATTGATTTCAAACCCTTTTCCGTCATCAATAATCGCTAATAAAATTACGTTATTTTTTAATTCAATACTAATTTTTACCTCATTAGCTTCGGCATGTTTATAAATATTTTGAAGTGTTTCTTGTATTATTCTATAGATGTTAATTTTGGTTTTATTAGGCACGAATTCCCAATTAATATCATCAGTATATTTAAAATCGTATTGCAATTGATACGCTTTGATTTGCTTCTCAATTAATTCAGAAATAATATCCATAAACCCTGACCCTGAAACAAAATCGGTATTTAAATCGTGTGATACTTTTCTTATATCTTCTTCAATAGTTTTTAATTCGCTTATATAATTTGCTCTACTTTTAATAGCATCTTTACCTTCACTAAAATTCAAACTATCTAAACTCAACCTTGTCCCAAACAAACGACCTAAAATACCGTCGTGCAATTCTTCAGAAATACGTTTCTTTTCACTAGCTCTAGCTTCATCAACTTTATCTTGCTGCGATAACATAAGGTTGTAAATTTCCTCATTGGCTTGTTGCTGGTCTTGTTTAAACTTTAACTCTTTATTTCTTGCTCTTTGGGTAATGATAATATAAATTAAAAGCGCAGTAAACAACAAACCTATTGACAGTATTGTAAGCCACAAACGCTCTCTAGAAATACGCTTATTTTCCTCTTCTAGTTTATCAGTTTCAAATTCAATTCTTGCAAATTTATTTCTGTTTTTTCGCTCGTTCAACAATAAGCTATCGCTTAGTTTTATGTATTGATTTAGATATGCTTTACCTGCTTCTCCATCATTAATTTTTGACAGTAGTTGCATAGATTCTAACCATATTTGATTAGAGTTTGTTTCTCCACCAATATCGTAAGCTTGTTTAGCATATACTAATGATGAATCTTTGTTTTTTTGTCCATAATAAAACTTAGCCAAATCAATACTAACAGCTAGTTTGGTGATTGGATCCTCGAGACTATCACTAATTTTATATGCAGTTTTAAGCATCTGCTCAATATTATCAATGTCGCTATGTTTTGCTTCATACTTAGTAAACGCTAAGTTTTCTAAAACCAAAGGGTAAAAGGTAGGATCTTCTTCATTATAGACTTCTTTATTTTCTAATACTGTATTATAGAGTTCTAACGCTTTAGCATGATTACCTAACTTTCTATAAACAAACGCCATATTATTTAATGACAGCATTTGATCAATAAAACCAAACTCCATTTTCTTACCAATATCGTAAGCCATATTATGATACTCTAATGAAGCATTATAGAGTTCTAATTTTAAATTTATTACTCCCAATAAATTATATAGTATCCATTTTGTGCTTAAATAATTTTCAGTTTCAGGTAGTCTTTCTAAAATTTTAATAGCTTTAATTGAATTAGCTTCAGCACCAATATAATCTCTTTCAGTATCTTGAATATCTGCTAAGTTTACTAATGTTGTAACCTGTCTATCTAACTCTCCTATTTCGTCAAAAGTTTTAGCCGCTCTTGAATAATAATAGTAAGCGCTATCATTTTGAACCATATTGAAATGATGATACCAACCCAAGTTAAGACTAGCAATACCAATAACCAATGAGTCATTAATTTTCTTAGCCAGTTTTAAATTGTTATGATTGAGTTTTCTATACTTCTCATATTCACCTCTATTCAAATACACACTCGACAAAGTCCTGTTCGAGTTGATCAAAACCGAATCTATTTTAGTTTTTGAAGATAATTCTACAGCGCTAAGTGCAAAAGCTAAACGTTCTTCTAATGAGAATTCAGCATCAGAAGATAAGCTTCTTAACTTTTGGATACTATCAAGTCCTTTAACACTCTTTTCGTTTTGAGACAAAACAGCTTTGGTATTAAAAAAGAGAAAAATTAAAAGAGAGAGATAACGCAACAATGTATTTGGATTATTATGGTTAATCCAAATTTAGAATAATTTATTTAATGTGTTTGACTTATTTTTAATTATAAAGCCAGCTTACAAAAAACAGCAAAAGCCCTTATCTAAAAAAGATAAGAGCTGTATATTTTAAGAAGAAGTATTTTTTATCCGTTAGTAGGAACTAAAACCTTCTTTTTGTTGTGCACTAATAAGTCGTATTTAGTTTCTGATTTTTTGGTAGAGTTATTCTCTTCATTGTTAAAAGAATCACTGCTTTGTCCTGAAACAGTTAATAATAATACAGCTAATAATAAGAAAGTAATTTTAAGGGTCTTCATGTCTATTAATTTTAGGGTTTTACAATATTTAATTTTAGTTAATTACAAATTTTAAGGCATAACCTAATGCCATTGGAGGGAAGAATGGATTATTAACTATAAAGCGTAAACCGCTAAGACTGTATATTTTTTGAGGGAAATGTAAAATACTAATACAGAGTATTCTACTAAAATGGATTAAATGTTACCTTAATAAGTGTTTAGGGCTTAAGAAAGGACTTCAAATGTAACTCAAATATAATTATTAAAATCAAAAAATCGGATTAAATGCATAAAAATATCGATGAAATACACATTTTCACACATTAAAGAAGAGATAATTTATCTTTTTTTGGTAGAATTACGTTCTATAATATTAGTTTTCACTACTTTGTGTACAGGTTGCTCTGGTAGCTTTCCTTGAATTCTATCTAAAAGTATTTCAACAGATGTTCTACCTATATTTTCAGCATGCTGGCTTACCACAGTTAAAGAAGGGATTGAATGCTCTGCCATTAACCCATTTGTAAAACCAATAACTGATATATCATTAGGAACATTATAACCATTAAGTCTAGCTACATTAATCGCTAAAATAGCTGAGTATTCATCAGCAGCTAGAATGGCATCAACTTTTTGATTATTTAAAATTTTAGTAAGCTCCTTTTCTATTTGATTATAATGTTCAACCTTTAAAACTAAGGGCTCTAAACTCAAATCTTCAATAGCCTTTACATAGCCTTCTTCTCTAGACTCGCCAACACTTATATTAGAAATAGGATTTATGAAGATGATATTTTTTGAATCTAATTCATGAAGAAATTGAGTAGCTTCATATGCTCCTTCAAAATCATCGACAGTTACTTTATCACAACTAATGTCCTTTGCAACCCTATCAAACATTACCATTGGTAGATTATACTTTTCACTCTTTAAAAAATGGGTGTGATTTTTTGTTTTTTGGGTTTCTTCAGCAACTGATAAAATAATTCCATCTACACTACCATTAATAAAAGTGTCTATACTCTCACTCTCTTTTTGTTGTAATTCATTAGATAGGCATATTATTATTTTATAGCCTCTTTTAGTAGCTTCAATCTCAATACCATAAAGCACCTTACTAAAAAACTCAAGCAAAATTGCAGGTATAATTACACCTATTGTTTTTGTTGATTTTGACTTTAAACTTTGAGCTATATTGTTTGGGACATATCCATAAGACTCAGCCAATTCTTTAATTTTAGCTCTAGTCTCAATACTAATTTCAGGGTTATCATTGAGTGCTTTAGAAACCGTAGATATTGAAACATTTAAAATTCTTGCTAAATCTTTAAGCGTAATTTTTGAGCCCATGTGTTAAATTTAATAAATCTTTTTGTTCAAAAACAGTTTTTGTAGCACTTAATCTTAAAAGAAAAGCTAATTCTTTGTTTAAAAATTAAAAATACCAAATTTTTGTTCTTTCGTATTATTAAAGAATAATTATTTAATCGAAAACTTAAATACAGTTTCCGAACTAAAAACCTCATCAGGATTTAAAATAACCGTAGGAAAATGACTTTGATTAGGTGAATCAGGAAAATGCTGCGTCTCAAAACAAAATCCAGTTCTTGGCTTAAAATCCCCTTCTAGAAAATTAGCAGTATAAAACTGCAATCCAGGTTGATCAGAAAAAACCTCCATAAATCTCCCACTTTCACCATCATATGCTGAAGCTACAAATCTTAAGCCTTCATTTTGATTATTAACAACCCAATTATGATCATAACCTCCTCCCCTTTTTAATTGCTCTTCGTTTAAATTAATTTCACTACCAATTGGTTTTGGTTTCCTAAAATCAAAAGGAGTATTAAGGACACTTTCATAATCACCCGTTGGAATTAAATTTTCATCAACAGACAAAAAAGAATCTGCATTTATAACTACTTCATGGTTTAAAATTGAAGTATTATAATCTCCTGATAAATTAAAATAAGAATGCTGCGTTAAATTCAATATTGTAGGCTTATCAGTAGTTGATGTATAAGCAACCTTTAGCTCATTATTATTCGTTAACGTGTAATCAATTGTGGTCATTAAATTCCCAGGAAAACCTTCTTCCATATCCACACTTAAATAAGTCAGTTTTAAAGTAACACTATCACTAAATTTTTCAACATTAGCACTCCATACCACTTTATTAAAACCTACTTTCCCACCATGTAAATGGTTTTCACCATTATTAACTACCAAACTATACTTTTTATCACCAATAGAAAATTTTCCATTTGCTATTCTATTACTATACCTACCAATTATAGCCCCTAGATAAAACGTATCATTAATATACTTCTCTAACGTATTAAATCCCAAAACTATGTTTTGCTGCTTTCCTCCTTTATCTATCATTCGCAAAGCAGAAATAATTCCACCATAGGTAAGTATATCAACTTCTAATCCACTAGTATTTTTAAGGATATATTTCTCTATAGAATCTCCATTTGGTGTTCTACCAAATTCAATTTTATCTATGCTGAGTATTTTATTCAAAGAAGTTCCGTTTTGTATTTCAAAAATAACTTACAAAGTGTCTTAAAACAAAAAAGCATCCCAATTTTCTGTAAAGAAAAAAGGAAAGCTTTCCATCGGTTTAATACTCAACTAAATTGGGTATCTCTACCATTGACAGACTCTAACATCTGTCAAACAACACAACTAAATCTTATTGCCAAAAAAAGCTCCAACTTCTTGGAGCTTTAGCAATATTTGCGGTCTGGACGGGACTCGAACCCGCGACCCCCTGCGTGACAGGCAGGTATTCTAACCAACTGAACTACCAAACCGTTGCTTTATTGCGGTTGCAAATATACGCTCCATTTTTTATATCACAAATATTTTTTGTGAAATTTTTAAAAAATTTTCAATTAAGCAAATCTATGTCGCTCTATCATGTACGTTGTTAGGATTTTATCAAAATCCTTATTTATGTCTGCTTCAACATATTTTATCTGATATTGTCCACATTTCAATCGAATATCATTAAAATATTTTTTTACTGAAGTTTCATAATCGTCTTTTATCGAATCAGGATATAAATTGATATATTCACCTGTTTCTACATCTATAAATCGCTTAGGTGTGTTGTCAAAATCAAACTTAAGCTCCTTTTCTCCATCAAAAATATGAAACAACACAACTTCATGCTTGTTATGTTTTAAATGGCGTAAAGCTTCAAACAGCTTAACCTCATCTGTAGAAGTTTGAAACATATCAGTAAAAAAGAAAATCAAAGAACGCCTATGAATCTTTTCTGCTATTAGATGCAAATACGTATAGGTTTCTGTTTGTTTATTTAACGGTCTAGAGTTGACCATATCACTCAACTGATGCAATAACATTTGGTGGTGACGTTCGCTTCCTTTTTCTGGAGCATAATAATCATATGCATCACTATAAATGCTTAACCCTACTGCATCTCGTTGCTTTTTTAAAATATGCATTAAAGATGCTGATGCTAATGCAGAAAATGCAATTTTGTTAAGACTATCTATGGAAAACGAAGATAGTTTAGGAAAATGCATAGAGCTACTATTATCAACAATTAAATGACACCTTAAATTGGTTTCCTCATCATAGCGCTTTGTAAAAAGCTTATCTGTTTTCGCATACAACTTCCAATCGATATGCTTAGTACTTTCTCCTTGGTTGTAAATTTTATGTTCAGCAAATTCAGCAGAAAACCCATGAAACGGACTCTTATGCATACCTGCAATAAACCCTTCAACTACTTGTTTTGCAAGTAGCTCTAGATTTTTAAATCCTCCTGTTTTATTAAGTTCCTGTTGAAGATCCATCAACTACTAAATTATTCCATCTACAATTCCATAAGCAACAGACTCTTCTGCTCCCATCCAATGATCTCTATTAAAGTCTTTCATTACCTTATCAAAATCCTGCCCGCAGTTATCAGCCAAAATTTGAGCACTAAGCTCTTTTGTCTTCAAAATTTCTTGAGCTGTAATTTCAATATCACTAGCTTGACCTCTAGCTCCACCACTAGGTTGATGAATCATTACTCTTGCATGTGGTTGAATAAAACGTTTCCCTTTTGCTCCTACAGATAATAATATAGAACCCATAGAGGCTGCTAAACCAGTACAAATTGTCGACACATCGCTATTTAAAGATTTTATACAATCGTATATCGAAAAACCAGAAGTCACATAACCTCCTGGACTATTTATGTATAATTGAATGTCTTTAGTTTCTAATGCATCCAAATACAGTAATCTATCAATAACATGTTTTGCCGACTTATCATCAACTTGACCCCAAAGAAACACTTTACGGTCTTCTAATAATTTATTATCTATTAAATCTTGGGTTTTTATTACTTTGCTCATGTGTATATTAATTTTCATCTAAAATAAAAAAAGGTTTGCTGTTATAGCAAACCTTTTATCTTTTCTTTTAGAAAGTATCTTATAAAAGCGAATCAATCGCTTCAGTATATGCACTTTTTTGAGCTACACCTACTTGACGTCCTACTACCTCTCCATTTTGAAATACTAAAACAGTTGGTATATTACGCACTCCATATTTTGCAGCAAACTCTTGGTTAGCATCAACATCTACCTTACCTACAACAGCTTTACCTTCATATTCGTTGCTAATTTCATCAATGATTGGTCCAACCATTCTACATGGTCCACACCAAGCAGCCCAAAAATCAACCATTACTGGTTTATCACTTTTTAATACAGTTTCTTCAAACGTTGCATCTGTTATTTCTAATGCCATAATCTTTTATTTAAATGTGTTTTACTTCAATTTTATATGCAATATTAGTCAAAAATTTTGCCAAAACTTACAGCATAACAATTTGTTTTGTTTATATACGCATTGTTTCAGGTTATTAGCTACTTTTTCTTAGGCGCATAAACCATGCTTTATTCATGTATTTCTATTTCTTCGGAATTCGCGAATATAAATATTAACCACTCGCTCTCTTTGAGGAGCTCAAACACACCGTTCAATCCTTTGCGCAATTATATCTATCAATTTAACTTATAGAATACATCATTGCTCTCTAACTCATCTAATAAATCTTGAGATATTTTTATTTTCTGTTTTCGACTTGGCATCGTTAATTTTATCTGCTCATCATTATCATACACCACAAAATTAAGCATTTGATCTCCAGGATGTGTGTGAAATAAGTCTTTTAAAATAGCTATACGTTGTTCCTGCAAGTCATTTATATGCAACTGAATAGATAGTTTTTTTGCATAAGCATCCATAACATCATGCAGTAACTGAAAATTATTAAACTGTATTCTAGGTTCGCCTTTAATACCTGTAGTTTTATTGACCCAACCTTCGCGAACAAATATCTTTACAAACACAAATGAATTCTTGACCAAGAAATGCCTAAACTTTAAATATTCTTCACCAAATATTCTAAACTCAAAACTATCGTCATAATCTTCAACCGTAAAAGCTGCCCAACCTTTACCTTGCTTGCTCACACGATGTTGAACATCTGTCACCACACCTCCAAAAGATAGTTCCCTGTTTATATAAGGTTCTAAATCTCTAAGCAATGATAAATTGGCATTACTAAAAGTTTTCATTTCTATTTTAAAATCATCTAAAGGATGCCCTGAAATATAAATACCAACAACTTCTTTCTCTCTTGCCAATTTTTCCATGGTTCCCCATTCTTCACAAGGTGGTACTTGTGGTTCAGCAATTTGCACATCACTTGCTTCTCCAAACAAACTCACTTGTGCAGAATTTTCATTTTCTTGATGCTTTGCACCATATTTTATGGCTTTTTCTAAAAAGGTAATACCATCTCCTTCATCATGAAAATATTGCGCACGATGCGTTGATTTAAAACAATCAAAACCACCAGCAAGCGCTAGGTTTTCAAAAGCTTTTTTATTGGCAGCACGTAAATCTATACGTTTAGCAAAATCAAAAATAGATTTATAATGACCATCTTTTTTTCGGTTTTCAACAATAGTCATTACAGCTCCATGACCAACCCCTTTTATGGCTCCCATACCAAAACGCACCGCGTTATCTTGGTTTACCGAAAACTTATAATAACTCTCGTTAATATCTGGTCCAAGTACATTCAATTTCATTCGCTTACATTCTTCCATAAAAAAGGTAACCGATTTAATATCATTCATGTTATTTGAAAGTACCGCAGCCATATATTCGGCAGGATAATGTGCTTTTAAATAAGCCGTTTGATAAGCAATCCACGCATAACATGTTGAATGCGATTTATTGAAGGCATAACTTGCAAAGGCTTCCCAGTCTTTCCAAACTTTTTCAAGTACTTTGGCATCATGACCATTTGCACTAGCTTGCTCAATAAATTTCGGTTTCATTTTATCTAGTACCGCAATTTGCTTTTTACCCATGGCTTTACGAAGCATATCGGCTTCACCTTTGGTAAAATCTGCAAGTTTTTGCGATAACAACATTACCTGCTCTTGATAAACGGTAATACCATAGGTTTCTTTAAGGTATTCTTCCATGGCAGGTAAATCATATTCAATCTCTTCATCACCATGCTTTCTGCGAACGAAACTTGGAATATATTCCATTGGACCTGGACGATACAAGGCGTTCATCGCAATTAAATCTTCAAACACCGTTGGTTTTAAATCGCGAAGGTGTTTTTGCATCCCAGGAGATTCGTACTGAAACACACCAACCGTTTCACCACGTTGGAATAACGCATAGGTTTTTTCATCATCTAACGGAAAACTTTCAGGATCTAGCTCAATACCATGTTTTGCTTTTACAATCTTGACTGTATCCTTAATCAGGGTTAAAGTTTTTAACCCCAAGAAATCCATTTTAAGAAGTCCTGCCGATTCTACAACCGAGTTATCAAACTGAGTAACATACAAATCGGAATCTTTTGCTACAGACACCGGAACGAATTTGGTAATATCATCTGGTGTAATAATCACACCACAAGCATGTATACCTGTGTTTCTTACAGAACCTTCAAGTGCACGTGCAGTGTTTACGGTTTCTGCTTCCAAATCAGAGCCTTCAGAAATATTTAAAAGCTGATTAACTTTCTCTAATTCTTCCGATCTAAACTTACCTGCTAACGCTTTTTCATCTAAACCAAATATCTTATTCAGTTTAGACATGTTTGGGATTAATTTGGCAATTCTATCAGCATCAAATAGCGGTAAATCTAATACACGAGCTGTATCACGAATAGAAGATTTAGCAGCCATGGTTCCGTAGGTAATAATTTGCGCCACTTGATTAGCACCATATTTTTTAATTACGTAATCCATAACACGACTTCGGCCTTCGTCATCAAAATCAATATCAATATCAGGCATACTAATACGATCAGGATTTAAGAAACGCTCAAAAAGTAGATCGTACTTCATTGGATCTATGTTGGTAATCCATAAACAGTAAGCAGCTACCGATCCAGCAGCCGAACCACGTCCTGGACCAACCGATACATCCATATTTCTGGCTTCGCGAATGAAATCTTCTACAATCAAGAAATATCCAGGATAACCTGTGTTTTCAATAACGCTTAACTCAAAGTCGAGACGCTCTGTAACTTCTTCTGATAGTGGGTCGCCATAACGCTTTTTAGCACCTTCGTAAACCAGATGTCGTAAATAGGCATTTTCCCCACGTTTTCCACCATCAACTAAATCTTCTTCATGCTTAAATTCATCAGGAATATCAAACGCTGGTAACAGTACATCACGAGCTAACTGAAAAGCTTCAATTTTATCAAGAATATCTTGCGTATTTGAAATCGCATCAGGTAAATCCTTGAAGAGCGTCTTCATTTCATCAGAAGACTTAAAGTAATATTCTTGATTTGGTAAACCGTAGCGATAACCACGTCCACGACCTATTGGTGTGGCTTGTTTTTCACCATCTTTTACACACAATAAAATATCATGCGCATTGGCATCTTCTTGATTTTGATAATAGGTATTGTTAGTTGCAACCAGCTTAACATCATGCTTTCTTGCGAGCTTCACCAATGTATCATTTACACGATTTTCGTCTTCTTGATTATGACGCATAATCTCAACATACAAATCGTCTCCAAACTGTTCTTTCCACCAAATCAGAGCTTCTTCAGCTTGGTTTTCACCAATATTCAACACCTTGCTTGGAACTTCCCCATACAAATTTCCAGTTAAAACAATGATGTCTTCTTTGTATTGTTCAATAAGTTTTTTGTCAATACGAGGTACATAATAAAACCCATCTACAAAGGCATGCGAAGACAGTTTTGCTAAATTATGATACCCATTTTTATTTTTTGCCAAAAGCACAATTTGGTAACCATTGTCTTTTCTGGACTTATCTGTATGATCTTCACAAACAAAAAACTCACAACCTACAATGGGTTTAATAAGTTTCTTATCTGTTGTTTCTCCTTTTTCTTCGGCAGCTTTTATAGCAGCCTCAATATTTTTATTTTGATTGTTTACCGCATTTATAAAATGAAAGGCACCCATCATATTCCCATGATCTGTTAGTGCAACCGCAGGCATATTGTGCGTTGCAGCAGCCGAAACTAAATCAGGAATACTCATTGTAGACTGCAATATTGAGAATTGCGAGTGATTATGAAGGTGTACAAAATCAACTTCTGCTAAATCGGAAATATTTTGTTTTATTTCCTCGGTTGAAATGGTACTGGTTTGCTGTTTTTGAAGACGCTCACGAATTTTAGCACTTTCTCGTTTTAAGTTGATGTGCTTTAATCCGATAAGTTGAATTTCCTGCGGATTAGCTTCAGAAAATTTCTGAAAATAATCTGGCTGAACGTCTAGTTGCTCAACCGTGTATTCTTCACGACGAATTAATTCAAAAAAGCAACGTGTTGTTGCTTCAACATCGGCTGTTGCGTTATGTGCTTCAGCAAAAGGTTTGTTGAATAGAAATTCGTGCAACTCGGTTAAGGTTGGTAACTTAAATTTTCCACCACGACCACCAGGAATTTGGCAAAGTTGCGCTGTATGCTCGGTACAAGTATCAAGCACTGGTAATTCTTGCAATTTATTTGCAACATCGCCTCTGTAAAATTCGGCACCCATAATGTTGACATCAAAGCCAACATTTTGACCAACTATAAACGTGGTTTTATTTAATGCTTCATTAAATTTCTCAAGAACTTCAGATAAAGAGACACCTTGTTCCTCCGCTAATTCGGTAGAAATACCGTGAATTTTCTCGGCATCATAAGGAATATTAAACCCTTCAGGCTTTATTAAATAATCTTGATGCTCAATACAATTACCAAGCGCATCATGCAACTGCCAAGCAATTTGAATAGCTCTTGGCCAGTTATCGGTATCGCTAATAGGCGCATCCCAACGCTTTGGTAATCCGGTTGTTTCGGTATCAAAAATTAAGTACATAAAATGGTTTTATCTTGAAAAATAAGAAGGTTAAAATTAAGAATAATTATTAGTTTTTTGACCGAAAGTTATAAACAGTTGTAAACAAAAAACGCAACCTGATAGGTTGCGTTTTTTGTATTATTTTATTGATTAATTAAGGTGTACAATCACCTAACGAATCTATAAGAGCTTGCAAAGCTCCTGTGGTATCTCCACAAGCATCAATTTGAGCTGTTAAAGCATCTTTATAAGCATTACAAACATCAGTATATTCTGGAGCAGTAGTATCTGTAGCTATATAAGTTTGAGCCGCATTAGCTGTAGCTTCTGTTGCTTCTAGACATCCTGAACCAACTGTTACTAAACCTCCAACTAATGGCACTTTATAAAAATGACCTTCGTTAAAATTAACAGTATTCATTCCATCAGCTGTAAAAGCATAAAACCAAAACTTTCCTGAAATAGTTTTAGGATCAGCATCATTATCTACGTGTTCCACTATTATTTGCCCTTCATTAGGATAAATAGAAACACTAGGGTCTGGTTCGTTGTTTGTAGAATAAACCACTCCTTGAGAATTAGTAAAAGTAGCCTCATTACCACTTCCATCACCTAAATTGTATGTACCAGCAGTATCATTTGTTGTGATAAGCTGTATAGTTTCAAAATTATTACCTCCTTCTATTATAAATCCTCCAAAATCAATATCAGCCGAATAATACACTGCTCTCCATAATTCACCATCTTTATTTCCTTGTACTGCAGGTGAATTAAACTCAATTTCGTCGCCACAACTTAGTACTGACAGAAAAGTAAATAGAATTAAGGCTAATCTCTTCATTTTATAATAGGTTTCTTATTTTAATGATTGTTTGCGCAATTAAAATAACGTTTAATGATTTCCAAAAGTATAATAAAATTTCAAATTAGCTTAATTTATAATAAAATGTTGTAAATAAAAAAAATGTAGTATCTTTGCGCACTTATTAATAATCGAGGTCGAGAACCTCACTAATTAATTTATATGCCAGTAAAAATTAGATTACAGAGACACGGTAAAAAAGGAAAACCTTATTACTGGATCGTAGCAGCTGATGCTAGATCAAAAAGAGATGGTAGATACCTAGAAAAAATAGGATCTTACAACCCAAACACTAATCCAGCAACTATTGAATTAGATGTTGATGGAGCAGTAACTTGGTTACAGAATGGTGCACAACCAACTGATACCGCTAAAGCAATTTTATCTTATAAAGGTGCTTTATTAAAAAATCACCTTGCAGGTGGTGTTAGAAAAGGTGCTTTAACTGAAGAGCAAGCAGAAGCTAAATTCAATGCTTGGTTAGAAGAAAAAGCTTCTAAAGTACAAGCTAAGGCTGATGGTTTAGCAAAAGCTGATGCTGACGCTAAAGCTAAAGCTCTTGAAGCTGAAAAAGCAGTAAACGAAGCAAGAATTGCTGCGGCTGCACCTGTTGTTGAAGAAGCTGCTGAAGAGGCTGATGCTGAAGTAGAAGCTACTGCTAACAACGAAGAAGAGTAAAAAATTTTTATTTTATACCTTTGAACCCAGACAGTAATCGTCTGGGTTTTTTTATTCTTAAGTGTCACATCGAGCGCAGTCGAGATGTAATTAAACTGACACTTTTTTTATAGTTCTCGACTGCGCTCGAACAGACAACATGCAAAAAAAAGACTGTTTTTATCTAGGTAAAATTGTTAAAAAATATAGCTTCAAAGGAGAACTACTTATCAAGTTAGATACTGACGAACCTGAGCTGTATGAAAATTTAGACGCACTGTTTATTGATTTACGCAATAACCTTGTCCCTTTTTTTATTGAAACCTCACAATTACATAAATCTGATTTGTTGCGTGTAAAATTTGAAGACGTCGACACTGAAGAAGATGCAGACAGCCTTATAAAAAGCGGTGTTTACCTTCCTTTAGAATTCCTACCAAAACTAGAAGGCAACAAGTTTTATTTTCATGAAATTGTTGGTTTCAAGGTTGAAGATGCCAATTTTGGTTTTGTTGGTACCATAACATCTGTAAACGACTCTACAGCACAAGCGCTTTTTGAAATTGACAGAGAAGGCACAGAAATTTTAATTCCTATGAATGATGAATTTATTTCTAAAGTAGACAAAGAGAATAAAACCATTTTTGTTGAAACTCCTGAAGGGCTTATAGACTTATATTTAAATGAATAAGCCTTTTCAGTTTAAGCAATTCACAGTAAATCAAGACCGTTGCGCCATGAAAATAGGCACTGACAGTGTTTTGCTTGGTGCTTGGGCAAATCTTGACCATAACCCATTTTCTGTTTTAGATATTGGTGCAGGCACAGGTGTGCTCTCTTTAATGATCGCTCAACGCTCCAATGCCGAATTAATTGATGCCTTGGAGATTGATAGTGATGCTTACGAACAATGCGTAGAGAATTTTGAGCAATCACCTTGGGGAGACCGATTGTTCTGTTACCACGCTTCATTAGATGAGTTTACTAATGAAATTGACGATCAATATGATTTAATTATCTCCAATCCTCCTTTTTACTCAGAAGATTCCAAAACCAATATCCCAGAGCGCGATTTAGCAAGATTTCAAGATGCAATGCCTTTTCAGCATTTATTGCAATGCGCCTCAAAACTACTATCTGAAAACGGTTTGTTTTCAGTGATAATTCCTTACAAAGAAGAGCAAAACTTCATACAATTAGCATCTGATTTTTCTTTATTTCCAAATAGAATATTGCACGTAAAAGGAGCTAAAAACACTCCTATAAAGCGAAGTTTAATTGAGTTTTCATTCATAGAAGAAACAGTTATATCTTCAAATCTAATCATTGAAACCGAAAGACATAATTATACAAAAGAGTACATTGATTTAACCAAAGATTTTTACTTGAAAATGTAATTTATAATTGTGCACTGAAAACGTTTTCGTTATTTTTGTTTCGAGTCTAGATTAAAAACTAAATCTCGACTACTGAACAACTAAAACATACAAATGAAGCCAGATTTATTCCAAGCTCCAGATTATTACAACTTAGACGAGCTTTTAACCGACGAACATAAATTAGTAAGAGATGCTGCTCGCGATTGGGTAAAACGCGATGTATCTCCAATTATTGAAGACTATGCTCAAAAAGCAGAATTTCCTAACCAAATTATTGGTGGATTAGCTGAAATTGGTGCTTTTGGACCATACATTCCTGAAGAATATGGAGGTGCAGGATTAGACCAAATTTCTTATGGTTTAATTATGCAAGAAATTGAAAGAGGAGACTCTGGTGTTCGTAGTACCGCATCAGTACAATCGTCTTTAGTAATGTATCCTATTTGGAAATATGGAAACGAAGAGCAACGTAAAAAATACTTACCAAAACTTGCAAGTGGCGAATGGATGGGTTGTTTTGGTTTAACCGAACCTGACCATGGTAGTAACCCAGGAGGAATGGTTACTAATTTTAAAGATATGGGAGACCACTATCTTTTAAATGGTGCTAAAATGTGGATAAGCAATGCGCCTTTTGCACAAGTGGCAGTAGTTTGGGCTAAAAATGAAGAAGGACGAATCCATGGTTTAATTGTTGAACGTGGTATGGAAGGATTTTCAACTCCTGAAACCCACAATAAATGGTCATTGAGAGCATCAGCTACTGGAGAGCTTATTTTTGACAATGTAAAAGTACCTAAAGAAAACTTGCTACCTAACAAATCAGGATTAGGAGCTCCACTTGGCTGCTTAGATTCTGCAAGATATGGTATTGCTTGGGGAGCAATTGGTGCTGCTATGGACTGTTATGACACTGCTTTACGTTACAGTAAAGAACGTAAACAATTTGGTAAACCTATTGGCCAATTTCAATTACAGCAGAAAAAATTAGCTGAAATGATTACCGAAATCACCAAAGCACAATTATTAACATGGCGTTTAGGAGTACTAAGAAATGAAGGTAAAGCTACTTCTGCTCAAATTTCTATGGCAAAACGTAACAATGTGGATATGGCTATCAATATTGCAAGAGAAGCAAGACAAATGCTAGGAGGAATGGGAATTACTGGAGAATACAGCATCATGCGTCACTCTATGAACCTTGAAAGTGTAATAACTTACGAAGGAACTCATGACATCCATTTATTAATTACAGGATTAGATGTTACAGGATTAAATGCATTTAAGTAAATCCTTAAAAATTATTCTAAAAAGCGAGTTTTAAAACTCGCTTTTTTTATTGATATTTACAATATGTCTTCAAAGAAACGCTTAGATAGAGCTTACAAAAACGCCAAAAAAGTTTATTTTGACGATACGTCCAAGTTTATCCTTTTTAGTGATTGCCACAGAGGCGATAATAGTTTTGCTGATGATTTTGCAAACAACCGAAACATTTACTTTCATGCCTTAAAACATTATTATGCTGAAGGTTTTAGCTATTGTGAACTTGGTGATGGTGATGAACTCTGGGAAAACCTCTCTTTTGATTCTATTTTAAATGCTCATAAAAATGTGTATTTGCTTATGAAGTTATTTCATGAGCAAGAGCGTTTACATATGATTTGGGGAAATCACGACATGGTTTACAGAGATCCAAAATATGTAGAAAAACACCTTTCCACTTATTTTGACCCTAAAATAGGTGAAGATGTTGAGTTGTTCTGTAACATAGAGTATCATGAAGGCATTGTTTTAGAACATTCCCAAACTGGACAAAAACTATTTTTAACCCATGGTCATCAAGCCGATTGGTGGAACTATTTGTTTTGGAGATGGAGTCGGTTTATGGTTCGTATTTTATGGAAACCACTAAACGTAATGGGAATTGCAGACCCTACAAGTCCTGCAAAAAACTACAAAGAACTTATAAAAGTTGAACGTAGAACCAAAAAATGGATCATAGAAAACAACAATTTAATTACTGTTGTTGGTCATACTCATAGACCTCGTTTTCCTGAACCTGGAGACATTGCTTTTTTTAATGATGGTAGTTGTGTACATCCACGAAGCATTACAGGTATTGAAATTGAAAACGGAGAAATCTCGCTCATCAAATGGCAAATAGCCACTACAGATGATGGTACTTTAAAAATTGTAAGAGTGTTGTTGGAAGGTCCTCAAAAATTAGCAGATTATAAAACTTCGTCTTAAAATTAACTCTCAGGAGCTAATTCAACTTTTAGACCTTCTAATTCTGGTGTAATAGCAATTTGACAACCCAATCTGCTGTTTTCTTGTACATCAAACGCTTCGCTAAGCATAGCTTCTTCGTCGTCTTGCATTTCAGGAAGTTCATGATCTGATAACACATAGCATTGGCATGATGCACACATAGCCATTCCGCCACAAACTCCTATGGTTCCTTCAGGAGCTAATTCATAACTACGAACTACTTCCATAAGGTTCATAGCCATATCAGTTGGAGCATCAATTTCGTGAGCTTCACCATCACGATCAATTATTGTTATTTTAATGTCCTGTTCCATTATTCAATTGCTTTTACTACAGCTTTAGGTGCTTCTTTACGTGTTCCGTCAAAACCATCAATACCACTAACAGTAGTATATTTTAAAACATATTTTTTGTTAGGATTTATAATTTTATAAGCTGCTTGACACATTAACGTTGCCTCGTGAAAACCACACAATATCAACTTTAATTTTCCTGGATAAGTATTTACATCTCCAATTGCAAAAATACCAGGAACGTTAGTTTGGTAGTCTAAAGCATTATTAACTTTGATGGCATTTTTTTCAATCTCTAATCCCCAATTTGCAATTGGTCCAAGTTTGGGAGATAATCCAAACAAAGGCACAAAATGATCACACTCAATTTCAAATTCTTTTTTGATATGTTGTGCTTGTTCAACAACTACACCAGAAACGTGATCTTCTCCAAGAATACCAACTACTTCAGCAGGAGTAATTAAATTTATTTTACCTTTATTTTTAAGCTCTTGTACTTTTTCAACTGAATCTAAAGCACCTCTAAACTCATTTCTTCTATGGATAAGTGTTACTTCTTTAGCAACATTAGCTAAAAATATACTCCAATCTAATGCAGAATCTCCTCCTCCAGCAATAACAACTTTTTTGTTTCTGTAGACTTCAGGATCCTTTATCATATACTCTACACCTTTATCTTCAAACAAATGAATGTTATGGATTTTTGGTTTTCTTGGTTCAAAACTTCCCAATCCGCCTGCAATAGCAACTACAGGAGCGTGATGTTTTGTACCTTTATTAGTCGTAACTATAAAGGTTCCATCTTCTAGCTTTTCTATAGTATCAGCACGTTCTCCTAAAGTAAAACCAGGTTCAAACTGTTTACCTTGTTCTAAGAGTTTTTCTGTAAGATCTCCTGCTAAAATTTCAGGGTAAGCTGGTATATCGTAGATTGGTTTTTTAGGATAAATTTCAGAGCATTGTCCACCAGGTTGTGGTAAGGCATCAATTAAATGGCATTTTAATTTTAATAATCCTGCTTCAAAAACAGTAAACAACCCTGTTGGTCCTGCACCAATAATAAGTATATCTGTTTTAATCATAATAAAGCCCACAAAAGTGGGTATCTCTTTAATTTAGAAATTGTTTAATGTACTACATCAAAATTATATACTGTTTTTATAAAGATTTATGATAAATGTCATTAAAAAACAGGCTAGTTCCAGCATTTTGAAAAACCTTGATGAGCCTTCAGCTTAATAAATATTAAGCTTCAATATTAATAACCTTTTCTATTTGAGGCGCGTACTTTTTAATAGTCATTTCCACACCAGACTTTAAGGTCATTTGATTAACGCTACAGCCAACACAAGCACCTTGCAACTGAACTTTCACTAACTTATCATCTTCTATTGAAAGTAATGAAATATCGCCTCCATCACTTTGCAAGAAAGGACGAATTTCGTCTAGCGCTTTTTCAATATTACGTTTTAATTCTTCTGAACTCATCTTCTGTTATTTCTTTACTGCTGAACAACCAGCCATTGTTGTTATTTTAATTGCTTCGGTTGGTGGTAAGGCATCGTTACGTCTTACTACTTCTTGCACAACATTTTGAGTTAACTTTTCAAAAGCAGCTTCTAATGGTGTTGCTGTTTGAAGCGCAGCAGGACGACCAACATCTCCTGCTTCTCTTATACTTTGTATTAAAGGAATTTCGCCTAAGAAAGGTACTTCTAAATCTTCTGAAAGGTTTTTAGCACCTTCTTTTCCAAAGATAAAATATTTATTATCTGGTAATTCCTCTGGAGTAAAATAAGCCATATTCTCAATTATACCAAGTACTGGCACATTGATAGACTCTTGCTGAAACATAGCTACTCCTTTTTTAGCATCGGCTAAAGCTACTTGCTGAGGCGTACTTACTACTACTGCTCCTGTTATAGGAAGCGATTGCATAATACTTAGGTGAATGTCTCCTGTTCCTGGAGGCAAATCGATTAATAAGAAATCTAATTCTCCCCAATCTGCATCAAAAATCATTTGGTTTAATGCCTTAGCTGCCATTGGTCCTCGCCAAATTACTGCTTGGTCTGGTTTTGTAAAAAAGCCTATAGATAAAATTTTAACACCATAGCTTTCTACTGGTTTCATTTTAGACTTTCCTCCTACATTAACCGAAATAGGTCTTTCAAACTCCACATCGTACATAATAGGAATTGAAGGTCCATAAATATCAGCATCTAAAATACCAACCTTAAAGCCCATTTTTGCTAAAGTAGCCCCTAGGTTTGCTGTTACTGTAGATTTTCCTACGCCTCCTTTTCCAGAAGCAACAGCAACTATATTTTGAATACCAGGAATTGGTTTTCCCTTTATTTCGTTTTTTGGTGCAGCTGGTGCATTTACCTTAACATTTACTTTTACTTTGGCTTTTTCGTAGACTTCATTATGAATAGCTTTCATTATTTCAACTTCGGTCTTCTTTTTTGCCTGTAAACTTGGGTTTTTAATGGTAACATCAACGACTACTTCGTCACCAAAAGTAACAACATTGGTAACTGCTCCACTCTCAACCATATTTTGTCCTTCACCAGGAACTGTAATGGTTTCTAAGGCTTTTAATATATCTTGTTTATTAAGCTTCAAAATCAATAATTTAGATTAGTTCTAAAATGCAAATATAATTAATAAAGATGGAAGACAGAAGCACGAAGCTTGAAGTTTTATTATAGTACCATTATTGATTTCTATGGTAAACTATTTTCATAAAAATGGAAAAGTAACTAGAGTAATTCAGCAGGATCCCAAAACAGTTTTTTAAAATCTTGCACTTGGTTATCTATAACTTTTACACCTTCACTTTCCAATAGTTGCTGCATTAAATTTGTACCATCAAAATGGTGTTTACCAGTAAGCAAACCATTTCTATTTACCACTCTGTGTGCAGGCACATCTTTTCCTGAAGAACCGTTCATGGCATAACCAACCATTCTTGAACTGCGAGGAGCTCCTAAATACTTTGCAATTGCACCATAACTTGTAACTCTTCCATAGGGTATTAATTTGGCTACCTCATAAACTTTATCAAAAAAACTTAAGGTTTCTGGTTTCATGCTTCCATTAAAATATTAATCAATGTTACTCCAGCAATTAAACCTGTAATTGACCCTATAATGTAGTTCATATTTTTTTGAGACGTAAACTTCTTATTCTTGATTTTATCAAAAAAGAAAATGTACACATACAGCATCACAAAGGTCCCCATAGCTGCTCCAGACACGTACGAAATAATACTTGTTCTTTCAAAAGTTAACAAATCAAAAGACGCCAAAGTTACTGTCATATAAGCTTGATAAGGTATTGGGAACACATTTAATGCAGACATGAACATACCTTGAAAAAAACGACTGTGTTTGCTCTTGCTGTTTTCTTCTACATCTGGTTTAGAATTGGTTTTAGCAATGAGTAAAAAGTAAATGGAGATTAGCACAAAAATAACAAAGGCAACACGCTGTAAGATATCAACCACATCTTGATGATTGCTTAGATAACGTGCAAACATTGCAGCTATATAGGTTTGTAAAAAAACTACAACACAAGCTCCAACTGAAAAAATAATACCTCTAGAGTGTCCTTCCTTTAAGCTAATTTTTGCTGCAGTCATATTTAATAATCCTGGAGGAATTACACCAACAAGCGCAAAAATCAGTCCCAAGAAAAATACAACTGTTATATTCAAAATTACTTGATTTTAAATCTAATATACGTAATTGGTTTGTTTTGCTCTAGATATTGGCTTTCATAAAATGTTTGAATACCTGTAACCTCTTCAGGGCTGCCTTCTTGCTTATACACATTATGGTTAGCATACAACACTTCATGTCCTTCGCCATGCAATAACCCAAGCGTATAACCATGCATAAACTCGCTATCGGTTTTTAAATTAACTACACCATCTGGTTTTAGCACTTTTTTATAGCGTTGTAAAAACTCAGTATTGGTCATACGATGTTTGGTACGCTTGTATTTAATTTGAGGATCAGGAAAGGTTATCCAAATTTCATCAACTTCGTTTTCAGCGAAAGCAAAATCAATTAATTCTATTTGAGTTCTTAAAAACCCAACATTGGTCATATTGTCTTCAATAGCAGTTTTAGCACCTCTCCAAAAGCGAGCTCCTTTAATATCAATTCCAATAAAGTTTCTGTTTGGATATAGTTTAGCTAATCCAACCGAATATTCGCCTTTACCACAACCCAACTCTAAAACCAAAGGGTTATCATTCTTAAAAAAATGACTGTTCCAGTTCCCTTTCCATTTAAAATCTTGATTGACTAATTCATCTCTTGTTGGCTGAATTACGTTTGAAAAGGTCTCGTTTTCCTTAAATCTTTTTAGCTTATTTTTACTTCCCACAGTTAATTTAATATTTAGGCAAAATTAAGGAAACATATTAGGTTTACATTTGCTTTTTTTATGATTTTGAAAAAACGAATATTAGTTGCGCCTCTAAATTGGGGTTTAGGTCATGCCACAAGGTGTATTCCAATCATTAATGCCTTATTAAAAAATAACTACATACCTGTTATTGCGAGTGATGGTATTGCACTTGAACTTTTAAAAAAAGAGTTTCCAGATTTAATTGCTGTTGAATTGCCTTCTTACGGAATTACCTACGCGAAAAAAGGAAAATGGTTTAAGCTAAAAATTATTAGTAACTCGCCTAGAGTGGTAAAAGCCATTAAAAGAGAAAAACAAGCCACAAAGCAAATTATTGAAACTTATGATATTGATGGAATCATTTCTGATAATAGACTAGGAGTTTGTTCTAAAACAGTGCCTTCTGTATTTATTACACATCAATTACAGGTTTTAAGTGGAAGCACAACTTGGATTAGCACAAAAATTCATCAAAAATTTATTAAAAAATTCAACGAATGTTGGGTTCCTGATAATGTTAATGAACCAAACTTAAGTGGTAAACTAGGTCATGTTAATTTCTTAGAAATCCCTTTAAAATATATTGGTCCTATTAGCAGATTTAAAAAACTGGAGGTTGAAAAAGAATATGATGTCATGGCACTACTATCTGGACCTGAACCTCAACGCACACTCTTAGAAGAAAAGCTACTCACTCTACTTGAGAATTATAACGGCAACGTATTGTTTGTAAAAGGACTAGTTGAAGACCAACAAACTAAAGTTCACAAAGGCAGTATGACTATTTACAATTATATGACTTGCGAACAACTTGAACTTGCACTAAACCAAAGTGTTTTTGTGATTTCGCGTTCTGGCTATACTACTATAATGGATTTAGCAAAACTGAACAAAAAAGCATTTTTTATTCCTACTCCTGGACAATTTGAGCAAGAATATCTTGCTAAAAAACTAGATGAACAAAAGTTAGTTCCTACAGCAACGCAAGATGCTTTTACTATGGAAATGCTTGAAAAAATTTATGATTATAAAGGTTTAGCTGAATTGGATTATGAACTGAATTATAAAAAACTATTCAGCCTTTTCAAGGGTAAATGAAAACTCACTACCCACTCCAAATTCGCTTTCTACATATATTTTTTCATCGTGAGCTTCAATAATATGTTTCACTATTGATAAACCCAAACCTGAACCTCCTTCTTTTCTAGAACCACTTTTATCTACTCTAAAAAAGCGCTCAAAAAGCCTTGGAACATTAGGTTTAGCAATACCCTCACCATTATCTGTCACTCTCACGATAACCTTATTTTTTATAAGATTTTCTATACTAACTTCGGTAGTTCCCTTTTCTCTTCCGTATTTTATTGAGTTTACAATAAGATTTGTAAGTACCTGCTGTATACGCTCTTTATCTGCATTAACAAAAACGGGTTCTTTATAATCCATATCAAACGTAAGCGTAATTTTTTTCTTGGCTGCTTTCATTTCTAAAAGGTCAAAAACACTTTCTACCAGCTCAACAATGTCAAACCTTTCAACATTTAGACTCAAATCACCAACCTCAAGTTTAGTAATCATATCCAAATCCTTCACAATATAGATTAGTCTTTCAACACCTTTATTGGCTCGATTAAGGTATTTTTCTCTGATTTTCGGGTCATTTTGAGCGCCATCAATTAAGGTTAGTAAATAGCCTTGTACAGTAAACAATGGTGTTTTTAACTCGTGTGAAACGTTTCCTAAAAACTCTTTTCGATATTCTTCTCTTACTTTTAGAGTTTCAATTTCTAGTTTTTTATCTTTTGCATATTTATCTATTTCTTTTGTAAGCGTTGCCATATCTGTAGTAATAGGCTGTTTACGCAATGATGTAGACTCTAACAAGGTGAGGTCGTCGTATATTTTTTTTACACGACGGTAAATAAAACGTTCAACTCTATATTGAATGACAATAAAGCAAAAGCCATAACAAATTAGTGCAAAAGAGAGTATTAACAACCAGTCAAAAGACTTTGTTGTATATAAAAAAACACTCATGAAGAGCGTTAAAAAAATTGTGATGTACATTGAGGTTCTAATAGCGAACCTGTACGTTTTTTTTAATTTTTTCTGCATCTAGTCTACAAACTTATAACCAACTCCTTTAACGGTTTTAAAGCTTTTATCTCCTATTTTTTCGCGAAGTTTTCTAATATGCACATCAATAGTTCTTCCTCCTACTACAACTTCATTACCCCAAACTTTATCTAAGATTTCTTCGCGCTTAAAAACTTTTCCTGGTTTTGTTGCTAGCAAAGATAACAATTCAAATTCTTTTCTTGGCAAGACCAATTCTTCGCCTTTTAAAGATATCTTATACTCTTCGCGATTGATTACCAAACTACCTATTTTTAATATACTTTCAGAGGCGTCTTCTTCTTTAAGTCGTCTTAGTAAAGCTTTTACTTTGCTTACTAAAACTTTTGGTTTTATAGGTTTAGTAATATAGTCATCTGCTCCAGCATCAAAACCTGCTACCTGTGAATAATCTTCACCTCTTGCAGTTAAAAATGTAATAATCGTTTCGCTTAAATCTGGGTTTTTTCTTATTTGCTCACAAGCTTCAATACCATCCATCTCAGGCATCATAACATCTAAAATGATCAGTTGAGGTCTTTCTTTTTTTGCTTTTTTAACAGCTTCATGACCGTTTTCGGCAGTTATAACTTGGTAACCTTCAGATGAAAGGTTGTAGCCAACAATTTCCAAAATATCTGGTTCGTCGTCAACTAAAAGTATTTTAATATCCTTTTTTTTCATGTGTAGTTTTTATTGTTTTGGTTATCACATGTGTTTTGCTGTTTAGTTCTTCATTTTTTTGAGAAACAAACGATGTAAAGATAGAATTAATAACAAAAATTTATATTACATAATATAATCATAACGTTAAAATAACTTAGTCCTTACTGTTTTATAACCTACTCTATAAACTCTCAAAACACAATAAAAAATCTATTCTATTATAGCATCTTAAATCAGGTTTTTAGAGTAAAAATGTAAAACTGTCCCTAAGATAGTTAAAAAATAATGTTATATTATTGTAAATTAGCATACAATATAGTGGCTTTAACGTTTTAAACACCAAAATCTCACTATATTTGAAACAAAATTTAAACTTATTAAAATTAAGATTTATGAAAAAAATTTACTTTTTATTCCTTATTACTTTGATGGCTTTTTCTGGGTTTGCCCAAAATTTAGCTGTTAATGGTAGCTTTGAAAACTGGACAGCTGGTGTTCCTGATGGATACACTACTGTAGATTTTAGCACTACTGATCTTACAGAAAACACGAATTCAACTTTTGTTTCTGACGGAACAAGTTCTGCAAGTGTTAATGTTTTAACTCAAACTCAAGGAGATACTGACATAAGACAAACTATTGCATTAGTAGGAGGAGTAACATATACTATGAGCTTAGACGTCTATGCAACAAATAATGAAGCTAGAGCTCGTATTTTTAATGGTAATGGATTTTCGCCTTCTGTATATTCAGACGAAACTCTATTAAATCAGTGGCAAACTATTTCATTTGAATATACACCTGCTACTAATGAAGATTTTGATATGGGTATCCGTTTTTATGATATCGCTTCAAACTGGACTGCTGGCACACAATCGTCTTTATTTTATATTGACAATTTACAAGTAGTAGCTGCAACTACACCTAGTATTGCGGTAACCTCGCCATCTAATGGAGCTACAATTGCATCTAGTGATGTTGACATTGAATTAAGTGTACAAAATTTTGTTGTAGATCAGTTACCTGCTAATGGTGGTACTGGAGATGGTCACATACACTATACTGTTGATGGAGGTAGTAATGTTATGAAATATGACACAGATCCTATTAGCTTAACAGGATTAGCTGACGGTGAGCACACTGTTGAGCTTACTTTAGTTGATAACAGTCATGTACCTCTAGATCCTGCTGTAACTGCTTCAGTTACTTTTACTGTAACATCTTTACAAGCTGTTGCTGATATAGCTAGTTTAAGAGCAGGCACTATTGGTAATGTTTATCAAATTACTGGCGAAGTAGTTGTAACATTCGTAACTGGTAACAGTAGAAATCAAATTTTTATTGAAGATGCAACTGGAGGTATGTTAATTGACGACAACTCTGGTACAATTACAACCGTATTTAATAATGGTGATGGTATAACAGGTCTTCAAGGTCAGTTGGGAGAGTTCGCTAATGTTATGCAGCTTGTTCCTTCAGTTGATCCTGGTGCTGCTAGTTCTACAGGTAATTCAATAACTCCTCAAACTGTAACGGTTAATGACATCATCAACAACTTTGATATGTATGAGTCTGAATTAGTATCAATTGCTGATGTAACATTTGCTGATGGAAATGGTACTGCTACATTTGATTCAGGTCAAAACTATGACATTTCAGATGTTTCTGGAGGACCTTTAGCGTTTAGAACAAATTATCCAAATGATAACATGGCAGGAGAGACAATTCCTTCAACTGCTACTACAATTACAGTAATAGCTGGAGAATACTTTGGTACTCCACAAGTATATCCAAGAAGTCCTGATGAAGTACTTTCAATCAATAACCCTAATACAATTGCTTCTTTCTCTGTTTACCCTAACCCAACTTCAACTGGGTTTGTAAATATAACTTCATCTAGCTCTGAAACGATTTCAGTTTCTGTTTATGATGTTTTAGGGAAACAAGTTATCAATAAAGCTACAGTAAGCAACAACCGTTTAGATGTTTCAACACTAAACACTGGGGTTTATATTATGAATATTTCTCAAAACGATGCTTCAGTTACCAAAAAATTAGTTATTAAATAGATAAAACACATCTATATTAACAAATCATTAAAAGCCAACATTTAAGTTGGCTTTTTTTGTTGCTAGTATTACTTTTGGAGCTCGTTGAACTTTAAAACTTAATTCATGAAAAACATTTACTTTTTATTACTGCCTCTTTTAATGTCTGCTTATTCTTTTGGTCAGACAGTTATTTACACTCAAGATTTTGAAACATTAGATACTGGATATACTGCTTCTAGTACAGAAGGTTCAGGTGGAACCGATGTATTTAATAGAGTAAATCCTAACATTGGAGGTAACTCATCATATATATGGGCTGTTGAGGATACAAATGTTACTCCTGCAACTATAACTTTAAATCAAATTGATGTTACTGGTTATTCTGATTTTACTTTTTCTATAGATATGCTAACTCGTCATTATAATGACTGGGATGATTCTGATACCTTTTCAATAACTTATTCATTAGATGGTGGTTCAACCCAAAATTTACTTTGGGTTCGAAATGCTGGAGGCACTTTTAATCAAGCCGCTTCTTTAGATACTGATTTTGATGGAATTGGTGATTGTGGTTCAGGAATATTGCCTGCTTTAACTACAGGAACTAGTGGATGTACTGTAACAGAAAATACGTTTGCTACATTTTCATCTAGTACTATAACATTAAGCGGAAACTCTACACTTGATATTGTGTTGTCTTTTAATGGTTTTACTTCAGCTGATGAAGGTATTTACTTAGATAATATTTCTGTTTCAGCTAACTCTTCTGCTTGCTCAGCTTCTCTTTCAGCTAAAACTCCTGTATGTGATAATATTACTATAGGAACTGATACATACTCTACTACTTTTGACTTTTTAAACGGTACAGAAACAGATGCTTTTACTGTTGCTGTTTCAGCTGGCTCAGCTAGTGTAAGCACTATTTCAGCTGATGGTTTAATTACAGTTACAGGTATTAATGAAGGTACTGATGTTACTATAACATTAACTAACGAAAATTGTACTCTTACACAAACTACAGTGTCTCCTACTTGCGAGCCAGCAATTACATCTTGTTTTGACATAAGCAATGGTGCTGAAAAATTTGAAATGTTTACTGTAGCTACTAACTCTGACAATGATGTTTGGACTGAAAGTAGTGGTACATACAACATGAATGGCTATTGTGGTGGTGGCTGCGAAGAAGTGGTAAACACTTGGTTATTATTTGGACCATTAGATTTAACATCTGTTTCTGACTTAGCTTTAAAATTTAACGCTCAAGAAAATTTTGGAGACACTCCTTTAGCTATCAATTACACAGCTGCTTACTCAGGATGTCCTGATACAACTTCTTGGTCATCATTACAAACTATCACTGAAAGTGATGAAGGCGATGTTGAAATTGACTTATCTGCTTTAACTGGTACTGCTGTTTTTATTGGTATTCAGTATTATGATGATGGTGTTGACGGATACTCTAACTGGGATTTATCAAATGTAGAGTTAACTACTTACAACAACTGTCCTGTTTTAGGCGCTAGACCTACTTCAGATTGCCCTACTTTATCAATTGTTGATTCAGAGCAAAGAGAATTTTCAATTTTCCCGAACCCAACATCAACTGGATTTGTAAATATTATTTCTGCACATTCTGAAGCTATTTCAGTTAATGTTTATGATATGTTAGGTAAACAAGTAATTAATGAAACTATTGCTAACAACCGCTTAAATGTTTCAACACTTAATGCTGGAGTTTACATCATGAAAATTTCTCAAGGTAATACTACAACTACTCAAAAGATTGTAATTAAGTAAAACTTACCTTATACTATTTAAAAAGCGTCATCAACTTGGTGACGCTTTTTTATTTTGCATACTTTTGCCAAAATGATTGATACACGTTCCATTTTCAACAGTTCTACGCAAGCAGATTTTAATACTCTCGCTTTAGATATTTTCAAATTTCAATTTGAAAATAACACTGTATATCGTTCATATTGCGATTTGTTGTACAAAAACCCAAGCGACATAAAAAAAGTTGAAGACATTCCGTTTTTACCTATTCAATTTTTTAAAACACACCCTATTTTAAGTACAACTAATACAATAGAAAAAGTTTTTGAAAGTTCAGGAACAACTGGTCAAATAACAAGCAAGCATCATGTAAGTGATTTAGATGTTTACGAAAACAGTTTTAACACTGGTTTTAATCACTTTTACGGACCTATCGAAGATTATGTAGTACTAGCGCTTTTACCTAGTTATTTAGAGCGTGATGGCTCGTCATTAATTTATATGGTTGAGCACTTAATAGCACAATCTAACCATAAAGAAAGTGGGTTTTACCTTCATAATCTAGCCGAATTAAAAAACAAGTTAATTGCTTTAGATTCCGAAGGAAAAAAAGTGCTACTTATTGGTGTCTCGTTTGCATTATTGGATTTAGTGGAACAGTTCCAATTTCAGCTTAAAAACACTATTGTTATGGAAACTGGTGGTATGAAAGGAAGACGAAAAGAATTGATTCGCGATGAACTTCATACTATTTTAAAACAAGGTTTTGGTGTTTCTGAAATTCATAGCGAATATGGTATGACAGAGCTTTTAAGTCAAGCATATTCCAAAGGAAACGGTATTTTTAAATGTCCTAATTGGATGAAAGTTTTAACACGAGATACTGAAGACCCTTTAACTATAACAAGCACGTCTACTACTGGAGGAATTAACATTATTGATTTAGCAAATATTTACAGCTGCTCTTTTATAGCAACTCAAGATCTTGGTAAAGTTTACAACGATAATTCTTTTGAAATTATTGGTAGGTTTGACAACAGCGATATTAGAGGCTGCAATTTGATGGCTTTGTAAGGAAATAATATCAACTACGACTATTATCTAGCTAAGAGAAAGCAAGATTATTTTTTTTAGTTGGTTGGTTATTGTAAACGCCTGATTTTCATCAGGCGTTTTTTTATACAACTTTTATAATGTAAGTGTTTTTCTTTCCTTTATTGATAATGATATAGCTACCATTTATTAGGTCTTCATCTGTTAACTGATAGTCTTTTGTGACTTTTTCTTTGTTAACTGACACTGAATTTTCTTTTAATGCTCTTATGGCTTCACCATTAGAATTCAAAAAGCTTGTTTTGGCTGATAATGCAGCAATCATATCAAAACCTCCTTCAAAATCTGCTTTAGACACTTCCGCTTGCGGAACACCTTCAAACACATCTAAAAATGTTTTTTCGTCTAGTGTTTTAATATCATCTTTAAAAGTTTTACTAAACAAGATGTTTGACGCTTTTTCAGCAGTTAAAAAGTCTTCTTTGCTATGTACAAAGGTTGTTACTTCTTCTGCTAATCGTTTTTGAAGTAGTCTTTGGTGAGGTGCTTCTTTATGAGAAGCAACTATATTCTCAATTGTTTCTTTATCTAAAAACGTAAAGATTTTAATATACTTTTCAGCATCTTCATCAGTCGTATTCACCCAAAACTGGTAAAACTTGTAAACCGAAGTTTTATCGGCGTCTAACCAAACGTTACCACCTTCACTCTTTCCAAATTTAGAACCATCAGCTTTTGTGATCAACGGACAGGTCATTGCGTAAGCTTTAGCCTCTTCGCCAACATTCATACGTCTTACTAATTCAGTTCCTGTAGTAATATTTCCCCATTGATCGCTTCCTCCCATTTGTAGTAAGCAATTATGAGTTTTATATAAATGGTAAAAATCGTAACCTTGAATTAATTGATAAGTAAACTCAGTAAACGACATACCAACACTACCTTCTTCGCCAGAAAAACGCTTTTTTACAGAGTCTTTTGCCATCATGTAGTTAACAGTTATACGCTTACCTACATCTCTTGCAAAATCGATAAAAGAAAAGTCTTTCATCCAATCATAATTATTAACTAATAAAGGCGCATTGGCTGCTTTAGAATTAAAATCTAAAAACCTTGACAGTACATTTTTTATGCCTTGTACATTATGATTAAGCGTTGCTTCGTCTAATAAGTTTCGCTCATCACTCTTACCTGATGGATCTCCAATCATTCCTGTAGCTCCACCAACCAAAGCAATAGGCTTATGACCAAATCGCTCAAGATGTACCAGTAAAATAATTGGCACCAAACTCCCAATGTGTAAAGAATCTGAAGTTGGATCAAAACCTATATAAGCAGTTGTCATTTCCTTATCAAGTTGTTCTTCGGTTCCAGGCATAATATCGTGTACCATACCTCTCCAGCGTAATTCTTCTACCAATGATTTAGACATATTCAATTTATTTTTAGTTCCGCAAAGATAAAAATCAATGTAGAATTCTTATCCCTTTATGAATAATTCTTTACTTTAGTTTTATGATTTTAGTTACAGGAGGTACAGGTTTAGTTGGTTCGCATTTACTTTATAATCTTGCGAGTAATAATAAGAAGGTTCGTGCGATTTATAGACGTGAACACAAACTAGATACTGTAAAAAAAGTGTTTTCTTATTATACTGAACATTCTGAATCTCTTTTTAACTCCATTGAATGGGTTGAAGCCAACCTTACAGATATTACTGCTTTAACCAATGCTTTTAAGGAGGTAACACATGTTTACCATTGTGCTGCATTTGTTTCTTTTGAGCCTGATAAATACCATCAACTCCGAAAAATAAATATTGAAGGTACCGCTAACATTGTTAACCTTTGTGTTTCTCATAACATAAAAAAGCTGTGTTATATAAGCTCTATTGCTGCTATAGGACATCATGCAAATTCTGAAGAATTAATTACAGAAAACACCCATTGGAATACTGAAGACGACAACAGCGTTTATGCTATTACTAAATATGGTGCCGAAATTGAAGTATGGAGAGGCACTCAAGAAGGTGTTGATGCAGTAATTGTTAATCCTGGAATAATAGTTGGTCCAGGCTTTTGGAAAGGTGCTGGCAGTAGCAGTTTAATTCGTTTGATTTACAAAAGTGTTCCTTACTACACTAACGGAAGCACTGGTTATGTTGGTGTTTGGGATGTTGCAAGTGTTATGCAACAACTTATGGAAAGTAACATAAAAAATGAGGGTTTTATTCTTGTTTCAGATAATCTTACATTTAAGAACTTTATTTATAAAGTTGCCAACGCTTTAAAGGTTGAACCTACAAAGAAAAAAGCCAGTACTTTTTTATTGGAACTAGGTTGGCGATTGGATTGGCTTCGACATAAACTTACAGGCAAACGAAGACAGTTGTCAAAACATACTGCAAAATCGGCAAGACAGAGAACTTTATATGATAATTCTAAAATAAAAAACGCATTAGACTTTCAGTTTACACCAATTGATGAAGTTATAGAAAAGACGAGCAAACTCTTTTTAGAAGATATTAAAAAAGATTAATCTCGAGCGCCAAAGTTTTTATCCTTTAATCTTTTGGTTTCTCTTTTAATAGAATCAGATAATTTTTTTATTGAATCTCTTTTTTTATTTCTATCCTCTTCTTCCTCTTCTTTTAGTTTTTCGTAAGTTTCTTTTTCTTTGCTAAGACGTTCTTTAACAGATTCTATCATTTCAGCATAGTCTTTAGAATCGTATGCATAATACTCGTTACTTAATGCAAATTGAAGACTGTCTATGCTATACTTTTTAAATATATATCCTTCAGGATTAATACCATAGTTTTCAAGTTGTTGCTTTTTAATGCCTTTAGCAGCATTCATTAAATAAGTATCATATAACACTTGCTCCATCTTATCTTTTGGTATAAGATTACTTGGTTTTTTAGGTTTTTGCGTTTTATCGCAACCTAAAAACAACGCTATGATACAAACAAGTGTTACTATTTTTTTCATCTATCGAATGTTAGTCGTTTGGCAGCATTTCCGTTAAGGAATTTAAAATTATTATACACTAAAGTACCATTTAAAAATGTATGTGTTACTCTAGACTTAAAGGTAGTTCCCTCAAAAGGCGACCATCCGCATTTATATAATATATTGTCTTTGTTTACTGTCCAAGGGCTATTGGCATCTACTACAACTAAATCGGCAAAATACCCTTCTCTTATAAAACCTCGTTTTTCTATTTGAAATAATATCGCAGGATTATGACACATCTTTTCCACCATTTTTTCTAAGGAAATTCGTCCTCTATGGTAAGACTCCATCATTGCCACAAGTGCATGCTGTACTAATGGTCCGCCAGATGGCGCTTTTGTATATACATTCTTTTTCTCCTCTAGAGTATGAGGTGCGTGGTCAGTAGCAACAACATCAATTCTGTTGTCTAACAATGCTTTCCAAAGTTCGTCTCTATCGTGTGCAGTTTTTACAGCAGGATTCCATTTAATTAGCGTTCCTTTTTTGCTATAATCTTCATCACTAAACCATAGGTGATGTATACAAACTTCGGCAGTAATTTTTTTATCTTTTAAAGGAATTTTGTTTGAAAACAGCTTAGTTTCCTTAGCAGTTGACAAATGGAATACATGCAACCTAGCTCCTGTTTTTTTAGCAAGTTCTATAGCTTTTGAAGAAGATAAATAACAAGCTTCTTCACTACGAATGATTGGATGGTTTTCAATTGGGATATCCTCACCATACTTGCTGGTGAATTCTTCCATGTTAGCTCTAATAGTTGCCTCATCTTCACAATGAACTGCAATCAACAAATTGGTGCTACTGAATATTTTTTCGAGCACCTCAGGATTATCAACTAGCATATTTCCTGTTGAAGATCCTAAAAACAATTTAAGTGCTGCTACGTTTTTTTCGTCAACCTTTAAAATTTCTTCCAAGTTATCATTGGTTCCACCAAACATAAACGAATAATTAGCGTATGATGTTTTGGAAGCTATCTCAAACTTTTCTTCTAGTTTTTCAATAGTAGTGGTTTGCGGTACTGTATTTGGCATTTCTATAAAAGAGGTAATACCTCCAGCTATAGCAGCTTTAGATTCAGTACCTATGTCGGCTTTATGAGTAAGTCCTGGTTCTCTAAAATGCACTTGATCGTCAATAACACCAGGTAGCACATAGTTTCCTTCAACATCAATTACCACAACATCAGATGATTTAGCACTTATTGAGTCGGCAACTTCTTTAATATACTCGCCTTCAATAAGGATATCACCTTCTTTAACTTTGCCTTCGTTTATAATTTTGGCATTTTTAATAAGAATAGTTTTTGCTTTCATGTTACTTAGCAAATAGACTTTTAAATTTCATATTCAACACTCCAAAAATAGCTTCGGAAATAATACCTCCACTCATTTTTGATTTTCCTTTAGCTCTATCGGTAAAAATGACAGGAACTTCAACAATTTTAAATTGCTTTAAATAGGCTTTAAACTTCATTTCTATTTGAAACGCATAACCCACAAACTTAATTGTATCTAGATTAATAGTCTCTAACACTTGTCTTTTATAGCATACAAAACCAGCTGTTGTATCTGCAATTTTCATTCGAGTTATAAACTTTACATACTTAGATGCAAAGTAAGATAACAATAATCGCTTCATATCCCAATCAACCACATTAACAGTATTATTAATATACCTTGAGCCTATTGCCATATCAGCACCTTGTATTGCGCAAGTAGTATACAACCTCATCAAATCATCAGGATTATGAGAAAAATCGGCATCCATTTCAAAAATATATTCATATTCTCTTTCTAAACACCATTTAAATCCAGCAATATAAGCTGTTCCTAACCCTGTCTTCTCCTTTCTTTGAAGTAAAAAAAGCTGGTTATCAAATTCCTTTTGAAGCTCTTTAACCTTAAGTGCAGTTAAATCTGGTGAATTATCGTCAACCACTAAAACATCAAAAGCTTTCTCTTGAGCAAAAACAGCTCTCACTATAGCTTCAATGTTCTCTATTTCATTGTAAGTAGGTATGATGACAATTGCATCCTTCATTTTACCAAATTTTAGCAAAAGTAAGTTTTTTTGAAGTATAAAGTTTATTGAAATGAGCTTAAATAAAAGTTAAACAGGTGAAAATTTCTTTATAATTTAGCATCATGTTAAGAGAGGTAGTTTCAAATGAATGGTTTACAATATTCATTGTATTGGGTTTGGTATTGGTAACCCTGTCAAAGTTTTTGTTTGAAAACAGATTTAAAGATTTTCTCTTAGTTATAGGTAACTCCAAGTATTTAAAAATCTACTCTAGAGACCAAAAATTTATTGATGGGTTTGACACTTTAATGTTTTTAAACCTACTAATTTCAGTATCAATATTTTCGTTTATAGCCTACTCTGAACTTGTTTTACCTTCAGAATTTGATCTTACACTATTTGTTAAAGTTCTTTTTGCAATTGGAGCTCTCATACTTATAAAAGTGCTCTTAGAACGACTATTAGCAAGTTTGTTTGAAATAGACGAATTGATTGATGCATATTTATTTCAGAAAACCAGCTATTTAAATTATAGTGGCTTTGTACTCTTACCAATAAACATTTTACTCATATATAGCATAACTCCTTCAAAACCTATAATTTACACAGTTATTGGTCTTGTTTTATTGATTAATTTAATTGGATTTATAACTTCATTTAAAAAACATCAAAAGTTGATATTTGATAACTTATTCTATTTTATTTTGTATCTTTGCGCACTCGAAATTGGACCTTATCTAATTTTGTATAAGTTAATTACAGATTATAACGCTTAAAAACTATAACTAGAGCCTATGAAAGTGAAAACAATTTTAGTGTCACAGCCCGAGCCTAAAATAGAAAATTCGCCTTACTTTGATCTTCAAGAAAAGCAGAAAGTTAAGATTGACTTTAGACCTTTTATACATGTAGAAGGTGTTCCTGCTAAGGAGATTAGACAACAAAAAGTAGACTTAAGCCAGTACACAGCAATTATACTTACTAGTAGAAATTCTGTGGACCACTTTTTTAGAGTAGCTGAAGAAATGCGTTTTAAAGTTCCAGATACGATGAAATATTTTTGTCAGTCTGAAGCGGTTGCATTTTACCTTCAAAAATACGTAGTGTATAGAAAGCGTAAAATATATGTTGGTAAACGTACCTTCCAAGATTTATCGCCACTTATTAAAAAGTATAAGGACGAAAGCTTTTTACTACCTACTACCGACAAATTAAAACCTGAAGTTCCTGAAACTTTAAATGGGTTAAAGGTAAAATGGAAAGAAGCTGTTTTTTACAAAACAGTAATTAGTGATTTATCTGATTTAGCTGATGTTTACTATGACATTTTAGTATTTTTTAGTCCTTCTGGTATTGAATCTTTATTCCACAATTTCCCAGAGTTCAAACAAAACAATACACGTATAGCTGTTTTTGGAAACACTACTATTAAAGCTGTTGAGTCTCATGGATTAAGAGTTGATATTGCAGCTCCAACTCCTGAAACACCTTCAATGACGATGGCGTTAGAAAAGTATATTACTCAAGCTAATAAAGGAAAATAAATTTCTTACACATAACATAAAAAAAGCGATTCAAAATTGAATCGCTTTTTTTATGAATTAGCCTTGATTAATTAAAAGGCATAACGCTGCGGCCCACCTCTTCTTATTTCTTCACTTGCATATGATTCAAACTTTTTAAAGTTTTCTCTAAAAGCGTTAGATAACTTGAATGCTGTAGTGTAGTATGCTTCGTCATTGTTCCAAGTTGATCTTGGACTCAATACCTCAGTTGGAACTCCTGGACAACTTCTTGGTTGCGCCACTCCAAATACTGAGTGAATATGGTAATCATCATAATTATACAGTCCTAAATCACCATTTAAAACAGCATTAATCATAGCACGAGTGTATTTTAACTTCATTCTTGTACCAACACCATAAGGTCCACCTGTCCAACCTGTGTTTACTAACCAAACATTAACTCCAGACTCTTTCATCTTTTTGCTTAACATTTCAGCATATTTAGTAGGATGCAAAGGCATAAAAGGTGCTCCAAAACAAGCTGAAAAACTTGGTACAGGTTCAACAACTCCAGCTTCAGTACCTGCTACTTTTGCAGTATATCCTGAAATGAAATGGTATGCTGCCTGACTTGGTGTTAATTTAGAAATTGGAGGCAAAACTCCAAAAGCATCAGCAGTAAGGAAGAATATATTTTTTGGGTTTTCTCCTATTGATGGCTTTTTAATATTTTCAATATGATAAATTGGGTAGCTAACACGTGTGTTTTGAGTAATTGATGTGTCGGCAAAATCAACTTCACCTTTATCATCTATTATCACATTTTCTAGTATAGCTCCTTTTTTAATAGCATTAAAAATTTCTGGTTCTTGCTCTTGCGAAAGGTTTATAACTTTTGCATAGCAACCACCTTCAAAGTTAAACACTGTGTTTTCGCTTGTCCAACCATGTTCGTCATCACCTATTAAACTTCTATCAGGATCGGTTGAAAGTGTAGTTTTTCCAGTACCTGACAGTCCAAAGAAAATTGCTGTATCTCCATCTTTTCCCACATTAGCACTACAGTGCATTGGTAAAGTATTTTTAAATACAGGAAGTATAAAATTCAACGCAGAGAAAATTCCTTTTTTAATCTCTCCTGTATATCCTGTTCCTCCTATTAAGGCTATTTTTCTTGTGAAGTCTAAAATAGCAAAGTTGTGTTGACGTGTACCATCAACCTCTGGGTTTGCCATAAAACCAGGTGCATTAACTATAGTCCACTCTGGTGAGAAGTTTTCTAGTTCAGCTTCAGTAGGACGCAAAAACATGTTGTAAGCAAACATATTGCTCCATGGATATTCATTAATTACACGAATATTCAACTTGTAATTGTCATCAGCACAAGCATAGCTATCTCTAACAAAAACTTCTTTTTCTGAAAGGTAATCAGTAACCTTATCGTACAGTTTTTGGAATTTGTCCGACTCAAAAGGAATATTGATATTTCCCCACCATACCTTGTCTTCGGTAATGGCATCTTTTACAATAAAACGGTCTTGAGGCGATCGTCCTGTAAACTCACCTGTGTTTACAGCTAAAGTTCCATTAGATGTTTCTACACCTTGCTTTTTAGAAATTGCCGCAGCCTGAAGCTCGTCAGGAGACAACTGATAATTTACTTTTGCATTTTTAATGCCATATTGCTCTAACGAAATCGATTTCGTAGTTTGAGTATGGTTTACCATAATTTTTTGTGTTGTTTTAATTGTGCAAAGCTAAAACAATATTTTAAAACTGTCACTAAAATAGCTTTTTAATCCTTTTTAAGTTTTAAAAAGTTTATCAACAAAACAACCCATGAAAGTATAAGTAGTAATCCTCCTATTGGTGTAATAAACCCTATGCTTTTAAAATCAAACGAAGACAATACATTAGTTGCCAAACCATAAATTGAACCTGAAAAAAATAACACTCCAACAAGCACCAAATAAAAGATGGTTTTCTTAGCCTTTTGGGTTACAAGAGTTGTGCTTCCTACAAACAATAATAGAATAGCATGATACATTTGGTATTTTACTCCTGTTTCAAAAGTATCAATCATTTCGGCAGAAATAAGCGACTTTAAACCATGTGCTGCAAATGCACCAAGTACAATGCTTAAAATTCCTAATATGGAAGCGGTAATTAATATAGACTTGTTCATATAAATTTAATCTTTGGGTTTTTATTGCACGTTCGATTTACTACTTTCGTGAACACAAAATTACTCAACAAATCCCATTATGCGAAAGATTTTAGTTATTGGTTCAGGAAAATCTGCATCCTATCTTATAAAATATTTACTTGAAAAATCAGAATCTGAAAACCTACTTATAATTGTTGGAGACATCAACTATTCTAGTGCCAAAAAGTTAATTGGCGACCACAAAAATGCTCAAGCTATTGTGCTAGATGTGTTTGACAAACACTCTAGAGAAACAGCTATTCAAAATGCCGACATTGTTGTATCTATGCTTCCTGCAAGATACCATATAGAAGTTGCTAAAGATTGTATTTCATTTGGTAAAAATATGGTTACTGCATCTTATGTAAGCGATGAAATGCAAAGTTTAGACAAAGCTGCTAGAGATAAAGGCTTGGTGTTTATGAACGAAATAGGTGTTGACCCAGGAATTGACCATATGAGTGCTATGAAAGTAATTGATAGCATACGTGAAAAAGGCGGTAAAATGATTTTGTTTGAATCGTTTACTGGTGGTTTGGTTGCTCCTGAAAGCGATAATAACCTATGGAATTACAAGTTTACCTGGAACCCAAGAAACGTAGTTGTTGCAGGACAAGGTGGTGCTGCAAAATTTCTTCAAGAAGGCACGTATAAATACATTCCTTATAACCGGTTATTTAGAAGAACAGAATTTTTGGACGTTGAAGGCTATGGACGTTTTGAAGCATATGCTAATAGAGATTCTTTAAAATACCAAAGCGTGTATGGACTAGATGATATTAAAACACTTTACAGAGGTACAATGCGTCGTGTAGGGTTTTCTCGTGCGTGGAACATGTTTGTACTTTTAGGGATGACTGACGACAGCTACACTATAGATGATAGTGAGAACATGAGCTATCGCGATTTTGTAAACGCCTTTTTACCTTACAGCCCAACAGATTCGGTTGAATTAAAGTTTAGACATGCTTTAAAGATTGACCAAGACGATATAGTTTGGGACAAACTTATTGAACTAGATATCTTTAGTGCTAGTAAAATGGTTGAACTTAAAAAAGCAACGCCAGCACAAATACTTCAAAAGATATTAATGGATAGTTGGACACTTGCCGAAGAGGATAAAGACATGATTGTAATGTATCACAAGTTTGGTTACGAGCTTAACGGTAAAAAACACCAAATAGACTCTACAATGGTAACAATTGGTGAAGACCAGACGTTTACAGCAATGTCTAAAACTGTTGGCTTACCTGTGGCTATTGCTACCTTGGCGATTTTAAATGAAAAAATTACAACTCCTGGTGTTCAAATACCTATTAACAAAGAAGTGTATGAGCCTATTTTAAAAGAGTTGGAAGCGTATGATATTAAGTTTAAAGAATACGATGTACCGTATCTTGGTTACAATCCTTTAAACTTATAGTCTAAAGCATTACAAATCTAAATGTATTTACTACTTTTATGTTTTATAATTTCTATTTAAAACTTAATGAAAGTTGTAAATCAAAATATCCATATTGATGGTATAGACAAAAAAATTCTTCGTGCCTTAATGGAAGATGCAAGAACACCCATTCTTGAAATAGCAAGACAAGTGGGTATTTCAGGAGCTGCTATTCATCAAAGGTTACGAAAACTTGAAAAGTCTAAGTTAATTTCGGGATCAAAGTTTGTAATCAATCCTAAGGTTTTAGGGTATACTACTATGGCTTTTATAGGTATATACTTAGATAAAGCCGTTAGTAACCCAGAAGCTGTACGACAATTACAAAAGATACCTGAAGTATTGGAATGTCATTACACAACTGGTAACTGGAGTATTTTTGTAAAGATACTTTGTAAAGACAATGAGCACCTAATGCAAGTTCTTAATAAAGAAATACAATCTATTTCTGGTGTATCACGAACTGAAACCTTTATATCGCTTCAACAGCAAATTGACAGACAGATAAAAGTATAAAAAAAGCCTCTGAAAATTCAGAGGCTTTTTTGTTGTTATTTTATGTTTTAATCTCTTCCGCCAAATACTTGAAGTGCCCAATATAGCAATGAAGCTAAAGCACCAATTGCTGCTACTAGATAAGTTCTAGCTGCCCACTTAAGTGCATCTTCAGAGCCTTTATATTCTTCAGGAGTTACCATGTTTTTTGCTTTTAACCAAGCTAATGCTCTATTACTAGCATCATACTCTACTGGTAGCGTAATAAAGCTAAATAAGGTTGCAAAACCCATAAATACTAATCCTGCAACAGCAACCCAATATCCTAATCCTACACCAGCAGCTGCACCAAGTATTAAACCTCCTATTACTAACCATTGTGACATCCCAGAAGTTACACTTACAATAGGTACTAATGCTGAACGCATCCCTAAAGCGCTATAGGCTTGTGCATGCTGTACTGCGTGCCCACACTCGTGTGCTGCAACAGCTGCAGCAGCTGCGTTAGCTTGGTTGTACACTGGCTCACTAAGGTTTACTGTTTTGTTTTTTGGGTTGTAATGGTCTGTTAGTTGACCAGCTACCGAAATAACCTCAACATCATAAATACCGTTGTCTGCCAACATTTTTTCCGCAATCTCACGTCCTGTCATTCCGTTGCGTAATCTTACTTTAGAGTATTTGGCAAACTTTTGTTTTAATTGATTACTAACTAACCAACTTACCAGAGCAATTGCTCCAATTAATATATAATATCCAATCATCTTTTTAAAGTTTAATAGTGTAAATTTAATACTAATCTAGCAAAAAATAAGCCAAATTTAAGTTAAGAAATTTTGTCATACCACTACTGTCATTACTAACAAAAGAAGCAATCTTTTGATTAAGAATTTAATGAGATTACTAGGTCACTTTGTTCCTTATAATGACAAGAACTACCCAACAATATTCACAATCTTCCCAGGAACCACAATCACTTTTTTAGGTGTGCGTCCTTGTAGTTGGTCTTGTGTTTTTTCGTGAGCCATCACTGTTTTTTCAATATCTTCTTTACTCATATCTAATGGTAGCTCTAGTTCAAAACGTTTTTTACCATTAAACGAAATTGGATATACCTTACTGCTTTCTACCAAGTGCTTTTCGTCATACTCAGGAAAAGGTGCAGTAGCAATGGACTCGTTGTGTCCTAATTTGCTCCATAACTCTTCAGCGATATGTGGTGCATAAGGTGAGATTAACACAATAAGAGGTTCTAAAATTGCTCTACTTGTACATTTTTGAGCGGTTAACTCATTAACAGCAATCATAAACGTAGATACCGAAGTATTAAACGAGAAGTTCTCGATGTCTTCTTCTACTTTCTTAATGGTTTTATGTAAGGTTTTTAAAGCCTCTTTTGTCGGTTGGTCTTCTGTGACTTGAAAAACACCCTCCTGACCTCCCTCAAGGGAGGAATGATAGAGTTTCCATAACTTTTTAAGGAATCCATGCACTCCTGTAATACCAGCAGTATTCCAAGGTTTGTATTGCTCTAAAGGCCCAAGAAACATTTCGTATAGACGTAAACTGTCTGCGCCATATTCTTCACAAATATGGTCTGGATTAACCACATTGTATTTAGACTTAGACATTTTTTCTACTTCGCGAGCAACTTTAATTGTTATATCCGAAGAAATATTTTGATTCTCAACAACTACATTTCCATCAAAATAATGAGCGTTTTGTAAAACTTCAAAGCGCTTATCTTTTGTTAAAGAATTTAAATCAAGTTCATTTCTAAGATTAACAAAACTGATATCAATATTAGAAGTTTTAAATGCCTTATAACAAAAATCGTATTCATTATAAATACTATTTGCTTTTCTAAAAGAATCCATTTTTTCTTTCAAGAAATCTTTAATATTTATAGTCAACTCTTCTAAAGAACTCTCAAGTTTTTCTAATGAATCGAAAACTTCTTTGCTTATTATAACTTGACTATCAAAAACCTGGACATCATCAGAACTCTTCTTCAAGCGACCTTCAACCACATATAAAAAAGCACTCTCACCTAAAATCATCCCTTGGTTAATGAGTTTTTTAGCAAACTCATCAACAGGTACTAATCCTAAATCGAACATGAACTTTTGCCAAAAACGTGCGTACAACAAGTGTCCTGTAGCATGCTCGCTACCACCAATGTACAAGTCTATTTGCTGCCAATAGTTTACAGCTTCTTGCGAGAAAATTTCTTTGTCATTATGTGGGTCCATGTACCTATTAAAGTATTGTGAGCTTCCTGCCCACCCAGGCATGGTGTTAAGTTCTAGAGGAAAAACAGTGGTATTGTTTATGTTATCATTGCTTACCACAGTATTGGTTTCAGTATCCCAAGCCCAAACGCTTGCATTTCCTAAAGGTGGCTCACCTGTTTCGGTAGGTAAGTATTTTTCAACTTCTGGCAAGGTAATAGGCAAGTGTTGCGCGTCTATCATTTGCGGCATTCCGTTGACATAATACACAGGAAACGGTTCTCCCCAATAACGCTGACGACTAAATACAGCATCACGTAAGCGGTAATTGGTTTTCCCTTTTCCGTAGCCTAATTTTTCCAACTCATAAATAGCTGTTTTAGTTGCTTTTTTATAGTTTAATCCATCAAGAAAACCACTATTAGCAATTATAGTATTGTCTTTGTCGGTAAATGCTGCTTCACTAATATCAACACCTTCAAATATATTTGGAATAGGAATATTAAAATGCTTTGCGAAATCATAATCGCGTTGGTCACCACAAGGTACTGACATTACAGCTCCTGTACCATAACCTGCCAATACGTAATCTCCAATCCAGATTGGGATAGGTTTTTTACTAAACGGATGCTCTGCATAAGCTCCTGTAAATGCTCCTGTAATGGTTTTTACATCTGCCATACGATCGCGTTCGCTACGTTTTGAAGTTGCTTCAATATAGGCTTCAACCTCAGCTTTTTGTTCTGGTGTTGTAATTTTTGAGACCAATTCGTGTTCTGGAGCGAGTGTCATAAACGACACTCCAAAAATAGTATCAGGACGTGTTGTGAAGACTTCGATACTCTCATCATGGTTATTGACATTAAAAGTGACACTAGCACCAACCGATTTCCCTATCCAGTTGCGTTGGCTTTCTTTAAGTGAATCTGTCCAATCAATAGTATCAAGACCTTGAAGCAAACGTTCAGCATATGCCGAAATACGCATGCTCCATTGCGTCATTTTTTTGCGCACTACAGGATGTCCACCACGTTCTGAAACGCCATTAACAATTTCATCATTGGCTAAAACGGTTCCTAAAGCAGGACACCAGTTTACTTCAGTTTCGGCTAAATACGTTAACCTGTATTGCAATAGTATTTCTTGTTGTTTTTCAGAAGAAAAGCCTTTCCACTCTTCCGAAGAAAATATTTTAATATCATCATCGCAAGCAGCATTGACGTTTGCATTTCCTTCTTTTTCAAAAATAGAAATTAAAGTTGAAATGTTTTCAGCTTTATCGCTCTCGTTATTGTACCACGAGTTGAACAGTTGAATAAAAATCCACTGTGTCCATTTGTAATAGCTTGGGTCTGATGTGCGTACTTCTCTACTCCAATCAAACGAAAACCCTATTTGGTCTAATTGACGACGATAGGTTGCAATATTGGTTTCGGTAGTAATTGCAGGATGCTGACCTGTTTGAATAGCATACTGTTCTGCAGGCAAACCAAAACTATCATAACCTTGAGGATGCAATACATTAAACCCTTTATGACGCTTGTAACGTGCATAAATATCACTAGCAATATAACCTAATGGATGACCAACATGTAAACCTGCTCCACTTGGATAAGGAAACATATCCAGTACATAGTATTTTGGTTTATCACTATGGTTTTCGGCTTTAAACGTATTGTTTTCTGCCCAATATTTTTGCCATTTGGCTTCTATTTCGTTGAAATTATATGTCATAATAATGCTCTCGAAGGTGAGTGTTTTATTTTTACTATCGCTTTATGGATTCCGCATCAAGTGCGGAATGACAAATCACACTTAATTTGAAATTAGGTGCAAATTTAAGGTTTATTATACGATTGTAAAAGGAAGCGCTATCAAAAAACAGGTTGCATTAGTTTTCCTGAATACAGCACCCAAATCATCGATAAAAGCGCGGAAATATTCATCGCAAATCCAAAGAGTTTCATTTGTTGTACTGAATATGGTTTTTCTTTAAAACAGACAAACACATCAGCTATAAGCCATAACGAAAACACAGCTAAAAACGCAGATAGCACATAATCTTTAAACCAATATGCTAGAATGAATGTTTCTAGAAGCAATAATAAAAGCATTAATAATTTGGTGTTTTTTCTACCAATTAATGTTGCTGTGGTTTGTTTTCCAGCTTTTAAATCGGGTTCAATATCCATGATTTCTCCTGCAATATGTGCTTGAAATGCAAACAATGTTAGATATAAAATGGTTTGCCAAGGCAACATTGGTAAATCATTAAGTACAACACTGAAAAAAGCTGTGAATACATAACCAACCTGAATGCATATTTCAAAAGGTGGACGTTCTTTGACTCTGAAAGGTTTAAAATTGTAAATGATGTTTATGACAATCATAAACACTAAAAGTAACAGCATTTTTAATCCAGATACTACTGTAAAATAGATTAAAAAAGGCAACAGTATTACTGCTATTTTCTTAGGAATAGATGCTAATTGTTCTGATGTGGATTTTGCTCCAAACAAAAAATTTCCTTTACGCTCATTGACTTCGTCGGCTTCCACATCATTATAATCGTTTAAACCATACACTAAATAATTAAGCGGAAAAGTGACAAACAGTAAACCTATCCAAAAATTATAATCTTGCCAAAAATGGGTTTCTAAACTAAATGGCACCAAATAAATCCAAAGCGTTGGAAACCATAAACCTGGACGTGAAATTTTTAAATCGTGGAGCAAATACTAGATTTTAAAGTGCATTTTGCTTCAAATTTAAGGTTATTATAACAATGTTGAAAGATTAAACGTTGTAAACCTTACGGAAATAGTTTTGTTTATTATTTTTACACCATTAACCCACAATATTTATGAGTTCATCTTTTGATAGATACCAAAAACGAAAATTAATTTCGTCATACTTTTCTGTAGTTATCAGCATCGCCTTGGTTCTTTTTCTTTTAGGCTGTTTAGGTCTTTTGGTTTTAAACGCTAAAAAAGTAGCAGACCATTTTAAAGAGCAAGTTGTTGTTACTATTTTCTTGAATGATTCTGCCAAAGAGGTTGAAATCAACCAGCTTCAAAAAAGTTTAGCCATGGCTGAATACACCAAGAAAACGGTTTATGTCTCAAAAGAAGAAGCTGCTGAGTTTATGAAAGCAGATACAGGTGAAGACTTTATGGATTTTGTTGGGTACAATCCGCTACAAAACAACATTGAGGTTTACTTAAAAGCCGATTATGTTACTAACGAAACCCTTGATGGTATTACCGAAGAGCTTGCCAACAAACAGTTTATTGAAGACATACGTTATGACAATGACCTTGTGGAACTGATGAATGACAACGTTAAAAAAATAACGTTTTGGGTACTGATTGTAAGTGCATTATTTACCGTAATTGCGGTTTTACTCATTAACAGTTCTATACGATTAGCTGTTTATTCTAAACGTTTTATCATAAAAACGATGCAAATGGTAGGTGCTACCAAAGCTTTTATTCGTAGACCATTTGTATTTAAAAGCGTTCAACTTGGTGTTATAGGAGCTATTGTTGCGCTTATAGGTATGGCTTTAGTACTGTATTACCTTAACCGAACATTCCCTGATCTTGGCTTTGTTCAAAACCCTGTATTGTTGGCAATATTGTTTGCTGGTATTTTTATACTTGGTATAATTATCACTTGGATTAGTACATTTATTGCCACACAACGTTTCTTGAATTTGAAAACCGACCAGTTGTACTATTAAATGCAAAAATACTTTTATCTATTACTATTCTCTCTTTTGATAATTTCTTGTAAAAAGAATTCAGAAGAAGATTTAATGTATAGTAGAGGTATTATTTCAGAAGGGAATTACACAAACAATTACTTTGGATTTACATTAAACTTTGAGCCCCAAACTTGGAGTATTGTTAATAAAGATATTGTAGATTCATTGAGCGAAAATGCTCTAGAAAATGTTTTTGACAATGTTGATGAAGAGACAGTCGAAGTGTCAGAATCAAACCCACTTTTAGTACTAAACAAAACTTTTTCTGATTCAGAAGATGGTTTCACTTCTAGCTTTACCATTATTGCTGAAGACATAAGAGGCAATACTGTTTTAACCGCTCATGACTATATTGAAGCATTAAAACAACAGCTTTTGTTTTCAAATATCGACTATAAAATAAACGATAGTGAATATCCAAAAATTATCAACGGTTTTAAAGTTAGCTCTACAAACATTTTTTATAAAGAGAATAATTCTTTTCAAGATTTTATTGCTTTTGAAAGCAAAAGGTATTGTGTCTCGTTTCTACTCACTTACAGAAATTTATCAGAAAAAAAGCAACTTAAAAAAATACTTTATACACTAAAGCAGAATTAATCTACGTTATAGTTTAATTAATCAGTCAATCAAAAAGTTGAAACGAACAGTTCCTTTTTTTGCCCTTGCCCTTTTTCTAATGTTCTGGTCTTGCATTATTAATAATCCTAAACCAGAAGAATGTACTATGGTTACTGCTAAAATTACCAATATTACTGAAGGCACATCGTATGATATCGTGTTTCATGATGACAAAACCGACTTCTTTTACATTAATAGAGGTTTGGAACGCGGATTAAATTTAGATACTCTTAACGCAAAAGTTTTAAATAAAACCGTTACTTTGCACTTACCTAAACTTTGGTTAGGTACCTCAGAACATATTGCACAACTTGCCATAGGTGATGAGATTATTTTTACAGAATTTGAGTAATTAAAATAGATTCCTACTTTGGTAGGAAATGAATATGGGAGAACAAAAACGTAAAGAAAGCGCAAAAGCCGAATTTGTTTTCGGAAAGAAAAACTACAAGTTTATGCTAATAGGTTTAGCATTTATAGCCATTGGTTTTATTTTAATGTCTGGTGGTGGTAGCGATGACCCAAACGTTTTTGACCCAAGTATTTTTAGTTTCCGTAGAATTAGACTAGCGCCAACACTTATCTTAATTGGTTTTGCTATTGAAGTGTATGCTATTTTATTGAACCCAAATAAAGGAGACAGTAAGAAGTAAACCCAGCTTCCATTTTTTAATGTTTATCTGTTAGAACTACATCCTTTCTTTCGCTTTAGTTTCTACTTTGTTAATACTTAACATTTTTTCATTTGTTTTTAAATTTTCAAACGAAAAAATTCATGTACTTTTGCGCACATGGATATTATCGATTCAATTATATTAGGTATTATACAAGGACTAACAGAGTTTTTACCTGTATCATCTAGTGGACATTTAGAAATGGGAAAAGCCATTCTTGGAGATAATTTAGTTCCAGAAGAAAGCCTTCTATTTACGGTTGTACTGCATTTTGCCACAGCATTAAGTACAATGGTTGTTTTTAGAAAAGATATTTTGGACATCATTAAAGGTATTCTGAAATTTCAATGGAATGAAGACATGCAGTTTTTCACCAAAATTGTTATCTCAATGATTCCTGCTGTTATAATTGGATATAATTACGAATCACAACTGGCTGAACTTTTTGGCGGCAATATTCAATTGGTAGGATACATGTTATTATTAACAGCTTTCTTGCTGTATTTAGCCGATAAAGCCAAAGACACTAATAAAAAAGTGAGTTTTAAAAATGCTTTGGTAATTGGTTTTGCTCAAGCTATTGCAATGCTTCCTGGAATTTCGCGTTCGGGAGCAACTATATCAACTTCAGTATTATTAGGAAACGATAAAACCAAAGCAGCTCGTTTTTCGTTTTTGATGGTTGTTCCGTTAATTTTTGGTAAAATAGCAAAAGACGTTTTAAGTGGTGACATCACCTACGACAGCTCAAACTTTACAAGCCTAAGTATAGGTTTTATTGCTGCTTTTGTTACTGGGCTTTTTGCCTGCACATGGATGATTGCTTTAGTTAAGAAAAGTAAATTGTCTTACTTTGCATTATACTGTATTGTTGTTGGTATTATTGCCATAATCTATTCTTATAGCGCTGGATAATGACTAAAGACGATGTACTTTCTGGTCAAGTTTTATTAATTGACAAACCTTTGCACTGGACTTCCTTTCAAGCCGTTAATAAACTGCGTTGGGAAATTAGGCAAGCATTCAACATAAAAAAAATAAAAGTAGGTCATGCTGGTACTTTAGATCCTTTGGCTACAGGACTATTGGTGATTTGTACTGGAAAAATGACTAAGCAAATCAATATTTTTCAAGGTCAGGTAAAAGAATACACAGGAACGTTTGTTTTAGGTAGTACAACACCTTCTTATGATTTAGAAACCGAAATTGACCAAACCTATCCTACCGAACACATTTCAGAAGCACTCATACACGAAACCACCAAACAATTTATTGGTGATATAGAGCAGTATCCTCCTGTATTTTCGGCTATTAAAAAAGATGGTAAGCGTTTGTATGAATTTGCAAGAGCTGGTGAAACGGTTGAAATCAAATCTAGGACTGTACATATTTCAGAATTTGAAATTACGTCTATCAATGGTAATTCTGTGGAGTTTAGAGTAGTTTGCAGCAAAGGCACTTACATACGTTCTTTGGCTAACGATTTTGGAAAAGCCTTAAACTCTGGCGCTCACCTTTCGGTTTTAAGACGTACAAAAATTGGTGATTTTAGTGTTGACGACGCTGTTACTCCCGAAAAGTTTATTGAACAACTTGCTTCGGAATAATTATTGATAGCAAACTAGCTTTAAACCTAACAAAACCATGAAGCTATTTTTACAACTCTACTTTGCACTTTTTACTAGCCTTTTATTTTCTCAAGACACCATTAAAACACGAGGTCTTTTTTATAAAGTTTCGGCTGCTGTTACACTAACCACCAATGACGATTATAGCATTGGAAATGACGATGGTGAAACCTTTATAAACCCAAACGCTATTTTTATCAATAACACTTTAGGTTATCAGTTTGACGAACGCTCAAGTATTGGTTTAAACATAGAATATGACCGTTATTTTAAGCAAGAACTCAACTTTTTTCCTGTACACTTAAGTTTTAGATACAATGTGTTTGATTTTGATGACAAAGTGTTTGTAAGAGGAGGTTATGGTAAGATGATAGACTTAGGCAAAAACTTTGAAAGTGGTACGCTTTACAAACTAGGGATTGGATATCAAGCCTTTGATGACAACTTTAAAAACTCGTGGTTAATTGGGTTAGATTTTAGCCGAAAACGCTTCGGATTTAGGCAAACCGAAAAGCTATCTAGTGTATCTATTTTTTTAGAATTTATGCTCTTCTAATCTATTTTCCATATTTTAACGTATATATTGCGTACACAAATCTTAACGTTTGGAATGGATTGAACGACATAAAGCAGCATTAATTACGGTTCTTTTAGCAGGCATCATACTATTTGCTATGTTTAGTTTTCATATTACTAAACAGCAAGAATTTATCGCTGAAAGTTTTTACGAAATAGAACCACCTACTGAAGAAGAGCTTAAAGAACTTGAAGCTTTAAAAGCTTTGGAAAAAGGACTAAAAACGACTAATCAAGCTTATAACGAAGACGAAGAATTCAAGGAAATGATGAAGAACTTCAAATCCATGAATGCCAATGACTTTGATCGTACCACAAAAGCCCTTGAAGAAGAAGCTTCGCAAGAACTAAATGATGTGGTTACCTCATCGTCTTCCTACAACAGTTCTAGTGGCTATTCCGTTAATAAAGAAGAACTCAACCGTTATAAAAAAGCAAACGATGTACTTGCAATGCGTTCTCCAGAAAAGCGTGAAAAGAATCAAAAAGGAAATGCAATAAGTACTTTAACCTACTCTCTAAAAGGAAGAGAATTACTAGATTATAATACTCCTAGATACTTGTGTGAAGACAGTGGTAAAATTGTAATAAATATTACAGTAAATGCTGATGGCTTAGTAACCGATGCATATATAAACAGTTCTTCTACAACTCAAAATGAGTGTTTAACCGAACATGCTTTGGAGTATGCAAAATCAGCTACTTTTGATGCCTCAACCAACAATTCGCAAATAGGCTCTATTACGTTTTTCTTTAAAGGAAAAAATTAAACACCCAATAACTGCAACACATCTTTAATTACAGTTTTACCTTTATCTTGATTGTACCAACGCTGTAAGTCTTCTTTAAACTCCGCAGATAGTGTTCCGTGTTTTGCTTTAAAATCGTTTACCAATTTAGTTGCTTCACTAGGTCTTGGTCCATAAGTATCCACCACTTTTTGCGTAACATTATCAGTCATAATCAGTTTTGGGATAGACTTTGCTCCATTGGTTAAATACTGATTCATTAACTCCTCGTTTTCATCTCTAAAGACAAGTTGCAGTTCAATACCATCATTAAGTTCAGCTATTTTATTTAACACAGGCACTACATGTGCTGCATCACCACACCAACTCTCGGTAAGTACTACCCAAGTAACATTTCCTTTAAAAGATTTTATGCGTGCTTGGTCTTCTTCTGAAATTTTTACGGTCTTGTCCCAACGCTTCATTCTTCGGTCATTAAGCATCGTGTAATTCACCAATGCTTCAGAAGTATCGTTACCAGTTGTTGATTTGTTTTCAACCAATTCAGAAACCAACTCTCTGTATTGACTGTATGATAGTTTTGTATCTATATTTGGGTTCATAATTGTATGTTTGATAAAGCAAAAATAGTATCTTGTACACTCTTGTTTTATGACTAATGTCATGAATAAGTCTAATTTATAATAAAAAACTTACAACTAAGTTATGCAATCAAAACACAGATGCGGTTGGTGTGTTGGAGACGACCTTTACGAAGCTTATCACGACCAAGAATGGGGAGTTCCTGTTTATGACGATGATACTCTTTTTGAGTTTTTAATATTAGAAACCTTTCAGGCAGGATTGAGTTGGATAACCGTTTTACGCAAACGCGAAAACTTTAGAAAAGCCTTTGATAATTTTGACTATAAAACCATTGCTAACTACAAGCAAGCTAAGATTGATAGTTTACTACAAGATGCTGGTATTATACGTAACAAACTAAAGGTAAACGCAACCATTACCAATGCCAAAGCATTTATGGATGTTCAGCAAGAGTTTGGAAGTTTTTCAAAATATATTTGGGGATTTGTTGATGGCAAACCTATAAAAAACACGCTTAAAAACTACAAGGATGCTCCTGCAACCACTGCGTTAAGTGATGCCATTAGCAAAGATTTGAAAAAGCGAGGCTTTAAGTTTGTGGGTTCAACCGTTATTTATGCGCATATGCAAGCCACAGGTATGGTAAACGACCATGAAGTGGGTTGTTTTAGGTATGATGAGGTTTAGTTGAAAGATTTTCACAAATATCCTAAAAACACCTCTCTATCCATATCTTCTGCGCCTAAACGCTCTAAATGATTGGTATAGACTTGGCAATCTATAAGTTTGTAATTGGTGTTTTGTATAAAGGTTATAAAACCTGCTTTACTAGCATTGCTTACTTTGGCAAACATACTTTCGCCACAAAACACACCATTACCAACATCTACACCATACAAACCACCAACCAACTCATTGTGCAACCAGACCTCAACAGATTTGGCATAACCTAATTGATGTAATTCAGTATAGGCTTCAATCATGGTTTGGGTAATCCAAGTTCCATCTTGTCCTTCGCGTTTTGCCTTAGCACACTCCGTAATTACTTGTGTAAATGCTTGGTTTACGGTTATAACAAAATCAGTGTTTCTCAATACTTGTTTCATGCTTTTTGAGACTTTAAGCTTTTCAGGAAACATTACAAACCTTGGGTCTGGTGAACACCAAATAATAGGTTCATCTTCGCTAAACCAAGGGAATATCCCAGACTTATAGGCCAACAATAAGCGTTCAACAGACAAATCGCCTCCAATGGCTAAAACGCCTTCAGGTGATGCTGAGGTTATTTCAGGAAACGCTATGTCGTTATTTAAAATGTGCATTATTACTAAAACGTTTTCGTTGATTTTTTACTGTTAAATATGGCTTAACACTTTGAAAAACAAACATTTTTAGCCATATTTGAGTAGACCTTTACTAATTAAATTTTGTTCATCATTGCTTTTTTTTGAGTTTGTTTGTAAAGGTCAAACCTAAAACCACATTATAAAGTCCTGAAGTAATTCAGGGCTTTTTTTATGCATTAAAAATAAAAAATCCCAATGGGTTTACATTGGGATTTTCATTAACACTTATTTTGGTTGCCAATTAAAATGGCAAATCGTCATGGTCATCTTCATTTAAATCGCCAGCAGGCTCAAACGCTTCTGCTGGTGGTACTGGTGGCATATCACTAGAGGCTTCTTGTTGTAAGCTTTCAATTCTCCATCCTTGTATAGAGTTGAAATACTTGGTTTCACCTTGTGGATTAACCCATTCTCTTCCTCTTAAATTGATGCTTATTTTTACTGGTTGACCTACTTGATAGTTATTTAACAAATCGGTTTTATCTTGAATAAATTCTACCATTATATGCTGAGGGTATTGTTCCTCAGTAGTTACAACAATTTCTCTTTTTCTAAACCCATTACTTCCAAAAGTTTGGGTTTCTCCAATCATTTTTACTTTTCCTTGTATTTCCATCTAATATTTAATTTACTTATGATAATAATAACTTCCACGCACTACTTACATCGCCATAACTTAAATAGTTTCGCGCTATACTATGCTTTTGGTGGTGAGACATGTTTTTAATATTTGGATAATGCTCGCTTACAGTGGTTATAAATGCGTCAATCTCCTTTTGGTTCGGTAACTCTTCTACATTACCCAACATACCCAAATCGTTTCCTGTCAACACCATACTGTTTTTAACTTCTTCAGGCATTGCATCGACACCTATACCTAATGTTGAGAGTGGTTTAGGGATTTCAAAAAATCCTTTTTTAGCTCTATTGTAATAGCTTCCACCTGCTCTAGCAACTAAGTCTAGTTTTTCTTGGTCTATAACTTGGTTGTCGTCCAGTACTTCTTCAGTAATATGGAATTTAACTACCTCGCATATCACCAAATTACCTGCTCCTCCTTCGGTTCCTAGTTTAATAACATCGTTTACCTTACACTCAAATTGAATAGGTGATTCGGCTACTCTTAAGGGTTTCACCTCATCAGATGCTAACATGGTTAAACCAGCTTTATCAAACTCGTTAACACCTTTAGCGTATTCGGTACTACTCAATGATGCTTGATGTACCATATCATAATTCACCACATTAATGACCACTTCTTTTATAGCTTCAACATTTTCTAAAGTGTGTTTTACAGTATTATCCCTTACACGTCGTGCAGGAGAAAATATCATAATTGGCGGATTAGCACTAAACACATTAAAGAAACTAAAAGGTGACAAGTTTGGGTTACCATCTTTGTCTATAGTACTTGCAAATGCAATAGGTCTAGGCGCTACAGCACTTAATAAATAACTATGAAGTTTTCCTGTTGAAAGGTCTTTTGGTTCAAAAGATATCATTACACCATTGATTTTGCACAAATGTAACCATATTAGTACTGTTATAAAAATGATTTGAAGTAGTTGCTGTACAATATTATTAACAGATTTGCATTATATTTAATTATTGTAAACATTTTATAATGACACTTACCGCAAACAAGAACATTCTACGCTGGACCATTATTATAGTTTCTTTTATTATTATCTCGTTAATACTTTGGAATACCTATATTTTCTTTCAAAATTTTAAACAAGAAGAGCGAATAAAAATGCAAAATTGGTCGTTTGCTCAAAAAGAAGTTACCAAAACCACAGACCTTGATGGTGACATAGGTGAATTACCTTTAGAGATTTTAAGAAGCAACTCCTCTACTCCAATGATTTTATTGGATGCAAAAGGAAATGTAACCAGTAGTAACAATATTGATGAAGAGAAAATTCAAGATCCAGAATATGCTAAAAAGTTAATTGAACAGTTTAAAAAGGAAAACCAACCTATTGAAATAAAATATAAAGACAAGATTTTTTCTACTCTATACTATGGCAACTCTCCTCTATTGAATAAGTTGAAGTATTACCCAATGGCATTGTTGCTTATTATTTTCCTGTTTATAGCTGTGGCGTACTTTTTTTACCGAAGCGCTAAAAATGCTGAACAAAATAAACTCTGGACAGGAATGGCAAAAGAAACAGCGCACCAAATTGGGACACCATTGTCTTCATTAGTTGGTTGGACTGAAATTTTACATTCTGAAAACGTAAATCCAGATTATATAAAAGAAATTGAAAAAGACGTCAATAGGCTTCAAACCATTACTGAACGCTTTAGTAAAATTGGTTCTGTGCCAACACTTAAAAAAACTGATATTGTGCAAGAAACTTTAGACTCTTACGATTATTTAAAAGCACGTTCTTCCAAACTTATAGATTTTGAAATCACTACTCCCGATGCTAATATTTTTGTAAACCTCAACGCGCAACTTTACAGTTGGACTATTGAAAACCTTGTAAAAAATGCTATTGATGCCATGAAAGGTAAAGGTGAGCTTAAAATAGCAATAGTTGAAGATGGTAAATATGTAAAAGTAACTATTAGCGACTCAGGAAAAGGAATTCCAAAACACCAATTCAATAAAATTTTTGAACCTGGTTTTACCAGTAAAAAACGTGGTTGGGGATTAGGTCTTTCGTTATCCAAACGTATTATTGAAGATTACCACAAAGGCAAGATAAAAGTCTTACAGTCCGAAATTGGTAAAGGCACCACAATGTTAATCAGTTTAAAATTAGTTTAGTACATTTGAAGTATGGCTAAAAAGTTTTTTACACTAAAAGAAGTTAAACTTAACAACAATTGTCCTGAGTGCTACTCCAACAATGGATTGCAACTCACCTTTAAGCAACAGTTTGTTGAAAACGCTTTTTACAAAGCCATTACCGAAGAAACCACACAGTCTATGTCATGCTCTACCTGCAATACTGATATTTTCCCAGTACGTTGGACTGATGAGATTGAACAAGTCGTTGCTTACCAAAAACGTGCTGCTAAGCCAAAACCAAAGTCTTTGAAGCTAAAAACCTTAGCTTGGGTATTTATTGTTTTAGATTTACTTATCATAGCAGGAATTGTCCTGTTTGCTATGGGAGTTTTTGGGTAGTTTACATAAACGAAGCAATACGTTTTGCTGTAGCTTCAAACGCTTCTTTATCCATAGCAACTTTTGAAATAAAACGAGCATCTTCCATTGAGTTTAATGGAATAAGATGTACATGTACATGAGGAACTTCTAGCCCAATAACCGAAACACCTACACGTTTACAAGGCACTGCTTTTTCTAGCGCAATAGCAACGCTTCTAGAAAACTCCATTAAACCTATATATGTCGCTTCGTCAAGATCAAATAATTTATCTACTTCAATTTTTGGAATACAAAGCGTGTGTCCTATCGCATTTGGGTTAACATCCAAAAACGCCAAATAATCTTTAGTTTCGGCTACTTTATAACAAGGTATTTCACCATTTACAATTTTTGTGAATATGGATGCCATTTTTTAGGTTTTAGGTTTTAGGTTTTAGGTTACTTAGTTATTGCACTATTTGTAAATATAAAAAAGATTCCAACGTATGTGGAATCTTTTAGCATATTATTATGTCGTGAAAGCTTATCGGCTTATCTCTAAAATATCAAATTTCATTATACCATTAGGTACTTGTATATCGGCAACATCGCCTACAGATTTTCCTAATAATCCTTTACCTATTGGAGAGTTAACTGAAATTTTTCCTTGTGCTAAATTAGCTTCACCATCAGCAACCAAAGTATAAGTCATTTCCATACCGTTGGTTTGGTTTTTAATTTTCACTTTAGACAATACCAATACTTTTGAAGTGTCTAATTGCGACTCATCAATAAGTCTTGCGTTAGCCAAAGTTTCTTCTAACTTAGAAATTTTCATCTCTAGCATACCTTGAGCTTCTTTAGCTGCATCGTATTCAGCATTTTCACTCAAATCGCCTTTATCTCTAGCTTCGGCAATTGCTTGTGACGCTTTAGGACGTTCTATATCTTTAAGTTGGTTTAACTCTTCTCTTAATTTTTTTAATCCCTCAGCAGTATAATAAGATACTTTACTCATAACTTCATCGTTTACTTTATAATTAGCTTTGCGACTTTATTCAAAATATCCCGATGCTTATGCTCGGGACTAACGCAAAAAATCTCGCTCACACGAGATTATGACACAAATATACAAAATATTTATTTCACTATTTATTTTGTTTAAATTGCAGGCTTATAAATTCATGCTATGAAGAATTTTTTAACACTACTTACCTTTGTTTTATTGGTATCGTGCAGCAAAAGTGACGATAACAATAACTGTAATTTTTTACAAAATTCAGGAGTTAATGCAAGCATTAACCTTAACCTACCGCAATACAGCCAATTACAGTTTACGAGTAACTCTGTATATATTCCTTTCGAAGTTGCAGGCGGTAATGGCGGTATTATTGTGACCAATGTTGGCTCAGGACTGAGAGCATGGGATGCTGCAGACCCAAGTCACATACCTAGCAGTTGCTCAATCATGACTATTGATGGAGCAAATGCTAAGTGTGGTTGTGGTGATGAAAATGAATATAGCCTGTTTATTGGTCAGCCTCTTAACGAAGCATTACCTTGTGGTCTTAAAGAATACAGAGTTACTCCAACTGGAAGTAACACCTATAGTATTACTAATTAAAATCGTAAGGTTGCTCCTACTAAAAAGTTAGTAGTTGCCTGCGGATAAAAGCCTGCACCTTCAATTGTTTCAACTTGTCCTGGATTAGACCAAGTATCATCGTAGGTGTAATAATATCCGTTAGACTCATATTTTTTACCAAACACATTGTTTACCAATCCTGTTAACACTATAGATTTGAAAATAGAATTGGTTTTAATTTCATACATGATATTGAAATCGTTAACAAAATAGCTATCGAGCTTTGAAGCCTCAGCATTAGTATTTCCCATAAACTGCTCACCAACATACTTGCTTAAAAAAGACATTTGAAATTGTGGTGTTGGTTGAAATACAAAAGCATTAGCAGCAATAAACTCTGGTGAAAATGAAATATTGGTTTTACCAAGGTTTACTAGCTCGCCATCAATTGAGGCAACAGTTTCTTTGTTTTTATTAGAGCTAATGGTAAAATTAGGTTGCACTGAAAACTTAGGCGTTATGGCTAAAGCTGCATCAACTTCTAAACCTAGTCTATAGCTTTCTCCACTGTTAGCTCTTACAGGACTACCAACATCATCAATAGTTCCTGTTAAAACTAATTGCTCGTTATACTGCATATAGTAACCATTGATATTAAGTCTAAAGGTTTCTTTACTGTATCTCCAACCTAATTCAAAATCGTTTAACTGTTCTGGTTTTACATCTGGATTGTTTTCAAAATCATCACGTTTTGGTTCTCTGTTAGCTCTTGCATACGAGAAATACAGGTTATTTGCTGTGTTTAACTTATACGTGATACCTGCTTTAGGATTGAAAAAACTGTAGTTTTCATCAATATTAAATGGCACTCTATCTGATGTCTCTCCTGATGTTTTATAACCTACATTTCGCAATTGTAAATCACCATATAAACTAACTTTGTCATTCAATCTGTAGGTTGCTTTTGCAAATACACTAAAATCATTTTTCTTACCATTTCCGTCATAATAATGGTCTCTTATTTCACTATTACTAGCATATTGAGCCCAAATTATTTCTCCAAAATGATCGCCATCATAATTACTATAAGATAACCCTGAAATAACATTTATAGCATCGTCTTTATAATTAACGTTGACATTAACTACATAAAAATCGTTATCTAGCCATCTACGTCTTATCAAATCTGTTTCATTGATAGTTTCATCACCAATAGTGATTTCTTCTAAATCATAATCTGAAAAGCTTTCGTCTTCTTTATACTGCTCAAAATAACCATGACCATAGGTATAGTTAAGCCCTAAGTTAGTTGACCAATTGTTATTGTAACGTTGGTTCCAGTGTAGCTGATAGTGATCTTGCTGGTAATTATCAACCTCGTTATCGTAGAAGCGTGTATTACCATCTTCGTCAGTATACATACCTGCTGTATTGAAGGTACGATCATTTTCTAGTTTTTCTAAATCTTCCAATCCATTCCAAGATTGATAGGTAATTTCTTTACCAGAAAAAGTAATGGCTTTAATTAAGGTATTAGCATCTACATAAGCTGCTTGTAGAAAATAGGATTTTAAATCAGAAGTTGCTCTGTCTATATATCCATCAGATTTTATTTGAGACAAACGACCTGCAATTTCAATATGGTCATTTAACTTACCTGTACTAAACTTTAAGGTGTGTTTTCTAGTATTATAACTACCAAATGAGTTTGAAATTTCTCCATAAGGTTTTTCAGAAATTGCATCAGTAAGCACATTAATACTAGCTCCAAAAGCTCCTGAACCATTAGTAGAGGTTCCTACTCCACGTTGCAATTGTAAATTTTCAACTGAAGACGCAAAGTCCCCTAAATTCACCCAAAATGTTCCTAATGACTCTGCATCATTATAGGGAATTCCGTTAATAGTTACGTTAGTAGATTGCGAACTAATACCACGAACTCTAATTCCTGTGTAACCAACTCCTGCTCCAGCATCGGTTGTAGTAACAACTGACGGTAAATAATTTAAAAGTACAGGAATGTCTTGACCTAAATTGCGTTTTTTAAGGTCTTCTTTTTTTACGTTTGTGTGAGTAATTGGCGATGTTGCCTCAACACGAACTGCTTTTACTAGAACTTCGTCTAGCTTTTCTACTTCGGTAGAATCTTTTTGTTTTTCTTGTGAAAATGCATTGACAGATAGCACGAATAATGCTAAAAATGCGAATAAGTTTTTCATTACGATTATGTTTATAATCGAATAAAAAGAGGTAATTATTCTTTGGTTAATAAATTATTATAAAATAGAATACTTTAGGTTGTTCCGGATACAGCATTAAGTATTCACAGTCCCTAAACAGCATTACCTGTTCTAGGTTCATTAGGTATGATCTCAGCCGAAATCAGTGCGCAGTTTGCAGTATTACAGTTAGCAGTCTGTATTAAAAACACTTAAACTGCAACTGAATACTGTTCTACTGAGTACTGAAAAAAGCACCCCTTTTTGAGAACGCTGCAAAATTAATGAACTAATTTAGACTTTAAAAGACTTCTCAATACAATTTTTATTACTCAAAAAATCACTGAGAGTGACACCTATAACTTTTAAATTTCAGGAGGCTTTCTATTGGCTTTTTTTTCAGACAGTTGCTTTTTGTTTTGAAGTCGTTTTTGTTTTACTGCCTTAGGAACAGCTGTCTTTTTTCTTTTTTTAGGAACAATCAAACCTTGTTTAATAATTTCTAAAAAACGCTCAATTACAAGTGCTTTATTTTTATGCTGACTTCGGCTTTCACCACATTGTAAGACAAGTACGTTTTGGTTGCTTAATCTTGTTTGTAGGTTTTTGAGCAAGAGTTCCTTTTGCTCCTCATTTAAAACTGTAGATGCTTCAACATTAAAAGTCAATTCAACTTTTGAAGCTGTTTTATTAACGTGTTGTCCACCAGCTCCAGAACTCTTTATGGCTTTAAAAGATAATTCGGCAAGTAAGAGGTCTTCGTTAAGCATCACTTTTTATTTGGTGTGGTGCTTTTAATAAATCGTTTACTGTTTTTACAGAATTAAAGGTAATAAGAGGTACTTCAACAAAAACCGTGTTCCAGTTAGACATGCTTCCATTCCATAAACCAGGTAGCTCAAGTGCTTTTAAATCTTTTCCTACTTTGGTCTTCATGGTAATGAATGCTGTTTTTGGGTCTACAAAGTCAGTTAAATCAAACTTTTCTCCTTTATAGTTTTTAACACTGCATACAATATCAACAGGATTAAAGTGTGTAGATTTTTTTAAAATGGCTTTTTGCGGCTTGTTTTTCATGTTTATTTGAGCAGACTCCACAATTTGAAGCGACACATTTCCGCTTTCGTCTTTTACCCAAAATGGTCCACCACCTGGTTCACCTTCATTTTTCACCATTCCACAAATACGTATTGGTCTATTTAGTTTTTCTCTTAAATATTCAATTTGGTATTTAGCTTTATATTTTTCAAACTCAGGAGAAATTTTTACCTGTAATTTATTAAGAAGGAATTCAGCAATTTTAATCAGTTCCTCTTCAGTTGTTTCTTCATCATCCAATTGCTCCATATATTTAAACGAGGTTTCTTGAAGGTTTAGTAAAACACCTGCAAGTAACTTTTTGTATTTAGCAACTTCAGTCTTGTACTTATACACCACAACATTATCAATGTTTTTGATGAAGATAATGTCAGCATTTAGGTCGTTTAAGTTCTCAATAAGTGCTCCATGACCTGATGGCCTAAACAACAATGTACCATCGTCTTCACGAAAGGGTTTATTTTTTGGAGTTACTGCAATAGTATCAGTAGATTCTTTTTGATAGGAAAACGAAATATCAAATTTTGCGCCTGTTTTTTTCTCTACTTTTTCCTGAATTCTATTGAACTCATTCTTGAATTTGTCTTTATACTTTTCAGAAATTGTAAAGTGTAGCTTAGTTGTCGCATTTGTTGAAGAATACAAAGCCGACTCAAATAAATGCTCTTCAAAAGCCGTTGAAATTATTTTGTTTTTGTATTCATGAAAAGGCAATAAACCTTTAGGGAAATTACCATAGTTAAGCTTGTCTTCATCTAACATAGTTTTTACAAACAACAATGCTTGATGACCTGTACTTAGCGCTTTATAATTAGGATGTTTTTCATTGAGCATATCCATAACCTCATAATAAAACGGAAACTTTTCTAAACCAACCAAAAACATAGACAGGTTATTGTTTTTTGTTCTATTTATATAGGCATTTAAGGTTTCAGCTTCAGGATCATAGTCTTTTATAAACTGAAATAAAAACTTAAACATGCGAGTTGCAGCACCAGAAGCAGGAACAAATTTTAAAACGCATAGGTCATTTTTTTTGCCTTCAAACACGTTTATATAATGTTCAATCTCAGTATCAGTATACCTGATAATTCCATCACCAATGGTAGCAGCTGAGACAAGATTAGAAAAAGGTAATCCTGTTACAAAAAGTTCTATTTGAGACTGGACTTTTCTAAGCGTTAGACCTTTACTTTCAATTTGTTTTAAATCTGAATCTGAAAAACTCATGTATTGCTTTTTAATAATTGATCAATGTGTTTTATGGCAGTTTCTAGACGTTCACTTTTATTTCCTTTAAGCAAAACATAAGGTTTTTTATGCTTGATTAATGCACTTTCAAACGCTTTAAACATACGTTCTCGCTCATTGGGTTTATCACGTAAATCGTCTGCCTCCCAAGGCGTATCAATATACGTTAAAAAGTATAAACTATAGGTGTTCTCTAAAGCAAATTTTTCTAAAATTGGATCGCAAGTCCCTGAGTAGTACGCTTCAGAATAAACTTTGGTTTCTAACAAATCGGTATCGCAAATCAAAACAGTATTTGTTTTTTTAGCTAGCTCATTTTCTAAACGTATTTGCCCAATAGCAATTGGCAGCAAGTCTTTTGGTTCACAGGTTTTACGCTCATTGTTCCATTTATTTTGAAGGTACTCACGTGCATACTCTGGTACCCAAACGGAATTATAATGTCTAGCTAACTGTCTAGAAAGTGTTGTTTTGCCTGTACTTTCCGGTCCAAACAAAACTACTTTTATGCAATTTGCTGGTTGTTGTTTAAGCTGTTCTTCCATGCTTTATATCCATAAATAGCTATAATAGTAAATAAAAAATATTGAAAAGACGTGAAAATTAGACCTTTATAAAAATATAAGGGTACCGAAATTAAATCTCCTATAATCCAATATGTCCAATTTTCTAATTTCTTTTTTGCCATTAACCACATACCAACAAAAAATATAGCAGTTGTAACAGTATCTACATAAGCTGTCCAAGAATCAAACTTATCATTTACTTTATAAATTAGAATCACAAAAAGAATTGTAGCTACAAAAATAACTGCACCCCACAAGTGTTCTTTTTTTGTAGTTTTTGTTACTGGCACTTCTTGGTTATTATCATCTTTTCTTGTCCAGAAATACCAGCCATAAATACTCATAGAAAAGTAATAGGCATTTATAAACATATCTCCTAAAAGACCATAAACCCAAAGAATATAAACAAAAATTGCTGTACTAATAATTCCTGTTGGATACACCAAAATGTTTTCTTGCTTGGAATACCAAACACTTAAAAAGCCAAAGAAGACTCCTATAAACTCAAGAACTATTAAATGTGTATCTATACCTTGATACTGTGAAAATAACCAATCAAAAATGTGGCTCATAATCGTGTCTGTCTGATTTTACAATTTTCATATACAGTAAGCCTCTTTCCACAAGTTCAAATGCTTCTTTTATTTCGGTTGTAAGCACCTGCATAACCTCATCATACTCACCATAAACCTGAGTGCTTAATGGGTTTTCTAATACTTTAAGATTTGAAGCTCTCAACTTTTTAATAAAATGGATGATTGATGGTTCAAAATCGTCTTGTAATGGTGTTAATGTTAGTTCTACTGATATTTTCATATTTATTTTTTTAAACTGTCAAAAAATGATTCGTCTTCTTCAAAAGCGGTTCCTATAACCACAACATCTGCTCCAGCTTGATATGCAGCATTCATTTGTATTTTACTTCTAATTCCTCCTCCTACAATCAACGGAATATTCAGTTCACTTTTCACTTTAGAAATAATACTTTCTGAAATTAGTTCACATGCTCCACTTCCTGCTTCAAGGTAAATAAGTTTCATACCTAAAAACTCTCCAGCTTTTGCTGTGTTTACTATATGTTCACTATTGTTTTTAGGCATAGGTTGGGTTTGAGTAACTCTTTGAACTGCTGTTTCTTTTCCGTTTTCTATAAGCAAATATCCTGTTGGAATAATATCAAGCTGCGTGCCTTTTAGTTTTGAAACTGCTTTTATATGTTTACCTATTAAATATTCTGGGTTTCTTCCAGAAATCAATGATAAAAATAGCAAGCCATCAGCTTTATTTGTAATTTGAGTAACATCTCCAGGAAACAAAACAATTGGCAATTGCGTGTGTTTTTTTATTTCATTAACCAAAATATCTGTAAGCTGTTCTTGTACTTCACTCCCTCCAACAAAAATATGAGTTGCTATAGACGCGTTAACTTTACTAATGAATGCTGGTGTATGTTCTATTTGAAACTTATCAGGATCAATAAGTACTGCCAATAACTTTTTGCCATTAGAAACAGACTGTACTATGTTTTTGTAAATCTGTTTCATTTATGATGGTAAAGCTAACGCACAGGTAAATCCTTCAAATTCTAAAAATGTGGTTTGGTAACGGTATTTCTTATTATCATAATCAATCCAAGCTATTGTTTCTTCATCTTTCATCATAAATGGAATTACCAATGTATGCTGAAAAAAGCTTAAACCTGGTGTTGCAAACAACTTATACAAGGACTCTTTAATACACCAAATTACAGTAAGCTTATTAATATAATCCGTTGCAGTTTTATCGAGATATTCAAACTCATACTCAACAAACTTTTGAGCAATAATACTTATTTTTTCTCGTTGCTTTTCAATATCAATACCTACTTCTTTATCGCTTACTACAACTGCCGAAAATATAAACGAATGTGTTATGGAAATATGCTTTCCATCTTTTAGGTGTGGTTTTCCATTTTCGTCATAAAACAAATCGGCATCAGTGTATCCAAACTCTGCTAGTAAATGTCTCACACTTAAAAAACCACGTTGATGCAACTCGCTTTTCATACCTAAAACACGAGTTTCGCACTCTGGTCTTAAAAACATACCTTGCTTTAACTGGTTATAAGATTCTGTAATCTTCCAAATTTTAACAGTAGTATAAGAATTAGGAGTAAGGGTTTTATATAGAGGCATTTATTATTCTGAAAGTTATTAGTTATCTTTGCAGTCTCAATTAATTTTACAAAGACAAATATACTAATATGAACACAAAAACTGTTGCTTACGTACCTAATAAGGTAAAAGATATGTCGCTTGCGGCTTGGGGACGAAAAGAGATTGAATTAGCCGAAGCAGAAATGCCAGGTTTAATGAGCCTTCGTGAAGAATATAAAGATGAACAACCTTTAAAAGGTGCTCGTATTGCAGGATGTTTACACATGACTATTCAAACTGCTGTTTTGATTGAAACATTACAGGCTCTTGGTGCAGAAGTAACTTGGAGTTCTTGCAACATCTTTTCTACGCAAGATCAAGCTGCTGCTGCTATAGCTGAAACTGGTACTGCAGTTTATGCATGGAAAAATATGACCGAAGAAGAATTTGATTGGTGTATTGAACAAACACTTTTCTTTGGTGAAGACAGAAAGCCACTTAACATGATTCTTGATGATGGTGGTGATTTAACAAATATGGTATTAGACAAATACCCAGAGTTAGTTCCTGGAATTAACGGATTAAGTGAAGAAACTACAACAGGTGTTCACCGTTTATACGAGCGTATGGAAAAAGGTACATTACCAATGCCTGCTATTAACGTAAACGATTCTGTTACTAAATCTAAATTTGACAACAAATACGGTTGCCGTGAGAGTGCTGTAGATGCTATTCGTCGTGCAACTGACGTTATGCTAGCTGGAAAACGTGTGGTTGTTTGTGGTTATGGTGATGTTGGTAAAGGTACTGCTGCTTCTTTTAAAGGTGCAGGAAGTATTGTAACTGTTACTGAAATTGACCCTATTTGTGCACTACAAGCTGCTATGGATGGTTTTGAAGTGAAGAAACTGGAAACTGTTATTGGTAATGCAGATGTTGTAATTACAACTACAGGAAATAAAGATATTGTTCGTGGTGAGCACTTTGAAGCTATGAAAGACAAAACCATAGTTTGTAACATTGGACATTTTGACAATGAAATTGACATGGCTTGGTTAAACAAAAACTACGGTAACACTAAAGATGAAATTAAGCCACAAGTTGACAAATACAACGTAAACGGTAAAGATGTTATCATTTTAGCTCAAGGTCGTTTGGTGAATTTAGGTTGCGCAACAGGACACCCAAGTTTTGTAATGAGTAACTCGTTTACAAACCAAACATTGGCTCAAATAGAACTTTGGAATAACAAAGACGCTTACGAAAACAAAGTGTATATGTTACCAAAGCATCTTGATGAAAAAGTAGCGAAATTACACCTTGAAAAAATTGGTGTTGAGCTAACAGAACTTAAGCAAGACCAAGCAGAGTATATTGGTGTTAAGGTAGAAGGTCCTTATAAACCTGAGTATTATAGATACTAAAAAAAGCTAGCGTCTAAACTATAGATTGCTTTGCTTTTAGATAATAAAAAACCCTTACTAAATTTAGTAAGGGTTTTATTTTTATCCAATTTATTGAGCTGTTTTACTAACTAATTTCATTTCTTCAATTAGGTGTTTTGCTCCTGCATATTTATCTATTATAAAAAGGACATATCTAATATCTACCATAATGTTTCTACAAATTTCAGGATCATAATTCATGTCACTCATAGTACCTTCCCAAACACGGTCAAAATTGAGTCCTATTAAATTTCCGTAAGCATCTATAGCTGGACTACCAGAATTTCCACCAGTTGTGTGATTAGTACCTATAAAACACACTGGCACTTTTCCGTTGTTATCAGCATATGGACCAAAATCTTTAGTATTGTATAAGTCTATTAACTTTTGTGGTACATCAAACTCATAATCACCAGGAATATACTTTTCCATAATTCCTTCTAAATAAGTTACTGGACTGTAATACACAGCATCACTTGGCGAATAGCCTCGAACTTGTCCATAAGTAACACGTAAAGTACTATTTGCATCAGGAAAATAACGTTCATTAGGTAATGCTTTCATTAAAGCTGTCATATAATCAGTTTGCAATGCAGTTATTAGCTCGTTTTTTTCTTTATACTCAGGGTCTATTGTATTAAAATACTCCTCTATCATAGGTTTTGCGTAAGCATAAGCAGCATCCTTATTTATATTTTTCAGAACTTTTTTAACGTCACCTTCTAAAAGCTTTAAAGCAGAGTCTAAGTTTGTTAAAGCCGTTTTATCATAAATTGAGGCATCAACAGATTCTCCATATAATGGCATTACATTTAAGTAAACACCTTTATCAACATCAACATCATAATTTTTATGAATTTTCTTAAGGCGTTGGATTAAATCAGGTTTTTGCTTTTCAAAATCTTCAGGATTGTCAACAAGTGCTTGCTCAAATTTGTATAACCTATACGTCATTTGCATTAACTCATTGGTTACTAAAAAAACTTCGGTAAAATTCCTTCTTTTGATATTAATTGGAGCAAAGTCTTTATAAAGTCTATCAAACTCAGGAAGAATGTGCGCATATTTTTCTTCTAAATTATTCTCTTTTAAAGCTTTTGTAAATGTAGCTTCAAACTCACGTCGTTTAGCAACAGCATCACTCTTCTCAATGCCTAAATTCTCACCTATCCATTTTTTCCATGCATTTGCAATTCTAGCTTGCTTAGAGGCATATTTAATACGTACTTCATCACTCGCTTTCATCTTAGCATCAATCACTTTTAAAGCGGCTTCCCTAATTGCAATATTTGTAGGGTTATACTCTTCAGTAATATGCTCAATGGCCACAGCTGGAAGGTATTCGTTTGTTCTACCTGGAAAACCAAAAACCATTGTAAAATCCCCTTCTTCAATACCATCTAACGAAACAGGTAAAAAATGTTTTGGTCTATAAGGAACGTTGTCCTTGCTATATTTTGCTGGTCTGTTATTTTTATCAGCATAAATTCTGAATAACGAAAAATCACCTGTATGTCTTGGAAACACCCAGTTATCAGTATCACTCCCAAACTTACCTATACTGCTTGGAGGTGCTCCTACCAATCTAATATCTTCAAATCGTTCGGTTACAAATAAGAAATATTGATTGCCTTTGTAAAAAGATTTTGTTTTTACATCTTGCCATTCTTCTTTTGGCCAAGAGTCCATTACTGCATTTCTATTTTGATCAATTAAAGACTGTTTTTCTTTTTCGGTCATAGAGTTATTAATCCCTTTTAAAACGGTCTCAGAAACATCATGAATACTTACAATGAACTCAATATAAAGTCCTTCGTTAGGCAGTTCTTCTTCCAAAGACATTGCCCAAAATCCATCTTTTAAATAATCGTTTTCTAAAGAAGAATGTGATTGGATTTGACTAAAGCCACAATGGTGATTAGTAAGTACCAAACCACGTTCGGAAATCACCTCACTTGTACAACCTCCATTAAAATGTCCAATAGCATCTTTAAGGCTAGAATTATTAACATCATAAATATCTTTAGCTGTTAATTTACTTCCAAGGCTTTGCATTTCATCTTCATTCATACCTTCTAAAAGAGATGGAATCCACATACCTCCTTGTTGGGCAGACATTTGAAAAACAACGAAAAAGCAAAGCAATTTTATTATGCGCATATTTAATATTTTATAGTTTGCGTAAAAATAAAAAAAGTACATTTTTATATCTTTAAAACTTATCAATTTAACGAGATATTATGATATACCACCAATCAAAACTATCCAACGTAGGCAACTCCATTTTTTCTGTAATGAGTACATTGGCAAATACCCATAATGCTATGAACTTAGCACAAGGGTTTCCTGATTTTAAAAGCGACCAAAAACTCATTGATGCAGTTTCAAACGCAATGAATTCTGGGTACAACCAATATGCACCTATGCAAGGACATTTGGGTTTACGTCATGCTATCAGTAAAAAATATGAGTTACTCTATAATTCTAGTTACAATCCTGAAAATGAAATTACCGTTACAGCTGGAGCTACCCAAGCTATTTTCACTATAATATCAGCATTTATAAAACCAAATGACGAAGTTATTATTTTTAAACCTGCTTATGATTGCTATCAACCTGCAATTGAACTTAATGGTGGAAAAAGCATTGCTATACAACTAAAAGCACCTAACTATACTATTGATTGGAATACTGTTGCGAAAAGCATAAACAGTAATACCAAAATGATTATTGTCAACACACCTCACAACCCAAGTGGAACAGTAATGAGTAAAGCTGATATGCTCAAGTTACAAGAATTAACTAACGAAACAGATATTGTTGTTTTAAGTGACGAAGTATATGAGCATATTATTTTTGATGGTGAACAACACCAAAGTGTTTGTAGGTTTAAAAACTTAAAAGAGCGAAGTTTTATAACAGCTTCTTTTGGAAAAACATTTCATAATACTGGTTGGAAAATTGGTTACTGTTGTGCGCCAAAAACACTAATGGACGTTTTTAGAAGTTTGCATCAATTTAACGTGTTTTCTGTGCATCATCCTTCACAAAAAGGACTATCGGATTATATGAAAGAGCCAAATCATTATTTGAATTTACCTGAGTTTTATCAAGAAAAACGCAACTTATTTCTAGAATTAATAAAAGATTCTCGTTTTAAGTTTACACCTTCAATAGGCACATACTTTCAAGTATTGGATTACTCTGACATTACACTAGAGCATGATGTAGATTTTGCAAAACGCCTAACTATTGAGCATGGTATAGCCTCAATTCCATTATCAGTTTTTAACGATAATAATTTAGATGAGCATGTGCTACGCTTTTGCTTTGCTAAAACAAATGACACTCTAAAAAAGGCTGCAGAATTATTAAACAGCATTTAAAAAATAGTTGAATTAATTTGCTACAAAAGAGTTACTTTTACAATAATTCTGTGTCTTACTTTACATAGAAACCAAATACATAAATACATGAAATTCTGGATTACAATATTATTTTTAAGCTTAGGACTGTACTTAAACGCACAAGAAGTTAAACATGAAGGAAAAACTTACGAAATAAAAAAAGGAAAAATTTTCCTTGAAGGAAAAGATGTTACTGATACGTTTACTAAAGAAGAAATTGAAGCATTTAAAGTAAAAATAGCCAAAGCAAAAGAAGAATACGACAAAGTACAAAAACAAGAAAAAGAAGCTAAAAAACTCGAAAATCAAGCAAAAAAAGCTGAAAAAGCTCAAAAAAAGGCCGAAAAAGAATTAAAACGAAAAGAAAAGGCGCAATCAAAATTTGATAAAGCTTCTAAAAAATTAGAAGACGCTCAAAGCAAGTACGAAAAGCTAAAAAAGAAAGGAAAACTATCTCCTAATGACGAGACAAAATGGCTTGAAAAAATAGAAAAACTAAAAGAAAACTACGATAAGTCTAAAAAGAAGCTCAAGTGAGCCTAAACTCAATGCAAGACCAACTAAAAATCGCTTATTTACAATCGGATTTAATTTGGGAAGACCCAAAACAAAACCGCAAACATTTTAAACAAAAAATAGAAGACATCACCAAGCCTGTTGACGTTATACTTCTTCCTGAAATGTTTACCACAGGTTTCACCATGAATGCCAAGGATAATGCTGAAACCATGACTGGTAAATCTGTAGAGTGGATGCAAAAAATGGCCAATAACAAAAATGCAGCTTTAGTTGGCAGCTTAATTATTGAAGAAAATAACGCGTTTTATAATAGACTGTGTTTTGTAGAACCAGATGGAACTATCCATAAATATGATAAACGCCACACTTTCTCTTTAGCAGGTGAAGACAAAGTATTTTCAGCTGGTAGTGATAAATTAGTTATCGATTTTAAAGGTTGGAAAATTTGTCCTCTTATATGCTACGACTTAAGATTTCCTGTTTGGAGTCGAAACATTGAAGACTACGACTTATTGCTATATGTTGCCAATTGGCCTAAACCTCGCATACAAGCTTGGGACGCATTGCTGAAAGCAAGAGCAATAGAAAACATGACATATTGCATTGGTGTAAACCGAATTGGTGTTGACGAAAAGGAAAACGAATATTGTGGACACTCAGCTGCTTACGATGTTTTGGGCAATGTGATGCTACCTATAAAACCCAATAAAGACCTTACTGAAATAGTTACGCTAGAGCGTAGCCATATTACATTTTATCGTAATAAACTCAGATTTTTAAACGATAAAGACCGTTTTACTCTAGAATAAATTCAATAATAGGGTCCCAATTAGCTCTTGCGTCTATAGCATCAGGGAAGTGGCTAACGCGTTCGGGCTGTATCTTTTTAAGGTAATTTCCTGTATCCCATTTTTGGTTACCATTAGCATCATGCACAACTCTTAAAAAATAAGTTCCTGGAAGAATATACCTAAAATCTATTGGCTTTAACTCTGTAGCAAATTGTTCATATTTAACTTCGCCTTTATCATCAGTAAGTTGAACAACAGCAGGATATTTAGCGTTTCTTAAAGTCACTCTCACATTAGAATAATCAGAATAAGCTTTAGTTTTTAAATTAAAGTTTAGCGTATCATTAACTTTACCAAAAAAGTCGGTAAATGTTTCTGGTAACATCTGTATCTTATAGGTATTGTTTTGGGACTTTTCAAACTTAAAAGCATAGGTGTTTTCCATTTCGTTAAACTCTGTAGTGAAATCTACATTTACCGAATCTTGATCTAAGATAGTCACCTGCTTTTCGTTTAAAGACACAAAAGGCGTACTTCCTTGTAATGAAAAATCTTTACCAAAATCTATAGTTCCTGAAACCAACGCTCTAACAGTTAATGAGTCTTTATCTAAATCTCTAAACCTATGTTTTAGTGAATCAACATACGTTTTATTTTTAACCACAAACAATGTAGAATCTAATTCTAATTTAGGTTTGTACCAGTAATACAAAGTATCAGTTTTACTGTCTTTAGTTATTTTGGTTTTAAAGTTATTAGGTATACTGTCGTTGAGCATTTCAATCTGCATTCCGTTATAGTCTCCTTCATAGCCAAAAGCAATTCGTTGTTTTGCAATTTGTTTTGGCTTTATAGCTTTAAAATCGAGTTCTTCTTCAAATAGTTTTAAAGTATAAATGGAATCGCTAGGGACTTCAATAAAGTCTTTATGAAATCCTATTTTATCACTTTTAGGCTCAAATGTGTAATTACTGTTTTCATCTTTTACAGCAACCATCAAGTATTTACCAGCTTTTAAATTATCAATACTAAATGTTGTAACACTATCTAGTGTATTAGTAATGTATTTAGGTTTTTCTTTATAAATGATAGAATCAGTAAAAGTAGAATCGACTTCATACAGCATTACCGAAACAAAGGTATCTGGTTTTTTAAGTTTAGAATCCATAACCACACCTTTAACCGAAAGCGAATCGATATAATCACCTGTAGAGAATACATATCTGTAATAAGGGTAAGGGTTTTCTTCGTTGTTATCTACTATACTTTCACCAAAATTGAACGCATAAGTTGTATTAGGTTGAAGCGTATCTTTTATGGTAATTTTTATATACTTACTTGCTGAACTTAACGGAATAATATCTGGTTGTGTGTCCATTGGTGGTGAAATGATAAGCTGACGCTGAACATCTTTCACCTTAATGTATTCATCAAAATAAATTCGAATTTCGTTACCCTTAAAATTTGTCGTGAAGTTTTCAGGAACAGATTTTAGTATTACTGGTGGTTCAGTATCTTTTTCTCCACCTGATGGAGTTCCTCTATTAGCACAACTAGCAATAACTAATGCTAAGAAAACAATGCCTAAAATCCGTGTGATATATGAGCGCATTAAATAAGAATAATTTTGCACAAAGAAACAATTTTAAAAACTATACTCAAAACTCAAACTTATTAAGTTTTATTGTATTAAAAAACGAAAACCACCTACCGTTAAGCAATACGTTAATGTGTAATTGCCATAGTTGCCACACTTATTTTAACGCCTTCTATTTGCAACATGGCATTAGCGCAAGCTTCTATTGTTGCTCCTGTTGTAATAATATCGTCAACCAATAAAATATGCTTGTGTTTTAATGATTGGTTTTCAGATATAGCAAAAATAGTTTTACTATCATCGGTTCGTTTTAATCTGTCCTTAAATACTTGCGTTTTAGTATTTGCAATCTTTTGTAATGTTGTCGTGTTTACATTTACATTTAAGGCTTTGGCAATTTCATCTGCAAACTTTGAAACCTGATTATATCCTCGCTTTCTAAGTTTATGTTTATGTAAAGGCACTGGTATCACTACATCTATTGTGTTATAAGCTTCAATCGTTTTTAATTCAGCCCCTAACCACTTCCCTAAAAATGTTCCTACCTCTTCGTAACCTTTATATTTTAATTTATGAATAAGTTGCTGTACAATCCCTTTTTTAGAAAAGTGTAAAAAGGCGGTTGCATTTTCAAGTTTTACTCTTCCATAAAGTACTTTTTTAACGGTATCGTCCTCATTAAAATGAAAATTTGTCAATGGAAGATCATGCCTACACTTAATACAAATATATGCTTCATTATCACCCAAATAGCTTGCACATGACAGACAAACCTTTGGAAAAAACAAGTTTAACAAGTTTTTTATCATTTCATCGATAAAAATAATCAACCTTAACATAAAGTTATACTTTCGCGAGGAAATAACAAATTAATAATGATAGTTAACCCTCAATTTTTTAACTACAGATTAATTATAGGTTCATTAGTAGCAACTATTGCGGTTTTATGTGTTTTTAGTTTTACAAGTTACCAATCCATTAGAACTCATCAACAATTTTTAGAACAAGAAAAACACTTAATGGAAAATGAATTATCTCAAATGATTTTGAGATATGACAACTCGCTTACCTCTAATAATCTTTTATCTACTCAACTCGAAGATGCCAAAAGAGAAACACAAGTAGCTTTGGATTCTCTAAAGCTTATGCAAGTAGACTTATCTGTGATTTCGAAGTTTAAGAACCAAGTTATTAATCTTAAAGAAAAAAACAATTTATTGTTCTTTACTATAGACTCTCTAAAGGCTATCAACCACAACCTTCAAAAGGAAAAACTATTAGCTTACAACGAGTTACAAAAAGAGCGACTTACCAACAAAAAGCTTTCTGAAGAAAATTTTATATTAAACAAAAAGCTAGAAGAAGGAGCTGTTTTAACTGCAAATTCTTTTAAAGCTAAAGCGGTTAAAAACTTTTTAGGAAAAGCCATAATTACTCGAAAAGCTAGTAGTACCAACCAAATAGACGTAAGTTTTACTTTGGTTGAAAATGCATTAGCTGAGAATGGAGATAAAGAATTATATGTTCAAATAGTAAACCCAAAAAACAATGTAGTAGCTGATAAAGGCTCAATTGATTTTGGAAATTCGCTATTAATCTACAGTCTTAAAGAAGTGGTTAATTACCAAAATAATGATATGGATGTCACACTGTCAATAGACACAGATAATGACGATCAACCTTTAACAAAAGGCACCTATCACATTAATGTGTTTCACAAAAATCATCATTTAGGTTCAACCAAAATAGAGCTTAATTAACTAACTAATTTTATTTTTTGAAAAACCGTTCCGTTAGTTGGTGCGGTTTTTTATTTTTGCATCATGGCAAACAACGACGATCAATTTAAAAAGGTTATATCACACGCAAAGGAGTATGGATACGTATTCCAAAGTAGTGAAATATACGACGGTTTAAGTGCTGTATATGATTATGCACAAAATGGAGCCGAACTCAAAAAAAACATACGTGACTATTGGTGGAAAGCCATGGTACAAATGCACGATAATATTGTAGGTATTGATGCTGCAATATTTATGCATCCAACTACTTGGAAAGCCTCAGGACACGTCGATGCTTTTAACGACCCATTAATTGATAACAAAGACTCTAAAAAGCGCTATAGAGCTGATGTGCTTGTTGAAGACTACTGTGCCAAAATTGAAGCTAAAATAGATAAAGAAGTTGCTAAAGCAGAAAAACGTTTTGGTGACGCATTTAATAAACAAGAATTTATTACCACAAATCAACGTGTTTTAGGGTATCAAGAAAAAATTGATACTATCTTATCGCGTCTTGCAAAATCTTTAGAAAATGAAGATTTAGCTGATGTAAAAGCGTTGATAGAAGAGTTGGAAATTGCCGACCCACTTACAGGAAGTCGTAACTGGACAGATGTAAAGCAATTTAACCTTATGTTTGGCACCAAACTAGGTGCTTCTGCTGAAAGTGCAATGGATTTGTACTTGCGACCTGAAACAGCTCAAGGTATTTTTGTAAACTTTCTAAACGTTCAAAAAACAGGACGTATGAAAATTCCTTTTGGAATTGCCCAAACAGGAAAAGCATTTAGAAATGAAATTGTTGCAAGACAATTTATTTTTAGAATGCGTGAGTTTGAACAAATGGAAATGCAATTTTTCATAAAACCAGGAACCCAAAAAGAATGGTTCGACTATTGGAAAGACACACGTTTAAAATGGCATAAATCTCTAGGTTTAGGCGAAGACAACTATCGTTTCCATGATCATGAAAAATTAGCACACTACGCTGATGCTGCTACTGATATTGAATTTAAATTCCCATTCGGATTTAAAGAACTAGAAGGCATCCACTCGCGTACAGATTTTGATTTAAAACAACACGAAGAATACTCTGGTAAAAAGCTACAGTATTTTGACCACGAAGAAGGTAAAAGCTACGTGCCTTATGTTCTAGAAACGTCTATTGGACTTGACAGAATGTTCTTAGCAGTGTTTTCAAACGCATTAGTAGAAGAAGAATTAGAAGATGGTTCTAAACGCGATGTGTTGAAACTTCCTGCTGTTTTAGCACCTACAAAAGCTGCTATACTACCATTAGTAAGAAAAGATGAAGCTTTAACAAATATGGCTAAAGCAATTGTTGATGACCTAAAATGGGACTTCAACGTATTTTATGATGAAAAGGATGCTGTAGGTAAACGTTACAGAAGACAAGATGCTGCTGGTACGCCATTTTGTATTACTGTAGATGGAGAAAGTTTAGAAGACAACACAGTTACAATTCGTCATAGAGACACTATGGAGCAAAAGCGCGTTAAGGTTTCTGAGTTAAGAGACATTATCAAAAAAGAAGTTGATGTTCGTGAGTGGTTAATGAAAATGTAACTTATCACTACAAAAAACTAACATACCTCAATAAAAAAATCCCAAGTACACTCTTGGGATTTTTTTATAGCATTTTGTGTAGATTAAAATCTGTAACCAAAATTAACTCCAAACCTTAATTCGATATTTTCTAAATAATCAGTATCAAAATTTCCTAGGTTTCTTGCAATATCACCATAAAGTGTTAGAGTAAATTTATTACTAAACATCCATTTATGTCCAATTCCAAAGCCTGCTGAAAACCCATCAACATCATAGGTGTATTCTTCTTCAATTGATGTTTCATTTTCATAGTCATAGTAATAATATTCTTCAACAGTAATTTCTCCTGTTCTAACTTTTAATTGAGGGTAAAAGAAAAAACCTGCATGCTCTTTTTCTTTAGAAAAGTAAATTAAATAAGCAGCCTTAAAACTTAATGCATTGCTTTTTTCAATATATCCTGCGTCATAATAACCATAGGTATCAAAAAAGTTAGCACTAATTAATAGTGATTGATTTTTGTCGAACAAACGCTCGTAATTTACATTTAAAGTTCCTGCAACTACTAAATCTAATAGGTTTGTTGAAATTTCAGATTTTTTTGGCGCTTCATCTGTTAATTCTTGAGCATTTACAGCAAAGACAGATAATAATAAGGCTACATGCAAAATTGTTTTTTTCATAAAGAATAGATAAAAATTAATACTATAAAGATGCAATAGTAGTGAAAACGTTGCGTGAGAATTCACTTATTTTTAAAAATAAGCCTTCAACTGTACTGTTCCTGTATGAATGGTCTTGGAGGTTTCGGTTTTTCTTCCAAAGTAGTTTAAATTCAAATCTAAAAACTTAGTCAATTTCTTTTGAGCCAATAAACTCCAAGTAAAGTTTTTTCCTGGTTGTAAGCCTTCTAGCATTTGATAGCTTACAGGTGTATTGGCATTACCCTCAAAAGTGTTTTGAAACAAATTGACTTCACCTGTAAGTGAAATTTTTTGTGCGTTATTATATGTAAAAGAAACTCCATAATTATTTTGAAGTAAGGTTTCCATATTACCAATAGTATTGTCTTTTGAAGTGTATTGGTAAAACACATCAAAACTTGCATTTTCATTGAATAAATATGACAACTTTGGGTTAAACCTTACTTCGTCAATCGTATAATTTCTTGAGCTGTAATTTTCACTTTCGCTCTCATTGACATCAATAGCCGAAGTCATGTTAAGCAACCAGCTTTTCCCGAATTTATGATTAAAATTAAACTGATGACTCTTTAATTTATTTTGTTGAAATCCTATTGAAAGTACTGTTCTATTACTATTAGACAAGAATGTGTAAGATGTTGTAAAACGCTGTTTTCCTCTATTAAAAAACAACACATTTCTTATACTTTTATTAACTGCCAATTGGTTGTTCTCATCTTCTTCAAAAGGATTTAAATTAAAGTCATTGCCTTCTTTTCTCAACTTTCGGTCAATTAAAAATGCGGTTTGATTGTAAAAATGAGACCAGAACTTTTTGGATTTATTTTCTGAAACTGACCATTGCTGCGGATTTAAGGTTATAGTTTGACTCAACCTATTTTGATGTGTTTTTATAAATACCTGATTAGGCAATAACACGCGTATATAATTTCCTTCATCTTGAAATTGAGCCACTTCAAACTCGTTCAACTCTTGAATTCCATCTTCGTTATAATCAATCCAAGTATAGCTACCTTGTCCTGCTTCAACTTCAACATAAGTAAAATCTTGTTGCGGTAATGTTCCTGAATTGGTCTCAAAAATTGTATTCCATTGTATTAAATTATTAAACAAGTTTTGATTGTAGTTTACTCTAGAGTTCAACGACTGCTCATCTTCAACAGCTTCTTCTATCCATTTTAATTTTCGGTAATTAACATAAACTCCTAAATTGGTATTATCATTTTGTATCAACTTTGACTTAATATAATACGTATTTGAACTATTTACACGCTTAAGCCCTTCAACCCTTAAACTGTCATTAACCCTGTGTTTATAACCCAATTCAACAAACACATTTGTACTATCACCAATACCTGAAAACACTTCGTAAGACGTGAAGCGCTGACTTAAATTAGTGAAATTACCTGATAGTTTTTCGCGTTGCTTGTTCTCTTCTGAAGCTAATTTGGCACCAACCCATTGTTTGTTAAAACCATACACAGCACGATTAAATGACCTAAAAAACCTAGAATCTGAAATTGTGTTATCACTCTTGGTTATGCTTGTATTTGTAAATACATTTAAACCTTTAAAATTCAAATTAGCCAAAAGGCTGTGACGGTTTCCTGTGAAGTTTTCAGAAAACCCTAAATACTCAAAATTATAATTTGCAATTCCTTTTTTAGGATGAAATAATTCTACTCCAGAACTCAACAGGTTTTGATTACCAAGTGGATCTTCGAGGTTCCAATCTCTGTTAAATTCGGCATAATACAAACGTTGAATGGTTTTAAAATTCTCCTGGATAATATCTGCATCTACATAAGCATTTAAGTTCCAAAGGCTATCGGTTTGTATCAGTTTTTGGTTCACTTTTAATTTAGCAGCAAACCCATCGTTATTAGCATCATCTAAACCCGAAAATAAATTGAGGTCGTTTTTGCTTCCTGCAACTTCAAAATACACATCTGTTTTCTCAGTTGGCTTATATGTTGCATTCAGTACTGCTATCTGCAATTTTGTAGGTGCTATCAACTGCACAACAGGTTCATAATTTCCTTGTGGCACACCATTTACTGATGGCACATACTCGTAAATATTATTAATGGCATTACTATTTATTATAATGTAATTTCCTTGATTATCACCAACCAACGAGAATTTCACATTAAACAATTCGTCATCAGGATTGTTTGAAAACACAAAGGCTTCAACACCATTAATGAGTTCCTTTTTGTACAAAATTCGATTTTCACTGTAATTTTCAGGAACATCAGAAGGCGCAACCATTAAGGAGCTATCATCACCTGCATTGGCCAATATTTGCTTTTGTTCATTAGATAGGTTTTGCTGTAAGGGTTGATTTTTAGCATCCACTTCAGAATACACCGAAACACCTAACTTTAGTTTTTCGGTTTCATAACTTCCACCTCCATACGCTGTAAAACGCGAAAAATTACGTTCACTAAACTGATAATCGACAGTGATACGCATTTCAGAAGTGATAGGATAGGTTGAGTTGAAAATAATCTCACCAGCATTATAATCTATGATATAGTCTTTGTTTTCTCCACGTTCAACCGGAATTCCATTAACATAAACCGTTTCGCTTCCAGAAACAATAAGCACAAACAACTCGTTATTTGGTCCTCTAAGTTTATAAGGACCTTGGTTACCCTCTTGAGCTGTAAACTTACTGGTTGTAAACTGCCCTCTTACCAAAGCACCTGAAGCAAAAAAATTGGTTTTAGAGTTAGGGTGTTCTAAATCCACATTAACCAGCAATCCTTGTACTCGCTTAGTAAAATTGGCAAAATAGCTACTGTTGTTAACCAAATCGATATCTCCTGCTCTAATGTTCCAATTGTCACTAAACAACTCAATAAACACTTGATCAAACTCATCTAATCGTTGCGAATATCCACTCTCTTGCAAAGGTATATTTGCATCTTGTATTGATGCTCGCAGTGAGACTTTATCGTTCAATTTACCTGTGATTTGCAAATCCAATTCACTGTTTAATACTGAGTTTTGGTTATTACCAATAGTAACACCTCTAGAGATACTTCCTGAAGTATTTAAACCGTCAAAAGGTGTGAAATTATTTTGTAGTGTAGATTGTTGCAACCTATACAATCGTTGTGTATCATTGGTGTTATTGACAATAATATTGTCATCCAACTGAAAATATTTACGAGTCATAAACTCAGGAAAACGCAAGTATTCAATAACAAGTGTATCAGTTTCTACAGGAGCATTAAAAGTTAAGAGCGCTTTAGAAAAATCGACATTGTACTTAGAGCTGTCAATAACCACATTAGTTTTAGTCTTTAACACAAACTTGCTAGAGTTAATGCTTACAGTGTCAATTTTTATGGTATCACTTACTGCTACTTTTTTGGTTCTGTAATTAGAGGTCGATTCTTGCGCTAAAGCACAAAAAGACATTAAAACACACACACAAGCAATAGCAATTTTCATCAGTACCTAAAACTCTTTAAACACAAAAATATTTTATAGTTAAAAGCTCCATAAAATTTTAGTGTAAAAGTACAGTATTATTTATTTTAGCTAAAATTCAAAAAAACGATTCAATGAAGATTATTTCCTATAACGTCAATGGTATAAGAGCAGCATTAAATAAAGGGTTTATAGATTGGTTAAAAATTGCAAATCCAGATGTTGTTTGCCTTCAGGAAATAAAAGCTTTAAAAGAGCAATTGGATTTAGATATTTTTGAAGAAGCAGGTTACACTCACAACTATTGGTTTAGTGCCCAAAAAAAAGGCTACAGTGGTGTTGCTATACTTAGCAAGATAAAACCAGATCATGTAGAGTTTGGTACAGGAATAGAGTCTATGGACTTTGAAGGCAGAAACATTAGAGCCGATTTTAATGGTGTTTCAGTAATGAGTATGTATTTACCTTCAGGAACCAATGATGATAGGTTAGCGCATAAATTTGAGTATATGAATATGATTCATGAATATTTAAATGAATTACGCGAAGCCTACCCTAACCTTGTAGTGTGTGGTGATTATAATATTTGCCATGAAGAAATTGACATTCACAATCCTAAAATGAAAGGCGTTTCAGGATTTTTGCCCGAAGAACGCGAATGGTTAGGCAATTTTATCAATAGTGGTTTTATAGATTCTTTCAGACATTTACATCCTGGAAAACAAGAATATACTTGGTGGAGTTATAGAGCCAATGCAAGAGCCAACAACAAAGGTTGGCGACTAGATTATGCTATGGTAACCGAACCTTTACAAGAAAACATAAAACGAAGCGTTATACTATCTGACGCTGTTCATAGTGACCATTGTCCTATTTTATTAGAAATTGAAACCCAAAACAATTAAAACTTAATTATATGCTTAAAAAATTGTCGTTAATAGCACTTACACTAACCTTAACAACATCATGTGTATCTAAAAAAATCTATACTGATTTAGAAAACAAATATGCCGATTTAAAAAAGGAAAACAGAGCGTTATCCAGTGAGAACAAAAGTTTGTCTGATGCTTTAAACAAAGCTCAAAACGATTTGGCAAAACTTAAAAAAGATTACGACGCAACTGTTGCTCAGCGTGATAAATTGCAAACCGATTATGACGCTACAAAAACCAATCTCGACAACTTAAAAGAATCTTATGATGCTTTAGAAAAAAACAGCTCTTCAGCTATTGCAGCAAACTCAAAAAAGAATAGAGAATTGTTAGCGCAACTAGAAGCTAAAGAACAAGCACTTGCTGCCGAAAACGAGCGTTTAGAGAAATTGAAAAAAGAACTGGAAAGTAGATCGCAACGTGTAGCTGAACTTGAAAATGTGATAGCCTCTAAAGATGCTGCCATGACACGATTAAAAGACGCTATTTCAAAAGCGTTAACTAATTTTGAAGGTAAAGGTTTAACCGTAGAGCAACGCGACGGAAAAGTATATATATCTATGGAAAACAAACTATTGTTCCAATCTGGTAGTTGGGCTGTTGGTGCTAACGGACGAGAAGCAGTAAAACAACTTGGTAGTGTTTTAGCTAAGAACCCTGAAATTGCTATCCTTATTGAAGGACATACAGATAATGTTCCTTATACAGGCAATGGTCAACTTAGTGGTAACTGGGATTTATCAACAAAACGAGCAACAGCTATCGTTACTATTTTAAGAGAAAACCCTTCAATAAACCCTGAAAATTTAACTGCTGCAGGACGTGGAGAGTTTGCACCTGTTGCAAGCAATGATACTGCTGAAGGGAAAGCGAAGAACAGAAGAATTGAAGTAATTTTAACACCAAAATTAGACGAGATTTCAAAGTTATTGAATGATATATAAGCTTATCTTAAAAGGCATATAATCTTAACACATATTTAGACCTTTCAAGTTTTATAAACTGAAAGGTCTTCTTATATTTATAACTTAATATGAAGTCTCTATTAAAATACGCTTTAATCTTAATTATTCCCTATTTAAGCTTCGCTCAAAACACCAAAGATGTGGGTTTTTTGAAAGATATGAAGTATCTAGAACTAGCAACTAGAATTAATTGTGATAGTACTACAGGAACAACTATTGAAGCTAGAATTTGCCTTAACATTGAACTAAGAAAAGTAGATTCTATTATGCTCAGTGATTTTAATCAATTTTTAAAAAAAATTGATAATGATAGCTTAAAGAATGTATTTAAAGATTATCAAGCTAACTGGGAGTCTGAACGAAAAAGTATCAGTCTGTTAAAATGTGAAGGTTTAGATGGAGGTGCTGAAGCTAATACCTATATGTATTCAATGATAGAACATACCAAGTTAAGAATTAAAGCTATTAGAAAGATATTGGAAGAATTATACTAAATTTAATACTGCTAAAACCTTGTTTAATTAAAAAACGATTCCTGCTTTTACTGAAAATAATATGAAATACACTACACTCCCAAATACCGATATAAAAGTGAGCAAACTATGTTTAGGCACAATGACTTGGGGAAATCAAAACACCCAAGACGAAGGCTTTGCTCAAATGGATATGGCTTTAGACCATGGCATAAACTTTTTTGATACTGCCGAATTATATCCTGTACCAGCAACACCTGAACGTTATGCGCACACCGAAATAATTATAGGAAACTGGTTTGAAAAAACTGGTAATAGAGACAAGGTTATTTTAGCAAGTAAAATTGCTGGACCAGGAGATTACACAGCACATATAAGAACTAATGGGTTTAGCAAAAACGCACTGCATGAAGCGGTTGAGAATAGTTTAAAACGATTAAAAACCGACTATATTGATTTGTTTCAACTGCATTGGCCAGAGCGTCAAACAAACACCTTTGGCATAAGAGATTATAAACACAATTCTGCTGATGTGTGGAGTGATAATTTTCATGAGGTTTTAGAAACTTTAGACGATATTATCAAGTCTGGAAAAGTTAGACATGCTGGTATTTCAAACGAAAAAGCTTGGGGAACTATGCGTTATTTAGAAGCATCTAAAACTCATGATTTACCAAGAATGATTACCATACAAAATGCGTATTCACTATTGAACAGAACCTTTGAAGGTGACTTAGCTGAAATTTCATTACGTGAAAATATTGGGCTTTTAGCCTACTCACCAATGGCATTTGGTGTATTATCTGGTAAGTACATAAAAGGACAAGATGAAGAAAACGCGCGATTAAATCTCTTTCCTAGATTTGCAAGATACAGTAGCGCACAATCCACCGAAGCTACAAAGCGATATTTAAAAATTGCTGAAGACTACAACATGTCATTAGCTCAAATGTCTTTGGCATTTGTAACACAACGTCCTTTTGTAACCAGCAATATTATTGGAGCAACCAGTACCAAACAGTTACAGGAAAACATTGACAGTATACACATCACATTAACTGATGATATCCTTAAAGAAATAGACCAAGTACATGCTGAAATACCTAATCCAGCTCCTTGATACTTTCTTGCTTTAATCTTTAAACTTATGAGACTGAGAATAGTTATAACATACCTTATTGGAATTACAACATTTTTTTCTTGCAATCATAAGAGTTTTGATTTAAATAATAATGTTGAAGAAATTATCGGTATAACAATTGATAGTTTAAGTTTTCCTTTACCTCCATTACCTGAAATAGTAAATGATTCGTTAGTTTCAGGTTCAATAAGTGAAAAAACAAAGGATTCCTTAAAAAAGGTTCGAATGAAAGTAGCTATTCATCCTTTAATTAGTTTAGGTTTTAGTGAAGATTTTTTAAAATTAAAAGACAATAAATTAAGTTTAAACAAAACATTAGAAAACTCAATAAACAAGATAAGCAAACATAATATTGTAATAGCTGATACTCTAGTTCTAAAAAAGACTATCGATTGGAAGGAATATGATTTGTTATACAGATTCTCCAAGGTTAATTTTAATTCTGATAGTGCTTGTATAAGTTCAGTAGGTGTAAGTAGAAGTGGACTTTGGGGACAAGGATACGATATCCATTATGAAAAAAAAGATGGAAATTGGAAAATCATAAAACTATATAAAACTGAAAAATGGTAATAAAAAAACCCCTTTCCACGATAGTGAAAAGGGGTTTTAGATATTATTTGATTTCCTTACCATTTTTGTCAAAAAAATGATATTCAAGATATGTGTAAGCATCTCTAGGTAACACTTTTACCCATTTTTTATGTTCCATAAACCATTTTGTTCTAATGGATGGAAAACCTTTGGTTAAAAAGGCTGCTATAAAAGGATGTGTGTTTAAAGTCACCTTTTTATAGTCTTTATTGAAAATCCTTTCAAGGTCTTGTGTAATTTTATTCACAATTTTAATTGGTGCTTCAATTTCGTCACCATTATTACCATTAGGGTTTTCTTCTTTAGTTTTAATATTCCTTTCCGGACGTACACGCTGTCTGGTAATTTGTACTAGCCCAAACTTGCTCGGAGGTAATATCTTATGTTTTGCTTTATCATCTTTCATTTCTTCGCGAAGATGATTGTACAGTGTTTTTCGGTTTTCTGCTTTGTTCATGTCAATAAAATCAACTACAATAATTCCTCCCATATCACGTAAACGCAATTGTCGAGCAATTTCAGATGCTGATATCATATTAACTTCAAGAGCAGTGTCTTCTTGGTTTTTTTCTTTGTTAGATCGATTACCACTGTTTACATCAATAACATGTAGTGCTTCGGTATGTTCAATAACCAAGTAGGCACCTTTTGCCATTGATACTGTGCGTCCAAAAGATGTTTTTATTTGACGTTCTATACCAAATTTTTCAAAAACTGGTACGCCATTTTTGTACATCTTTACTATAGACTCTTTTTTTGGTGCAATTTCTTGCACATAATCTTTTATTTGTACGTACAACTCTTCATCATCCACAACAATACTAGAAAATGAATCATTAAATATATCTCTTAAAATAGAAGAGGCTTTGTTCATTTCTCCAAGTACTTTGCTTGGGTGATGTGCTTTGTTAAGTTTTTTACACATTGCTTTCCACCTAGATAGTAAGTTTTGTAAATCTCTATCTAGTTCTGCAACTTTTTGTCCTTCAGCTACAGTACGAACTATAACTCCAAAACCTTTAGGTGTTATACTTTTTACCAATCGTTTTAAACGATCTTTTTCTTCTTTCGATTCAATTTTTTGAGAAATTGAAATTCTATCAGAAAATGGTACTAAAACAATATAACGACCAGCTATGGACAACTCACTACTAATGCGAGGTCCTTTGGTTGAAATTGGTTCTTTTACAATTTGTACTAATATTGATTGATTGGACTTTAAGGCGTTAGTAACGCTTCCGTTTTTATCAATATCTTTTTCAAACTGAAAGTTTTTGAGTAAAAAATCTGTGTGTTTTCCTGTGCTTACACGTTTTACGAATTTTAAAAGTGAAGGTAATTTTGGTCCTAAATCATGATAATGCAAAAATGCATCTTTTTCATAACCTACATTAACAAATGCAGCATTTAAACCAGGAACAACTTTACGTATTTTGGCTATAAACACATCACCAACCGAGAAGTTGTTATCCTCTTCATCTTTATGTAATTCAATAAGTTTTCCATCTTTTAATAAGGCAAAATCAACAATATCTGAACTCGATCTTATAATCAATTCATTCTCCATATTGTAAATTTAAATCCACCATGGTCATAAATGACCACGATAGATGGATTGTACTTTATTTTTTGACACAGGATGTTAAATCCGTTAAACCCATATTTTACGAAGGTAAACGTAAAGTATTATGGATTTTATATCAAAGAACGTTTGTTTTAAAAAATTGAAAAAGTAGCTTAAAAACTACTTTTTCAACTTTATTTCTTTTTGTGTCGATTAGCGCGACGTCTTTTTTTACGCTTGTGCGTAGCTACCTTGTGTCTTTTTCTTTTTTTACCACTTGGCATAAATTGTTGTCTTTTTTAATTAATATTTATTTTATAATGTCTTAGTTAACTTCAACATTTGTCTTTACACCTTCTACAAATACTTTAGCAGGCTTAAATGCTGGTATGTTGTGAGCAGGAATTTTAATTGTTGTATTCTTAGAAATGTTTCTTCCTGTTTTTTCTGCTCTTGTTTTGATAATAAAACTTCCAAAACCTCTTAGGTAAACATTGTCTCCACCTTCTAATGAGGTTTTTACTTCTTCCATGAATGTCTCTACTGTTGCTTGTACATCTCCTTTTTCAATTCCTAACTTGTCAGAAATTCTAGCTACTATATCAGCTTTAGTCATAGTTATTTAATTTTTGGGTTACTATTAATTATAAGGGATGCAAATATAGGAATTTTAATTTCAATATTTCAAGCCTAATTAATTAAAATTTAACGTTGTAAAGATTTATTTTTGTCAATATTTAGAAATTTAAATGAATTTTAAAGAAATTTTAACTAATTGGTATTCAGTAAATAAGCGTGAACTTCCATGGCGAAAAACCAAAAACCCATATTACATTTGGTTATCCGAAATAATTTTGCAGCAAACCCAAATTAAGCAAGGTTTACCATATTATGAAGCTTTTGTTACTAATTTTCCTACTATTTTCGACTTAGCTAATGCCAGCGAAGAAGAGGTTTTAAAACTATGGCAAGGTTTAGGTTACTACTCTAGAGCCAGAAACCTCCATTTCACTGCAAAATATATTGTAAACGAACTAAATGGGATTTTCCCTAACACATACAAGGAGCTACTTAAATTAAAAGGTATAGGAGATTATACTGCAAGTGCAATAGCTTCAATTTGTTTTAATGAACCTACTGCTGTTGTAGATGGTAACGTATATCGGTTTTTATCTAGACACTATGGTATTGAGACTCCAATAAACACTACCGAAGGCTTTAAAACTTTTAAGGCTTTGGCAACAGAGCTTATTGACACCAATAATCCTGCTGATTTTAACCAAGCCATTATGGAGTTTGGCGCTACACAATGTAAGCCTAAAAATCCTGAGTGTACTCGTTGCCCTTTTAACTCTAGTTGTGAAGCTTTAAAAAATGATACCATTTCTAAACTACCTGTTAAACTCAAGAAAACTAAAGTGAGTAAAAAGCACTTTAACTTTTTGGTGTGTATCTCTTCTGATAAAAAAACTGTATTCAATAAACGAACAGGTAAAGGTATTTGGAAAAACCTATATCAATTTCCGTTAGTTGAAACTAAATCTAGTTTAAGTGTTGACGATTTTAAAACACATCCTTTGGTTAAAGATTTTTTTAATGGTCAGCGTTATGACTTTACATTATATAATGAGACTGAAATTATACATAAACTATCGCATCAACATTTACATACTAAATTTTGGATCATTGAAGTTAACACCTTGCCTGAAGAAGGAATTTATATTACTGAGTTACACAATTATCCTACTCCAGTTTTAATAAGTAACTTTTTAAACGATTTTAATTTTCCTGTTTAGTAAAGACTCATATTTTTTTATTACTTTTAAAAAAGTCATTTTAAAATGGCTAATTTTGCTAACTTAAATTTTAATTATGTCTGGAACCTTAAATAAAGTAATGCTCATTGGGCATTTGGGAGATGAAGTAAAACTGCATTATTTTGAAGGTGGAAACTGTGTTGGTCGTTTTCCTTTGGCTACAAACGAAACCTACACCAACAAGCAAACTAACGAAAGGGTTACTAATACTGAATGGCATAATATAGTGGTTAGAAATAAAGCTGCTGAAATTTGCGAAAAATATTTAACCAAAGGTGATAGAATTTATGTTGAGGGTCGTATAAAAACTAGAAAGTGGCAAGACGATAAAGGCATGGACAGGTATTCAACCGAAATACAATGTACAGACTTTACGTTTTTAACTACTAAAAGCGAATCTCAACAAAACAGCCCTACACCTCAACCACAAAAACCACAACCAACTGCCAATAGTAGTTCTGAACCAATGGTTGATGATAATGATGATTTGCCATTTTAATTATGTTTAACCAAATTTTTTAGAATTGGACCCTGAACCCTCGAGTTTAATAATAACATTAATTTCAGTAAACCTTCCGTTAATTTCGGGAATTATTCTGCTTGTAGTTTTGCTAACTTGCTCTGCACTTATCTCTGGAGCCGAAGTTGCTTTTTTCTCTTTAACACGATCTGATATTGATACAGGTTTAGACGAAAAACCTAACACTTTCAATATAATTTCTAACCTTTTGGAACGCCCAAAAAAACTTTTGGCAACCATACTTGTTGCTAACAATTTTATAAACATTGGTATTGTAATCTTGTTTGCTTATTTAGGAGAAAGCTTATTTCATAGCATACAAGTCCCTTGGGTACGTTTTTTATTAGAAGTGGTGGTTATTACCTTTTTAATTTTACTATTTGGTGAAATTCTTCCTAAAATTTATGCGAGTAGAAATAGGGTAAAGTTTTCATCTTTTATGGCTGTCCCTTTGCGCTTTTTAGATGTTGTTTTTACACCTGTGAGTATGCCTATGCGTTTTATTACCATTACTATTCAAAATAGGCTTGGAAAACAAAAGTCCAACATTAGTGTAGACCAGCTCTCACAAGCTTTAGAACTCACTAGCGAACAAGACACCACTACCGAAGAACATAAAATATTACAAGGAATCGTTTCTTTTGGAAACACCGACACCAAACAAGTTATGCGACCAAGAATGGATATTTTCGCACTTAATTCTGAACAGAAATACTCCGAAATTATTCCTGAAATTGTAAAAAATGGGTATTCTAGAATTCCTGTTTACAAAGAAAGCATAGATACTGTTGTTGGTATTTTATATGTAAAAGATTTATTGCCTTATATTGACCGAAAGCAGTTTGATTGGACTAGTTTGCTACGCGAACCATTTTTTGTTCCTGAGAATAAAAAACTAGATGATTTAATGGTTGAATTTCAAACTAAAAAAGTACATCTTGCAGTTGTAGTTGATGAGTATGGAGGCACATCAGGGTTGGTCTCTTTAGAAGATGTTATTGAGGAAATAGTTGGAGATATTAGTGATGAGTTTGACGATGAAGACCTTATTTACACTATAATTGATGATAAAAACTTTTTGTTTGAAGGTAAAACACCTTTAAAGGATTTTTATAGAATTATCTCGTTAGAAGACGACTCAGACTTTGAAGAGTTTAAAGGAGAAGCTGAAACCGTTGCAGGCTTTGTCCTAGAGATTTCTGGTATATTTCCAAGAGTGAGAAGTAAAATAAATTTCAAAAACTACGTTTTCACTATTGAAGCTCTTGACAAAAAGAGAATAAAACAAGTAAAGTTTACAATATTAGATTAATGAAGAAGCTCATTTTACCTGTCTTAGCAAGTTTATGCATGTCTTGTGGCGACGATCCAGTACCAAAACCTAATGGTTATCTTCGTTTAGATTATCCTGCTGCTGAGTATAAGCGCACAAACACTATTCTTCCGTTTTCATTTGAAAAAAATACACTTTCTGATAGTATTTCTTCAATTAAAATTGACGAGAATAGAAATGCTTATGGTATTGATATAAACTATCCTTCAATGAAAGGAACTATCTATCTTACCTATAAAAAAGTTACCGAAGACAACTTAAACAATTTACTAAGAGATGCTCAAAGTTTAACTCTAAAACATGTTAGTAAAGCTGATGAAATCGTTGAACAGCCTTATGAGAATGAAAAGCAAAGCGTTTTTGGAATGTTTTATGAGGTTGGTGGTAATGCTGCATCGCAATCTCAATTTTATGTTACTGATAGCATTAATCACTTTTTAACAGGGTCACTTTACTTTTATGCAAAACCTAATTACGACTCCATTTATCCTGCTGCTGTGTATTTAAAAAACGACATTAAGCACATAATGGAAACCATAAAATGGAGACAATAAAATAAAAAAAAACCGCTGAAGTATTTCAGCGGTTTTTTTTTATAGTGATATCTGTTATTATTCGTTCAATATCCACTCACCACCTTCTTTGATAAGGCTTAAAGATTCAACTGCACCACTACCAACATATACATCATAGCTTAATACATATTTTTGACCTTCTTCAGCAGTAGGAGCAATAACATTAGCTAATAAATCTGTTAATACAGTAAACATCATTTCATCACTCCAGCTAGTACCACCACCAGTTCTGTTAAAGTTACCAAATGATGCTAAGTTACCTGCAGCAGCTTCAAACCCTTCTACTTCAGCATAATTTGTTGCTACGTAAGAGTAATCAGTTCCTGTTAATGTGTATTGAATTGTGTTATCAGGTAGCCACTCAGTACCATCATGTCCAAACTGTAAAGTTGTTTCGATAGTAGACTCGTGACCTGTCCAAACACCGTCAGTTACAGTGTAAAGGTTTCCTCTAATTTGCGCTCCAGTAGAACTAGAGAAATAGTCATAAATAATAAACATTTCTTCATCTTCTTGACCGTAAGGGAAAGTGATTTCCATAAACGCTGGCAAGTAGTTGTTTGGTGATACAGAACTACTAAAGTTATCGTATTGACCTGGTTGACCAGAACCTTCTCCCATTGCATCAAAATCATCAGAACTTAAATAGTATACACCTTCAACAGCTACCCAAGTACCTCCAGAATACATAAAGTATTCTCCTTTAGAGTTAGTGTCTCCTGTTGCACCAAGAGTTTTAATTTTTAAACTTGCAATTCTCCATCTAGCAGCATCACTATCAGTTGACTCATATCTAAATGCAACGTTAATTGTTTCTCCATCATAAGCTGAAAAATCATAATCTTCGGAAGAAGCCATATCACCTGTTGCTGGGTTAGCTAAAGTAATTTCATCCCAAGTTGCAGTTAAAACATCATCAGTATAATCAGTTGAAACTAAGATTTTGATTAAAGATGTATCTCCAGCGAAATCTAACTCTTGAGTGATTTGGAATTTCAAATCACTTTCTCCTGATAAATCAATTGAAGGCGATACTAACCACTCTTCATTAGCTATTTGAGTTCCAAAATATCCGTTACCTTGAACATATCCTGATTGAGAAGTCCAAACATCATCAGCTCCTGATTCTTCAGCAACAGTCCATCCTTCCATGCTTCCTGCAAAGTTGTAAGCTACTAAGTCAGCTAAACCTACTTCAGGAGTTTCTGTATATTGATCGTATTTAGCTAAAACTATTTGTCCTTCAGTTGGACTAGCTATTTGAGCATCTAATATTGCAGGAATTTCGTTAGTAGCATTTACATTAGGATAGAAACCAAAAGCATCACTACCTGTTGTAGCATAATCAGAATTTGTGAATTCATAAATATCAGCTCCAGTAAAATCACTTACACCTTCAGCATTTCCAACATAAAGGTTGTACCCTACTACTACTGATGAACCATCTCCCCAAAATGGGTATAATCCTGCAAGGAAATCTGGTAACAATTCTCTAGCTTGGTCTTCAGAGTCGAAGCTACCAAAACCTAGTTCAAGATCTTCGTAATCATCATCTGTTAATGTGTATTCTGCATTTCCAACAACTGGGTTGTCAATTGCATCTATCTCATTATTGATGTCTTCCATAGGATTACATCCTACAAAGATGATTCCTACAATTGTTAATAAATAAACTATTCTTTTCATTGTTCTATTTTTTTAAAATTTAAGTTTTGCGCCTACACTAAATGTTCTTCCAAATCCGTAATAAACAAGTGCTGTTTGAGCATTAGAACCTGTTCCGTCTAAAGCATCAGCAATGTATTCAGTATCAAATACGTTGTTTATTCTCGCTGTTAAAGAAGCATCGAACTCTCCAAAAGAGAAACCGTGAGTTAATGCAGCATCAAAAACACCATACGCTGGAACTTCCCATGGATCTGGAGCACCTTCAGTACCTCTATCACTTGGGTCAAAATCAGCATATAAACGATCAAAATAATTATAATCTACTATTAATCTAGTATCAGCACCAAATTTATAGTTAATACCTAAAGCTAAAGTAGTTTGAGCAGCATCTCCTACAGGAGTATCTTCGATATATAAGTCTACTGTATCAACCACTTCTTGCTCTTCATTTAAGATTTGAACACCTGTTACATCTTCTTCCCATCTCCAGTCTCCTAAAGACGCCATACCAGTGATATCTAATTTATCAGTAGCTCTATATACAAAGTCTACCTCAATACCTTGGTGAACAGCGTTAATTCCTAAAATATTAGCAAACCCTGTTTCGTCTTCATTTAATTGGAAACCGATTGTCTCTGTTCTATCTCTCCAAGCTGTTCTGTATAAGTTAACATTTGCAGATAACTTATCACTTCTATATCCATATCCTAACTCAAAACTTAGAATTTTTTGGTTTTCAGCATCCTCATTAATTTCCTCATTGTTAAAGTTAGGGAATACAGCGTCAAAATCGGCAGCTTTTTCAAAGTATCCTAAGTTAACAAATACGTTGTGGTTATCAGTAAGTCTATAGTTAGCACCTCCTTTTGCTCCAAAACCGAAGAAGTTGTAACGATCAGTCTCTCTTAATGGATCGTCTGGAGTGTATAAGAAGTAATCTTTTCTTTTGTAAGAAGTGTTAGACGCGTTTAATGCAATAAATGTGTTGAATTTTTCATTAACGTCATACTCTAACTGAGCAAAAGCTCCAACCCAACCTACAAGACCATCGTTATAGTAAGAAATTTTATCACCTACTCTAGCAATTCCTGTTGGGTTGTTTACGTTATCTTCGTTGATAATGAATTGACCTCCTAATAAATCAGTTACTTCTCTAAAGTGAATACCTTTATAATTTCTAAAGTCTAAACCTCCTAAAAGTACTAAATCATCGTTAAGGTTAGTTTTTAATGTAGAAATAACTCCAAACCAGTTGTGGTCATTACGAGAAGCTCTTAATGCTGCAGTTGAACCGTTAGCTCCAAGAGCAATGTTTTCGTCAATTATTCTGTCGAAATCTAAAGGACCAAACTCTCCTATTCGATAGTCATCACTAGTAAATTTAGATCTACCATCTCCAGCAACTTCACCATCGCTACCAAGAGTTCCTCCTCCTCCACCAGAGCCAAAAGAAACGTAAGCTGCAGTAGAAAGACTAGTGTTATCATTTATATCCCAATAGTGGTTTAAAGATATTTGTGGTTTGTGGTAAAAGTTATCTTCTATAAAAGCAACTTCTCCATTTTTGTAACCCCAATCAGAGTTGTATTTTTTACCTCTTTCGCTATCTCTATAAGTTGCAATTGTATGACGGTTTTGTCTTTGACCGTGACGTTGTTTAGCTCCAAAAGCTGTGAAAGATAATTTGTGTGCGTCATTAATTTGCTTAGATAAGTTAACAAAATAAGAAACAGCATTAAATTGAGTTCCATCTACATATCCTTCACCATCTGTTTTAGAAGCAGAAACTGTTGCAGCAAAACCGTTATCCATTAAACCAGTAGAATAAGTCACTCCAAATTTCTTGTAACCATCGTTACCTAAAGTTGTGTAAAAATTTCCACCAGCTTCAACATCAGTAGTTTTAGTTAAAATGTTGATAGTTCCACCAACAGAAGGCACAGCTACTCTTGCAGCTCCTAAACCTCTTTGTACTTGCATTGAGCTTGTAACATCAGATAAACCAGCCCAGTTACTCCAGTATACTTGACCATTCTCCATATCGTTTACTGGTACACCATTAATCATTACAGCTACGTTTTCAGACGTAAACCCACGTAAGTTAATACGACCGTCACCAAATCCACCACCAGACTTAGTTGCATATACACCTGGAGTAGATTTTAATACTTCAGGAAATTCTTGAGTTCCTAATTTTAACTCAATGTCAGCAGCCTTAACAGTAGATACAGCAACAGGTGTTTTTCTGTCTACTGCTACAGAAGCAATAATTTGTACTTCTTGTAAACCTACTTCGCTAGATTGTAAAATGATTTCACCTAAATCTTGATTACCATTAAAAGCAATAGTCTTTGTTGTGTAACCAACATAAGTAATAGTAATCTCACCCGAAGATGCTTTAGTTGTAATTGAAAATTCTCCATCAAAGTTTGTTGTTGTTCCGTTTGATGTTCCTTTCTCAATAACATTTGCTCCAGGTAATGGTTCATTCATGTCTGAACCAATAACTTTACCTGTAATAGTGCTTTGTGAAAAAGCAATTGTCGTAAAAAGCATTAGTACGACAATCGATAAAAATTGAGTAATTTTTTTCATACTGAATTATTAAAAAATTTGAATTAGTTTTTTGGCAAAATTACGCATTAAAGGAAATAATATATTACCTAAATGTTAAGAATTAAACCGATAGAAGTTACCTATAATATTGAGGTTATCAGTTATTAACGCCTTTAAACTATCAAGAACTTTTTAACAATTTTTATGTTAAATTTTTGTAGAATTTTAAAAGGTTAAGCGTAGATGCATCGTGTTTATTAACAATTTCTTTTTCGTCAATGTCTTTTAAAATTGCATTTGCCAGTTGCTTACCAAGCTCTACACCAAACTGATCGTAGCTAAAAATGTTCCAAATTACACCTTGAACGAATATTTTATGCTCGTATAATGAAATTAGCTTTCCTAAGCTTTCAGGTGTTAATTGGTTTATTAAAATTGTAGTTGTAGGCTTGTTACCTTCAAATATTTTAAAAGGCACTAATTTTTCAGGAGCACCTTCAGCAATTACTTGCTCTTTTGATTTACCATTTAACAAGGCTTCGGTTTGCGCAATAAAGTTAGATATTAACTTATCTTGATGGTCTTGATTACCGTGTAAAGATTTAGCAAAACCTATAAATTCTGCAGGAATTATTTTTGTACCTTGATGTATTAATTGAAAAAATGCGTGCTGCGAATTAGTTCCTGGTTCTCCCCAAATAATAGTTCCTGTTTGGTAGTTTATAGGTTCTCCGCTTCTGTCAATACTTTTTCCATTACTTTCCATTATACCTTGTTGCAAATAGGTAGCAAACTGGTTTAAGTATTGTGTATAAGGGATAATGGCTTCGGTTTCTACATTAAAAAAGTTATTGTACCACACACTTAACAAGCCTGCAATTACTGGTATATTTTTATCAAAGTCTTCAGTCTTGAAATGCTCATCCATTTTATGAGCTCCTTGAAGCAGTTTATCAAAGTTTTCAAAACCAACCGACAAACTAATTGATAGTCCTACAGCACTCCAAAGCGAAAAACGACCACCTACCCAATTCCACATTGGAAAAATATTGTTTTCGTCAATACCAAAAGCTTTTACTTTTTCAATATTTGTAGATACAGCTACAAAATGTTTAGCAACTGCATTATCTGGCGCTTTTTCTAAAAACCATTTTCTAATAGTTGTTGCGTTAGAAAGCGTTTCTTGTGTGGTGAATGTTTTGGACACTATAACAAATAGTGTTGTTTCTGGATTTAAGTTTTTGATAACTTCATTAACATGATCTCCATCTACATTACTTACAAAATGCGTTTTTAAATGATTTTTATAATATGACAAAGAATCGACTACCATTGCAGGACCCAAATCGGAACCACCTATACCAATGTTTACAACATCAGTAAAAGCTTTTCCTGTATATCCTTTTAATTCGGCATTAACAATTTTATTAGTGAAATCTTTAATCTTTTCTTTAACACTATAAATTTCTGGGATAACATTTTCTCCATCTACTAAAACCTCAGCTGTTTTTGGAGCTCTTAAAGCAGTATGAAGTACCGCTCTTCCTTCGGTTTCGTTAATGATATCGCCTTCAAAATATTTTGAAATAGCATCTTTTAAATCAACTTCATTAGCTAACTCTAGTAAAAGGTTTAGCGTTTCTTCAGTTATTCTGTTTTTAGAATAGTCTACATAAAAATCTTCCCATTTTATGGTCATTTTATTTGCTCTTTCTGCATCTTGAGCAAACCATTGCTTCATGTGAACATCTTTAACATTGTTAAAATGCTCTTCTAATTTTTTCCAAGATTTTGTAGTTGTAGGGTTGATTGTTTTTAGTGCCATTATATACTTATGATATTATATCGTCCTCTATTGCTAATTCGATTTCAGGTTCTTGTTCTTCAAATAGAATATTATCCAATTGGGTTCTTATTGGTTTTATGTATTCTAAATATCTAACCTTTAAGCTATCAGTAATTGGCTCAGCTTCAGGTAGTTTTTCTCTAAAAGGATCTACTTGTTTTCCGTTTTTCCAAAAACGATAACATACGTGTGGTCCTCCTGTATTACCTGTCATTCCTACCCAACCGATAACGTCGCCTTGCTTTACATAGTCGCCTACTTTAACTTTTCGTCTGCTCATGTGCAAATATTGAGTAGAGTAGGTTGCATTATGCCTAATCTTAACATAATTACCATTTCCTCCTTTTCGTCTAGATTCAGTTACAGTACCATTTGCTGTTGCCATAATTTCAGTACCAACAGGAGCAGCAAAGTCTGTTCCTTTGTGAGGTCTAATTTTATAACCGTAATAGGCTATACGTCTTTTTAAATTATAGCGAGAAGACAATCTACCATACTTAACAGGCATTTTTAAAAAGGCTCTTCTTAGGTTTTTAGCTTCTTCGTTAAAGTAATCTTTAATACCTTTAGTAGAATCTGTTTCAAACTGAAATGCGTAAAAAGGCTCTTTGTTATGCTCAAAAAAGGCAGCTTTAATATTATGCACACCTGCATAAATACTGTCATCAATATACTTATCAGTATAAATTACTTTAAACCTGTCTCCTGGTTGTAAGCGTCTAAAATCAATAGTCCAAGCATATATTTCGTCAGCCATTTTAAATGCTAATCTAGGGCTTAAACCTTGCTCTTCTAAAGCTTCTGAAATATTGCTAGAAATAGTTCCTGTAGCAACTTTTTCGACATACTTTATTGGTTTTCGACTAGTGTAAGCATGAATGGAATCGTGAAAATTCACAACCACATACTCTTCTTTATTAGGTTGATAAATAAAACACCTAGGCGTTTGTATAGAATCTTTAGCGCATAACAAGGTATAAGGTTTTCCTACTTGCAGTTTTGTGATATCAAAAGTATCTTTAGCTCTTTCAGCAATTTGAAAAATTTTTGGATACCCTAAATTGTTTCTTTCTAAGATAACACCAAAACTATCTCCTGATTTAATAGTGTCTCTTTTTACAATATAATCGTTAAGATTAAACCCAAACTCTTTAATTCCTTCAGGTTCAACAAAGGTTTGTAGCGGAACTTCTTCAATTTTTTCTTTTTCATCATCCTTACATGATAAAATTGAAGTGAAAATTAAAAGTGCTATTAATAATTTTTTTGATTGCATTATTTTGATTGATTTTATACGTCCATTCCCCAATTATCCAATTCTTCTTTGGTCCAAAGTTCAGGAAAAAATATACGTCTTTGATATTTTGGGTGCATGTATTTTTTCCAATCGCTTCCTCCAGTAGCTTCGCCATCACCTGTACCGCTTTCAATATAGTGTTTTGCAGCGTTGTAATGCGCCATAACCCATGTAACGTTTACAGTGTAATCGTAATGTCTCATTGCCTTAACAAGATCTTCATCTTTTTGATCTTTTTCTGGCAATTCTTTAAAACGCGTCCAAAGGTTTTTGGTATTATAACTTTCCATAAACCTTAAAAACTCATCTTTGTAGCGTTTTTCAAAATTAACTAAAAGTGTTGATTTTTTACCAGTTTTATAATCTTTACCTGCTGCTTGCCAATACAAATGCTCAAAAGCATGCGTGTAAGGTGTATTTCGATCAATAGAGGCTCTAAACCTATAGTCAATTAAATTTATCAATTCGGTTGAAGCAAATTCAACCAATCTGTATTGCGCACTTTGAAAACCACTCGCAGGTGTTAAAGTATATCTAAACTTCATGTACTGTTCTATTTCCATACCTTCTCTCATAATATTGAATGAGGTGGTAAGCATATCAAAATAACGACTTATACGCATTATTTTTCCTTCAAAGAACGTAGCATCTAATTCTTCTTTTTCGGCTACTTGCTGAATTTCCCACAAAATCATTTTAAAGATAAGCTCGTTAATTTGATGATAGGCGATAAACACCATTTCATCTGGTAACGTGGTACGTTGCGTTTGTAGGCTTAAAAGTGCATCGGTTTGAATATAATCCCAATAAGTAATGGGTTTACTGTACAAAAGACCATATAAATGGTCTTCGGTATCTTGATTTATGGCTTTGTACTTCTGTTGAAGTGCTTCTATTATTGTATCGTAATCTTGTTGGTTAGACATGGTATTAATCAAATTGTACTTGAAAGGAGTGCTTTAGTCCTTTAAAAGCTTCTAAGTCTGCTCTTAATGATCCTACAGCTAAATCTGCTTTAATTTTTAATGGTATTTTATTTTCGTCTGCACTTACCCAAAGCGTCAAACTTTCTTGTTCTTTAAACACTCGTCCTGCCATAACGTATGGTCTGAATATTAGTGTTTTTACTTTTCCAAATTCAGTATCTATAGTTTCTCTTCCTAGAAATTTCAATTTAAAATTGAAGTTTTCTTCATCGAAAAACATATTAAGAGAGACCATGTCTCCTTCTTTTATAGATTCGGTTTTATAGTTATTACGTAAAAAATAAAACGCAGACACCATATCTTGTACATCTTTCTCTGTAGCAATTACTTTTTTGGTATTGTGTTTTTTATTTTCAACATGAGCTTGCCTTTTTTTATGGTCAAAGTCTATTTCAATATCTTTTGTGTGACCACCTTCATCTATTTTTCTTATAAATTTATATGGAAGTCCTGTTTGTTTATCAAAATAGCTTTCATAGCGATCTTTCACTTTAAAAAACCACTTTATAGCTCCAGTTGTCCATCCTTTACCAACCACATGGTATACTTGCTTACCATTAAGGGTAGTTTCATCTACTGTTAATGTTGCGTTACCAGCTTTTAAAAAGCCACTGTAACTCATTCTAAACTTAAACCATTCTCCATCTTGAAATGCAGTTTTCTCTTGAGCAAAAGACGTTTGCATAAAAGACAGGGCAACTATTATAAGTAGTAATTTTTTCATGATCTATACAAGATTGTAAATGTAACTTATTTGCTTACATTTTATTGTTATAAACTACAAATTACAATTACTGTTCCAAAAGTATTAAAACAAAAAAACTCCACAATATTTTAGCGGAGTTTTTTGATACTGTAATTGTTAAACATTTGTTATAATGTTCCGCGCTTTTCTTGCTCTCTTTCAATGGATTCGAACAAAGCTTTAAAGTTTCCAGCTCCAAAACCTCTTGCTCCCATACGTTGAATAATTTCAAAGAATAACGTTGGTCTATCTTCTACTGGTTTGGTGAATATTTGTAATAAATAGCCTTCTTCATCAGCATCAATCATGATACCTAAACTTTTTAACGTTTCGATATCTTCACGTAATTCATGACTAAATTCTTCCAATCGACCAGGAACTGCTTTGTAATACTCTTCTGGTGGAATAGATAAAAACTCAACACCTCGAGAACGCAACTGCGAAACTGTTGTTATGATATCATCAGTAGCTACAGCTATATGTTGAACTCCTGGACCTTCATAAAAATCTAGATATTCTTCAATTTGTGAGCGTTTTTTTCCTTCAGCAGGTTCGTTTATTGGGAATTTAATGCGACCATTACCATTACTCATTACTTTACTCATTAAAGCAGAGTATTCGGTGTGGATTTGCTTGTCATCAAAAGACAGGAAATTTACAAAGCCCATGACGTCTTCGTACCATTTTACCCAAGTATTCATTTCGCCCCAACCTACGTTACCAACCATGTGGTCAATATACTTTAAGCCAACTGGTTCTGGATTGTAATCAGATTCCCATTTCACAAACCCTGGCATAAACTGACCTTTATAGTTTTTACGTTCTACAAACATGTGAACGGTTTCTCCATAGGTGTAAATACCTGCTCTTACCACTTCTCCAAACTCATCGGTTTCAACTGTAGGTTCCATGTACGATTTTGCGCCACGCGATGTGGTTTCTTCGTAAGCACTACGAGCATCTTCAACCCAAAGTGCAACTACTTTTACACCATCGCCATGTTTTACAATATGGTCGTTAATTGGGTGTTTAGAGTTTAATGGAGTGGTTAAAACCAAGCGTATTTTGTCCTGTTTTAAGACATAAGATACTGTGTCTTTGCTTCCTGTTTCCAAACCTTTGTATGCGTAAGATTGAAACCCGAAAGCGGTTTTATAAAAGTGTGCTGCTTGTTTAGCGTTACCAACGTAAAACTCCACGTAGTCGGTCCCTAATAAAGGTAGAAAGTCTTCTGCTCCTTCAAATATTTTTTCCAGTCCGTAGTTTACTGATTCTATGTTTTTGCTCATTTTGTTTATTTTTTAGCCCTGATTGAGGCAGTTTGTTGGAGCTCTTAAAAACTGTATCTCGACTGCGCTCGATAGGACAGTTTTTAAAGCGACTGCCGAAAGCAGGATTAGCTTCTTATTAATATGTTATTCCAACCAAGATTTAAAATAATCTTCGTCTGCTATTTTTAATGCGTCTTCGGTTACTTGTAAGGGTTTAAATGTATCTACCATTACTGCTAACTCGTCGGTTTTTATCTTACCAATGCTTCGCTCTGTTGCTCCAGGATGTGGTCCATGCGGAATTCCTGCTGGATGCAGCGAGATATGACCTGCGTCAATATCGTTTCGGCTCATGAAATCGCCATCTACATAGTACAAAACCTCATCGCTATCTATATTGCTATGGTTATAAGGTGCAGGAATTGCTTCTGGATGGTAATCGTACAGCCTTGGTACAAAACTGCATACCACAAAGGCATCGGTCTCGAAAGTTTGGTGTACTGGTGGTGGTTGGTGCACACGACCTGTTATGGGCTCGAAATCGTGAATTGAAAAGGCGTACGGATAGTTATACCCATCGTACCCAACAACATCAAAAGGATGTGTGGCATAAACCATATCAAAAATATCGCCTTGCTTTTTAACTTTCATTAAAAAGTCTCCTGTTTCGTTATGAGTTTCCAATTCTTGCGGTTGACGTAAATCGCGCTCACAAAATGGCGAATGCTCTAACAATTGCCCAAACCAGTTGCGGTAACGCTTTGGAGTGTAAATTGGACGACGAGACTCCACAATAAACAAACGGTTGTCTTCGGTATCGAAATCTATTTTGTAGATGATTCCTCTTGGTACTAACAAATAGTCGCCATATTTAAAATCGAGGTTTCCTAAATGTGTTCGTAGTTTTCCGCTACCACGATGTACAAAAATAAGCTCGTCGGCATCGGTATTTTTGTAAAAATACTCTTTGGTAGATTGTTTTGGCGCTGCCAAAATAATACTACAATCGCTATTGGTCAATACTGTTTTTCGGCTTTCGAGATAATCGTTTATCTGTGGAATTTTAAATCCGTGAAGCCTATAGGATTGAATGTTATTTGCTTTGGCAATTTTAGGCGCTACACTGTATTGTTTTTTTATGTCTTTGACTTGTGTTGGCCTATGTTCGTGATACATATTGGTGGACATACCATCAAAACCAATGGTTCCAAATAATTGCTCGTAGTACAAGCTACCATCTGGTTTTCTAAACTGCGTATGTCGTTTATGTGGGATTTTCCCTAATTTATGATAAAAAGGCATTTTTTATATTTTAATGTTCTGATATTAAAAGTTTAAAGTTACAGAACAGTCGTTATTTAATTTATATAAAGATACAAAATATAAGATTTCTGTCTAAGCAGAAATTACAATAAGGCCTAATTATTCTGGGTTTCTCTTGATGAGAAAATGTAAGTGTAGTAATAAGTCTTCCCAAAATGGTTTCATGTCCTCAAATATCGAAAAATTTAAGCGATTATTAAAACCAAAACCCAATATTAAAGACCCAAATGCTTTTATTGTTCTCTGGAGACCATGTATACTTTGCTTCAAGCGGTCCTAAAAATGTTTCTACTGAATAACCTAAGGCATAACCACTGTAGTCAACCTTAGAAATCCATCCTCCAGACTCAAACAAGCCATCTTCAATATTTGCATAGTTAGCAGCAGCTATTATATGGTGTTTTTTAAATAACTCATAGTCTAAGGTTATGGTTCCTTTTACAAAACTATTACCTGTTAAGGCAATGTTTTCATACCCATAGAATGAAATAAAATTATTGATAAAGTTATTACCATAACCACCGAGTGCAAAATCGAGTGTTTTGGTAGAGTCGTCACCAATTTTAAAGCCTCCTTGTGATAAAAGGTTTACCGCAAACTTATCAGAAAAACTAAACGCATATCCTATATCAGCTTTAGCTATTGAGAATTCAGAAAACTCCTTGTTAAAGTTTGAAGCGTGTAAATACAAATGAAAATCGCCATTAAAATAAAATCCTTTCTTTGGAAAATACTTATTACTATATGTGTCTAGCTTAAGTCCTCCAAACAAACTTAAGTAATCTGTGTTTTCAAAAATGACCTCATCATCATCGCTTTGAAAATCGTCGATTATCGTTTCCGATTTAATTCTTAAACGCTTATGCTCTGCTCCAACACTAAATGCAAAGTCTTTTCTGAAAAGGGTTTGTAAATAAAATTGATTGGTTTGATCCTGTAATTCTACATCTAGTTTATTGATTCCTGTTAAGTCTTGCTCAGCATCATCTAGCAATAATTGTGCACTAATTCCCTTTTGAAATTGGTTAAATCTAGACCTTAAACCAATACTCCAGTAAAACCCTTTGTCAATAAAATATTCAAAATTATATCTAACATTATCTCCTAGAATAAAATCGAAAGAAGCTACATCGTTATCAAATAAAAATCGCTTTTTGGTAATGTTTACTAATGCTGCACTTTTATAAAGATCGTCATAATGTAAACCCAGCTTTAAAAAAGTAGTTGCTTTACTTTCTTTTAAGGTTGCATCTAAATCGTAACCATCAGAGTCTTTTGACTTTTTGAACTTGTATTGAAAGGCATCAAAATTATTGGTTGCAACCAAATTATTTACGCCACTATTAAAATCTTCATAGCTTACTTTAGAGTTTTGTTTTAATCTTAACTTTCCTAACACATACGACCTCGTGTAGCGTTTATTACCATCAAAATTTACTGAATTAATAAGTATACTATCTGGTGATTTAACTGCTTTATACTGTACAGACTTTTGATTTGTTTTTGCTAATGCTAAAAGTTCATCAATCTTTTGACTTGCAGCATATTCACCATTTTCCACAATTTGACTTCCTTCACTAAACGAAATTACAGTAAAGTCTTTAATGTCTGGTTTTATGTAAACATCGGTTTTCTTTACTTTAGACTTCATATCGTTAATTGTCCTGTAATTATTGATTTGAAGTAAAATATCAGGTGCTGAAGTCAACTCGTCCCTTGTAGCCAATCCATCTTGCACATCAACACCAATAATTATATCCATCCCTTTGGCTCTAAGCTCATCAATAGGATAATTGTTTACTACACCTCCATCGATAAGTAGTTGACCATCAATCTCAACAGGCTGAAACAACGACGGAAACGCTCCACTTGCTGTAATAGCTTTAGCTAAATTTCCTTTATCTAGAATTACCTCCTTACCAGTTTCTACATCAGTAGCAATACAAAAAAACGGAATAGGTAACTTTTGAAAATCATCAACCTCACTCACATGTAGGGTTAAATAGGTTAATAAATTATATACATTTTGCCCTCTTGAAATTGCTGAAGGTAACTTAAGTTTAAATTTATCAAACGGTAAGCTTACTGCATATTTTTCGGCATTATCCCGTTCGTAAAATGTTTTTGCTTCTCGAGGTAGATTATCGCTAATAACATCATCAAAATTTAGAGTTCTAAAAATTGAATCTAATTGTTTTCCTGTATAACCAGACGCATATAACGATCCAATAATAGCTCCCATACTGGTTCCTGCAACTTGGTCTACTTTAATACCTAAGCTATCAATAACCTTTAAAACACCTATGTGTGCAAACCCTTTTGCTCCACCACCACTTAGCACTAAACCTATTTTGGGCTTGGTTTCTTCTACGCTTTCTTGAGCATAAAGTGATATATTAAAAAATATCAGTGCTATTAAGATTATATGCTTCATTAATTATGATAGTAATTATAAATTTTATCTGCTTTTGATTTACCTACTGCATCTTCTAACTCATCTAGTTTTGCATTAGATACTCGACGAGCCGATTTAAATGTTTTTAAAAGCTCAACAACTGTTTTTTCTCCAATTCCTGGAATGGTTTCCAACTCAGTATTTAAAGCACTTTTGCTACGTTTGTTTCTGTGGTGTTCTATTCCAAAACGATGTGCTTCGTTACGTAATTGTTGAATGATTTTTAGGGTCTCGCTTTTTTTATCTAAATATAAGGGAATTGGATCATCTGGATAAAATAATTCTTCTAAACGTTTTGCAATTCCGATGATTGCTATTTTTCCTCTCAACCCCAAAACATCCAAACTCTTTAAGGCAGAAGAGAGTTGTCCTTTTCCTCCATCAATAACAATTAACTGTGGTAACGGTTGATCTTCGTCAAGCAAACGCTTGTATCGTCTAAACACTACTTCTTCCATAGACGCAAAATCGTCTGGTCCTTCAACTGTTTTTATATTAAAATGCCTGTAATCTTTTTTACTTGGTTTACCATCTTTAAACACTACACAAGCTGCAACAGGATTGGTTCCTTGTATGTTTGAGTTATCAAAACACTCAATATGTCTAGGCTCTTCACTTAACCGCAAATCGGCTTTCATTTGTGCCATAATCCTATTGACATGTCTATCAGGATCGGTGATTTTTACCTGTTTAAAGCGTTCCATTCGGTAATATTTAGCATTTCGAAGAGATAGGTCTAAAATGTGCTTTTTATCTCCTAGCTTAGGAATTGTTGTTTTTATATGTTCTCCAATATTCACCTTAAATGGCACATAAATTTCTTTTGACTTTGAATTAAAACGTTGTCTTAACTCGGTAATTGCCAATTCTAAAAGTTCAACATCAGTTTCTTGAAGTTTCTTTTTAATTTCTAATGTATGCGAACGAATAATTGAACCATAAGATAATTGCAAAAAATTGATATAGCCATAAGATTCATCACTTACAATGCTAAACACATCCACATTGCTAATTTTTGGATTGACTATAGTAGATTTTGACTGGTAGTTTTCTAAAACTTCAATTTTTTCTTTTATTTTCTGCGCTTCTTCAAACTGCATATCTTCGGCATAGTCTTTCATTTGCTGTTTAAACTGTGAAAGCGAATCTTTAAAATTTCCTTTAAGAATTTCTTTTATAGCATCAATGTTTGCGTGATACTCTGTTTCAGTTTCATAACCTTCACATGCACCTTTGCAATTTCCTAAATGATATTCTAAGCACACTTTATATTTATTGGCATCAATTTTTTCTTGTGACAAATCATAATTGCAAGTTCTTAATTGAAAAAGCCCTTTTATAAGGTTAAGCAATGTAGAAACGGTCTTCATACTTGTATAAGGACCAAAGTACTCACTACCATCTTTTATGACTCTTCTGGTAGAAAATACTCTTGGAAAACGCTCATTCTTAATACAAATCCATGGATAAGATTTGTCGTCTTTGAGCATAACATTGTAACGCGGTTGGTATTTTTTAATAAGATTATTCTCCAGCAATAGCGCATCGGTTTCGGTATCAACAACAATATGCTTTATAGTTGCAATTTTTTTCACCAACACTCTGGTTTTACCATAATCGTGCTGTTTATTGAAGTAAGAGCTTACGCGTTTCTTTAAGTTTTTGGCTTTACCTATGTACAAAATCTTGCCATCACTATCAAAATACTGATATACACCAGGTTGATTTGGTAGGGTTTTTAGCTGAATTTCTAGTGATGTATTGCTCATTACTTCAAAGGTAAATATTTTAATTTTTTAGCGTGAAAAATTTATGATTTTTAAAATTTTTTGAATTAACTTATTTACTACATTGCGCCACTTTTTTAAAACGTAAAAAAACACATGACAAAACAAATTATTGGTAGAATTGACAGAGTAGATTTTCCTACGCTAGGTCTTTTTAGCATTGATGTTAAGATAGATACAGGTGCTTACACCTCTGCCATACATTGTTCAAAAATTATTGAAAAAGACAACAAACTTTTTTGCACATTTTACAGTGCTGGTCATCCTAATTTTAGCGGAAAAGAAGTTGTGTTTGACAGCTATACTCGTACTGACGTAAAAAGTAGCAATGGTTTTAAGGAAAATAGATTTAAAATAAAATCAACCATTATATTTTTTGGTAAAACGTATAAGATTAACTTAACTTTAAGCACTAGAGATGATATGAAATTTCCTGTACTCATTGGCAGACAGTTTTTGAGCAAGAAATTTCTTGTTGACGTTAATCAACAAAATGTATCATACAATACCAGCATCCATGAACATTGTAATTCTATCTAGAAATTCGCATTTGTATTCAACGCGTCGATTAATCGATGAAGGAGAAAGAAGAGGTCATATCGTTGAAGTTATTGACCCTTTAAAATGTGATATTATTATTGAAAAAGAAAAACCAACTATCTATTATAAAGATAGGTATTTGGATTATGTAGATGCTATCATTCCTCGAATTGGAACTTCGGTAACCTTTTATGGTTGTGCTGTGGTAAGACAGTTTGAAATGATGAATGTATTTACAACTGTAACCTCTGATGCCATTGTACGTTCAAGAGATAAGTTGCGCAGTTTACAACGCCTAAGTAAAGCTGGTGTTGGTATGCCAAAAACGGTTTTCACTAACTACTCTAGAGACGTTGAAGAAGTTATTGAACATGTTGGAGGAACACCTGTAATTATTAAACTTTTAGAAGGCACACAAGGTTTAGGAGTTGTTTTAGCTGAAACAAAAAATGCTGCCGAATCAGTGTTGGAGGCCTTTAATGGTTTACAAGCAAGAGTTATTGTTCAAGAGTTTATTAAAGAAGCAAAAGGAGCCGATTTAAGAGCTTTAGTTGTTGATGGACATGTGGTTGGTGCCATGAAACGCCAAGGTAAAGAAGGCGAATTTAGGTCTAATTTACATAGAGGCGGAACTGCTGAAGTAGTAAAACTAGACGATGCTGAACTACGATTAGCAATGCAAGCATCTCGCGCTTTAAAATTACCTGTTTGCGGTGTTGATATGCTACAATCGGCAAGAGGACCTTTGTTATTGGAAGTTAACTCTACTCCAGGGCTTGAAGGCATTGAAGGTGCAACAGGGAAAAATATAGCAAAAGCTATTATCACTTATATAGAAAGAAACAGAACATGACCTACAAACAGAGGAAAGTTATAACAATTTTAGGACGCGATATTAAAGTTGGCGAAAGCTGTGAACTTAGTTTTGGTGTTGCTAATTTGCATACTTCCTCTAGTGTTGATGTTCCTGTAATTATTGAACGTTCTAAAAAACCTGGACCTGTAGTTTTATTTACCGCAGGTATTCATGGTGATGAAGTTAATGGTGTTGAAATTGTGCGTCAAATTATAGCAAAAGGCATCAATAAACCTAAGTGCGGAACTATTGTGTGTTTACCTGTAATTAATGTGTTTGGGTTTATTAACCTCAACAGAGAGTTCCCAGACGGAAGAGATTTAAACCGCGTATTTCCAGGTACAAAAAAAGGTTCTTTGGCTAGTAGAGTTGCTAATAAATTAGTTACCGAAGTTATTCCTGATGTAGATGTTGTAGTCGACTTTCATACTGGAGGAGCAGGTCGTTTTAATGCACCTCAAATGCGTATTGTAAAAAATAATCCTGAGCTCGATTTACTAGCAAACATTTTTAATGCACCTTTTATACTGTACTCAAAAAACATTAAAAAATCATTTAGAAGCGTGTTGAGCAAACATGGTAAACCTGTACTATTGTTTGAAGGCGGAAAATCTAATCATATTGATAACAACATTACCAATACTGGTGTAAATGGAGCTAAACGCGTCTTAAATCATTTAGGTATGTTATCTGCAAAATTTAAGGTGTCTAAACCTAAAAACAATCCTGTTTATATTTTAGACAGTCGTTGGCAACGTGCAAATATTTCAGGTATGTTTAGAGCTTCAGTTCAAATAAGTTCTGAAGTTACTAAAGGAGATATTATTGGTAATATTACTGACCCTTACGGAAAATTCAACCACTTTGTGAGAGCTTCTTTTTCGGGTTATATTATTAATGTTAATGAATCTCCTATTGTATATCAAGGTGATGCCCTTTTTCATATTACCACTAAACTAAAACCCTCTTCAAGTGAAAAAAGCCACCTTAAGAGCAACCTATAAACAAAAACGCAACGCTTTAACAGTAAATGATGTTGATGATTTGAGTCTTCAAATTGCAAATGCGTTACTTCAATTAGATATTTGGGACAAATCGTTTTATCATATTTTTTTATCTATTGAAGAACAAAAGGAAATCAATACCGATTTTATTTTAAATATACTCTCTGGAAAAGATAAAAACATAGTGATTTCAAAAAGTGATTTCAACACGTATGAAATGACTCATTTTCTCTTAACTGATGCAACAGTTATTAAGAAAAACCATTATAATATCCCAGAACCAGTTGATGGTATTGCTATTCCTTCGGAAAAAATAGATGTTGTTTTTGTTCCGCTTTTAGCTTTTGATAAACAAGGTCATCGTGTAGGTTATGGCAAAGGGTTTTATGATAAATTCCTGTCGCAATGCAACCCTGAAACACTGAAAATTGGACTGTCTTTTTTTGAAGCAGAAACCCAAATTGAAGACACTTTTGAAAGTGATGTTACTTTAGATTATTGCGTGACGCCAGAGCAAGTTTATATGTTTTAATTATATAACCTTGTATTGAGTTATAATAGCTTCTTCAATATCTCTATAACTATTAGTGCAAAAAATATGGTCAATATATTCTTTTAGTTCATCGAAGCCATAATTAAATTGTGCATGTGAAACATATAGAAAGACTTTACTAGCACCAAGGTTTTTTAGTGCTTTTGCCAAATCCTTAAATGTTCTTCCTCCATCAGCAATATCATCTACAATTAAACAATCTCTCCCTTTTATATTTCCCTGAATTTCTATTTTTGGCTTTCCATTTATTCTGATTTTATTCGAAGGGATTAAATCTGTTTTTAAAATTTCGGCTATTTTGTGAGTGTTTTTATACGCGCCAGCATCTGGGCTTACAAGTATTGGGGCTCCAATTTCTTCGTAAGCCATTTTTATGAATTTATAACTATTTAATTCTTTAGAGTTGTTAATTAAAGCCAATGCTACACTACTATGAGGATGAAACAATTCAACTCTATCAAAATTCATGGTATTTATAAATCTAGAAATAACTTTTAAATCAAAAGATTCAGATTCGTTAAATCTCCTGTCTGACCTTTGGCCTATTAAACAGTAAATTGTCAATATGGATGAAAGACCTTTACTTGTTACGTTTTCATTATCCCATGCCTCTTTTATAGATGCAGCTCTAAATAAATCTTCATAATTATTACCTCTTATTTTCACATGTAGATTTCCAGTCCCAATAATTTTAGCTGTCACTTGACCATCTTTAAATTTTTTTGTTTCGTAAATCATAAAACGTATTATAATATTTTATTAATTCTTTCCCTTATTTGATTTAAATTAGTAAAATTAAAAAACTTGCCATTTTCATATATTACCTTTAATTCTCCTTTATTTTCCTCAATTTCAGAAACTTCATCCTTCAATATATATATTCCATCTTCATAATCTACCTTAATAAGTCCCTTTGCGGATTTTTTTACACCATCATCCGTTATTGGATCTTTAAAAATCTCTCTTCTCATACCATTTACTACTACTGATGTAGCTTTCATAGCAAAGCCAAAAGTATCTCTAGTGTTAAATTGATAAGTAAAAGAACCTATTCCAAGCACGACATTAGTTGTGGCAAACCCTTTATCATGCAATCTTTTACATATTTGCTCTGCCCTTTCTGTAGTAATGCTATCTCCATAGATAGCTCCAATATGGCTGTCTAAAACTTTAAACCCTTGTTTGTTAATAGTTCCTCCAAAAATTTCCCAAAGTAATTCAATTACCCCTTTGTCTTTTGGCAATAATCCACCTAGTTCAAAACTTTCTCCACAAATTATATCTACTGGGTCACCACTATCTGGCCTAATAACTAACTTACCATCTCTATTTAAGATTTCATTTTTGAGTTTAGGTAAAAATTCTGTAATTACTTTCCACAAATCCCATGTGTCACTTACTACAGATAAAATCCCTTTAGGATAAATCTTCATTAAATTTTGAAAAGTAGTAATCTCGTCTTTTTTTGTTCCTGCGCACATTACAGAGTGCTCAGTTGCATTAACAGAACCAATAACAAATCCTTCTGCTGAATAATATTTACGCATACCACCAATTACAGGAAGTGTATCCGAACCCAAAAAAACACTTGCGTGTCCCATACCAGAAGACAAAGTGCTTTGTAAACCTCCCATGCCTCTCATTGAAAAATCATGTCCTTGAAACTCTATAAACCCTAAATTGTTCCTATCAGTTAAAAGTGCCCATTTTTTAAATATGCGCTTATAATTTAATGCGATTGAGGCAGAAGTCATTGGCTGCCAAAGCATTGACGAAAGTATAGTTTCTAAAAAATTTGTTACCCAATAAAATTCTTTTCTAGTATTTACTATAGTTAAAATTGGGACTCTTATAGGCACTTCTACACCTTCTGGTAGTGATTTAATCTTGATTGGTAAATATTGTAAGTCATGTAATTGTTCAAAATGCGAAACATCATAATCCATCCCTAAATACAAAGAAAGCTCCTCCTTTATTTCTTTACAAACTTGTGCTTTAGATTTAGAGAAGAAATTATTTTTAAAATAATCATGCAACCAGCTAATTACATATTGTTGCCCAAAAGAAACCACATTATCACAACCTTTGGGAGCATATTTATTACTTCTAGGAGTCCAATTTGAGTAAACCTCTTCTGTCCCATTAGGGTATTGCTTGTGATGTCCCGTTTTATATCCGTCAGTTAAAAACAAACCATTCATAATAATTGTATTTGTGTTATATGTACGCAAATATAATTTGTATTTATGTTTTAGCAAAATTATTTTGTGTTTTTTTTACACAAATACGTGATTTATAGATTTTAGATTTCGAAAATTATTCCTTCTTTTTTAAGTTGGAAGTACTTTTTTTTGTTGAACTGAAATAATTTAGCGGGTCTTCCAGAACCCTTAGATACTTTTTCTTCAAGTTCATCTAGAATATTCAGATTTAAAATCTTTTTTCTGAAATTTCGCCTATCAATTTCTCTTCCTAAAAGCGTCGTATAGAGCTTCTCTAAATCTGAAAATGGAAATTTTTTGTCAAGTAATTCGAACCCTATAGGTTCATAGGTAATCTTACCTCTCAATCGTTCAATAGCAGTGAGTAAAATCTCATAATGGTCAAATGACAACTCAGGTAAACTATCAATATTAAACCATTGCACTTGTTCTGCATCAGTAGAAGCATATAACTTATATATACTTGGTCTTACCAAGCCAAAATAAGCAACAGATACTATTCTAGTTCTTGGGTCTCTATCAGGCTTACCAAATGTATATAATTGTTCAAGGTAATTTATTTTTAAACCTGTTTCTTCATATAATTCTCTTTCTACAGCATTTTCTAAAGACTCTTCATTCCAAACAAAACCTCCTGGAATCGCCCATTTTCCAATAAATGGTTTATATTTCCTTTTAATCAATAATACAGATATATTCCCTTCTTCATATCCAAAAACAACTGCATCTACTGATAATTTAATTGATTGATTACGCATTATGTGTGAATTATACACAAAAATATATAATCTATTTTAAAAAAGCCTAAATTATTAATTGAACGCTTTTTTATTAAAGAAGATTAAAATTCCTATTCCAGTACTTATTGCCATATCAGCAATATTAAAAACAGGTTCAAAAAATGTAAAGTACTTTCCGCCATAAAACGGAATCCAATTAGGTAAAACACCTTTCCAAATAGGAAAATGAAGCATGTCTACAACCTTCCCATGAAATAACGAATCGTAGCCTCCATCTTGCGGTAAAAATGTAGCAACTTGGTTAGAGCTAGAATCAAATAAAACACCATAAAATACTGAATCTATAATGTTACCTAAAGCACCAGCAAATATTAAAGAAACTGCAATGGTTAGTGTTTTGGACGCATTTTTTTTAACCGAAGTCACTAACCAATATCCAATACCAACAACAGCTACTATTCTAAAAAGTGTTAGGCAAAGTTTAGCTGTTCTATCAGAAATAAAAGTAACAAAATCGCTGAGTTTAGTTCCCCAAGCCATTCCATCGTTTTCAACAAATACTATTTGAAACCAGTCAAAAACTATTGCTCTTTCAGTTAATGAAAAATTCGTTTTAATGTATACTTTACTTATTTGGTCAATAAGTAGTATTACAATTATTAAGAGTGTTGCTTTTTTTAATGACATATTTGGGTGCAAAAATAAACTATTATTTTATTAAAAATAAAAACGTCTTGCCATGAGCAAGACGCTAATTATAGTTACTTAAACTCGTTACAATATCACGAGGTTCTCACTTTTATGAGAATGTTATTGTTGCATATTTTTAGCTTCAATACTAAGTGTAGCATGTGGCACAAGCTTTAAACGTTCTTTATTGATAAGCTTTCCTGTAACACGACAAATGCCATAAGTTTTATTTTCTATTCTAATAATAGCATTTTTTAAATCGCGAATGAATTTTTCCTGACGAATAGCTAACTGTGAGTTTGCTTCTTTACTCATTGTTTCACTACCTTCTTCAAAGGCTTTAAACGTTGGAGAGGTATCATCAGTACCATTATTGAGGTCATTCATATAAGCACTTTTAATTAATTCTAAATCGTGCTCTGCTTTATCTATTTTCTCTTGTATTAAAGCTTTAAATTCTGCTAAATCTTTATCAGAGTATCTTACGTTTGTTTCTGCTGCCATATTCTCTAATGTTTTTGAATAAACAATTTGGTATTTACATCATCAAAAGCAATTTCTATACCATTGTTTACAGTGTCCATAATTTCAAGTTCTTCGGTTAAAGTTTCTGTTTTGATATACTCAAGATTTGTATCTATGGCTTTAACAATATTATCATCTTTTTGAAGTACAACATTAATTCTGTCTGTAACTTCAAAGCCTGAATCTTTACGTAAATTTTGAATACGGTTTACGAGCTCACGAGCAATCCCTTCTCTTCGTAAATTATCAGTAAGTGTAACATCAAGTGCTACTGTTAAAGCACCTTCGTTAGCAACAAGCCAACCTTCGATATCTTGAGATGTTATCTCAACATCAGCGAGTTCTAAAGTAATGTTTTTTCCGTTAACTTCAACATCTAAAACACCATTTTGCTCGATTTTTTTAATATCTTCTGAAGTAAACTTAGAAATTGCTCCAGCAATAAGCTTCATATCTTTACCAAAACGTGGTCCTAACGCTTTAAAATTAGGCTTTATCTGTTTTACTAAAATATCTGAAGCGTCGCTTAACAATTCAATTTCTTTAATGTTAACCTCATGTTTTATTAAATCGGCAACTGCAAGAATTTCTTCCTTTTGTTGTTCACTATCAACAGGAATCATAATTTTTTGCAATGGTTGACGCACTTTAATCTTCTCCTTTGCTCTTAACGACAATACCAACGACGATATTGTTTGCGCATTCTCCATTTTACGTTCTAAACTTTTATCTACAAAGCTTTCATCGTATTTTGGAAACTCCGCCAAATGTACACTCTCAAAGTTTTCTTTTTGTGTTACTTGTGTTAAGTCTTGGTAAAGTTTATCCATATAAAATGGTGCAATTGGCGCGCCTAATTTTGCAAGCGTTATCATACAGGTATAAAGTGTTTGATAAGCCGAAATTTTATCGGTTTGGTAATCGCCTTTCCAAAAACGTCTTCTACTTAAACGCACATACCAGTTACTTAAATATTCTTGTGTAAAGTCTGATATAGCTCTTGCTGCTTTAGTAGGTTCGTATTCTGCATAGAACTCATCTACCTTCTTGATAAGCGTATGTAGTTCAGATAAAATCCAACGGTCTAACTCTGGACGTTCTTCTAACGGAATATCAGCTTCGCTATAATTGAATGTATCTAAATTGGTATATAAACTAAAGAATGAGTAGGTATTGTAAAGTGTTCCGAAGAATTTACGTTTAACTTCCTCAATACCATCTACATCAAATTTTAGGTTATCCCAAGGGTTTGCGTTTGAAATCATGTACCAACGTGTGGCATCAGCACCATAAGTTGATAAGGTTTCAAAAGGATCTGTAGCATTACCTAAACGTTTAGACATTTTTTGTCCGTTTTTGTCTAATACCAGTCCGTTAGACACCACGTTTTTATAAGCTACTGAATCAAACACCATCGTTCCAATAGCATGTAGCGTATAGAACCAACCACGTGTTTGGTCAACACCTTCTGCGATAAAATCGGCAGGGAATGAAGTGTTGTTGTCTATTTTTTCTTTGTTTTCAAACGGATAATGCCATTGTGCATAAGGCATAGAGCCTGAATCAAACCAAACATCAATTAAGTCGCTTTCGCGCTTCATTGGTTGTCCTGATGGTGACACAAGCACAATTTCATCTACAATGTTTTTATGTAAATCTAACTTTGCATAGTTTTCTTCGGAATTGTTTCCTACTTCAAAATCAGCAAAAATATCAGCTTTCATTACGCCTGCCTCAACAGCTTTAGCCATTTCAGCTTTAAGCTCTTCAACAGAACCAATACAGATTTCTTCTTTACCATCTTCGGTTCTCCAAATTGGCAACGGAATTCCCCAATAACGCGAACGCGATAAGTTCCAATCGTTGGCATTAGCAAGCCAATTTCCAAAACGACCAGTTCCTGTTGCTTTTGGTTTCCAATTGATGGTTTCATTCAATTCAAACATTCTGTCCTTAACATCGGTTACTTTAATAAACCAAGAATCTAACGGATAGTATAGAATTGGCTTATCAGTTCTCCAACAGTTAGGATAGCTGTGTTTGTATTTTTCAACCTTAAAGGCTTTATTTTCGGTTTTTAATTTGATAGCTAACTCTACATCAACTGATTTTTCAGGAGCTTCGCCATCATTGTAATATTCATTTTTCACATACTTACCTGCAAACTCACCCATTTCAGGACGGAATTTACCTTGTAAATCTACTAGAGGCACCAAGTTTCCATTAGCATCTTTTACCAACATTGGTGGCACTTCAGGAGTTGCTTGTTTAGCAACCAAAGCATCATCTGCACCAAAAGTTGGCGCAGTATGCACAATTCCTGTTCCGTCTTCAGTCGTTACGAAATCTCCAGCAATAACTCTAAAGGCATTTTCAGGATTGTCGTTTGGTAACGAATAAGGCAATAATTGCTCATACGTAATACCAACTAAATCGGCTCCTTTAAATTCTTTTACAACGTAGTATGGTATTTTCTTATCTCCAGATGTATATTCTAATAATTCTGGTTTTGTTTCAACACGCTTAAACTTTCCGTCAAATTGCTTGTTAACTAACGGTTTTGCTAGCACTACGTTAATTGGTTCAAACGTATATTGGTTATAGGTTTCAACTAAAACATAATCTATTTTAGGCCCAACCGTTAAAGCTGTATTACTTGGAAGCGTCCAAGGCGTGGTAGTCCAAGCCAAGAAATGAATGGTTCCTTCGTTTTGTAAAAAGTCAGGAAGCGATGCTTCATTAGCTTTAAACTGCGCAACAACCGTTGTATCTGTTACATCTTGATAGGTTCCTGGTTGGTTTAACTCATGCGAACTTAATCCTGTACCAGCTTTTGGCGAATATGGTTGAATGGTATAACCTTTATACAACAAGCTTTTGTTGTATATCTGCTTTAGTAACCACCAAACCGATTCCATGTATTTAGGTTCATAAGTAATGTATGGATCGTCCATATCAACCCAGTAACCCATTTTTTGAGTCAGGTCATTCCAAACATCAGTGTAACGCATAACTGCTTTACGGCAGGCAGCGTTGTAGTCTTCAACCGAGATGGTTTTACCAATGTCTTCTTTTGTAATTCCCAATTCTTTTTCCACACCTAACTCAATAGGTAATCCGTGGGTATCCCAACCAGCTTTACGCTTTACTTGGAAACCTTTCATGGTTTTGTAACGCGGAAAAATATCTTTGATAGCACGTGCTAAAACGTGGTGTACACCAGGTAAACCGTTTGCAGAAGGAGGCCCTTCAAAAAACACAAATGGTTTAGCGTTTTCACGTGTGGTTACACTTTTTTCAAATACGTTATTTTCTTGCCAATAATTGCCAATTTCTTCAGCAACTTTTGGTAAGTCAAGACCTTTATATTCAGGGAATTTCTTACTCATTATATCATTAATTCGTTTCGACGTGCGAAATTAATGATTTTTAGTAAAATAGTCATTGAAATGGTCTAAAACTATTTTGTATACAATCTAAAGGAATCAATGTGTTTTCTCAAAGTCTCTTTTAAATATTTCAGCCTTTTTAGAAAGTCTAGCAAATTCCCTTGCATGTTCTAAAGTACACCATCTATTTGTAAAGTATAGATATTGAGGATAAGAAGCTTCCGTTTCACCAACTAAAACGAAATAAAATTCACCATTTTTAAAGTAATAATTTTCAACTAGTGTCTTATCAGTTATTTCTATATTCTTTATCCTAAAGAGCTCATTTGTTTTCTCATTATAGAATACTGAATGTTTAAATCTTGTTGTATCTGTTGAGATTACTTCAGCAATTTCTTGCTTTAAATTTTTATTGTTTTTAACCTCTCTTTCGTAATTTTTAAATGCTATTATTTCTTCTTTTAAATCTTCAAAAGACTTAACAAAAGTAGTTTCTTGGTTAATTTCTGGACTACATGAAGCAAAAATTAAAAAAACAATTACTATTCTAATTTTCATTTGATTTTTTTATTAAACAATAAAATCTACCAAATCCTCAATTTTCGAAATCATTTGAATCTTGATAACAGTATTCTTGAGTGATATTTTATTGTACTTAGATACGAAAATAGTTGAAAATCCTAATTTTTCAGCTTCTAGAATACGTTGCTCAACACGTTGAACAGGTCTAATTTCACCAGACAAACCAACCTCAGCAGCAAAACAAAAATCGCTTTGCAAAGCCTCGTCTTCATTAGATGATAAAATGGCAGCTACAACCGCTAAATCTATTGCAGGATCATCAACAGTAATACCTCCTGTGATGTTTAGAAAGACATCTTTTGCTCCAAGACGAAAACCAGCTCGCTTTTCTAAAACCGCTAAAAGCATATTTAAGCGTTTTGCATTAAAACCAGTGGCACTACGTTGTGGTGTTCCATAAACTGCTGTACTTACCAAAGCTTGTACTTCAATCATTAAAGGTCGCATACCTTCTAGTGTTGCTGCAATAGCGTTACCACTTAAGGCTTCATCTTTTTCTGAAATTAATATCTCGCTTGGGTTGGTAACTTCTCGCAAACCAGAACCTTGCATTTCGTAAATTCCGAGTTCGTTAGTAGATCCAAATCGGTTTTTATTGGCCCTAAGGATTCTAAACACATGATTTCGGTCGCCTTCAAATTGTAAAACCGTATCTACCATGTGCTCCAATATTTTTGGGCCAGCTATATTACCATCTTTGGTGATATGACCAATCAAAATTACAGGCGTTGCTGTTTCCTTGGCAAATTTGATAAGCTCTGTAGTACACTCCTTAATTTGCGAAATACTCCCTGAAGACGACTCGATATAATCGCTGTGCAATGTTTGAATAGAATCTACAACAACAATATCTGGTTCTAACTCTTCAATTTGCCTAAAAATATTTTGTGTTTTGGTTTCGGTTAAAATATAACAATTGCTACTGTTTGGGTTAATACGTTCAGCACGCATTTTTATTTGCTTTTGGCTCTCTTCACCTGAAACATATAGTGTCTTGTATGGCAATTTTAAAGCTATTTGAAGCAAGAGTGTGCTTTTTCCTATTCCTGGTTCGCCTCCTAAAAGCGTTAACGATCCAGGAACCAATCCACCTCCTAAAACACGATTAAACTCATGGTCTTGGGTGTTTAAACGCGCTTCTTGGGCTGTATCAATTTCATTAATCAATAACGGTTTTGAAACGCGTTTTGTTGATGCTTTTTCGGGAGTTTTCCAGTCGCTTTTTTCTGGTTTTTGTATGAGTTCTTCAGCAATGGTATTCCACTCTTTACACGCTGTACATTGTCCTTGCCATTTAGAGTATTGTGTGCCACAATTTTGACAGAAAAATGTCGTTTTTACTTTAGCCATTAACCTTTCCTAACAACCTCTCCAAAGGAGAAGGAATTTATATTTTTATTATAATTTAGTACCCAAAATCTGCTTTAATCTCATCTGCCTTTTCTAGCATTAAATCTTTTGTGATGCCTCCTATTTCTTCTAAAATATAAGCAGACCTATAAGTTTTCATTGCTTTTTTAGGTTCTCCAGTTTGTTCATAAAACTGAGCTAAATAATAATGTCCTAAAAGCGTATCAGGATATTCTTTTCTGGCAATTTTACCTAATTCTTCAAAATAGTCCCACTGCTCTTTCTTTTTAATAGCAGCTTCAATAGCTCTAAAATCGTTTACAAGAATTTTCTTATCAATTCCAAAAAGGTCTTTTATTGTGGTGTATTTTTCCTGAAGGTATTCTACTGGAGAAGAGTCTAGTTTTAAGATACTTTCGGTATATTCTTTTTTACTAATAGGTTGAAACACAAAAAAGATACTTTCTAAAGCTTTAGGAATTGCATGAGCTGGTAAAGCATAATGAGAAGGTCCTTCAAAAGTATCAAAATTATATAATAGGTTTTTATTGTCTAAGCCTGTTAAACTTTTATTTAAAGCTTCGGTTCCTTCTTTTATTGAACCAACGTCGTTGGTTGATGTTGCTAAATAATAAAAAATCTTGTTCTCTAATTTTCCAAATCTTTCCGCTAAATACTCATTCATATTTGGTGCTAAATCTGGACTAATAGTAATGTAAGCTTGAAATAACGGAACGTCTTTCAGTAAATAATAATTAATGAAATTAGCGGTTTCTCCATGACCTACTGCTACTCTAAAGTTTTCAGTTTTGTACGATTTGTTCAAATACGGAATAAGTTCCATGCCTACAAATTCAAAAAATGCTGCACCTGTTTCAATTGGAAGCGAATTTTGTTCAGAATACATACAATCGTCAAACCTTTTATCGGCTTGCTTGATACCTACAACAATAGCTTCAGGAATATCTTCCCAATAGGAATAATAATCTACATTTCCAGCTACTGCCTCAAACAAATAATCACCATCCATAACAATGATTAACGGATATTTTTTATCGTCATCATCACTATAACCTCTTGGTAATAATATTTTTAACTGTCTATCTTCTCCTAGTTTTTCAGAAAAAATAGATTCGTAATTAGCTTGTGAATAAATTGTGTTTGCTGAAAAACACAACAGCATTAGCAGGATAAGTTTTTTCATGGTTAGCCTATTAAAAATTGTTACTGCAAGGTAAACAATTATTTTATTCTATTATAGATTGGTAAGTACAGAAACGATATACTTCCTAAAACAATAACCATTATGGTTTGTGAAGCCCACATAATCCACCCAAATGCATAGCTTGGGTCTTTTTCAATTCCAAAAAGTGTAAATGCAGCCATAACAGCAGCAGGATACACAAAAATCCCTCCATTGGTTGCTGCAATGGTAAAACTTGCTGAAATAAAACCAACCAACACCACACCAATTGTAACTTTATCTAAATCTGGTAAAGCAAAAGTAGTAACGTAAAACATTAAAACATACATTCCCCAAATGAACAATGTATGAGCAATAAATGCCCATTTATGTTTCATTTTAAAAATGCTTAACACACCTTCCATTAATCCTGTGAAGAAGGTCTTTACTTTTACAGCAAATTTAGAACTGCTTTTTTTGATATAGATGAATACTAAAAATAGAACTACAATTCCTGTAAGGCCTAATAGTAATAATTTTTTAGGCTGAAATGATTGCTCAAGAAGGTTTAAAATAAAATCGTATTCTATAATTAAAGTCACTAAGATAATACCAAGCATAACTACCAAATCTGCCATACGCTCAGCCACAATAGTTCCAAAGCTTTTTTCAAATGGTACTTTTTCATAATTAGTAAGTACTGCTGCTCGCAATACTTCGCCTGATCTTGGAATACCATAATTAGCCAAATAAGCGATAAATACTGCCATAATTCCATTAGGTAATTTGGTAGTATATCCTAAAGGCTCTAGCAAATACTTCCACCTGTATGCTCTTGATAAATGACTTAAGATACCTAAAAACACACCAAAAGCAATCCACCAATAATTAGCAGATTTTACAAAAGGAATGATTGTATCTACAGGTAGTTTAGAAAAGGTGTACCAACCAAAAAATACAGCAAGAGCAATTGGAATTGCTATGCGAAGTAATTTTTTAGTTTTTGCTGTCAAAGTTTACTTTAATAAATTGGTTGCTTCGTCTGGAAACACTAGTGAAGGTTTAAAGCTTTTTGCTGTTTCAATATCCATGAATGCATAGGTAATTAAAATAAGCGTGTCTCCTACTGATACTTTTCTTGCTGCAGCACCATTAAGAGTAATTTCGCCACTTTTTCGAGGTCCAGGAATACAATAGGTTTCTAAGCGTTCACCATTGTTATTATTTACAATTTGAACTTTTTCACCTTGAATTATGTTTGCTGCATCCATTAAGTCTTCATCGATAGTTATACTACCAATGTAGTTAAGTTCAGCACCTGTACATTTTACTCTGTGAATTTTAGATTTTACGACTTGAATTTGCATGAGGCAAAGGTAATTAATTTAATGCGATATTATCTATTAGTCTTATATCATCTGCATATACAGCTATAAATGCTCTATATGTTTTGTCTTTTGACTTTCGTTTTACTGTTTTTAGTGTTTGGGTATCAGCAATTGTGAAATATTCTAGTTTTAATAACTCATGATTTTCAAACTGTTTTTCAACCCATTCCGTCACTGTATTAGCACTTTTTGTGCCAAACTTTTGTTTGGCAGCTAATAGCGTTTTATAAATAAAAGGAGAAGCGTTTCTGTATTCTGGTTTTAAACGTGTATTTCTAGAACTCATTGCCAACCCATCCTTTTCTCTATGTATAGGACAGCCTACAACATTTACAGGAATATCATGCTTTTCAACAAGCTTTTTGATAATCATTAATTGCTGAAAATCTTTTTCTCCAAAATAAGCATTGTCTGGTTGTACAATTTCAAAAAGACGTTTTACAATAGTACCAACTCCGTCAAAATGACCATGTCTAAATTTACCTTCCATAGCATGCTCTAGACCATCAAAAGTATAGTTAACTGACGTTACATTATCGCCATAAACATCTTCAACGGTTGGTGCATACACAACAATATCGTTAGATACTGTTTTAAGCAGCTCTACATCAGACTCTAAAGTTCTTGGGTATTTTTTTAAATCGTCCTTGTTATCAAACTGAGTTGGATTTACAAAAATAGAAATAGCAACCCTGTCATTATTTTCAAGTGCTTTTTTGATTAAAGACAAATGACCATCGTGTAAAGCTCCCATTGTAGGCACTAATCCTAAGGACAGTTTTTGAGCTTTCAATTCTTTAATGAATTGATTTAAATTTTGCTTTTTATGATAAATTTCCACGTGTTTACTAAAAAATAACAGCTTGCAAACTTAATATTTTACTAGCAATCTGCATAAATTTTTGTAATTTTGCATGTTTTTTATTTTTAATTTCCAAAACGAACTGATTTATGAAAGATAAGCGAATATTGTATGTGTCTTCTGAAGTTGTACCATATTTACCAGAAACTGAAATTTCCTCAATGTCTTTTGAGGCTCCAAAAATGGTAAACAAACAAGGAGGTCAAATACGAATATTTATGCCTAGGTATGGAAATATAAACGAAAGAAGACATCAACTACACGAAGTAATAAGACTTTCAGGAATAAACCTAGTTATCAACGACTTAGATATGCCTTTGATAATTAAAGTTGCTTCGATTCCTAAAGAACGTATTCAGGTTTATTTTATTGATAATGAAGAGTATTTTAAAAGAAAAGCAACCTTAACAGATGAAGATGGAAATCTTTTCCCTGATAATGACGAACGCGCTATTTTCTTTGCTAAAGGTGTTATCGAAACAGTTAAAAAATTAAATTGGTCACCAGATATTATTCATGTAAATGGATGGATGGCATCATTACTGCCTTTATATCTTAAGGAGTTTTATAAAAATGAACCATTATTTAATGAAAGTAAAATAATAACTTCGATATACAATCAAAGCTTTGATGGTACGTTAGATAAAAACATGATTGGTAAAGTTAAGTTCGACAATATTGACGAAGAGATTATAAAAGTACTTGACACACCTAATTATAACAACTTGATGAAAATTGCTATTGATCATTCAGATGCTTTGATTAAAGGGTCTCAAGAAATTCCTAATGAGCTTGAAGATTACTTAAAAGCATCTAAAAAACCTGTGTTAGATTATTTTTCACCAGAGGAGTTTGCTGAACCATATACTGAGTTTTATAATTCTCAGTTTTAGACTAATACAAATTCACTGAGCACTTTCTAAAGTTTTGTTAAACCAAAGGCATCAAAAAAGATAAGATGTTACATTTGACAATCAAAAAACAAAAATTTTAAATGAAAAAGATAAAGTTTGCCCTGAAATACATTGCTATTTTAACAGTGTTAATAAGCTCATTTATTGCATGTGATAAAGATTTTGCAAGTATTGATTCAGATATCATAAATGGAGATAATGCTACACATTTCAATTCAAGCCAAATCCAGTATGATGTTATAGCTTACAACAAAAAGCTGCCTCCTGTACAAACAAACAATCTTCCAGTAAATCTATTTGGGATATACAATGATCCAGTATATGGAAAAACAACAGCTAATTTCGTAACACAACTCAACATCAGCACACTAGATCCTGACTTTGGCGATAATATTGAATTAGATTCGGTAATATTATCAATCCCATATTTCAGTACAGCTATAGAATCTGATGGTGAAGGAGGCACAATCTATGAGTTAGATTCAATATTTGGTGATGGTTTTATGAAGTTTTCTATTCATGAAAGTAATTACTATTTAAGAGATTTTGATCCAAATTCAGAGTTTGATATTTCTCAACGCTACTATTCCAATTACTCAACGTCTTCCTCAGATTTTATTCCTGAGTCTTTACTTGAAGGTGACTTAATTTATTACACAAATTCAATGAATCATCCTCCTGATGGGCTATTTAAACCTAGTGCAAGTCAAATTGTCCTAAAAGAAGAAAACGAAGATGGTGAAATGGAAATTTCTGATAGACTAGCACCTGCATTACGTTTAAAACTTGACAATGCATTTTGGCAAGAAAAAATTCTTGATAAAGAAGGAGAACCAGAACTAACAAATCAAAATAATTTTAGCGACTACTTTAGAGGCTTATATTTTAAAGTTGAAGAGGTAAACCCTGGCAGTGGGACACTTTCTCTATTAAATCTAACTGCAAGTACCGCAAATGTAACCTTATATTACACCAAAGACCCTCTAACAGAAGGAGCTGACAGAATATCCTCTACCTTTACAATTAATTTTACTGGTAATCGTGTAAATTTACTTAACAATGACTACAATATTCCATTAGCAGATGGCAATCAAGTTAATGGTGACGAAAAACTTTACTTAAAAGGAGGTGAAGGCTCAATGGCTATAATTAATTTATTTAATGGAGACGAAAATGGAGACTCTCCTGAGCTAGAAGAATTCAAATCAAATAACTGGTTAATAAACGAAGCAAATCTAGTGTTTTATGTTGACCAAGATATGATGATTGGTGACAACGAAACTGAACCAGATAGAGTTTATTTATACGATTTAAAAAATCAAACTCCTTTGATAGATTATTACTACGACTTAACTAACACAACATACCCTCTTTTATCTAAAGCTAATCACCTAGGTGCTTTACAAAGAGAAGATACTGGTTCTGATGATTTAGGAAAAGGAATAAAATATAAAATTAGAATCACTGAACACATCAACAACATTTTACTTAACGACTCTACCAATGTAAAGCTTGGGTTAACCGTTAGCAGCAATGTTGATTTTGAAAACAACACAGTACAATATAGCTTTCAAACTGATGATGAGGATTTTAATAGGATTCCTGGTAGTTCTATTATATGTCCTGAAGGAACTGTTTTATTTGGAAACAACACAACAAACGAAGAAAAAAAGGTATATTTAGAAATCTTTTATACCGAACCAAATAACTAAAATATTATGTGCGGAATAGTTGGCTATATTGGACATCGAGAAGCTTACCCAATAATTCTAAAAGGTTTAAAACGATTAGAATATAGAGGCTACGACAGTGCAGGTATTGCACTTTATGATGGCTCTGATATAAAACTTTCCAAAACAAAAGGAAAAGTTGCCGATTTAGAAGCACGTTTAGAAAAAGAAATAACTACAAATGGAACTCTAGGAATTGGTCATACTAGATGGGCAACTCATGGTGTTCCAAACGATATAAACTCTCATCCTCACTATTCAAATTCAGGCAACCTTGTTATTATTCATAATGGAATAATCGAAAACTATGAGTCTTTAAAAAAAGAACTTATAAAAAGAGGGTACACTTTTAAATCAGATACAGACACAGAAGTTCTTGTCAATTTGATTGAAGATGTGATGAAAAAGGAAAACACAAAACTAGGTAAAGCTGTTCAAATTGCCTTAAATCAAGTTGTAGGAGCTTATGCCATTGCTGTGTTTGACAAAAACAAACCTAACGAAATTGTCGTTGCTAGATTAGGAAGTCCATTAGCCATTGGTATTGGTGACGATGAATTTTTCATTGCTAGTGATGCATCTCCTTTTTTAGAATACACTAAAAACGCCATTTATCTTGAAGACGAAGAAATGGCAATAGTAAGAAGAGACAAGGAAGTTAAAATCAGGAAAATTAAAGACGACTCTCCTGTTGCTCCTTACATGCAAGAGTTACAACTCAACCTTGAACAAATTGAAAAAGGTGGTTATGACCATTTCATGCTTAAGGAAATATATGAACAACCTAGAGCAATTTTAGATACTTTTAGAGGTCGATTAAGAACCAACGAAGCCATAATAAAAATGTCTGGTGTTGAGGATAACATGAAAAAGTTCCTTAATGCTGACAGGATTATTGTTGTGGCTTGTGGCACCTCTTGGCATGCAGGTTTAGTATCAGAGTACATCTTTGAGGACTTAGCAAGAATACCTGTTGAAGTTGAATATGCCTCAGAATTTAGATATAGAAACCCAGTTATAACAGAAAAGGACTTAGTGATAGCCATTTCGCAATCAGGTGAAACCGCTGACACATTGGCCGCAATAAAACTCGCTAAATCTAAAGGTGCTTTTGTTTTTGGTGTTTGTAATGTAGTAGGCTCTTCTATAGCAAGAGAAACTGACGCTGGAGCTTACACTCATGCTGGACCAGAAATTGGTGTTGCTTCTACAAAAGCGTTCACTACACAAATTACTGTCTTAACGCTTATTGCTTTGAGATTAGCTAGAGCAAAAGGAACTATTTCAAGTTCAGACTATAGACATCACTTAATCGAATTAGAACTTATTCCTGGTAAAGTGGAAAAAGTTCTAAAATCTGATGACTATGTAAAAACTATAGCCAACATTTATAAAGATGTAAAAAACTTCCTGTATTTAGGGAGAGGTTACAACTTCCCTGTTGCACTTGAAGGCGCTCTAAAGCTTAAAGAAATTTCATACATCCATGCCGAAGGTTATCCTGCAGCAGAAATGAAACATGGACCAATAGCATTAATAGATGAAAACATGCCTATTGTAGTCATTGCTACAAAAAAAGGACACTATGATAAAGTTGTAAGTAATATTCAAGAAATAAAATCTAGAAAAGGAAAAATAATTGGAATAGTTACTGAAGGTGACCAGCAAGTAAAAGAGTTAGCTGACCACGTTATTGAAGTTCCTGAAACTCTAGAGTCGTTATCTCCATTAGTTACTACAATTCCGCTTCAATTATTATCATATCATATTGCAGTAATGCTAAATAAAAATGTAGACCAACCAAGAAACTTAGCAAAGTCAGTAACTGTGGAGTAAATTTGCTCTTATTTTACTAAATATCAAATGTTAAATTCTCAGTTTAAGTGTTCAAAATTGCTAAAAACACAATTTTAACCCTTAAATATTTTCAAAATTTTACTATGCGTGCATACTTTTTTAAAAAAACGCATTAAAATTTCGTATATTTATTTATATTGCCATTAATAAATTAACTAATTCTCTATACATGAAAACAATTCTTAAGATTTTTATGCTGTTTTGTTGTGCTGTTTCCTTTGCACAAACTACCGTGAAAGGGACTGTGACTGACAATAACGGTCAACCTTTACCTGGAGCGAATATAATAGTAGTAGGTACAACAACAGGTACAATTTCAGATTTTGATGGTAAATTTACCCTAACCTACAATCAAGAGCCACCATTTTCTATACAAATAAGTAGTGTTGGCTTTGAAACAGTAACAAAAGAAATAACCACAAACCCTCAAACAGTAGAAGTTATTTTAGTTGAAGGAACCTCATTAGATGAAGTTGTTATTTCAGCTTCAAGAACTCCTGAACGAATTTTCGAATCTCCTGTTACAGTTGAGCGTTTTGGATTAAAAGAAATCAAGAATACTGCTTCAGCAGATTTTTATGATGGTCTTGAAAACTTAAAAGGTGTTGACGTAAACACCAACAGTTTAACCTTTAAATCTGTTAATACTCGTGGTTTTGCAACCTTTGCAAACACAAGATTTATGCAGTTAGTAGATGGTATGGACAACTCCACACCTGCACTTAACTTCCCAATAGGTAACCTTATGGGTATGAATGAAACAGACATTCAAAGTGTTGAGCTTTTACCAGGAGCTGCTTCTGCATTATATGGAGCAAATGCTTTTAATGGTATACTATTTATGAGAAGTAAAAGCCCTTTTGACCATCAAGGTATAAGTGGATATTACAAGCAAGGTATGACTTCTCAAGATGCTGCTGGAGACAACACTTATAGAGATGCAGGAATAAGAATGGCTTATAAGTTTAGCGACAAGTTTGCTGCTAAAGTAAATTTTGGTTGGTTAAAAGGAACCGATTGGGCTGCTAATAACTACAATGGTAAACCAGGAACTGGAGACACAAGAGATGCTCTAGGTTACGATGGATACAATGTTTATGGTGATGAGGTTGCAACTAACATCAGAGCTGCTTCTGGAGGATTAGGAATAATTCCTGATGTTGTAGTTAGTAGAACTGGTTATAATGAAGAAGACCTAACTGATTATAATGCTGAAAGTGTAAAGGCTGATTGGGGATTATACTATCGTCCATGGGCTAATGACTTCGAAATTCAATATGTTGGTAAAGTAGGTACTGGGTCAACAATTTACCAAGGAACTAACAGGTATTACATTAATGGGTTTACTCAGGAACAACATAAAATTGAAGTTAAAAACGATAATTTCTTTTTAAGAGGATATATTGTATCTGACAAAGCAGGTGATTCTTATGACATGGTATTTACAGGAATTAATATCAATAGAAGTTGGAAAAGTGATGAAGATTGGTTTGGGCAATACATACAAACATATGCTGCTGCAACTTTAGGTGGTGCAAATGATACTCAAGCACACGCTGCTGCTAGAGCTGCTGCTGAAACTGGAAGATTAGTACCTGGAACTCCAGAATTCCAAGCTGCATTTAATAATGTAATTACTAACCCTGATTTTGCTAGTGGATCAAAATTCCAAGATGCTTCTAAATACTATCATGTAGATGGTAATTATAACTTTAGCCACCTTTGGGATGAAATAGAAATTCAAGTTGGTGGTTCTTACAGACAATACAGCTTAAATTCATTCGGTACAATCTATACTGATTATGATGGAAATATTGACTATAACGAATATGGATTATACACTCAGTTACAAAAACAACTAGACCTTAATGAGAATTTAAAACTTAAGCTTACAGGATCTATTAGATATGACAAATCTGAATTCTTTGATGGTTTCTTATCTCCAAGACTTTCAGCTGGTTTCACTATCAATGAAAACCACAACATTAGAGGGTCATTCCAAACAGGTTTTAGAAACCCAACTACTCAAGATTTATTTATTGGATTAGATGCTGGTAGAGCAATATTGGTTGGTTCTGCTCCTGATAACTTAGATCGTTATACAAGAACATATGGCGTTAGTGCATCTGGTCAATTATTAGGTGTACCATCTACAGTTCAACAATCAGGTAGAGCAGCTTATGAAAACTCATATCTTGCAACATCTGTTCAAGCATTTGCGCAATCAGAAAACCCAGCAGACTTAGTGATTGCTAATTCTGATTTAGTAACGCCAGAAAAAGTAACTTCATTTGAAGTAGGGTATCGTGGAAAACTAAACAAAACGATTGTTGACTTAAGTGTTTATTACAATAAGTACCAAGATTTCATTTCAGGTGAAAATGTAATTGCTCCGTTATATGGTGAAGTTGGTGACAACTCTCTTTCACTAGCTGCTGTAGCAAATGGAGATTATAAAGTATATCAAACTTATACAAACTCTCCTGCAGATGTGAATGCATTTGGTGGTTCTATTGGAGTTTCTACTAAAGTATTTGGTGACTTTGATTTAAGCGGTAACTATACTTATGCTAAGCAAGATTTTGATGAAGACGCATTCCCTGATTTTAGAACAAACTTTAATACTCCTGAGCATAAAGTAAAAGCTAGTTTTGGTAATACCGATTTATTTAAAAACTTTGGTTTTAACTTAGCTTGGAGATGGAGTGACAACTATTACTGGCAAGCTACTTTTGGTGACGGAGAGATTCCTTCATACCATACTTTAGATGCTCAAATCAACCTTAGAGTACCTTCTTTTAAATCTACATTTAAAGCAGGAGCAACTAATATTCTAGGAGATGAATACTTTACAGCAATTGGTACTGGTAATATAGGTTCAATGTACTATGTATCTTGGACAATTAACAACTTATAATAACATGAAAAAGAATATTATGAAAGTAAAATATATATGGTTACTTGCTGTATTATTAGGATTTACAGCTTGTGAAAATGACGACGATTCATCAAATGGTGGTGGAATGGAGTTACCAGCTTTAACTGCTGGAGAAGCAGATTTTTCTAACTATGTATCAGTAGGAAATTCTTTAACCGCTGGATTTTCTGACAACGCATTGTTTATTGCATCTCAAGAAAACTCGCTTCCTAATATTTTAGCAACTCAATTTGCTTTTGCTGGAGGTGGAAGTTTTACTCAACCATTAATGAATGATAATATTGGAGGTCTTATATTAGGTGGAACTCCTGTTTTTCATCCTTTAACTGGAGAGCAACTATTTAAGCCTAGATTAGTAACTACTGGTGGAGCTCCGCAAGATCTAGAAGATGTTATTGGTCCTGTGACTTCAACAACTGATTTCTTACTAAACAACCCAACTGGTCCTTTTAATAATATGGGAGTTCCTGGTGCAGCTAGTTTTCACTTAATAGCTCCAGGATACGGTAACATTGCTAATTTCCCAGCTGCTGCTAACCCATATTTCATAAGAATGACAGGTGCTACTCCTGATGCAAGTGTATTAGAACTTGCAATGGCGCAATCACCAACTTTCTTTACATTATGGGCTGGTAACAATGATGTTTTAGGATATGCTACTTCTGGTGGTGATGGTTCAAGTACAATAACTGACCAAGCCACTTTTGATTTTGCTATAAACACCCTAGTAACTACATTAACTTCTGGTGGTGCAAAAGGTGTAATGGCTAACATTCCTGATGTGACTTCAATACCACATTTTACTACAGTACCTCACAACCCATTAGACCCAACAAATGAAGATTTTGGTCCTCAAATACCATTATTAAACTCAATTTTCGGTGCTATAAACCAAATTTATGTTGCTTTAGGTCAACCTGAAAGAGCTATAGTTTTTTCTGAAACTGAAGCAAGCGCTGTAGTTATTAAAGACGAAAGCTTAGATGATATTTCAGCTCAAATTACAGGAGCACTAATGGCAAGTCCAACATTCCCTGCTTTTATAGCACAATTTGGTTTAGATGGTAGTAACCCTATTGTTGTACAGTTAGTAGCTAACCTTTTAGGGCAAACTTATGGGCAAACAAGACAAGCTACTGAAAACGACTTATTTGTTTTACCAAGTAGTTCAGTGATTGGTGAAGTAAATATGGATTATGCTGGCTTTTTAGCAGGTCAAGGTTTACCAGCCGAATTAGCGGGTCAATTTGCAATTGAAGGGATTACTTTACCTTTAGAAGATAAATGGGTATTAATACCAACAGAGCAAGCTGAAATCGCTTCTGCAACAGCAAGCTTTAATGCAACGCTTGAAACTGCTGCTACATCTGCTGGTTTAGCATTTGTTGATGCTAACTCATTGATGATGCAATTAGCAAGTAGCGGATATTCTGATGGTGACTTTACACTAACTTCTGATTTAGTTACAGGTGGAGCGTTCTCATTAGATGGTGTACATCCAACATCTAGAGGTTATGCTTTACTTGCAAATGAATTTATGAAAGCAATTGATGCTACTTACGGTTCAAACTTTGAAGCTTCAGGTAATTTGGTAAACATTGGAAATTACCCAACAAATTACTCTCCTACACTTCAATAAACTATCTTAAAAAATCTTATACAAAACACCTTCAAGTTGAAGGTGTTTTTTTATGCTTAAAAAGCCTGAAAAAATGATAGAGTTTTTAAATTAAAACTCATATATTTGCAGCGCGAAAACAATAGGTGTTTTCATTCAATTAAATTGCATAATATTAAACACATAAGTAATGTCAAAAGTTACAGGTAAAGTTGCACAAATAGTAGGTCCAGTTATCGATGTTGAATTCGGAGCTGGTGCTGAACTTCCAAAAATTTATGATTCGTTAGAAATTAAAAGACCTGATGGTTCTGTTCTAGTACTAGAGGTACAATCTCACATTGGTGAAGATACTGTACGTACTATTGCAATGGACTCTTCTGATGGTTTAAGTAGAGGAACAGAAGTTACTGCTACTGGTGCTCCTATTCAAATGCCAATTGGTGAAGATGTTTACGGACGTCTATTTAATGTAATTGGAGATGCTATTGATGGTATTGGAAATTTACCTAAAGCTGGTGACGCAGGTTTACCAATTCACAGACAAGCGCCAAAATTTGAAGATTTATCAACTTCTACTGAAGTACTTTTTACAGGTATTAAAGTAATCGATCTTATTGAGCCTTATGCTAAAGGTGGTAAAATTGGATTGTTTGGTGGTGCTGGTGTAGGTAAAACCGTATTAATTCAGGAGTTAATTAACAATATTGCAAAAGGACATGGTGGTCTTTCAGTATTTGCAGGTGTTGGAGAAAGAACTCGTGAAGGAAACGATTTACTTCGTGAGATGTTAGAGTCTGGTATTATTAAATATGGTGATGACTTTATGCACTCTATGGAAGATGGCGGATGGGATTTATCTAAAGTAGATAAAACTGCAATGAAAGGTTCTAAAGCTACTTTCGTATTCGGACAAATGAATGAGCCTCCTGGAGCTCGTGCTCGTGTAGCACTTTCAGGATTAACTATAGCAGAATATTTCCGTGATGGAGCTGGTGACGGTCAAGGAAAAGACGTACTTTTCTTCGTAGATAACATCTTCCGTTTTACACAAGCTGGTTCAGAGGTATCTGCACTTTTAGGTCGTATGCCATCTGCGGTAGGTTACCAACCTACATTAGCAACAGAAATGGGTGCAATGCAAGAGCGTATTACATCAACTAAAAAAGGTTCTATTACATCTGTACAAGCGGTTTACGTACCTGCGGATGATTTAACAGATCCTGCTCCTGCAACAACGTTTGCTCACTTAGATGCAACAACGGTATTATCTCGTAAAATTGCTGAGCTTGGTATTTATCCTGCGGTAGACCCATTAGATTCTACATCAAGAATTTTAACTGCTGATATTTTAGGAAATGAGCACTATGACTGTGCACAACGTGTAAAAGAGTTATTACAACGTTATAAAGAATTACAAGACATTATCGCAATTCTTGGTATGGAAGAATTATCTGAAGAAGACAAACTTGCTGTATCTCGTGCGCGTCGTGTACAACGTTTCTTATCACAACCTTTCCACGTAGCTGAGCAGTTTACTGGTATTCCTGGTGTATTAGTTGATATTAAAGAAACTATTAAAGGATTTAACATGATTATGGATGGTGAATTAGATCACTTACCAGAAGCAGCGTTTAACCTTAAAGGAACTATCGAAGAAGCGATTGAAGCTGGTGAGAAAATGTTAGCTGAAGCTTAAAATTAGTTGGCAGTAATCAGTCTCTATTGACTGCAAACTGCAACTGCAAACTAAAAAACTATGTATTTAGAAATTGTATCACCAGAAGCAACAATTTTTTCATCAGAAGTAGATTCTGTTGTTGTTCCTGGAGTTAATGGTGAGTTTGAAATGTTAAAAGACCACGCTCCTATCGTGTCGCTTTTAAAAGAAGGAACTATTAGAATCCACACTCACACACAAAGTCATTTAGTATTTGATGAGCTACATGCAAGTGTTGTTCCTCATAATGATAATGACAAAATACTAACTGTGAAAATTAATTCAGGAACTATTGAAATGAAAGACAATAAAGTAATTGTATTAGCTGACTAATTACATTTCTTTATTCTTAATATTAAAAAGCCAAACAGTTTTGTTTGGCTTTTTTTATGTAGCTTTAATTAAAATAACCATGACTCATAATTTAACTTAAGCCAATACATTTACTAATATGTATAAAAGTGAATTTATAATTAAAGAACCTAATGTACCCTGGTTTTACCGTATTGTATTTTCACTAATTTTTACATCGTTTTTTGGTCTTATGTACTTTATTTTTAGTAGAAGCATTATTCAAAGCTTAACATCTTCTGATATTATTAAAATGATTATTTTCTCTATTTTAATTTTCATAACGCTTATTTATTGCTTTACTCCAATTGTAGCGCAACATTCAATACATTTTAACTTCAGTGAGCATAAAATAAAACATTCCTACACTATAGGTATATTTAATCATAATGAAAAATGGCAAAATCTTGAAGACTTAAATTACATTTCAATGTTTAGCTCCCGAGGTAGTTACCAAGTAAACTTATGGTATGGAAACAATGAATTTTTAAACCTTTTTTTACTTGATGATTATGATTCAGTTATTGAAAAGGCCTTTATTTTTTCTGATAAATTAAACATTGATTTGTTAGACGCTCGTGAAAGAGGCAACCATAGGTGGGTAAATAAAGATGTATATAGAGAAACAAAACAGGTTAAATATCTGTAATAATCTAACTGTTTTAATCTTTAGTATATTCCAAAATATCTGAAGGTTGGCAATCCAAAGCTTTACATATTGCTTCTAAAGTTGAAAACCGAATCGCTTTTGCTTTTCCTGTTTTTAATATAGAGAGGTTTGCTGTAGTAATACCTATAATTTCTGCCAGCTCGTTACTCTTCATATTTCTTTTTTCTAGCATAACATCTAGATTGACTACTATTGGCATGATTATATAGTTAATTCGTTTTCTGTTTGTAATTCAACAGCGCGTTTATATAAAAAGGCAATTATAAATATAACTCCAGCCATAAAAAGAAATCCTGAAGCATTCCAGTTAAATGCAAAAAACACTTTTTGAGAAAGCCATATAGTATATCCATAAGCTAGTGCTGCAATTAAGCCTATACAAAATGAAACATAACTAATTTTAGTAATTGTTTTTGCAACTTTTAAATTAAACGGATTGTTGACATCTAAATGTCTAAACACTTTAATCAATAGATAGAATAAATAGGCTTTCAGTATTGCGGTTAGAATATATAACACAATTATGCTCGAGTAATGAAACACACTAAAATTGTACACATTTAATAAATCTAACCCAAGGTAAAGGTTTTTTGACGCAAATTCATTCACAAAAATGCTAACAATAAATGAGATTATTAATGCACCTGCCTTAATACTTAATCCTATAAAAATAATCCACGATATCACATGCATTATTTTAAAAACTTGTAATGACTTCATTCATAAATTATCGTTTAACAATAACAAATGTATAAAAAATTATCGAAAAACAATAATTTTAACTAAAATCTAAAAAGCTATATTTATAATCAATATAAAAACAAATATGTCATCAACCTTTAAAACCATTGCAAAATTTCAGTACTCTACAGAAGCGCAAATTATAAAAGGACGTTTAGAATCTGAAGGTATTGAAGTCTTTTTAAGTGATCATTTAACTATAGATACTGATCCTTTGGTTAGCAATGCTATTGGTGGTGTTAAGCTAAAAGTACTCGCTAAAGATGCTTTAAAAGCACAACATATTTTAAAAACCATTAATAAATATTCTATAGATGACGATGGTAACGCTATACAATGCCCTAACTGCAATAGTAGTAAAGTAATGTTGTTTTCAACTATTAAAGATTTTAAATCATTTTTCTCTTTCCTTATTGGGTTTTTATTCAGTACTCTCCCATTTTATGCAAAAGACAAATACAGATGTGAGGAATGCAATACTGAATTTAATATAAAATAACTACTAATCTTTAATTGCCGTGTAAGACTCTTTTAAAATAGTAACGACTGTTGTTATTTCATCTTCATTTAAATGTCCATAGCCAAACCTAATAGCGCAAATAGTTTTGCTTTGATACAGTATTGTTTTTGGCAACAATAAATCTCGCGCTTTAGTTTTTTCAGCAAGTTTAGCAAGCGATATACTAGGTTTAAAATGTAACCAAATGGCTAAGCCACCAGAAGGCACTTTCCAATACAAGTCATCGCTAAAATGATGTTGTAAACAAGAAATTAAATAATCGCGTCTTGCTTTATAAATGGTAATATTCTTTTTAATTAAACGATGTATCTCACCTTCATTAATAAGTTCTGCAAGCATTTGCTTTTGAATTAAATCACCTTGCTTATCCAAAATTTGCAAGTAATTGTTCGCTTCTTTAATAATAGTTTGAGGAGCTACTATAAAACCAGCTTGAAAACTTGGGAAAAACGACTGACCCAATCGTCCTAAATAGATAACAACACCTTCAGCATCTGCACTAGCCATTGGTAACATTGCAGACCCATCAAATTGAAAATCGTAGTCAAAATCGTCTTCAATGATAGCAAAACCATAAACCTTTGCTAACTGTAATAGCTTTAAACGTCTTTCGGCAGAAAGTGTTACTGTAGTTGGATACTGCCTATGCGCACAAATATAAACGCAACGTATGCTTCCTTTGGTAAAATGTCTTTCAATAAAATCTACATCAATACCATTAGCATCAACAGGAATTGTCTTTAGCGTTGCTCCTGCCTGTTGAAAAATCATATTAGACTTGTAGTGACTTAAATCGCCTACAAGCACAATGTCATTTTTTTGAATAAGAAGTCGAGATACAATGTACAAACTCATTTCAGTACTTCTTGTACTTAAAATGTTATGCGGTTTTATATGAAACCCACGTGTAGCATTGAGGTAATTACACAATTGTATATTGAATGTTGAATGCGATTGTTCATGGGTTTGATTCCATTTAGAAATTAAAGCAGTTCGTTTCATAGAAGCACTATACCATCTTGAAAACTGATGCGTAGGATGCAACCTTAAATCTGGTTGACCATCGTTAATCACATAATTACATTGTGTTGTTTCTTCTGTAGAAGCCAAATTGAAAGACGGTTGAAATGGAAAACCTGTAGTTTCAGGATATGCTGTTAAGTGTTCAATACTTTGTGTTGCTGCTTTAATAGCAGCCGTTTTTTGCTCTGGCATCAGTACAAACGTTCCTTTATTGGGTACAATATCAACCCAACCTTGCGATGCTAACTCATCATAAACAGCAACAGCTGTATTTCTATTAATAGATAATATCTCACTAAATTTTCTTGTTCCTGGAAGTGCTATTCCTTCATGTAAATAGCCTCTTTGTATAGCATTTACCATTTGCTGTGCAATTTGAATATAAACCGAAGTGCTTGACGCTTTATCAAATGCAATTAAAGATTTAAGATTGTCTTCAACCGGACTACTCATTGTTTTAAAACTGGACTACTTTAATGATCCGGAAAGTTACGACTTTTGCAGCGTTAAAAACACGAAAATCATTTATATTATGAGAGCAATCTCTTTATTTACTGTACTTTTTATTTTTTCATTATCAATAAAAGCTCAAGAACTAGAGGAACAAAATCTAGACTCGGTTGTAATAACTTCAACACGAATCGATGTTCCGTTTAAAGAAAACTCAAGAACCATTACTGTTATATCAAGTAAGGATATAAAAAATAGTGCAGCAACTAATGTTGCTGATTTACTTCAGCAATTTGCAGGAGTCGATATTAGGCGTCGTGGTACTGGAGGCAGTCAAGCCGATTTATATATAAGAGGTGGTGGTTTTGATCAAACCTTATTACTAATTGATGGTATAAAAATGGACGATGCCCAAACAGGTCATCATACTATGAATGCCGCACTTCCGCTAGAAGTTATTGAGCGTATTGAAATTGTTAAAGGTCCTGCTGCTAGAATATTTGGCCAAAACGCCTTTAATGGTGCCATCAATATTGTTACCAAAAACAAGTTAGACACATCAGTGTCTGTTAATGCAGAAGCAGGTTCTTTCGGTCAACTTAACGGTTCAATAACTGCTGCTAGTTCGCTTGAAAATTCTCAACACCTAGTACATGCAGGGAAAATGACTTCGGATGGATATCGTACAAATACCGATTATGATAACACCAATTTCTTTTTGAAAAGCATTTTCAATACCAAACATAAACCTATTGAAATGCTTGCTACCTTTATGGATAGAAAGTTTGGTGCTCAAAATTTTTATACCACAAACCCAACATTTTTTGAGTACGAAGAAACCCAAAATAGCCTTTTAGCATTTACAACAAAATTTGCATCAAACAAATTAAAGATACAACCAAGGGTTTACTGGAAAAGAAACCAAGACCTCTTTTTACTACGTAAAGAAGAACCTAGTTTTTACAGAAACCTTCATATTACAAACAAAATAGGAGCTGAAGCCAATGCATCTTATACTTCAAAAGCAGGTGTAACAGGATTTGGTATCGATTTATCCCAAGTTTACATTAGTAGTAATAATCTTGGACAACGTAACCGCTTTATGGCTACAGCTTTTGTTGAACATCAATTTAAATTTGCTAATGATAAACTAGATGTTACTCCTGGTGTTGCACTAACTTACTTTTCCGATTTTAAGTTTCATGCATTTCCAGGTTTAGATATTGGTTATGACATTTCAGACCGTTTAAAAGCTTACGGAAATATTGGATATACCTATCGTATTCCTACTTACACTGACTTGTATTATAGCGACCCTGTTACCCAAGGAAATTCTAACTTAGAACCCGAAGAAGCTTTTGCACAAGAAGTAGGTCTTAAATATACTTCAGCAAAACTTACAGCTAGCATTGCAGCGTTTAACAGAGACGCAAAAAATTTAATTGATTATGTAAGAACAGACGTGTCTGAAGACACTTTCACAGCTACCAATATTACCGAAGTTAATACCAAAGGACTAGAGTTTGATGCTGCCTATAACTTCAACATTAATAACTATAAACAAACATTAGGCTTTGGCTATTCATACTTAGATGATAACATTTTAGATCAAAACGAAGATTTATCACGTTACTCATTAAACACATTAAAACACCAATACATTACTAGGTTTAGCTCTCAGTTATTTAAAAATGTAAGACAAAACATAGTTTATAAATATGCCGAACGTACTACAGGACAAACTTACAATGTTTGGGATGCATCAGTTATTGTAAAAGTAAAATCTGCTGAGTTTAGTGTAACTGCAAACAACATTTTTGATGTAGATTACATTGAGTCAGGATTTGTTCCAATGCCTCCAAGCAATGTATTATTTGGGTTGCGTTATAACTTTAGATAAAAACAAGTAAACGCATTAAATGTAATTCCTGTCTATTTCAGACAGGAATTTTTTTTTAAATTTATTTCAAAAATGTAACAAAATTAAATTGTAAACTACTGATATATTGAAAGTAGTTTTTACACCTTCCTTTTTTAGAGCTCAAAAAATATGGTTTAAAAACCGCCAAGACTAACCATCTTAAATTTATACTATTGACATTCCTAAATTTTGGATAATTCACTATCCAAAAAAGATTTCAAAAAACATCCAAGACTATATAAGTCTATAAGGTGGCTAAACTTTGTCGAAAACTTTCAAAAATAAGATAGAATAATCTTACAATGATTGTATATTTATTAACGCATTTAAAATCTTTAAAATATGACAGAGTGGTTTTCAAATTTAGAATTTTTGCCTAAAGTATACTGGGTAGTTGCCATTATAGGTTCTGTTGTATTTTTGGCAGTAATGTTTATGGCTTTTTTAGGAGGTGATGCTGATGACTTAGGCGATATTGACACTGATATCGATAGCGACATAGGTGCAGGTTTTCAGTTTATCACATTCAAAAATTTGGTTGGGTTCTTTACTATTTTTGGCTGGAGTGGAATTGCTTGTTTAAATGCAGGATATTCTAAACCTACAACCATAATTATTTCTATAATTAGCGGTTTACTAATGATGCTAATCATGGCTGCAATGTTTCATTTTATAAGTAAGCTTAGCGATAGCGGAACTCTTAACTATAAAAATGCTATAGATGCAGTTGGTGAAGTTTACCTTACTATTGGTGCAGATCGCTCTAGTATGGGTAAAGTAAGCGTTAATGTACAAGGAACTGTGCGTGAATTAGACGCTTTAACCGACTCATTAACCGAATTAAAATCTGGAACAATAATTAAAGTTGTAGACGTTACCTCTAACGGTATTCTTATTGTTGACCAAACCAGAAAACCAATTGAACCCTCAGTTGCTGAGCATCAAAAACTCAATAACGGTAACAACAACTTAATTGAGTAACACACTATTAATCTATCATAAAATCATAACACAATCTATTAAATCTTTAAAATGACTCAAATGAAATTTCTAACCCTTCAGGAAAGCTTCAACGTTGAAAGTTTAGGCGGTCCAATGCTACTTATTTTTGTAGCACTATTTATAGTTTTAACCTTAGTTATCCTTATTAAGCGTTACAAACGTTGTCCATCAGATAGAATACTTGTAGTCTATGGAAAAGTTGGAGGCGGAAAATCTGCCAAATGTATTCATGGTGGAGCTGCTTTTATAGTTCCTGTAATTCAAGATTATGAATATCTCGATTTAACACCAATCTCTATTGAAGTAAACTTAGTAAACGCACTTTCTAAACAAAACATTCGTGTAAATGTACCATCGCGTTTTACCATTGGTGTTTCTACTGAACCTGGAGTAATGCAAAATGCTGCAGAACGTTTATTAGGTTTAGGCTTACAAGACATTCAAGAACTTGCTAAAGAAATTATTTTTGGTCAGTTACGTTTGGTAGTTGCTTCTATGGATATTGAAGAAATTAATTCTGATAGAGATAAATTCTTAACCAATATTTCACAGTCTGTAGAATCTGAGCTAAAAAAAGTTGGTCTTAAACTCATCAACGTAAATATTACTGATATTGTTGATGAATCAGGATACATTGAAGCTTTAGGTAAAGAAGCCGCAGCACACGCTATTAATGCTGCTCGTAAATCGGTTGCTGAGAAAAACAGAGATGGAGCTATTGGTGAAGCTAATGCAGTACAGGACGAAAAAACACAAGTTGCCGCTGCAAATGCTAAAGCTGTTGAAGGAGAAAATACAGCTAAAATTTCGGTTGCTAATTCAGATTCCTTACGTCGTCAACGTGAAGCCGAAGCTGAACGTGTAGCAATTGCTTCAGAGAAAGTACAAGCTGCAAAAGCATTACAAGAGTCGTATGCTGCTGAGCAAGAAGCTGAAACTGCCAGAGCAGAACGTGAACGCTCATCACAAATGGCTGATGTTATTGTACCTACTGAAATTGCTAAAAAGAAAGCTGAAATTGATGCTGAAGCTGAAGCAGAACGCATTAGAAGACGTGCAAAAGGTGAGGCAGATGCTATATTGTTTAAAGCACAAGCTGAAGCAAAAGGGCTTTATGAAGTATTAACCAAACAAGCTGCAGGTTTAGATGAAATCGTAAAAGCAGCTGGTAACAACTCTAAAGACGCTGTACTTTTATTAATTGCTGATAAGTTACCAGAACTAGTAAAAACACAAGCTGAAGCCATTAAAAATATTAAGATAGATAAAGTAACTGTTTGGGAAAATGGAGGTAATAAAGACGGAAAATCTTCAACATCTAACTTTATCTCAGGAATGTACAAAGCTGTTCCTCCTCTGCAGGAAATGTTTAATATGGCAGGAATGGATTTACCTGAGTATCTTAAAGGTAAAGACAAAAAAGATCCAGAAGAGACAAAATCTCTACCTAGCAAAAAGGAAGATGATAAAAACTAAACATTGAAAATCCGCTACTTAGCGGATTTTTCTTTCGTTACTAAACTCATAATCTTTAAACTATAATTTACTTTATGAATAAAAAGATAAAATACATCCGAAAAGCACCTGTGATGAAACAAGTACTAGGAGTTACATTGTTTTGTTTTGGAATCTATGGATTTATATTTAATAATTACTTCAATTTAATTCTTTCAGGAATCGGTGTATTTCTTATGCTAAGAGAAGGTTCTGAAATTAATTTAGCCAATAAAACCTATCGTCAATTATACTCCGCATTAGGAATTGATATAGGTAAATGGAAACCTTTACCTGATATTGAATATGTATCTGTATTCAAAACAAAAGAAAACAAGCGAGTACAAGGAATGGGAGCTTCAGCTGTTTGGGAAAATCAAATTATCAAATTGAATTTATTTTATAATTCTAACAAAAAAATTGAAGCCTACATAACAACTGACAAAGACGATGCTTTTGAAGTAGCTAAACATTTAGCCGAAGTCTTGCAAATTGATATTTTGGATGCAACCGAAAATGAATCTAAATGGCTGTAATTCTTTTCAGTGTAAAATTTTTCAATACACAATGTAATTCATTTCGTAACGTTTTCTTAACTTTGGCGTTCTAAATTAATAGCATTGAAATTACAACTTCAGGACATCCCTCGAGTAAAAACCATCACTAAAGAGGATTTCATAAAACACTATTATAAACCACAAAAACCTGTGGTTATAGAGCGTTTTATCGAAGATTGGCCTGCGTATTCCAAATGGAATTTAGATTATATGAAGTCGGTTGCTGGTGATAAAACCGTACCACTTTATGACGACAGACCTGTTGATTATAAAGACGGTTTTAACGAGCCACATGCTAAAATGAAAATGCGCGACTATGTAGATTTACTTAAAAAAGAACCTACACGTTATCGTATTTTTCTTTGGAACATTTTAAAAGAAGTACCTCAACTTCAAAAAGATTTTAGCTATCCTAATTTTGGTATTCGGTTAATGAAAGGACTACCAATGTTATTTTTTGGTGGAGAAGACTCTTATACCTTTATGCATTATGATATTGATTTGGCTAATATTTTTCATTTTCATTTTGAAGGTAAAAAACAAATTATCCTTTTTGACCAAAAACAAAACAAGTATCTATATAAAGTACCTCACTCTTTAATCACAAGAGAAGATATTGATTTTTCCAATCCAGATTTCAAAAAATGGCCAGCATTACAACATGCTAAAGGCTACACTACTGAACTCAACCATGGAGAAGTCCTTTATATGCCTGAAGGCTATTGGCATTACATGAAATATGTGACCCCAGGCTTTTCTATGAGTCTAAGATCTATAGCAAAGCGTCCTAAAAATTTATCAAAAGCGCTATACAATATTTTTATTATGAGACATTTTGATAATGTAATGCGTAGAATTAAAGGACAGAACTGGATAGATTGGAAAAACGAAAAAGCCATAACAAAGACCAATAACTATCTTAAGAATTTATAATATTTACAGGCTTAAAACTTTAAGACATTTTAATTATGAAAAACTTATTTTTATTTATTGCATTAATTTCATTTTCATTAGTAAATGCACAAGCATTTAAAGGAAAAGGAGACCAGAAATTTCAAGTCGGACTGAATTTGCAAGATGAAGCTACAGGAATTAATGTAAGTTACGACTATGGTTTAGGCGAAAATATCTCTATTGGTGTATCCTCTACCTATGCTTTAGGAATTGATGATCGTTTAGATGCTGGTTTTGGTGATCGCTTTGATATTAAAGGGCGTTTTAATGCTAATTTAGGTAATGTGGTAAATATCGATGAAAACTTTGATCTTTATCCTGGTTTAAACATTAGCTTAAAGAATTTTGGAGGTCATGTTGGAGCTCGGTATTTTTTCACTGATGGTTTTGGAATTTTTACAGAAGCATCATTCCCTTTAGCAAAATATAGCGATGATAAATCTGACATTAGTTATTACATTCATAATCAGTTTGCTTTAAATATTGGAGCTTCATTTAATTTGTAAGTTTATTCACCACAAATTAGGATTTATCCTACATAAATAATCATTTAATCGAAAACAAATTGCGTTTCATAGGTTAGTTAATCTAAAGTTGTATAATTACTCAACAATTAACCAAATCCAAACTTAACCTATGATAATTAAATTACTTAACCTACGAGTTATACGTGTATTGACCATTGCTTTTTGCTTTGGAGTATTAACACAAGCAAAAGCTTTAGCTTACACTGTTAGCGTACCTTCAATTAGTGGATTTTCATACGAATATGAAAATGGTCCCTCAGCTGCACAATTTTTTTTAGTATCCGATGCGTTTTCATTAAGTAGACCTTACACCATTACTGCCCCAACTGGTTATGAGGTTTCTACTAATGAAAACTCAGGATATAGTTCTGAAATTACTATTCCAGGAGCATTAATTAGCTCTGGCTCCGTAATCGTTTACATTAGACTTGAAAGCGGACTAGTTATTGGAAACTATAATGGAACTATAGCAATTTCAGCCCCTGAGTTATTACCAAACCCTTCTGTTTCTGAATCTGTTTCTGTAAGTGGTGAAGTTGTTAGACACTCTACGACATGGAATGGAACTTCATGGAGCAACTCTCAACCTAACGAAAACAGTATTGTTGAGATAAATGCTGATTATATTACTAATCTTCAAGGAAACATAAACTCGTGGAGTCTTCAAGTTAATGCAGGTCATACATTATCAGTTGGTGATAACACACATGTCTCTGTAACTACTGACGTAGTAGTTGATGGAACAATAACTGTAGCTCATTATGGTGCTTTTGTGCAAGTTGAAGATACAGGTACATTTACTGTTAATGTAGGTGGTACTTCTAACGTTGTAAAGCAAACTGCACAATTAAACAACTGGTACAATTATACCTATTGGAGTTCGCCAGTTGTTGGTGAAACTGCTGGAGATGCGCTTTCATCATCTCAATATCGTTTTGTTTATAATGCACAAAATTATCTTGATGTTTTAGATGAAATTGGAAATACTGGAACATATGTTGCTGGACATGATAATATTGATGATGATGGTAACGATTGGCAAAGTATTTCTGACGCAACAGTTTTACAACCAGGAACAGGATATGCAGCAACACATACAGCAAGTGGGTTTTCATCTGGAACTTCATATCCATACACCTTTAGCGGACCATTTAACACAGGAGATATAACGACACCTATATATTATAATGGAGACAATGGAGATAACGATTGGAATATGATAGGAAATCCATATCCTTCAGCAATAAGTGTTGATGCCTTTTTTACTGAAAATACAGGTGTAGTCTCTAACGCAGTTTATTTATGGTCACAAGCATCACCTCCTAGCGGTAATAACACAGGTAATGAAACACTAAACTTTAACACCAATGATTATGCTGTTATTAACGGAAGCGGACAAATTGCAGGTGGATCAGGTATTGTACCTTGTAGATACATCCCTTCAGGACAGAGCTTTTTTATTCAAGGTTTAGCAAACGCCAATGTAACCTTTACCAACAGCATGCGTATGGGAGACGACATTAGTAACAATCAATTTTTTAGAGATGCAGGTTCTTGTAGTCCTTCAGCCGAAAGTAGATTATGGGTTAACCTTACCAATAACAATGGTGCATTTAATCAAACTCTTGTGGCTTATGTTAATGGTGCAACTGATGGTGAAGACTCTAGTTTTTATGATGCTGAAAAAAACCTAGCAAGTGGTGCTAATGCTTATTTATATTCACTAATTAACGAAACAGATGTTCACAAACTAGCTATACAAGGTAAAGCGCCTAGTACACTTACTGAAAATGAAATAATCCCTTTAGGATTTATAGCAACTGAAGACGCTCAATTTACTATATCAATACCTCAGCTTGAAGGCGATTTTTTAAATACCAATACTATTTATTTAAGAGATAATTTTTTAAGTATAGAACATGATTTATCATCAGCTGATTATACGTTTAATGCTATAGCAGGAGAACATGATAACAGATTTGAAATAGTTTTTACAGAGAACAGTACTCTAAGTGTTTCTGAAGCTGAAATAAATGATTTTTCAATTTACAATTTAGACAGAACGAGTATTAAAGTTAAACACAAAACTCAAGACATAGCACAAGTAAAACTTTATACTGTTTTAGGTCAAGTAGTAAATGAAACTAAAGCCAATAACAATGAAGTTGTTATTAACACTTCACAACTTTCTAAAGGCAATTATATTATTGAAACAACCCTAACAAACCATACTAGATTAACCAAAAAATTCATAAAGCAGTTTTAAATTTCACCTTTGGTTTTAAAAAAGTCCTTGTAGTATTTACTCAAGGGCTTTTTTTATATCAGCTCATTTACTTTATCGTATACTAAATGGGTTTCCCAACCTCTATACAGTAAATAATCTGCTAGTTTTTTTCTTTTCTTTTGAAGGTTAGATTCCTTTATTTGTGCTACTTTTTTTTCGGCAAGTTGGTTAAAGGCTTCTAGGTATTCAGCATCAGAAATTTCTTTGAACGCTAACTTGATATTATAAGCACTAATTTCCCGTCTTTTAAGCTCTAACTCTAAGCGCTTACGACCCCATTTTTTTATTCTAAACTTCCCTAAAACAAACGTCTTTGTAAAACGCTCTTCGTTTAAAAAATTATGCTCAAGCAAATGCACAATAATTTTGTCTCTTGCCTCAGGAATCATTCGCATTTCATATAACTTTTTGGTCACTTCTTGATGACAACGTTCTTGATACGCACAATACCGTTCCATCCGTTTTTGCGCTTCGTCTAAAGTATATGTTTTTGGTCGATGCATAGTGCAAAAATAGTAACAATTTGTTAATAAAACCGAAAACTCAACCCCTTGAAAATTAAGTAATTTAGCTTATATTTACAGCTTGTATTTTTAGCGTTATATAATTTTTCCCTTTATGAAAAAGAAATACTCCCTCGTATTAATAGCATTTCTATTTGGATTTTTTTCAATTAATGCACAATATGATGTAAATTTTGAAGATGACAGTAAAACTGGTTATGCATCTGGCACAGTTACATTAAATGGGATCGATTGGAACATGACTGATGCTCTAATCGGTGATCTAGCCAATGATTGGAAAAACGGATCTCAATCAGCAAGATTAAGAGGGTACGGATCTTCGTCAATTTCCATGCTACAAAATAAGACAAATGGAATAGGTACAATTTCTTTTGATTACAGAAGATACGGAACTGATGCACAAGTAGATTGGAGAGTAGAATACAGCATCGATAATGGAGCGAATTGGATCCAAGCAGGAAGCACATTTACAGCTCCTGCAAGCAGTGTTGTTCAGACCTTTAATGCAACTGTTAATATCACAGGTTCAGCCAGAATTAGAATCATAAGAGAGACACCTTCAGGAACTGCCAACCGTAGATTAAATATAGATGATATCTCTATTTCTGATTATATTATAACCTCAGACCTTGCCATTTCTGGTGCTGCTACAGATCATGGCTCATCTTGTTTAAATACATCTGCTTCAACACTACAGTATACAATAACCAATAATGGAGCTGTGCCTGCAGTTGATGTTAATGTGGTTTCAGATGACCCTCAGTTTGTAGTAAGCAATTTATCTTCGACTACTATAGCTCCTTCTGGTACAGCTACCTATGATGTTACATTTACTCCTACTGCTTTTGGAGCCCAAACAGCTACTTTAACAATAAGTAGCACAACAATAACCGATGATGCTACAAGCATTTTAACTGGTACAGGAATTACTGCACCTAATATAACTACACAACCAACCAATCAAAATGAAATAATACCAAACACAGCAACATTCTCTGTTGCTTCTAGTAATGCTACAACATACCAATGGGAAGTTAACTCTGGTTCGGGTTGGAACAATGTAACAGGTGGCACTGGAGCTACAACTAACACCTATACTACTGGAGCTACAAACGCGACAATGGATGGTAATATTTACAGATGTGTCTTAAGTAATACTTGTGGTTCAACAACCTCAAACAGTGCTACTTTAAATCTTTCTAATCCTAATCCAAATAACGTAACTGGTATTTCAGGTTGTTTTGAAGACAATAGCGTTATTTTAAGCTGGACACTTCCAACTGGAATCACTCCAACAGGTTATGTTGTTTTTGCAATCGACGGAGGAACCGATCCTGCAGGAACCAAAACTGATGCTAACACTTATACTGCTAATTCAGATTTTTCATTAGCTACTCCTGTAACACCTGCTTCATTAGGTCGCGTCGTTTATAAAGGTAATGCTACATCTGCTACTATTACAGGATTAACTGAGAATAACAATTATTCGTTTACAGTATATTCTTATGTTGGCGAAACACTTACTGGATGGGCAAGTGGTGGCACAGGCGGAAGTACGGTTACCAATGGTATCGCTCAAGGAGATATTAGCAACCTAACTGCTACACCTCTTACTAACCAAGTCAATTTAAGTTGGAATAATCCAACACCTACTTCTTGTTGGGATCAATTAATTATAGTAGCTAACCAAGGTTCAGTTACCTTTACTCCAACAGGTGATGGCTCAGCTTATTCAGGAGCTGACAATGATGTTTATACTACACCTAATCAGCTTGTTTACGAAACAACAGCAAATGTTACCAATAAATCAGTTACTGGTTTAGTTAATGGCTTAAATTATTGCTTTAAAGTATTTATAAGAAGAGGCACAACTTGGTCTGAAGGCGTAGAAGTTTGTTCAGTACCTTCATTAACATATTGTGGTGCTGATGGAGGAACTAATGCCTCAGGTATTTTAAATGTTAATCTAAACACTATTGATAATACAACTGTTTCTACAAATAGTTATTCTGATTATACAGCAATTACAACCAATTTGACTTTAGGTGATAATTATAATTTAAGTGTTAATGTCAACACTTCAGGTAATTATACGTCTTATGTAAAAGTTTGGATAGATTGGAATCAAGACGGAACTTTTAATAATTCTGGGAACGAAGCCTTTGAACTAGGAACAACCACCAATAGCGCAAACGCTCAACCATCTTTATCTCCTTTATCTATTACTGTTCCTACAAACGCTGTACTTGGAAATATAAGAATGAGAGTAAGTGCAAAATCAGATAATGGAGGACCTTACGCAACACCTTGTGAAGATTTTGATTTTGGTGAGGTTGAAGATTACACCATTAATGTTATTCAACCAACAAATGCTGAAATAAATGTAAAAGGTAATAATATTACTATACCAAACGGCTTTAACGCTCCTTATGGCTTAAACAATACATTATTTGGCTCAACAAACGTAGGGTCAACTAGTGCTGAAAAAAGTTATTTTGTAGAAAACATTGGAGCAACTGCTTTAAACCTTACTGGAGCACCTATCGTTGAAATTACAGGTACTAATGCTAGTGATTTTACAGTAACCCTACAACCTAATACCTCTATAGCTTCATCTTCTGATTCTGAATTTAGAATAGAATTTTCTCCTACTGCTGATGGAACAAGAACAGCTACTGTGAGTATAATTAATTCTGATAGCGACGAGAACCCTTATACTTTTGATATTGAAGGCACAGGAGTATGCACAGCAACTTTAGTTAGTTCTATTTGGCCAATTGAAGGACCTGAAAACACTGAAGTAACAATCTCTTCTGCTGAAGATTTAACTGGAGCCTACGCTGAATTAAATGGCTTACTTATGACGACGGTTTCTTCAACTTCTACTGAGCTTGTTGTTTTAGTACCTGCTGGTGCAACATCAGGAAATTTAGTTGTTCAATTTCCAACTGGCTGTTCTTCTACAAATACTTTTACTTTTATTGATAATGCAATTAGTGGTTGTGAAACTGCTCTGTCATCAACAATTCCAAATGATTTATTTATAAGCGAGGTTACAGATGCAACAAGTGGAAGTTCATCCTATGTTGAGATTTTTAATGGTACATCAGGCACAATAAATTTATCAGATTATAGTATAAATGTATACAATAATGGTAATGCAAGCCCTTCTAGTTCAAATGTATTATCTGGTAACTTAACATCTGGTAGCGTTTATGTTGTAGCGCTTGGGACAACATCTTGTAGTCCATTAAATAATTTGAGTGTGAGCCCTAACCAAACTTTTAGTTCATCAAGTGGAATTAATTTTGACAATAATAGCTCTGATATGATTGCTCTTTACAGAATTTCCACAACTTCTATTATTGATGCATTTGGAGTTTATGGAAGTAGCACATGGGCTAATGGACTAGGTATTGGTGGTGATGGTGTTAATTTTAGAAGACAAAATAATGCTACTCCATTGCCTTCTAGCACATTTGACATTAATGATTGGGATATGATTGACTGGACTGATTGTTCTGATTCTGATTATTTAGACATTGGGCTATTTGATTTTTCTTTAGGAATTCCACCAACAGTTTCTGTATTAAACACACCTACTTTTGACTGTAATAACTCCATTCAACTTACAGTAAATGGCTCTGAAGGTGTTGCAGGAGGTCTACCTTTAAGTTATCAATGGTACTACCTTGCACCAAACGCTACTACTTTTGTTGCTGTTCCTAATAATGTCGATTTTAATAATGATTCAACATCAGCAACACTAGATATAATTAACCCAATTACTTATATTGATTATCAATTCTATTGTCAAGTTAGGGAAAATTCTAGCACTTGTTATACAGCTAGTAATGCTGTTAAAATAAGTGCTGAAACAGCAATTTGGGACGGAACAAACTGGTCATCTGCTCCTGCTTCTAATAAGACTGCAATTTTAAATGCCGATTATAATACTAGTGTAAACGTTAATGGAGAAACAAGCTTTGAGGCTTGTAATTTAATCATTAATGATGCAGAGCTTATTATTGCAGATGCTAACAATGGTGGTGTTAACACGTATGTAGAAGTTGGTAATGATCTTATACTAAATGGTACAGCTTCAATATTAGTTCATCCTCAAGGTGCTTTTGTACAAATTAATGATGATGGTTTAGTAACTGCCGATAATCCTGACAATATTCAAGTTAATAAGAGAACTGCAATGATGGATAACTGGTATGAATACACCTACTGGAGTTCTCCTGTTTTTGAAGAAACTATTGGAGATGCTTTAGTAGATGCTTCGAGTAACAGGCGTTTTAAATTTAGTGCTCAGGACTATAGAGATTCTAATCAAGAAATTAACAATACTAACACATTTATAATTGGTCAAGACAATATAGATGATCCAAGCTCATTTGCTGATGGTACAGGGTACGATTGGCAACAAACAAACAATAGTGATTTTATGACTCCTGGTGTTGGGTACGCTTCAACTCACGATTCTGGCTTATTTAGTGCACTTCCTTGTAATAATGGTCCTAACTGTCAATTTACTTATTCATTTAGAGGTCTTTTTAATAATGGTGTTATTGAAGTTTGGATGTATAGAAATGATGAGGAAACCAACGATAATAACTGGAATTTACTTGGAAACCCATATCCTTCTGCCATAAGTGCTGATGCATTTTTAAATTACAATGCAGATATAGGCACTGCCACTAACAGAGTTGTTGATGGAGCTATTTACTTATGGTCACAAAACACTCCTCCTGATGGCAATACAAGCGGTAATGAGGTGTTGAATTTTTCTCAAAGTGATTATGCTATCATTAATGGTGTAGGAGAAACAGCTACTAGTGCTGGTGGAGATGGCAGTGACCCAACTAATAGAATGATTCCTTCGGGTCAAGCATTTTTTATTGCAATGTCTGATACTGCTCCTACTACTGAGTATGTTTCAAACCCAACAGCTCAAGCTGGAGATATACAAAGAAAACGTGTTGTTTTTAATAATTCAATGCGTGTAAGAGGAACCAACGATAACTCTCAATTCTTTAGACAAAACACAACCAACACACCTAATAAATTATGGTTAGATCTAACAACTGATAATGGAGTGTTTAATCAAATTTTAGTAGGTTATGTTAACAATGCAACTAACGGTTTGGATAAAATGTATTTTGATGCTCCTATGGCTTCGCCAAACGTTAATGCTGTGATGTATTCAATTATTGAAGGTTCTGATAAAAAGTATACCATTCAAGGAAAAGCGCCAGAGAGTTTAACCTTAAACGAAGTAATTCCTTTAGGATTTAGTACATTAATAAATACACCTACAATTTACACCTTAACTATCTCAAAACTAGAAGGTGAATTTTTAACCACTAATACTATTTATGTAAAAGATAAATTATTAAATATCACTCACAACCTATCAGAAACTGATTATACTTTTACATCAGAAGCTGGTGAGTTTAATGAGCGCTTTGAAATTGTATTTATACCAGAAGCGCTATCAATTGACGATAAAGATATTAGTCCTAAAGATTTAACAATCATTGAGCTTAACGATAATGATGTTAAATTCACTATAGGTGCAAATATTACTATTGAACATGTTGAAATTATTGATCTTTTAGGAAGAACGCTATACAACTTTAATGGTAATAGCAATTCAGAAATTTATAACCTTTCGGCTTTAAGTCAAGCCACCTATTTGGCTAAAGTAACATTGTCAAACGGACAAGTAATTACTAAGAAAGCAGTGAAACGAAAATAAAATAATCATCACACAAAAAAGCCTCCTAAGTTGGAGGCTTTTTTTATTTATAATGTGTACATCAAGGACAGAATTAAATTTCTTCCAGCAGAAGCAATACCTGATGAATATGTTTTATAGCGTTGGTCTGTAATGTTTTCTAAACTCGCTATTAGTGTTGCTGCATCAGTAATCTTATACTTAGTTCTTAAATTAAGAGTATACCAAGAAGGCGAATAAGGATTTCCGTTAGCATCCAAAGCATAGATGTAATCTTTTTCAGCTTCAGAAGGTGCCAATTGATTAAATGACAACTCATTGTTATAAACCGCAAATGCATCTAACTGTAACTTATCATTTTGCCAAACTAAATGTGTGTTTCCAAAGTTTGGAGCTGCATGTCTTACAGGAACTTCAATACCATTATCTTCTTCTGTTCCTCCTATTATATTATATTGAGTGGTAAGTTTAAACTTTTCAGAAAAATTGAGTTGAGCTCCTGCTTCAAAACCATAAATCCAAGCTTTAGATGCATTTTGAATAGCTTGCACATTACTTAATTCACCATTATACTCTATTTCAGTTTCACCATTAATATTAAAGTCTCTTCGCACAAGTGCATTATCTAAATAGGTATAATACGTTGAAAGGTCAATGATAAATGTTTGATCAAAATTTAAATTAAGCCCAAGCTCACCACCATAAGCATACTCTGGTTTTAAATTGTTATTAGGCACAACTACTGAACCAGGTTCAGAGTCAAACACCTTACCAATGTCATCCATATTTGGAGCTCTAAAAGCCGAAGAGGCATTTAATTTCCATTGGATGGTTTCGTTTGGTATCCAGCTTATTCCTGCTGTCCCAGTAAATGCTCCTGCATTAATTTTTGATTCATTAAACGGAAGGTTCAAAAACTGATTGTTTTCAGTAAAATCAGCATTTGAAATAATATGATTATAACGCACTCCTGTTTGGAATACAAATTTAGGATTAGGTTTATATTTCAAACTTGAGTAAGCTGCCATAGATTGCCAATCAGAACCATCAGGATATCTTGACACTGTATTTGCAGTCTCGTTGGTTTCTATGTTGTATGTGTTTCCATCTGATTTAATTTTATTGTAAACGTATTCTACACCATAAAACAATTCTGTTTTTGAACCCAACTGCTTTTCAAGATCAAGGTTAAAAGATATAGCATCTACACTTTCTTCGGTTGTATTTCTTTCAACAGACTGAAAATCTCTATCAATTCTGCTTTCCTGAAAATTTTGAAAAGCAACATTCGTTTGTATTTTATCATAAAAGCTAGAGTTACTGCTCAGTTTAGTGTACTGTAAGTTTGCCATAAACCAACGTTGTGGTCCGTAATTCCATTCGGCAGATCTTAAATCGTCGCCTCGATATCTTATTAATCGGTCGTATCTAGAATACTCTGAAGTTTCAGTATAATACAGTCCTAAATCAAAGCTTTGGTTATCTTCAGGTTGATACTTAATTTTTTGTAGAAGATTAATTTGATCGTAGCCTGTTGGTTTTTGTACTAAGGGTTCATCATTAGCAACAATAACGTCTTCGCCATTAATGGTTTCAACATATTCAGGTCTAATGTATTCATCTGGACCATGAGATCCCATTCTTAAATCGTCAAAATTAGTATAACTTACGCTTGTTAAAAACGCCCATTTTTTAAGTCCGAAATTTAAGTCTAGGTGTCCTGTTTTTTCACTATTTGCTGTTGCATATCTTGCTACTGCATTGGCTTTAAAAAACAAAGAGTCTGAATACGAAAGCTGAGGTTTTTTAGTATAAAAACTCATAACTCCACCAATGGCATCGCTACCATAAACAACAGAGCCTGCTCCTAAATTAACTTCGGTATTTTGAATAGAAAAAGGATCAATAGAGATTACATTTTGAAGATTACCTCCTCTAAAAATGGCATTATTCATTCTAACACCATCAACTGTTATAAGCAAACGATTAGTTGAAAACCCTCTAATCATTGGGCTTCCACCACCCAACTGGCTTTTTTGAACGTAAATATTACCAGTGTTTTCTAATAAATCTGCACTTGTTTGCGGATTTGAAAACTGAATTTTTTCAGCATCAAAACTGATTACCTTTTGAGGAATATCTCTCTTGCTTTGTTCAAATTTTGAGGCAGAAACTACTACCTCATTCAACCCTTCAACGTTTTGAGTTAAATACACAATAAAATTGTTACTTGCTATTTCCGCTTTGCTCGTTTTTAGTTTTTGATATAACAAGTTTTGAAAAAAGATAGTTTCATTATCATCAAACTGACTTAAAGTCGTATATCCATCGATATCAGTAATTACCGATTTAGATTTATCAGAATTATAAATTGTAACTCCAGAAACAGGCAAGTTTGTCCCTTTTTCAAGAACTTGAATTTGTTGTGCCTGTAAAAATGAAGTAAAGCAAATTAATACAAATAGAAATTTGTGTTTCATTGTACGTTTTTTTTGTTGGTTTTAGTCAGTTAAATACTTGATTAAAAACAGTTAGCGATTTAGGTTTTTTAAAATCTCCTAAGTGTAACTCATAATAAAGTAATATCATATTTAAAAACGATTGCCTTTGTTTTGAGTTTAATTTAATCGTATTTAATGCATCAAAATTTATGCCTAACAGCTGTTTTAAGAGCGCTAAATTTTCTCCAGAAATGGAATACATATTAGTCTTGTTTACCTCAAACTCTCCACTGCTTAAGTTAAAGTATTTATTATCAATATTTGACTGTTGAGGATAAAACCCTAAATGCTTTGTTAAGTTAAGTAAAAATAATAGATGAAAGTTTGAAAAACTACTTTCATTATCCAACCAAAGTAGTGTAGTCTCTAAATATTCAAACAACAAATCATTTTTCTCCTCCTCTTTTAATGTATTTGATAACACTTCTGACAAAAACATAGCAACAGACCCTTTTAAAACATTGGTATTTATACTTTCGTAAACATACTTAGGTTTAACTTCTTTAAGGGTTTGAAGAGATTGATTAGGTCGATAGTTTTCTTCAACTTGAAGCTGAGTTAACGGTTGAAAATAGGCAGTTTTAGCACTACCTTTTCTAGATTTGAGAACACCTCTTAAAATATAACTCACCAAACCTCTATGCTTGGTATAGCATTTTACAATAAGATCGTTATCTCTGTATTTGAGTTTTGAAAGAACAATTACATTAGTTTTTATAAGCATAAACTGTGTAATTGGATTATCTTACAATGAGGAGCTTTAAAACTTTTGTTTCAAAAGAATCTAAATCGGAAATCATAATTAGATACACACCTGTTGCAACAACATTATTAGCTAGGTTTTTACCATTCCACACTCCTGTTCCACCATCAATAGCAAAATTATAGTTAGAAGATCTTTGATTAACGTTAGATTGAGCTTCGGCAACCAAATTGCCCTCAATATCAGTAATCTTTACGTTTACATTTTCAGTAAGCCCTTTTATTTTGACTCCTTTTGTAATATTATTTAAATCATTATACCCTAAAAGATCATGTTCTGGCCTAACAGGGTTTGGATACACAAAGGCATTTTTTAACTCATCTTCAGGCTTAGATCCTCCAGAAAGAAAAGAAACCATTCCTTTCTCTGTTGCAATATAAACTCTACCGTCTTTGTCATCTATTGAAATATCGTTTATTGTATTTGAAGGTAATGGTGAATTGTCTTTTGTGAAATGATAAATAGTTTCTTGCCCATCAGGAGAAAAGTAAAAAACTCCTGAAGTTAAAGTTCCTACCCACTTATTATCAGAACCATCTACCTTTATATCAGAAATAAACTGGTTGGACAATAACTCTTGAGGAATACCGTCTTCTAAAATAACTATCTCACTAACAGATGGGTCTGGATCCTCAAAAAAACCAGAAGTATTATACAACACTCTTAAGCCCTTAAATGTACCAATCCATAATTGATTCCTTGAATCTATTGCTAAAGCCCTAACTATTTCAGAAGGCATATTATTCTCTAAACCATCAACTTGTCTAATTAAATTACCATTTTCATTAAACCCAATGAGTCCATTAAAAAAACCTCCCGTCCACTTTGTCCCATTTCCATCAACAACAACATCACTAAATCCAGCCTCATCATTTAAACCATCTGGAATAATTTCTTCAAAACTAAATGATTGCCATTGACCCGAACTAGGGTTGAAAGATTTAAGTGGTCTATCGACTCTACTTGTCATCGTCCACATAACACCAGATCTATCAAACACAGAACCACTCTGCCTAATACTATATGCATTAGGATTGTTAGGAACCACTAGTGATTCTAATCCACTATTTGTATTATCTAGCAAAGTACTTACCTCTCCATTGTTTATTTCTAATATACCATCTTGATAAGAACTAATAAAAACTTGATCTGTATTAAATGGATTGATTGCAATATAATTTAAGTTTCTTGCTCCTAACAAACTATCAAAAGGTATATTTCTCCATGAATCATCAACTAAATGGCTTATGCCATATCTTCTTACTGGAGCAGGGTTATATGACAAAGTATAGTCACCAAAAGTCACCCACAAATCACCATTCCCTGCTTGGATTCTAAAAGCATTATTATTTAAAGGACCTTCAGGCCTAATGACGTCAAACTCCGTAGGGTTTTCAAAAGTGGTTTTTAAAACTCCAAAACTACTTGTGCCTATATAAATATTATTGTTAACTAATGTTGCCGATGAAAATAAAGTATCATATTCATCATTAGTTGTTATATTAAGCAATAAATTATAATCACTATCATAAATAAAAACATCATATCTGCTAGTGATAATTAAATATTCATCAACAACTTTAGTGTCTAATGGTAAATCAGCATAAGTATTTAATTGAATTAAAGCATCATCTATCATCTCATATGCAACCCTATTCAACCTAACAGTATATAATTTATCATTTACTGACTGTATTGTTATAAAATTACCAACACTAATAGTTTGCCATTGAAGATAATCTACTAAATTGGGATTTGTTAAATTAGCCTTTTTTATAGCATTTCCGCTACTACATGCAGCATAAATATTACCATCAAATATTGTGGTTTGATTAACTATAATTTGACTTCCACCATTTCCCATAAAATAAGTATCTCCAAACTCAAGTCTTTCTAAGTCGTATACTGAAATACCATAATCAGTAGATATATAAACTAAGCCTTCATATTCGTTGAAATGATTTATCTTTTTCACATCAGGAGACAGTGTTTCCTTTTCTAATATATCTACTACCGACAAAACACTCTTATCATTAAATACAGCTTCTATCAACCCATTTTCATAACCAATTAATAATATATCATAAACATCACTGTAATGTATGGTAGTAATATTATCCCCAGATAATCCATTTACGGTTGTAATGTTATCAATCTCAGCTGTTAATAAATCATAAGTGAATATTGCATTTTCAGATGCAGCAAAAATCTTGTTATCTCCTTGATCAACATCTTTAATCTCATAATATGAAAAATGTTGCTCCCATAAAGTAGAATAATCTTGCGAAAAGCCTGAGATAGTAATAAATGAAATAAAAAATGTGAGTATTTGTTTCAACATATTTTAAATTAAGTTTCAAATATATTTATTACAAACGACAAATTTTAAATATTAATATAATTTGTAAACAAAAAAGCTCTCAAATTGAGAGCTTTTAATAATATATTTTTAAAATTTTTACACTACTCCTTGAGCTAGCATAGCATCAGCAACTTTTACAAAACCTGCAATGTTCGCTCCTCTAACATAGTCAACATAACCATCTTCATCTTTACCATACTCAATACATGCTTCATGTATATTAGCCATAATTTCTTTTAACTTATTGTCTACTTCATCTCTCGTCCAGTTGTAACGTAACGAGTTTTGAGTCATCTCTAAACCAGAAGTTGCAACACCTCCTGCGTTAGATGCTTTTCCTGGAGCAAACAATATTTTAGCTTTATGGAATTCTGCAATCGCCTCTTTAGTTGATGGCATGTTAGCACCTTCACTTACACAAATGCAACCGTTATTTAATAATGCTTTAGCATCATCTCCATTAAGTTCATTTTGTGTTGCACAAGGTAAAGCAACATCACATTTTACATTCCATGGCGTTTCACCTTTAAAGAATTTAGCGTTAGGATATTTCTCAACATACTCACTAATTCTTCCTCTTTTTACATTTTTAAGCTCCATTACAAACGCTAATTTAGAAGCATCGATACCTTCTTCATCATAAATGTAACCTGAAGAATCTGATAATGTCACTACTTTTCCTCCTAATTGAGTTGCCTTTTCAGCAGCATATTGTGCCACATTACCAGATCCAGAAACTACTACTGTTTTTCCATTAAAATCATCTCCTTTGGTTTTAAGCATACTTTGAGCAAAGTAAACATTACCGTAACCTGTTGCTTCTGGTCTAATTAATGAACCACCCCAAGACATTCCTTTTCCTGTTAAAACTCCAGTAAACTCGTTTCTTAATTTTTTATACATTCCAAAAAGGAATCCTATTTCTCTAGCACCTACTCCAATATCTCCTGCAGGAACATCTGTTTGAGGTCCAATATGACGGAATAATTCACTCATAAAAGAATGACAAAAACGCATAATTTCGTTGTCACTTTTACCTTTAGGATCAAAATCACTTCCTCCTTTACCTCCACCCATTGGCAGAGTTGTTAAACTGTTTTTAAATACTTGTTCAAAAGCCAAAAACTTAAGAATACTCATATTTACTGATGGATGAAAACGTAATCCTCCTTTGTAAGGACCAATTGCAGAGTTCATTTGAATTCTATAACCTCTATTTACTTGTATTTCACCAGAATCATCTACCCAACACACTCTAAAAGTCACCACTCTTTCTGGCTCAACCATTCTTAATAGAATGTTTTTTCCATGATAAATATCGTGTTTAGCAATATAAGGAATAACTGTTTCAGCTACTTCTTCTACTGCTTGTAAAAACTCAGGTTCTTGACCATTTCTTTCTTTTACAAGGTCTAAAAAAGCTTCAATTTTTTCTTTCATTATATATTTATTTAATAATGCATTGATAATTTCAAGGCACAAAGATACGTTATCTCTAAAAAATACAACTTATTTTTTTATTATTCTCAAAAAAATAATATGTGAGTAACAATCTTATAAATCAGAACGTTTAAATTATAATTATAGCTTAAACACTAATTATTTGGTAGTTAAAGCAGTTTTTATATATTTGTTGATATCTATGCCCTCACTAAAAGAAACCATATGGCGCTTAATTTGAAACAGTTAACCATTATATTTGTTCTTCTTGCAAATGTAAATAATGTGTTTTCTCAACTAGGTTTTTCCCACGAAATTGGTGCTATAGTTGGACCAGTTCAATTTAGATCAGATTTTGGTAGTAGAAACGAAGAAGAAACCAATTTTGGAAACTCAGGTATTGGTATTGGTATAGTTCACTACATCAATTTTGCTTACAGAGCAGACTGTAACTGCTACTCTACTGACACCTACTTTAACGATCACTTTAAACTTCGTAGTGAAATATCTTGGAATAAAACCAACCTACAACATCATGGTGAATGGGTAGGACCTGATAATGTTAGTGATAATGCTGATAGATTAAGAGCGCAACGTGGTGTGGCTGAAAATTTTGATGTTGGTATGCAGTTAGAATATTTCCCATTGAGTATTCGTTCGTTTCAAGCGTTTAGTTATAGGTTTGCTCCCTTTATAAGTTTAGGAGCGCATTATACCTCATCTAGTCCACAAGGAAGTACTGATTATGGTGACGGAAACATCTTTAACCAAAACAACATTTATTCCTATTGGTTTGATCCTGCAACTGATACTGAATATCCAATTAATTTAGATAAAGTCAATGCGTGGTCTGTAGTAACTAGTGTTGGTGTTAGATATAAATTAACCGAATTATCCGATTTAATGCTAGACCTTCGTTGGCAATACTATTTTAGTGATTGGATTGACGGTTTAGACCACAAACTAGAATATAACAAGTACAACGACTGGTTGGTGTGGTTAAACTTTGGGTACATTTACTACTTAGATTAATATTTTAAGATATATAATAAAAAAAGACCAACAAAATTGTTGGTCTTTTTTTATTATTCTTGAAAGTTCAAACTATCCTATAGCCTGTTCTAAATCGGCAATTAAATCGGCTTCGTCTTCAATACCAACGCTAAGCCTAATTAACGAATCAACTACTCCTGTTTTTTCGCGCTCTTCTTTTGGTATACTAGCATGTGTCATACTTGCTGGATGTCCAGCTAAAGATTCTACACCTCCTAAAGACTCAGCAAGTGTAAACACCTTTAATTTCTCAACAATTTTTATAGCTTCTTCATAATTATTCCCTTTTGTGGTAAACGATACCATTCCTCCAAAATCCTTCATTTGCGACTTTGCAACTTCGTGGTTTGGATGACTCGTAAACCCAGGCCAATATACATTTTCAATTTTAGGATGATTTGCTAAAAACTCAGCAACTGCTTTACCATTTTCGCAATGACGTTGCATACGTACATGTAATGTTTTTATACCTCTTAACACCAAAAAGCTATCTTGAGGACCACAAACTGCTCCACTTGCATTTTGTATAAAATACAGTTTTTCGGCAAGCGCTTTATCTTTTACAACTAATGCTCCCATAACAACATCGCTATGTCCACCAAGATATTTAGTTGCCGAATGCATTACAACATCAGCTCCTAAGTCTAAAGGTTGTTGTAAATATGGTGTAGCAAAAGTATTATCAACTGCTAATAGCAAATTGTGCTTTTTAGCAATTGCTGATACTGCTTTAATATCAATAATATTCATCATTGGGTTAGTAGGTGTTTCAACCCAAATAAGCTTTGTATTTTCATTTACGTAGCTTTCAATGCTAGACGCATTTTCCATTCCTACAAAATGAAATTTTATTCCAAAGCGTTCAAAAACACTTGTAAACAATCTATAACTTCCGCCATACAAATCGTTAGTTGAGATAACTTCATCTCCAGGATTTAAAAGCTTAATTACTGCATCAATAGCTGCCAAACCAGACCCAAATGCTAACCCATGATTTCCATTTTCTATACTTGCAAAAGCATTCTCAAGCGCATTACGTGTTGGGTTATGAGTTCTTGAATATTCATATCCTTTGTGTCCTCCAGGAGTAGATTGTGCGTAAGTAGATGTTTGATAAATTGGAGGCATAACCGAACCATAAGCAGGGTCGTGTTCTTGACCTCCATGTATTGTTTTAGTATTAAATTTCATAGTACTGAATGTCTTTCTGTTTTTATAATTACAACAAATTTAACCTTTAATTCGTTGTATTCAAATCTATGTAATACCTTTATAGTATGTTTAACAAAATCCTTTTCCCTGTGAAAAAACTTAGCCTAATTATAGTAATAATCACCCTCTTTTACAGCTGTAAAAATGAAGTAACTCCAGTTGAATTTTCTGAAACAGCTATTGAAAACAATGAGCATGTTAATATTGAAATTATCTACCCAAAAGTTACATCCAAATCAGATATTGCTTCAAAAATAAATTCTGAAATAGAGCAAACCATTTCAAAAAACATAGCCTTTTTTGAAGATGATACCGAACAATTATCATTAGACGCTTCAATTAAAGATTTTGAAAACAGATATATAAATTTTAAAAAAGAATTTGAAGACAGCTCAATTAAATGGGATGCAAATGTAAGTGGCGAAGTAGTTTACAACTCTGAAAACGTGATTACCATTGCAATTGACTCTTACACGTTTACTGGTGGAGCTCATGGAAATAGTGTTATTACTTTATTGAATTTTAATCCTAAAACTGGAGCATTATACAGTTTTGATGATATTTTTAATAACCCTACAAAAGTTACTGAGCTTGTTGAAACTTATCTTGAAAAAGAATTGAACATCTCTAAAAACCAAAATACTGACGATTACTTTTTTGACGAGTTTTTTAAAATGCCTGAAAATATTGGTTTTAGCGATGAAGGCATCATCTTTTTATACAACACCTACGAAATAGCTGCTTATGCTCAAGGTGTTACTGAGTTTACTATACCTTACAGTGAAATTAGTGAGTTCTTAAAACTCTCAGAGTAATTAAATAGATTTCTTTAACGCTAAAATATAACCTAGATGCAAGCCTTCGTGGTAATTGTTAAAGGCAATGGCTTCCTCGACATTTGTTAACCTGTTTTTTGTGGTTACTGTATATTCATTAAAGGTTTGAAAGATTTTGTTGTTATAATCTTCCTTGGTTTTTTCAATAGTTGAGAAAAGTAATCCTTTTATTTCGTCAACTTCGGCTTGGGTTAAATCGCGTTCTGGTTTTGTACCTTTTCTAAACGCTTCAACAAAATCATCGTTAACAATCATTGTTAAACCCGATAGCTTATACACCAACAATTGTTGAGTAGCAATGGTGTGAGCTATATTCCAAATCATATTGTTTTTAAACCCTTTAGGTACTTTATTAAGCTCTTCAAAGGAGTAGTTCTCAATAAAGGTTTTAAGAACAGCTCTGTTTTTTAACGTAATATCAAAATCCCATTCCATAGTTTAAATTTTATTTAAAAGTAATTAATTTTTGCTTCAAATCCGTTTACTTTGCAGTGTAAAACTGTTAACTCATGAATAAAGTTTACTACCTAAAAACTTGTAGCACTTGCGTGCGAATTTTAAAAACGCTTAATCTACCTTCAGATTTTATCTTACAGGATATTAAAACCGAAGAAATAACTGTTAAGCAACTCGACGAAATGAAAGCTCTAGCTGGTAGTTATGAAGCGTTGTTTAGCAAACGTGCAAAACTTTATAAAGAGATGGGCTTAAAAGACATGAACCTTTCTGAAAAAGATTATAAACAATATATCCTTGAGCATTACACCTTTTTAAGCAGACCTGTGATACTTGCAAATAATCAGATTTTTATTGGCAACAGCGCTAAAACTGTTGAGGCTGCAAAAAAAGCAATACATGAATAGCCGAATTTTGGCTTTGATAGCCGCTTTTATAGTTCAAGTTATTTATGGTCTTACCTTTACCTTTGCTAATGATGTTATTGATGAAGGACATGTAAAACCGTTTGGATTTATCTTACTTAGAGTGCTAGGAGCTGCTGTGCTTTTTTGGATTTTTAGCATCTTCGCTCCTAAAGAAAAAATTGATAAAAAGGACTTTTTAACCTTCTTCTTTGCCTCTATTTTTGGTATTGCTCTTAATATGCTTACCTTTTTTAAAGGCTTAGAATTTACAACACCTATACATGCATCAGTGATTATGACTGTTGTGCCTATTGTGGTTTTGGTGCTGTCTTCTTTCTTACTTAACGAAAAATTAACCTCTCTTAAAATTTTAGGTGTTATACTTGGGTTTGCTGGAGCTATTGTGCTATCGGTTTATGGACGGTCAAAAGTTGTTGGAGACAATATTTTGCTAGGTAACTTTTTAGTATTTATTAATGCTGTGTCTTATAGTATTTACTTAATAATCATTAAAAAACTCACCAATAAATACCATCCGTTTACATTTATAAAATGGTTGTTTTTATTTGGTTTTATTTTGGTGTTACCTTTTGGGTATAATGAAGTATTAAGTGTTGACCTAAATACATTTACGCCATACATCTATTTCTCAATACTATTTGTTATTGTAGGCGCAACTTTTGGTACATATCTTTTAAATCCGTTAGCACTAACAAAACTGAGAGCATCAACAGTAAGCACATTTTTGTACATACAACCTGTAATTGCTGGTATTTTTGCAATACTAATGGGAAGCGATACTGTAAATACTGTAAAAATATTAGCTGCTGCTCTAATTTTTACTGGAGTGTATTTGGTAACCAAAAAGCCTAAAGCATCAGCTTAGGTTTACTGGCTTTTTACCGAACTTTCTAGTATCTTCTTTTGTTAAAACCTTAAAGTTTTTGGACTTAGGAAAAGTGTCCATTTCCTGTTTAAAGTTTTCAGGAAGTGGTGTTAACGATCTTGTTTTTAAATTGATCCAAGCACCTAAAATTTCACAGTTAGCTAAGTTTTCACCTTTATGATTGTAGAAATTGTGCTCTATTTGAAAAAACATACCATCATCACTTAAGCCCATAATTTCTAAGCTTACAGTAATTGGCGTGCCTAAAAACGCTTCTTTAAAATAATAGATGTGCTCATAAAAAATTACAGGACTAATATCATACTTAGCTAAGTTTGAAAGCGAAAAGCCATGATCTTCAAAAAAAGCCACTCGAGTATGACTCATAAAGTTTACATAAGCAGAATTTGCCAAATGCCTATTAGCATCAACATCACTCCATCTAATTTCAAATTGTTTTTTATACATAACATAGGTTTTTAAGTTCTACAAATTTATTGATTTTTGTTATGCAAGCATAATAGTTATTCCGCTTTTTATAATAACCTATAACTATATGTTTTTCCTTACCTTTGCTCAACTTTTATATAAATGTAGGTTCATGATACAATCAATGACAGGATATGGGAAGTCTGTAATTCAGCTTCCAACAAAAAAGATTTCAATAGAGGTAAAATCCCTTAACAGTAAAAATTTAGATTTAAATACTCGCATGCCTTCGCTTTACAGAGAAAAGGAACTTGAGATAAGAAAACAAATCGCTTCTAAACTGGTAAGAGGTAAAATAGATTTTTCGTTGTACATGGAAATTACTGGTGAAGAAACCTCTACTCAAATCAATAAAACAGTTGTGCAACAGTATATTAAACAACTTAAAGAAGTTGTTGATGGTGATGAAACCGAAATGCTTAAAATGGCTATTAGACTTCCTGATGCAGTGACTACTGAACGTGATGAAATTGATGAAGACGAATGGAGCCAAATTGCTAAAGAAATTGATAGCAGTCTAGAAAAAATTTATCAGTACAGATTAGATGAAGGACAAGTTTTGGAAGCCGATTTTATAGAGCGTGTCAATACTATTTCAAACCTATTGGAGCAAGTTATAAAAATGGATCCTGAGCGTATTAAAGGAGTAAGAGAACGTTTGCAAAAAGGAATTGCCGATATAAAAGAAAAAGTTGACGAAAATCGTTTTGAGCAAGAACTGGTATTTTACATAGAAAAATTTGACATTACTGAAGAAAAAGTAAGATTAAGCAATCATTTGGACTACTTTTTGAAAACATTAAAATCTAGCGATTCTAACGGTAAAAAATTAGGGTTTATCAGTCAGGAAATGGGACGCGAAATCAATACCATTGGGTCAAAATCTAATTATGCACCAATGCAAAAACTGGTAGTTCAAATGAAAGATGAGCTCGAAAAAATTAAAGAACAACTCTTAAACGTATTATAATGAAGCAAGGTAAACTTATTGTGTTTTCAGCGCCTTCTGGCTCAGGAAAAACCACTATTGTAAGACATTTGCTTAAACAGCAAGAGTTGGATTTAGAGTTTTCTATTTCGGCTACTTCGCGTGCCAAAAGAGGCGAAGAAGTACATGGTAAAGACTACTATTTTTTAAGTTTTGAAGACTTTAAAAAGAAAATAAAAAACGATGAGTTTTTAGAGTGGGAAGAAGTGTATCGCGACAATTTTTATGGCACTTTAAAAACCGAAGTGGAGCGTATTTGGGCCAAAGGAAAACATGTTATTTTTGATATTGATGTTTCTGGAGGATTACGCATTAAACGAAAATTCCCAGAAGAAACACTTGCCATTTTTGTAAAACCTCCAAGTATTGACGAACTTAAAATAAGACTTAAAAAACGTAAGACCGAAAGCGACGACAAAATAAACATGCGTATTGCAAAGGCATCTGCTGAATTGGCAACTGCACCATTGTTTGACAAAATTGTAATTAACGACGATTTAGATAAAGCTTTAGACGAAGCATACAAACTAGTTTCAAACTATTTAGGTATTGATAAAAAATGAAAATAGGTCTTTATTTTGGTACGTTTAACCCTATTCATGTTGGGCATTTAACCATTGCCAACCACATGGCTGAATATAGTGATTTGGACCAAATTTGGTTAGTAGTTACGCCTCACAATCCGTTTAAAAAAAAGAGCTCTTTACTAGATAACCACCAACGTTTAGAAATGGTATATCGTGCTACAAAAGACTATACCAAACTAAAACCAAGCGATATTGAGTTTAACTTACCACAACCAAATTACACTATAAATACGCTTACATACTTACAAGAAAAACATCCTGATTATGAGTTTGCTTTAATTATGGGTGAAGACAATTTAAAGAGTTTCCATAAATGGAAAAACTATGAATTGATTCTTCAAGGTCATGATATTTATGTGTATCCTCGTATTTCTGAAGGAACTGTTGAAACCCAGTTTGATGGTCACCCAAAAATTCATCATGTTGCTGCTCCAATAATGGAGCTCTCTTCTACATTTATTAGAAAATCAATAAAAGCAGGTAAAAACATAAGGCCAATGCTTCCTGAACACGTTTGGGAATATGTTGATCAAATGAATTTTTATAGATAAGATTCTACAATGAATTATTTGAAAAACAAACTAGAGCTTGAGGAAAATGGTTTTTCTATTTTGACAGACTTATATTCAGATAATGAAGTTTCTCAAATTTTAAATTGTATCGAAAATACCGAACAAGATGAAAATTCATTTATGAAATCGAAAGATTTGTTTGCCATAAGGCAACTAATCAAAAGTGTTCCAAAAATATCTAGTTTACTATTTAATGAAAAACTAATAGAATTAACATCTCAACTCTTCAAAGAGAACTATTTCCTAACAAAAGCCATCTATTTTGACAAGCCTAGTGAATCTAATTGGTTTGTTCCTTTCCATCAAGATTTAAGCATTTCTGTTAACAAAAAAGTAGAACTAGAAAACTATTCTAATTGGACTTTCAAAAAAGGATTTTATGGTGTTCAACCTCCTTTAAAAATTTTACAAGACACTATAACCGTCCGGATTCATTTAGACAAAACAGATAGATACAATGGAGCTCTTAAAGTAATTCCTAAATCTCATTCAAATGGAATAATTCGTGTAGAATCTACAGATTTGAATTCAGAAAATGAATTTATCTGTAATATTGATAAAGGAGGCGCAATGTTAATGAAACCTTTAACTTTACATTCTTCTAATAGAACGACAAATGGAAAAAAAAGAAGAGTGATTCATTTAGAATTTAATAAACATTATCTAGATAAACCTTTATCTTGGTCAGAATACTATAAAATTAGTTAAAAATGAAAAAATGCATTTTCTAAATGCTCTATCGTGTAGTCTTTTTCGTTTTTTACAATTGCAATAATATCAAAACGCACTTCAACCTCTAAACCATTTACGGTTACGTATTCATCTACTGCTTTTACTAGGTTTTTAATTTGTTTTGGTTTTACAAAATCTTGCGGATTTCCAAAATCGGTAGTAGAGCGTGTTTTCACTTCAATAATGGCAAGAATATCTTCTTTTTGGGCAATAATATCAACCTCAGCCTTATCAAAACGATAATTGCGTTCCACAATTTCATAGTGATTTTGCAACAAAAAATCTACTGCTAGTTGCTCTCCTTTTTTACCAAGTTCATTGTGTTGTGCCATCTGATTTAATAATTAAAAACTCTAAGTATCTAATACTTCTAACTTATACCCAATACCATGAATGTTAGTTATTTTTATAGAATCGTCCTCCTGTAATTTTTTTCTCAGTTTAGAAATATAGGTATCTAAACTCCTACCAACAAACACGCCTTGGTCTTCCCAAACTCGTTTAACCAACTCATCTCGTTTAACTACAGTATTCAAGTTTTCATAGAAAATTTCAAGCAGCTCGCACTCTTTTTTGGAAAGTTGAATTTCAGAAGCTGACTTTACCAATTTATTTTGGTCAGGGTAAAACTCATATTTTCCAATAATGTAAGATTCCAACGTGTCTTCCTTGAGCTTTGGTTTTCTAAGCTTCATTAAAAACCATAAAGCTAAAATTACTCCACCAAAAAGTAATACATACATTACCCAAGAAGTCTGTTTAAGCTCAGTAAATTGCACTTGGATTATGTAACACCCAACAGGTAATGCTCTTCCCATACAAGGTATAATACTGTTCTGCTCTTCGTTTTTCATTTCATAGCTATACGCTACTTCATTATCTGAACACTGTAATACTTCAATTCTATAATTATCAGGTAAATTGGCTTTGGCAAAACTATTCTTTACTGCATCTACTAAATTATCTGGAACAATCCTTAGTTCCTCTTGAAAGGTTAATTCAAATTTATTGGTATCAATATTAGTAATTGGTAAAACTAAAGAGGTAGAATCGCTTTGAGACAGTAAAAGTGAATTCCCTACATCTCGCAATGCAATTTTAGTGATTTCAGAAAATGAATTTTCATCGTCACAAGACATTGAACAACTCAACAACAAAATAAAAAATATAGAATAAATAGTCCTTTTCATATGTTTTGTAAATAAAACATAAATATGTCAATTACTTGAGCGTTTGACACTTCTTTGACATTTTTTTTACATATTAACAGAAGCCTTATGCTAGTTTAAAAGCTGTATTCTAAAACAACTATACGTTTATGAAAATAATTATTAAAGTTTGGGTCATTACTTAAAATACTGTTTGCAAAAAGAATGTTATGAATCGTTCCTGCTGCTTGTCGATTTTCGAAATACTTTTTAATTAAAGAATCAGAATCTTTAACTAAAGATAATGCTAACATATATTTTCCTGTTTGATTAACATTATTTTCAGAATCGTAAATTTCATTTTTAAATCCACTCTTGATATAAACTTGTCTATCCTCTTCTGACAGGAAATAGTCACTTTCAAATTCTTTATTATTCTTAATATCTAATAAAAATTGATAATAAGCATCTTTCACTTCCAAAGCAGGATATTCTTTAGATAAAAAAAGTTCAAACTTATTAACCAATAAGTTCAACACTTCAATGTTTTTCTTTCCTAAAGTAGTTTCAAATTCTTTAATAGAATCTGTGTTTTCATTTTCACAACAAACAATAAAGACTAAACAAAATAAAAAAATCAGCTTTTTCATTACTCAAAAACCAATGTTGACTGCTCAGCACCAACTGTCAACTGTACTGTTCGACCTAAAAACATTGCTCTGTTATCATCTTCGTGTCCAGCAGGCATATTAAACGCAATAGGAAAATCGTAATCAGCCAAAGCATCTAAAATAAGTTGCTCAATAGATGTTCCCCAAAGCGTTGTGTTTTTTCTAAGTTTGGTCATATCTCCAACAATAACTCCTGCACAATTATCAAAATAACCAGCACGTTTTAAACTTTGTAACATACGGTCTATATGATATTTATACTCACCAATTTCTTCAATAAATAAAATTTTTCCCGAAGTATCAATACTAGTTTCAGAACCCAACATAGTGTGCAACATCGTTAGGTTTCCTCCTACCAATTCACCTGATGCTGTTCCAACTCTGTTATAATTTGTTCCTGCTAAAGTATAGGTCAAAGTCTCTCCAAAAATTGCCGACTTAAATGTAGCAACGGTTTGTTCAAGTCCTTCAAGATCTTTTGTTAAGCTCACACACATCATAGCATGTATAGTTTCAAACCCTTGGTTGTGAAACAAACTATGTAAGGCTGTAATATCACTATAACCTATAAGCCATTTGGGTTGTGTTTTAAATTTTGTGAAATCGAGTTTATCTAAAATTCTAACAGCACCATAACCACCACGTGCACACCAAATAGCACTTATAGTTGGGTCGTCCATCGCGTTTTGAAAATCTTCACAACGCTCGTTATCAGTTCCAGCAAAATGATTGTCTTGACTAAACACATGCTTACCAACAACCACATTTAAACCCCAACTTTTAAGTAAATCGCTAGCTTGTTGAACTTCACGTTGTCTGTTTTTTAAAATTCCTGAAGGTGCTACAATAGCCACTGTATCACCTACTTTTAAATATGGTGGTTGTGTCATTTTTTCTTGAGAATACATTTCACCTGCTATAATACACAAGAGAAACAATGTTATTTTTTTTAATGCCATATTAATATTTTTTATGCCATCCTAAACCTAAGTTTAAACCTACACCAAAATAATTGAACTCTCCTAAGCTACCAAATATTTTAACCCCAAAACTTCTACCAAATGCAGTTGGTTGCCCCACAGGGATTATCCCATACAATACTCTAAACCGCTTTTTTTTAGCTTTAAAAAAATTAAAATTTAACTCAAAAGGAACAGCTATATATGATTCGTTATATCTAAATTTTTCACCATCTACAGTTCTACTATACCTTAACAAATTAGAAGATACACCTGCTGAAATACTAAGAGCAGAACCATTAAAAATAAACCGTTTTCCATAGAGTAAGGCAAACTCATTCAATGAATCTCCTCCAATAAATAATGGAACGATTAAAACACTAGCTAATCCTGCATCAGGGTTTGTCTCAGCAACATATGTGCTTCTAAAAGTAAATAGATCTTTATTTATTTGATAATTTGCACTAAATCCAAAAGTTAATCCGTTTACTTCATTTCCGCTATTTGAGGCGCCTACTAAAAAGTCGACATAAACTATTGGATTAGATTTCACCTCGGTAGAATCTTTTTCTTTTTGGGCAAAACTATTGCACGTAAAAAAGAATACTAAAATTACATAATAGTACTTTTTCATAGCTTTTTCTATCAAATCTAATAAAAAATAGCCCTCAAAACTCAATTGAAGGATTAAGAATTGAGAGAATAAAAAACTTAATAGTTATTTTTGCCATCAAATTAAACCTTGATATGTCAACAAATCCTAAACGATATACAATTACTGCAGCATTACCTTACACAAACGGTCCAATTCATATAGGACATTTAGCAGGTGTTTATGTTCCAGCTGATATTTATGCGCGTTACCAACGCTTAACAGGAAACGATGTGGCCTTTGTTTGCGGTAGCGATGAGCATGGTGTTCCTATTACTATAAAAGCAAAAAAAGAAGGTGTATCACCTCAAGATGTTGTTGATAAATATCATGCCATTATTAAAAAATCTTTTGAAGATTTTGGAATTACCTTTGATAATTACTCAAGAACATCAGCGCAAATTCACCATGAAACGGCTTCAGATTTTTTCTTGGAGTTGTATAAAAAAGGGGAGTTTATTGAAGAGGTTACCGAGCAATTATATGATGAAGAAGCTAAACAGTTCTTGGCAGACCGTTTTGTGATTGGAACCTGTCCAAAATGTGGTAATGAAGAAGCTTATGGTGATCAATGTGAAAAATGTGGAACCAGCCATAATGCTACCGATTTAATTAACCCAAAATCGGCTATTACTGGTAACGCTCCAACCCTAAAAGAAACAAAACACTGGTTTTTACCATTAGATAAGCACGAAGATTTTTTAAAAGAATGGATTTTAAAAGGTCATAAAAAAGATTGGAAACCTAATGTTTACGGACAAGTAAAATCTTGGATTGACGATGGTTTACGACCTCGAGCTGTAACACGTGATCTGGATTGGGGAATTCCTGTTCCTGTTGAAGGTGGCGAAGGCAAAGTGCTTTACGTATGGTTTGATGCGCCAATTGGTTACATTTCGGCAACCAAAGAATGGGCTGAACGCGAAGGAAAAGATTGGGAACCATACTGGAAAGACGAAAACACCAAATTGGTTCACTTTATAGGAAAAGATAATATTGTGTTTCACTGTATCATTTTCCCAAGTATGCTAAAAGCAGAAGGCTCATATATTTTACCAGATAATGTGCCAGCTAACGAGTTTTTAAATTTAGAAGGCAATAAATTATCTACGTCAAAAAACTGGGCAGTTTGGTTACCAGAATATTTAGAGGATTTTCCAGATAAGCAAGATGTGTTGCGTTATGCATTAACAGCAAATGCACCAGAGACCAAAGACAATGATTTTACTTGGAAAGATTTTCAGGCAAGAAACAATAACGAGTTGGTAGCCATTTTTGGAAACTTTATAAACCGTGTTGTTGTTTTAACCAACAAGTATTACAATGGTATTATTCCAGAACCAAGCGACTATTCTCAAGTTGACGAAGAAACACTTGCTGCTGTAAAAGCGTATCCAGATGTTATTGCAAGTTCTATTGAGCGTTACCGTTTTCGTGAGGCAAGTCAGGAATTGATGAATCTTGCACGATTGGGTAATAAGTATTTAGCTGATGAAGAACCTTGGAAAGTTATTAAAGAAGACGAAGCTCGCACAAAAACAATTATGTTTGTAGCACTACAAATAGCATCGGCTTTAGCAACTATAAGCGAACCGTTTTTACCATTTACATCTTCAAAATTGAAATCTATTTTAAATGTATCATCGAGCGGAGTCGAGATGTCTTGGGAAGACATTTCAACTAAAGATATTTTGCTTCCTGCAGGACATCAAATAGGAAAAGCTGAATTGTTATTCAATAAAATTGAAGATAAAGACATTCAAGCACAATTAGATAAACTAGAAGCGAGTAAAAAGGCCAATGAAGCTGCCAATAAAGCAGCCGAACCACAAAAAGAAGAAATCACTTTTGATGATTTTACAAAGTTAGATTTACGTGTAGGAACTATTATTGAAGCCGAAAAAATGCCGAAAGCTAAAAAGCTTTTAGTCTTAAAAGTTGATACAGGTATTGACACCAGAACTATAGTTTCTGGTATTGCTGAAAGTTTTACTGCTGAAGAAGTTATAGGAAAACGAGTTACCGTTTTAGTGAATTTAGCACCAAGAAAATTACGTGGTGTTGAAAGTGAAGGTATGATTTTAATGACCGAAAGTCCAGAAGGTAAATTGGTGTTTGTAAATCCTGATGCCAACCAAGACGTTGCGAACGGTTTACAGATAAGTTAATTACACCTAATAACAGATTACAAACCTCATAGTCTTATGCTATGAGGTTTTTTATTTTCAGTTAGGATGTCAATTTAAAACGCAGTGCAAATGCTCTTATGAACAAAAAAGGTAAAATAATAATTACCGAACCCCATAAATTATTGGGTGTGAAAGTTTCAGGGAAATTTCTAACCACAAAAAGCATTAAAACAACACCTAATATTATTGACACATGAAGGATAAGCATGTTAGGTGTGAAGTTTCCAAAACTTACTTTTAAAGGCTGCTGAGTGCTATGTAACAGTATACGTTCTACAGCCACAAACACAAGGTTAATGTTAAAAAACCAATTCTGGAAAAATAAAATTCTCATGTTAATTAGTATAAGCGTATCATTGTTCCAATTGGCCATAAATGCAAAAAATACCACTATAAACACAAAATACACACCCATTTGGATAAAGGAACCGAATACCGATGTTTTTCCTTGACTTATATTCACCGCATTTTTGTTATGCTTAAAGCAAATTCTGTCAACCATAATTCTAATAAGTTCATTCCACCAAAAAAAGTAAATAATATAAAACACTGTAGTTTGCCCACTCCAAATGGATAAAGCAGTAAGCAAAATAAACACTAAAAAATCCCATTGGGAATAATGTTTAAGTGGTTTATCTATAAGAGATGAAAAGTTATTCATTGGGTTTATTTTTCTGGATGGTTAATTGTCATAATCAAAACTCACTTCAAACAATAGATCTATAAATGAGGCTTTGTGTAAATTTATGACTTGAGAAGCCTGCACTTGATTATAAATATGCTCTGAAACATTAATATTTCCTTGATTCGTTTCAATTTGAAATTTTGTAGAACTTCGATTAGACGTTGCTTTCAATTTATCAATCACTTGAACCTTAGTAACCGTTTTTAAATAGCCATTACGATTAAATTTTGCATATCTATTGTACTTAATCAACAGTTTAAATGAATAGTATATAAATGCAATAATTAACGGAATTAGAAATATGAATATGCCTTTCCAAAGTACAAATAGTAGAATAATTATTGGGATAAGATACACTAGGTCTTTTCTAATCGTTTTAAAAAACATTTTTTTGACTAATTCAATCTCTTTTATTGTCATAGGAAAAGACTTCTCATCACGTTCGTAACGATTTTTACTTATTGTATGATGAGATAAGATTGTTGTGTCATTATTTTTTTCTAAAACCTTAAAGTCTAAAACTTCCTTCTTTTTAGGGCTAATTTCGATAGAAACTTTATCACCTAATTTAGCTTGGGAATACTGCTTGTAAGACACACTGTGCTCTATATTTTCTATACTAACATAATAGTAGGTTTGAGTACTTTTACGTGAAGAACCATAGGCATGAGAACCACCTCTATTGTGTCTAGCAGAAGATGATGTATGTTTGTTTACCCGCTTATCAGTAACAATACCAGTATAACATTGTTTTACTCCTTTTTTTAAATCGATATAAGTTCCCCAGAAAAAGTAGGATATAAAGACTCCAAAAATTAGAGCAAAAGCAGTAAAAACAAAAACAGGAATATATTCCATTTCACCAGTTGGCAACACAAATTTAAAAATGAAGAAAAAAATTGCTCCAACAAAAACACCAAATGCAATTAAAAACAAAAATTGTCGCCTGAGCATTTTTCTGTCTTGCAACGTTAGTGGCTTAATTTCATATTGATTTTGAGGTACCATAAGCTTATTAAAACGAATTTATAGCCGACAACATATCTTCAAACTTTGCTTGTACTTCATCATCATATTTGGTATCACCTATAACTTCTCCATTAGATAAGGTTGTTTTATAAAATCTAATACCTGCAATAGTATTTGTGTTTAAATCGATATCAGCTTCGGCATAAGCAATTTTATTTCCTTGCGCATCGGTTTTATAATCAAACAACAATACTTGTGTAAGTGTTAGTTTATCCTTGTGTTTTCCATAAAACTGTGTGGTTTGATTTGAATATTGCTCTAAATTAAAAGGTAAATTATCTAAAGGAGCTTCTTTGTCAAATCGTTGCATACCTTTCATGAGTCTTTCGGTTGCATTTTCGTTGTCACTTAAATCAAACTTTAATATAAAATTCTCTAAATAAGAAGTTACTTCAAAACGTTGTTTAGGTGATACATACGAAGTAATTTCTTTATTTTCAAGATAATAGTAGTTTGTAGTTATCTCTGTTTGATTTTCATTCTTTTGAGTTCTAATAGCTTTATAAAGTTTCCCTTTATTAGAGTAATAGTATGTAGTGACTGTGTTGTTTTCTATAGATGTCGTTTGGTATAGTAACTCGTTTTGGTAGCTAAATGTATTATGACTACTACCATTTTTCAACTTAATGGTTTCTTCCACAAGCTGCCCTTCTCCATTGTATTTGTACGTATGCTTTCTGTTTTCTTTTGAATTACTAAACTCAAAAACACGTTTATGTAGCTTACCTTTTTTATAAGTGTTTTTTGATGTTGACCAAGTATTATCTTTAAAATTCTGAATGTGATAATTGTCTATAAATCCATCCTTACTGAATCGATACGTTGATTTCTCTATTGGTTCTTTATCAAGATTATAACTAACAGTTTCTACTATATTAACAGGTTGTAAAAACCCATAATCTTGAGTAGTAACTTTTGGTAGCGATTGCGCTTGCAGATGATTTAAAGAGATTAAAAAAAAGCTGAAAGTCAGCAAAATGTGTTTAAGTACCATAATTTTTGTATATAATCTGTAAAAATATATGCTCAACTTATTTGTTACAATACGACATTTGCCCTACTTCTATCATTATCTTTTATATTTTTACAGCCTACAAAAAAGAAAGTCATTTTATGTCTCTACTCTCATATATTACCAAAAACACTAACTTTCCAGAATTATCAGTAAAAAACACCATTAGCTTGCTTAACGATGCGTGTACTGTTCCGTTTATTTCACGTTACAGAAAAGAAGCTACAGGAAATCTGGACGAAGTTCAAATAGGTGATATTGTAAAATACAAAGAACTCTTTGAGGCGCTTGAAAAACGTAAAACAGCCATTTTAAAAGCACTTGAAGAACAAGATGTTTTAACGTCAGAATTAGAGCAAAAAGTAAACAATGCTCAAGATATTACAACACTTGAAGATATTTACTTGCCATACAAAAAAAGCCGAAAAACAAAAGCTGATACTGCTAAAGCTAGCGGATTAGAACCTTTAGCTAAAATCATAATGAGTCAAAACGCTCACGATATTGAAAGCATAGCATATAAATATGTAAAAGATGCTGTTGGTTCGGTTGATGATGCTCTAGAAGGCGCGCGACATATTATTGCCGAATGGATTAATGAACGTACTGACGTAAGAAACAATATTCGTTATCAATTAGAACGTTTTGCAACCATTGCAACTAAAGTTGTTAAAAAGAAAGTTAATGAAGAAGATGCTCAAAAATTCCGAGATTATTTTGATTGGAGCGAGTCGTTGAGTCGTATTCCTTCACATCGTTTGTTAGCTATTTTACGTGCCGAAAACGAAGGTTTTATTCGTGTGAAAATTGAAATTGATGATGAACGTGCTTTAGATAAAATAGCACAACGTATTATAAAATCTGACAATGCGTGTTCCGACCAAATCGAGATTGCTATAAAAGATGCATACAAACGCTTATTGTTGCCATCATTGAGCAATGAAGCGTTACAAAATGCCAAAGAAAAAGCCGATGAAGCTGCGATAACTGTTTTTGCAAAAAACCTAAAACAATTGTTATTGGGTTCACCATTAGGAGAAAAACGTATTTTAGCTATAGATCCTGGTTTTAGAACCGGTTGTAAAGTAGTGTGTTTAGATGCGCAAGGGCAACTTAAACACAATGAAACCATTTATCCGCATGCACCTAAAAACGATAGCACAGGCGCAATAAAAAAAATAAGCACACTTGCCGAAGCATATAATATTGAAGCTATTGCTATTGGAAACGGAACCGCTTCGCGCGAAACAGAATCAATTATCAGACGTATTCGTTTTAAAAATGATATTCAAGTATTTGTGGTAAGTGAAGCAGGAGCTAGTATTTATTCGGCTTCAAAAATTGCTAGAGACGAGTTTCCTAATTACGATGTTACGGTAAGAGGTGCAGTTTCTATTGGTCGTCGTTTGCAAGATCCGTTGGCAGAGTTGGTTAAGATTGATGCAAAATCTATTGGTGTTGGTCAATATCAGCATGATGTTGATCAAACTAAGCTAAAAACCGAACTAGATACTGTTGTAGAAAGTTGCGTGAATGCTGTTGGCGTTAATCTAAATACAGCAAGTAAAAGTTTGTTGAGTTATGTGTCTGGAATTGGCCCTAAATTAGCCGAAAACATTGTGAGTTATCGTGATGAACATGGTGCATTTTCATCAAGAACCGATTTAAAAAAAGTACCACGTTTAGGAGATAAAGCTTTTGAGCAAGGATCGGCATTCTTAAGAATTAAAGATGCAAAAAATCCGTTAGACGATTCTGCTGTGCATCCTGAAAGCTATAGTATTGTAAAAGCTATTGCAAAAAATGAAGGAAAACGTGTTTCAGAGCTTATAGGGAATTCTGCCGTTTTAAATGGTATTGATTTAAAACCCTATTGTACAGATACCGTTGGTTTGCCAACACTTAAAGACATCGTAAAAGAACTTGAAAAACCAGGTTTGGATATTAGAGAACAAGCCAAAGTGTTTACCTTTAATCAAAACATAAAAACCATCAATGATGTACAAGAAGGTCAATTGCTTCCAGGAATTGTCAATAATGTAACCAATTTTGGAGCTTTTGTTGATATTGGAATTAAAGAAAGCGGCTTAATTCATATTTCAAACTTGTCAGATGGTTTTGTAAGTGATGTTAGTGCGCATATTAGTTTGCACGAACAGGTCATTGTAAAAGTTTTAGAGGTTGATATTCCGCGTAAGCGCATTCAATTAAAACTACATAAATCATGAATTGGATCATCTTAATTATCGCAGGATTATTTGAAGTTGCCTTTGCTTTTTGTTTAGGAAAGGTAAAAGAAACCTCAGGAAACACGTCTACCTATTGGTTTTTAGGGTTTTTATTATGTTTAGCTATTAGTATGTGGCTTTTGGTAAAAGCCACCCAAACCTTACCTATAGGAACTGCTTATGCAGTTTGGACAGGTATTGGTGCTGTAGGCACTGTTTTGGTTGGCATTTTTGTGTTTAACGAACCTGCTAATTTTTGGCGTGTCTTTTTTATTTCAACCTTAATTATCTCTATTGTTGGACTAAAATTTGTGTCTCAACATTAAGTTCTAATTTAAAATTATTCTAACATCTTTAACGCTTAAAAATGCTTAACTTTACGTAAAAAGAAAGACATTATGTTATCAAAAAAAATAGAAAAAGCGTTAAATGATCAAATTAGAGTTGAAGCCGAATCTTCTCAAATCTATTTAGCTATGGCTTGTTGGGCTGAAGTAAAAGGACTTGAAGGAGTTGCTGGTTTTATGTACTCACAATCTGATGAAGAACGTGCGCATATGCTCAAACTAGTTAGATATGTAAACGAACGTGGTGGACACGCTCATGTATCTGCCTTAAATGCACCAAATGTGACCTTTAAATCCTTTAAGGAAATGTTTGAAAAACTATTTGAACACGAAGTATTTGTATCAGAAAGTATTAATGAGTTAGTGCATATTGCGTTACAAGAAAAAGACTATTCTACTCACAACTTCTTACAATGGTATGTAAGCGAACAAATAGAAGAAGAAGCAATGGCTCGTACAATTCTTGATAAAATAAATATGATAGGAGACGATAAAGGTGGCTTGTACTTATTTGATAGAGATATTCAACAAATAACAATAAGCACAGCTGCTTCTGAAAGCCCTGAATAATTTTTAACAGTTAATTTTATTTAGAATTAATTAAAATAATTTATTTTTGCCTCATATTCTACAAGTTAGTAACCGTTGGGCAAGAAGAAAAAAGAAAAAAAACAACAAAAAAAAGCTTTAAAAACCTTACATAAAGCAGGTATTATTAATGCTAACAAGGTAAAAAGCAAGTGTTGTGAAAAATATAAAAAAGGTGAAAACAAGCGTTGTGGCAAATGTCCTTGCTTTGATTTACTTAAAAAAGTTGCATAAAAAATGCGTTAGAAATTTCTAACGCATTTTTTTTACACCACCTATTTTCCAGAGAAAATCTCTTTCAATTGTGTTACGATGTTGCCATTACCTGCTACAGTAATTTCGCCAATTTTATCGGCAATTTTTTCAACATACTCCATCTCTTTAAGCTTATACAACATATCGTTTTCTTCCATTAGTTTTGCTGTGTTTAGCAAACTACGTGTAGAAGCTGTTTCTTCACGACGTGTAATAATATTGGCTTGAGCGCGCTTTTGAGCAACTAAAACCTGGTTCATGATTTCTTTCATTTCACCTGTTAAAATCACATCTCTAATACCGCAGTTCAAAACGTTTACACCCAACTTGGTTGCACTTGCTTTTACGTCTTCAAACACTGCTTCTGCAATATTATCTTTACGCTCTAACAATTCATCCAAAGTGTAAGCTCCAACATAAGCACGCAACGCTAACTGCATTGTAATGTACAATTGCTTTTCGTAGTCTTTGTTTTCCAAAAGTGCTTTTTCAATATCTGTAACTTTATACTGTGTATAAAAGTTGATACGGATTGCAGCTTTGTCTTTTGTCAACAATTCCTGACCAGAAATTTCCAATTGCAATTGACGCAAATCGGCTTTAGCGATTTTAATGGTTGTATCGTTTCGCCAGAATCTGTATGTACCTCCATCTAAAGTTTTGGTATACATATCATCAACCAAAAGCACTGCTTTTTCATAAGTTGCAACTTCAAATGCGCGAATGTATTTGCTCAATTCATAATTGCTGAATAGTGACTTGTCAATTTTTTCAGTAATATAAATCTTGCTCAAATCGGCACGTACAAACTCACGCTCAATCAAACCCTTCCAGTACACGTAGCGTCCAGCAGTTAAAACCGTTTTGAAGTTACCTTTTTCGTAAACTAAAACTAGTTCTCCATCTTTAACCTCAACAACGTCTAACATTGCTTTTAGCGTTTCGTCTTTTAGTAAGAGTTCTAACGCTACTGGAGCCACAAAGGTATTAGCAAGGTCATACATCAATACACGTTGATTAAAACCTAGCCAGTGTTTTCCTTGTGTAATTACTCTTAAGTAATCACCTTTTTTGAAAACCAAACCTACTTTTCCTGCATTAATTCTTACTCGTTTCATTGTTTCTAATTATTTAAATTAAACATTCTAATTTGCCCACTATGGACGTGGCAAAACCTGTAACGGAAGGGTTGCCTGCTTCATCGCCAAATAACGAGTTCATTTGGTTTTGAAGTTTATTTTTAAATTTTCATTCTCTTTTAATTAAAATAGCAGATTGCAAATCATCTTTTCGGTACGGAAATACTCATAGTAATAACTGCAACTAAACGTGTTGAGCAATGGGATTAAAAATGCGAAATCAAATGCATGACTCTAGTTGATAATCTAACTACAAAACCAATTTAGCTTTAGTATATTACAAATCAGTATTTCAAGGTACTTTCAAGATTGCTCGTCAAAAAACCTTTTGATTTATTACTTGCTGATTTACAACCTGACTATTTTGTCAATTTTTGATGAGCAGTTTTGACCAACTGCATTGCTATCAGTTTTACAAGGTGATAAGCTTCATCCTACATTATGAGTGTAGTGCTCTAACCAAACTGAGCTACAAAGCCTAAAATGGTGGCTTTGACAGGAATCGAACCTGTGCAACTAAAGAGACATTTTTACAGAATGTCAACTGTTCGCTAGAACCGAAATCTAGTGCGTCTACCATTTCCGCCATATCCAAATACTGAATAGTGGGACTCGAACCCACAAGAACTGGTGGTTTTTATTTTGGTAAAAAACCATAACCTTCAAGTCTAGTTGAATATGAAACAGTGATACGAAACCGCAACCTTCCATACAATAGTGCTATACCGAAACACCCAACAAGACTAGCTTGATACTATTTCCTGCGTAGGCAGGAATCTTTTATTGTGGAACAGACAGAAATTGAACCTGTATCCTCGCATTTTCAGTGCGTCGCATTGACTAACCCTTCGACTTCGCTCAGGACATGCTTTGCTACTGTTCCAAATTAAAGTGTCTATCAAGAGTCGAACTTGATCCTAGAAGACGATACTTCTCATGCGAGCCGTTACACCATAGACACTTTTTAAATCTCCTTTCTTTTATAACAAGTTATTTAACCTATTCTGAAACCAATTAGTTTTGGTTTGCACTTCATTTTTCTTTTGAGAACTTTCGAGTTTTTGTTCTTTACTTTTAACAAACTTTCTCTTTTTGTTCACTCTAGAAATAGCATCATCAGTGTAGTTAAAAAACTCATTGTTTAATGCAAATAGCTTAGCTTCTTTTATAGCTTCTTCAGCTAAATCAAATTCGCCTTTTACTTCGTATAAAAATCCTTGATTTATCATAATTATTGCTTTATCAATTCCTTTTACAGTTAACGCAAAGTCAATTAATTGCTGAGCTTCATCTAGATCACCATAGTTTATTAAAAACCTAATGTACTCTGCATAAACATTTGGTATTTCAAGACTTACAGCCAAAGCCTTTTGGTAGTAGCTTTTTGCTAATTCAAAATCTCCTAATTGCTCTACTTGTAACTGAGCCATTAAGCACAATGCTCTTACATTTTCTGGTTCGTAAGACAATGCGTAATTGAGTGCTTCAACAGCTTTTTCCAATTCCCAAGGATATGCCTCAATAGCACGAAACAAATAGATGTTATGTAAATTATTTTCCATGATGTTACTTCATAAATTATTAATGTTTTAAAGGCCTCACAACTTTTGTGTGCTCTAAAACTGATCGGATAATTGTATTGCTGAATTTTTGAAATAAAAAAATCCGAAACAGTTAGTTTTGCTTCGGATTTTTCTCTGGAAAGTATATTCTAAAGAAAGTACCGAAACCTCATGAGTGATTCTACTTGATCACTACTTAATGTTTGAAATGCTATAAAATACTTTAGCATGGTTTCTTGTTTTTAATTATTATTTTTTATTGCAGGATCTGTTTTCATTTCTGCGATGCAAATATGAAAACGATTTTTTTAATACACAAATAAAATTTTGATTTAAAATATTGATTTTCAGTAGGTTAAAACAATAAAATGGCTGTCCGAATTACTTCAGATATTCTAGATTTCATGCAAAAGACTGTCTCTCAATCGCTTAATCTTCAATGGACTTTATTTTAGTTTCTTAAAAATTTGTTCAAAAAAAAATGGTTTTTTTCATAAAAAAAGCGTCCAATTTCTTGGACGCTTGCTGTTATTATATAATTAGTTGATTTAATTCACTCCTAAAATTAATTAAAAATAGCAATAAAACGTCCTATAGGGAAAAGATTTGTCATCTCAATTCCACGATAATCACACTGACTAAACAGTAATCCTGGTGCTTTATGTACTATTATTTTTTTCATTTGTGATGCAAATATGAGTATTATTTAAGTTTATTCAAAGAAAAAATTAGATAGAAGTTAATCTTTCTGAACCCTTTTATTTCATTGAAAAAAATGGCAAAAAATATCTTTATGTTGATAAATTGTTAAGAAGAATATTTAACACATTTCATTTCATTTAGAATAATTTATCACTTTTACATTATCTTATTAGATACACTATAATTCGTTATTACTTATGGAAATTTTACACATTACTAAAAGAAATTTTAGCCAGAAACCTTTTGAATTAAGCAAAATCACAAACGCTATTTTAAAGGCAATGAAAGCGGTTGAAAATGGAGAATTTGGAGACGCTCAACTTATAGCAAATAACGTTTATGACGTATTGTTACAAAGGAAAAATCAGGATAAAGATTATTTGCCTACGGTTGAGGAAGTGCAAGATGTTGTAGAAGATAAATTAATGGAAAGTTCTTTTCACGATGTTGCAAAAGCTTACATTTTATACAGAAACAAACAAGCTTTAAGTCGTAAGAGTAACATTTTTGAAAAACGTGTAAACTTAAAACCTTACGAGTATCCTCAATTATACGAATATGTTCCAGCAATTCGTCATTCATATTGGATACATACCGAGTTTAATTTCACAAGTGATATACAAGATTTCAAATCAAATCTTTCTGAAGTAGAAAAATCTGCTATAAAAAATACGATGCTTGCAATTTCTCAAATTGAGATTGCAGTAAAAACGTTTTGGGGAGATATTTACCATAGAATGCCAAAGCCTGAAATAGGATCTGTAGGTTCAACATTTGCAGAAAGTGAAGTAAGACATGCTGATGCATACTCGCACCTTCTTGAAATTTTAGGACTAAACAAAGAATTTGAAGAGCTAAAGAAAAAGCCAGTAATCATGAAGCGTGTGCAGTATTTAGAAACTGCATTAAAAAACGCTAAAAGTGAAAACAATCAAGAATATGCAGAGTCTGTATTATTGTTCTCATTATTTATTGAGCACGTGTCTTTATTCTCTCAATTCTTAATCATTATGGCATTCAACAAGCATAAAAATATGCTTAAAGGTATCTCTAACGTAGTTGAAGCAACATCAAAAGAAGAGCAAATTCATGGAGATTTCGGTATAGATATCATCAATATTATCAAAGATGAGCACCCAGAGTGGTTTGATGCAAGCTACAATACCATGATTCAAGATATGTGTAAAGAAGCCTATGTTGCTGAAAGCAAGATTGTAGATTGGATTTTTGAAGAAGGCGAATTAGATTTCTTACCAAAAGCAGTTGTAAACGAGTTTATTAAAAACCGTTTCAACAAATCTTTAGAAAGCATTGGTATTGAAAAAGTATTTGATATAGACGAAACACTACTTACACAAACCGAATGGTTTGATGACGAGATTATTGGTACAAAACATGGCGATTTCTTTGTAAAACGCTCTATCAATTACAGTAAAAGAACACAAAGTATAACAAGCGACGACTTATTTTAACCAGACTATTTTTATAACCTATGGAGAACAAAACAATACACCAGCCGCAACTACAAGATCAAAAAAACACAACTGATGAACTAGTAAATGCCCGAAAAGAATTTTTAACCAACACGAAAAAGGAAGAAGGATTTGAGTGGTTAAACGAATACAGTCAACAGTTTTTAGAATCAGGATACTTAACCGAAGGCGTAACGCCCAAGCAACGTATTAGAGAAATTGCTGAACGCGCAGAACATATTCTTCAAATTCCTGGATATGCAGATAAGTTTTATCACTATATGTCTGAAGGGTTTTTCTCTTTAGCGTCTCCAGTTTGGTCTAACTTTGGTAAAGAACGTGGTTTACCAATAAGCTGTTTTGGTTCTCATATTGATGATGACATGGGTAATATTCTTTACACACAGTCAGAAGTTGGTATGATGTCAAAATTAGGTGGTGGTACTTCTGGGTTTTTTGGTAAAATTCGTCATAGAGGAGCTCCTGTAAAAAACAATGGGCAAGCATCTGGTGCAGTTCATATTATGCAGTTGTTTGAGTCTATGGTTGATGTGGTTAGTCAAGGTTCTGTACGTCGTGGTCGTTTTTCTCCATATTTACCAATTGAGCATCCAGATATTAAAGAGTTTTTAGAAATAGGTACTGAAGGTAACCCAATACAGCAGTTAACACATGGTGTAACAGTTACCAACAAGTGGATGGAAGAAATGATTGCTGGTGATGTTGAAAAACGTACTATTTGGGCAAAAGTATTACAAAGTCGTGGTGAAATGGGTTACCCTTATGTATTCTTTACAGACAATGCTAACAATGGTAAACCAGAAGTTTATAAAGATAAAAACCACAGCATACACGCAAGTAACTTATGTACTGAAATTATGTTACCATCAAACGATGATTGGTCGTTTGTATGTGTACTTTCTAGTATAAATGTATTACACTACGATAAGTGGAAAAGCACAGACGCAGTAGAAACTATGATTTATTTCTTGGATGCTGTAATAACAGAATTCATTGAAAAACTAGAAGTATATCGTGATTCTGATAATAGAGATGACCGTCAAACATTCTTGTTTATGGAGCGTGCTTACAACTTTGCAAAAGAAAACCGTGCTTTAGGATTAGGTGTTTTAGGATGGCACTCTTTATTACAGTCTAGAATGCATGCCTTTGATAGTCAAGAAGCATTTAACTTAAACCGTGAAATCTTTAAAACTATAAAAGAGCGTTCATACAAAGCTTCAGAAGAGTTGGCTGTAAAATTTGGAGAGCCTAAAGTATTAAAAGGTTACGGTCGTAGAAACACAACATTAAACGCTGTAGCACCTACAACATCTTCGGCGTTTATTTTAGGACAAGTATCTCAAGGTATTGAGCCAATATGGTCAAATATTTATGTAAAAGATATTGCTAAAATAAAAACAACAATAAAGAATCCTTTCTTGGAAAATTTATTAGAAGAAAAAGGACAAAACACTACCGAAGTTTGGAGAAGCATTAGAGATATGGATGGTTCTGTACAACATTTAGAGTTTTTAACAGAACAAGAAAAAAACGTGTTTAAAACGTACTCTGAAATTGACCAATTAGATGTAGTTTATCAAGCATCAGCAAGACAAGAATTTATAGATCAAGGACAATCTGTAAACATTATTGTACATCCTGAAATGCCTGTAAAAGAAATAAACAACATTCATGTTACAGCTTGGAAGCTTGGTTTAAAATCATTGTATTACCAACACAGTATGAATGCTGCACAAAAATTCAAACAGAAAAAAGAGTGTACAAGCTGTGAGGCTTAATCACAATATTAAATAATAAAAAAACCGCTCGAATGAGCGGTTTTTTTATTGCAGTTTATTTACTCAACATCAAAAGTTCATTACAAACTATTTCAGTAGTATAGTGTTTTTTACCTTCTTTGTCTTCCCAAGAGCGATTGGTAAGTTTCCCTTCAACCGCAATTTCTTGTCCTTTAGAAATATAATTCTCTACTACTTTTACAAGACCACCACGAACAATAATATTATGCCAGTAAGCGCGTTCTACTTTGTTTCCGTTTTTGTCTTTATAGCTATCATCTGTAGCTAAAGAAAATTTGGCAATTTTATTATCATCATCAAAATTTACAATTTCAGGATCCTGTCCTAATCTACCAATCAACTGTACTTTGTTTCTAAGCGTGTTCATAATTTTAATTTTTTAAATGTTAAACAGTTAATACTATCGAGTTCTTATGTTACTGAAGTGCATCCAGTATTAATTCGACACTGCAAATATGAAACAGATACCAAAATTTATTCGGTTATTAACTGTTTAAATTCGTTTGTAAATGTTTGTAGTCGTTTGTAAACGAATAATTTGTATATTGTATACAAGCTAAATCGCTATTAATAATCACTTATAAATGAAAGCATTATTAGAAACTGAACGTTTAATTCTAAGAGAGATATTACCTACTGATATTGAAGGTATGTTTGAATTAGATTCTAACCCAATAGTCCACAAATACTTGGGCAATAAACCTGTAAAGACCAAACAGGATTCAGAAAAAATAATACAATCCATTATAAAACAATACGAAGAAAGAGGAATTGGTCGTTGGGCTGCTATTGAAAAATCTACAGGAGATTTTATAGGTTGGTCAGGGTTAAAACTTAATACAGGTGAAAAAGATTCTTTAAACGGAAAACAAGATTTTTATGATATTGGTTATCGCTTTATTCCTCGATATTGGGGAAAAGGTTACGCAACCGAATCGGCTATTGTTGCATTAGATTATGGCTTTAAAGTAAAACAATACAAAACCATTGTAGGAGTTGCTCTTACAGATAATATTGGCTCAAATAAAGTGCTTCAAAAAATTGGATTACAACATATTGAAGTTTTTGATTGTGAAGGCGAAAAAGCCTCTTGGTATGAATTAAAACTAAACGATTATGAAAAAAACTTGTCCTGAATGTGGTGAGAAAATAGTTGGCAGAATTGATAAAAAATTCTGTAGCGATGCTTGTCGGAATTCATATAATAACAGAGTGAATAAAGACAGTAAAAACTTAATACGAAACACCAACAACCGACTTAGAAAAAACTACAGAATTCTTGAAGCACTAAACCCTGAGCAAAAAACTAAAACCTCGAGAGCAAAACTTATTGAAAAAGGGTTTGACTTTAATTACATAACAAGTATTTATACAACCAAAGCAGGTACTGTTTATTACTTTGTTTACGACCAAGGCTACTTACCCATTGAAGGCGACTACTATGCACTGGTAAAGCGAGAAAGTTAAACTGTAACATTTAAAGTAAATGTCCAACTAATAGTGTATTCAATAATTAAATTTTCATGCTTCCATTTTTATCAACCTCACCATTTCTAATTATAGGCATTGTTATTCTTATTCTTAGTATAATTGGAATAACATCATACTACTTCAGTTCAAAACAAACTATACTACGAATTTTAGCAAAGACACCTTATAAACCTGTAAGTAGTTTTAAAAGCAATGAATTTGTTAAGGTAAGTGGTAAAGCGTTGCATGTTCAAAACCCTTTGATTGCTCCACTTAGTAAAAGAAAGTGTATTTTCTATTATATTAAAATTGAACAGAAGAAAAGCAATGGCAAAAATTCGTATTGGAGAACCTTAATTGAAGAAGAGCGATTTCAGGATTTCTTTATTGAGAGTAATGGCAATATGGTTATTATTAAGCCAACTCAACATCCAAAAAACTATAAAAGTCATTTAGTAATTGACAAGAAAACATCTTCAGGTACTTTTAACAATCCTACTCCAGAATTTGAATCTCTTTTAAAAAGGTATAATATAGACTCAACAGGGTATTTTGGATTCAATAAAACGCTTCGTTACAAAGAAGGTATAATTGAAATTGGAGAAACCATAACGGTTGCTGGAATAGTAAAATGGAAAAACCTTAGCGAACCTATTCCTGAATATAACTACTCCAAAATAGCAACTTTAGAAAGTGATGTTAAACAAAAAATTATAATTACAGATTTGCCTGAAACCGTGAACTTTAAAAGACATTAAATTACTTCCAGTTATGTCCTTTTAACTGCATTGCTGCTTTTAAAATATCCTTTTGGCTAATTTGACCTACTAGCTTACCGTTTTCAACAATAGGAAAACGACGCCTTTTAGAATTTAAAAATTTATTAGCAGCATCAAACACGTTCATGTTGCCATCTATAGTCTCAACATCTCTTATCATGCGCTTTTCAACATTGTCTTGAGCCATTGGCATATTGTAATATCTGCTATCACTTATTTGCTTTAGGCAATCTCCTTCTGAAATTATACCTACAAGTTCGTTTTTATCATTAACCACAGGTCCTCCAGAAATCTTATTTCGTATTAAAGATTCGATAACTTCTTCAACTGACTGTTCTGGTTTAAAAGTTATTAAACTGGTTGACATGTAATCGCTCACTTTTAACTGTGTGCTTTCAGTAGCGTTAATTTGTTGCTTTCTGGCACCTTGAAAACTCTTAATTCCCATAACTAATTATTAATAATGTTAGTCTTAAATTTACTGATTTAAAACGACTTAACCTAACTATATTTTTATAGGAAATAATTTTGTAAATTTAGAAGACTAACTAACACGCTTTCCTATGTTTAAAAAAATTATAGCTTTTCTACTCTTAATTATTGCTATTTATTGGAGCTTTTCTGCCCTAATGCCTAACAAAATAAGTCAGCTAGATGCCAATGACAATACCTTTTCTACACAACGTGCATTGGTTCATTTAAAAGAAATATCAAAAGCACCTCATTATGTTGGTTCTCCCGAACACGAAAATGTAAGAAACTATATTATTGAAGAATTAGAAAAATTAGGTTTAGAAACTCAAGTTCAAGACGGTTACAGTTACAATAAAAAATGGGGAAGCTTAACCAAACCTAAAAACATTTTAGCAAGACTAAAAGGGACTGATAACTCCAAAGCGCTTATGCTACTTACACATTATGATAGTAATCCGCATTCATCAATTGGATCTAGTGATGCTGGATCTGGTGTGGTAACAATTTTAGAAGGGTTAAGAGCTTACCTACACGAAGGTAAACAGCCTAAAAATGATATTATTATTTTAATTTCTGATGCTGAAGAATTAGGACTTAATGGAGCTGAACTGTTTGTAAATAATCATGCTTGGGCAAAAGACATTGGTTTAGTATTAAATTTTGAAGCCAGAGGAAGTGGAGGGCCAAGTTACATGCTTATTGAAACCAATGGAGGCAACCAAAATATGGTTAAAGGTTTTATTGAAGCCAACCCTAAATATCCTGTAGCAAACTCACTCGCATATAGCGTTTATAAAAAACTACCTAATGATACTGATCTCACTATTTTTAGAGAAGATGGAGACATTGAAGGCTTTAATTTTGCATTTATTGACGACCATTTTGATTACCATACCGCTTTAGACAATTATGAACGCTTAGATAGAGAGACACTGGAGCACCAAGGCAGTTATTTAATGCCTCTACTCTACTATTTTAGTGATACTAACTTAAATAATTTAAAAAGTGATGTAGATGACGTCTATTTTAATGTACCGCTATTTAAAACTGTAAACTATCCTAATACATGGATTTTTCCAATGCTTATTATTGCCATTGTATTATTTATTGCATTGGTATTTTATGGTATTAAAAAAAGAATGCTTAACTCAAAACATATGCTTATTGGTATTTTACCAGGAATTGCTGCTTTAGTTATTAATGGAGTAATTGGGTACTTTGGATGGAGTGTTTTAAAAGCAATATATCCTCAGTATAATGAAATACTACATGGTTTTACTTACAATGGTTACATCTATATTTTAGCATTTACCTTCCTTTCGGCAGGTGTGTGTATGTGGTTGTACAACAAAGTGTACAAACCCGAAAATACTGCAAGCTTGGTTGCTCCTCCTCTACTGCTCTGGATAGTTATTTCAGCAGTTATGGCTTTTGAACTTAAAGGTGCTAGTTTCTTGATTATTCCTGTGTATTTTGGTTTAGTGAGCTTATTTATTCTTGTAAGACAAAAACACCCTAACTTAATTTTAATGGCACTGTTGCTGTTTCCTGCATTAATGATTTTATCACCTTTTGTAAAAATGTTCCCTGTAGGATTAGGCCTAAAAACTATTATTGCTACTACTCTTTTAGTGTCGCTTATATTTTCACTTTGTATCTCGCTATTTGGGTTTTCTAGATATAAAAATAGATGGTCTTACTTATTGTTTTTCTTAGCTATTTGTTGCTTTATTTCAGCACATTTAAAATCTGATTTTAATGAAGAACGTCCAAAACCAAATAGTTTGGTTTACATCTTAGATAGCGACAAAAACGAAGCTGTTTGGGCTACTTACGACAATATTTTAGACCCTTGGACTGAAAGCTACCTTACTGACAATCCAGACCATATAGATTCACTGTCAAAATTCACCATTGCCAGTAAGTATAAAACTCAATTTACGTTTACTAAAAAAACTAACATTAAACCCTTAAAACACCCTTACATTGATGTTAAAAAGGATACTATTGTAGATGGTAAAAGAGAAATAAAACTATTTATTTCACCTCAACGAAATGTGAATAGATTGGAGCTATTTTCTGATTCTACCAACGTGTTTTTATCCTTTAACGTTAACGGTTACACTATTCCTAAAGCTGAAAGTGAAACCTATGTTTTTGAAAACAGAAGGTTCAATAGGCTATTTAGTTATTTTGTTGCAGATGATAAATTTTTAGAACTTGAGTTTACTGTTCCTGAAAATCAAAGCACAAAAATTGATTTACTTGAAGCCTCATTTGATATGTTAGATAATCCTCTATTTAGAGTTCCAAAACGTCCTGCAGACATGATTCCAAAGCCATTTGTATTAAATGATGCTGTGGTTATTAAAAAAACCATACAAATTGATTAAATATTAGCAAGTTTTTAAGACCTATTCCCATATATTTTTATAGTTTTAACGCTTTAAATTTTATGACATGAAAAAGTTTTTACTTCTATCTATAACAATGATTGCTCTTAGTGCAAGCGCGCAAACTAAGTCTGAGCTTGAAAAACATTTTGAAAAGTATTACAAGCAAATGACAGCACAAGGTGATATTCAAGGCATTATAAATGCCATGACTCATTTAGACGTACTTAACCCTACTCAGGCAAGAAAAGACACATTGGCATACGTTTATGCTTCTGAAGGAAGACACCTAGAAGCATTAAACACTATTGGTATTGATAAAAACCCAACAGACTCTAATATCAATGTAGAAGTAAAAGCATTATCCTTAAAAGCACTTAATCAACCTAAACGCGCTTTAGAGCATTATGAAGTCCTTTTTCAAAGACAAGCAAATGCGTATTTAGCTTATGAAATTGCCGATTTAAAAATTCAGTTAAACGATTTAGCTGGAGCAAAAACAGCTATTGAATATGGGTTAACCAATGCAACTAGCGATATGAAGCGCACTTACTACGAAATGCAAACACCTTATCAAGTATCATTAAGTGCTGCTTTAACTTACTTAAGAGCAATATTAATTTTTAACGAAGACAAAGAAGCGAATACTAATGAGGCTGTAGCTGTATTAAACAGAGCTTTAGCTACTGATCCAAACTTTAATTTAGCTAAAATTAGTAAAGAGGCTTTACAAGCAAGAGCTGCTAAGGAGTAAATAAGTTTTATTAAAGCGGCTTCTCAATATTATTTGCATCCAGTTCAAACTTCTTGTTGATTTGAAAGTTGAGATTGGACATAGCAACCAAAACCTCTTTAATATTCATTAAAACCTCTTCCTTTGGGATATTTGTTAATTCAATTGTATTGTTAAGCTTTAGAATTTTTGTTTCCAAAGCAGTAACTCTAGATTTTATAATATCTGTATCAACATTTTCAGGTGTTTCTTCTTTAAGTTGAAATACAAATGATTTAACTATAGAATCGTTAGCTGAAAAGAAAGACAAATCACCTTTTTTTAAAAACTCAACCTGCGTATTAAGTTCATGAAGTTTTTGCCAATCCATGATTTTAGTTTTAGAAGCATTACTTAAAATATAATCATCAAAAGCTAATGCTTCAATGTCATTTGAGCTTATTTTATTTGTATCTTCTGTTTTTACATCATCTGTTGTTTGTAATTCTTTTTTTGATCTAGAATTACAACTAAGCATAATAACACAACAAATGAGTAATAGTATATGGCTTAAAGCACGCATAGTATTTCTTATAGGTTTTAATGCAACAAGGTGTAAATATAACTAAACTTGATGGTTTAAACATTAGTATAAAATTAGAGAATAATTTTTTGTTTTAAGTTTTAGGTACTCTTTATTCTTATTATTTTTGAACGAACAAATAATTTCAAAAAAATGCCAAAGATTTTAGTAATTGGTGCATGTGGACAAATTGGTTCTGAGTTAACTTCAAAACTAAGAGAAACCCATGGAAAAAATAATGTTATTGCTAGCGATATTAATTACAACAATTTAGATGTTGTCAACTCTGGTGTTTTTGAAATTGTCGATGCCCAAGATTATGCTTCAGTTAAAATTTGTGTTGAAAAACATCAAATAGACACCATATATCTTATGGCTGCTATGTTGAGTGCTACTGGAGAAAAATATCCTATGAAAGCTTGGGATTTAAACATGAACTCACTGTTTCATGTATTAAATCTTGCTAAAGAAGGTTTTATTAAAAGTGTATTTTGGCCTTCTAGTATTGCAGTCTTTGGACCAACAACACCTAAGGACAACACACCTCAATACACAGTAATGGAACCAACAACAGTTTATGGTATTACAAAACAAGTTGGTGAGCGTTGGTGCGAATATTATAATAGCAAATATGGTGTTGATGTTAGAAGCATAAGATACCCTGGAATTATTAGTTGGAAAACATTACCTGGTGGTGGAACAACTGATTATGCCGTTGAAATTTACCATAAAGCAATTACTGACAAAAATTACGAGTGTTTTTTATCTGAAAACACAGAGCTTCCAATGATGTTTATGGACGATGCTATTGAGGCTACGGTAAAATTAATGCAAGCACCTGCTGAAAACATCAGTATTCGTTCTTCATATAATTTAGCAGCTATCAGCTTTACTCCTAAAGACATTTATAGCGCAATTAAAAAACATATTCCTGATTTTGAAATATCATATAACCCAGACTTTAGACAACAAATTGCTGATAGTTGGCCAAAATCTATTGATGACTCTGAAGCTAGAAAAGACTGGAATTGGAACCATACCTTTGATATGGAAAAAATGACTTCTGAAATGATCACCCAACTACAAAAGAAGTATCAGAGTTCTGAAAAATAATTATTAAGAAATAGTATTAAATAAAAAATCCCATCGAAATCGATGGGATTTTTTTTGCTCCTCCTCTTGGGCTCGAACCAAGGACCCTCTGATTAACAGTCAGATGCTCTAACCAACTGAGCTAAGGAGGAGTGTTTCTTTTCGCTTTTGCGAGCGCAAATATATGTTATTTTTTAATTTCAACAAATTTATTTGAAAAATATTTCTATTTAAATAATGCTTTAAAGATATCATTACCGTTAGCAAATAATACTAAAGCAATAAGAATGAAGAAACCAACCATTTGAGCACGCTCTAAAAACTTTTCACTTGGTTTTCTTCCTGATATCATTTCATAGAGTAAAAACATTACATGACCTCCATCTAAAGCTGGTATTGGCAATAAATTTAATACACCCAACATAATTGATAGAAACGCTGTAAGCGCCCAAAAATCTTGCCAGCTCCAAGTGTCTGGGAACACGTCGTAAATAGCCTTAAAACCTCCTACACCTTTATATGCTCCTGTTTTTGGATTGAATATTTTTTTAAGCTGTTCGCCATAACTAGCAACTTGGTCTTTAAACTTTAATAGTCCTGCTCCAAAACTTTCACCAAAAGTGTAATCGGTCTTAACGATATCATAATAGCCTAAGCGTTCTAAGTCATTAAGATCCCCTCCTGCTTTAATTTCAAATTTACCGTCTTCAACCTTAAGCGTCTTTGTTAATTGTTGACCATCTCTTAAAATACCAACATCAATTGTCTTGTGTGTTGCAGTTAAAGAATCCATTATTGCATCATACTGGTCATAATACTTTAAAGATTTTCCGTTTAAAGAAACAATAACATCTTTAGGTTGTAAACCTGCAGAAGCGTTTACAGATGTATCAGGAATTTTTTCTAAGATAAAAGGATAGCGTAACGAGAAAAAACTCTTGCTTTCACTAGAACTGAATTGACCTAAAAAATCTTCAGGAAGCACAACTTCTTTAGTCTCGTTACCACTTAAAATTGTAAGTTTTTCAGCAGAAATAATTTTTCTTCTTATTTGTGATACAGTTTCAATCTCTTCGTCATTGATAGCTATAACCTTATCCCCTGTTTTTATTCCTAAGTCTTTTAATATTGGGTTAGTCACCATGTAACCATCCTTCACACTACTTGATGTAATATCAATATCACCATAAGCTAATGAAATAAATACATAAATAACGTAAGCCAAAATAAAGTTAACCGTTACACCACCAAGCATAATAATTAAACGTTGCCATGAAGGTTTAGATCTAAACTCCCAAGGTTGTGGTGGTTGTGCCATTTGCTCCTTGTCCATGCTCTCATCAATCATTCCTGAGATTTTAACATAACCTCCTAGTGGCAACCAACCAATACCATAAACAGTCTCTCCTATTTTCTTTTTAAATAACGAGTATTTTACATCAAAGAATAAGTAGAATTTTTCTACTCTGGTTTTAAATGCTTTTGCTGGTATAAAGTGTCCTAATTCGTGAAGCACGATTAGAAGTGAAAGACTCAATAAAAATTGAGATATTTTAATTACAAACTCCATGTATCTCTTAAAAAATTAAGCCACAAAAATAACTTTTTAACCGCATTTTGAAAACATTATGTAAACTATTCATTAGTTTTTTAACACAGATTTATTAATTATTCCTTCGTTGGTTTGAAGTTGAACAAAAAGTAATCCTGTTGAAAAAGGAGTTGTGTCAATTATGGAAGTCCATTCGCTATTGTACAATAGTTGACCCAAGGCATTATAAACCCTTACTTCTTCTACTTGTAAAAAGTCAGGTTTTTTTATGTTTAACGTTTCAGAAACTGGACTCGGATAAATAAGTAGTTTATTATTAAAAGCTTCTTCGTTAATGCTCAATGACACTGTATTGTTTCTTGAAATTAAATCGGCTTCAGGATCAAAAATAACAGTATCTACAATAAAATTAACGCTCTCATTGAAGACTTGATTGTTTATTGTGTTATCTAGTACTAAATCAAGCGTCTCACCTTCAGTCCCAATTAATCGAATAGGTACTGGAGCTTCAAAAAACGATACTGATGCATGACTTTGGGTTTGGCTAATTTCAATATCTATTTCTGTAGTTGACTGTTGCGTACAGTTTATGGTGTAACTAGGGTATCCTTCGTTATATAACCAGTCGCTAAAAAACTCTGTTAGGTCTTGCCCACTGGTGGTTTCGATAATATTAATAAAATCTGCTGTTTTTGCATAGTCATAAGCATGGTCTTCATCTACTAAATAAGTTTGAAGTCCTCCAAAAAACTCAGTATCTCCAAGTTTTTTTCGTAGCATGTGCAATACCATTGCGCCTTTATTATAACTTAATCTACCACTAAAAATCCTACCAACAGTTAACGTGTCGGTATCTGATAAATACACAGCTCCATCAGGTGCTGATGTAATGGAATTTGTGCGTTGCTGTTTCCAAGTTCTAAAAGCATCATTACCGTCTAACTCATCAATTATAATTCCTGATAAGTAAGTCGCAAAACCTTCATTAAGCCAAATATCTTTCCAGCTACCACAAGTTATTTTATTTCCAAACCATTGGTGTGCTAGCTCGTGTGCAATAAGATTTCTGCTAAAATTTCCCATAAATGAAACCGTTGTATGTTCCATTCCACCTCCCCAACCAAACTGAGCATGACCGTATTTTTCGTCAGCAAAAGGATATTCTTCAAATAAATCAGAAAAAATATTCATTATATCAACAGTAACTGGAGTACTAGCTTGAGCGCTTGCTAAGTTTTCAGGAAACACATAATTGACAATATCAAATGGGTTACCATTGTTAGATACTGTATGCGAATACACTTCATAATTAGTAACCGCAATTGCTATTAGATATGCAGGAATTGGGTGACGATGCTTATATAGTGTGGTTTTATCGCTTCCGTTTGTGGTTTGACTTATTTCCAAACCGTTTGACACAGCAACATATGCTTCGTTTGAAGGATTAAATTGAGGCGTTGTTAAATACACATCAACAGAGTCTATCTTATCAATTAAATCTTGTTTACAAGGCCACCAACCTTTAGCTCCATAAGGCTCGGATAATGTCCATATTATTGGGTCTCCATTATGAGTTGTTTGTTCAAAAGAACCAAACCCAGAACTTATGGGATTACCAGAGTAACTTATAGTCAAAGAATCTAGCACACCTGCATTTTGTACAGCAGGAAGTGTAATTATGAGTTCATCATCAGAGTTTTGTGTATACGATAATGTATTACCATTATGTAACACTTGCGAAACGGTCATGTTATCAGCAAGGTCAAAAGTAATTTCGGTTAACGCTTCTTTAGCTTCAAAATAAGTGGTGACATCTCCTGAAATAAATGACACCGAAGGGTCAACATTTAATTCTAATCTATGATATTTTAAATCATAATTACCTGTATTGAGATTTGCTCTGTAGAACATTTGGTTGAGCGCTGCTTTGGCTTCAGCTTCTCTAATAGTGTTCAAAGTTTCATTAAAATCTTGCCCAAAAGCAGTAATTGAAAGGACAAAAAACAGGTAAGGTAAAAATGTTCTCATAGCTTTAATTTATCATGTTAAAAATACCACTTTTATGGGTATTGTGTCGTATTTTTGTATTCAAATCTTACGTTTTCACCTCAAAATCAAGCAAAATGCTGTCTTTTTTTAAAGAATACAAATTTTTCGGAATTGTTTTATTAATCGTTTCGGCAATTATAATTTCAATATTCTATTCTATTTTAAAACCTAAAAAAGTACTTCCTATTTATCAACCTGCAATGGTGAATTATGAAATGGTTGACAGCACTATTCAGCACCAAAAAAAGTATCATAAAATTGCAGACTTTTCCTTAACAAATCAAAACGGACAAACCATAACCCAAAACGATTACAAGGATAAAATTTATGTGGCGGATTTCTTTTTTACAACCTGTCAAACCATTTGCCCAATAATGACAGACCATATGTATAAAATACAAAAGGAAATAATTGATGATGATGAAGTAATGCTATTATCGCATTCGGTTACTCCAAAAATTGATTCTGTTGCGCAGTTAAAACGCTATGCAAAACAAAAAGGCGTTAATGACAAAAAATGGAACTTGGTAACAGGTGACAAAAAGCAAATTTACGAGCTTGCTAGAAAAAGTTACTTAGCAGTTAAAACCGTTGGAAGTGGTGATGAGTATGATATGATTCATACCGAAAACTTTATGCTTATTGACAAAAAACGCCAAATAAGAGGTTTTTATGATGGTACAAAACCTGAAGATATTACACAATTATTAGAAGACATTGAAACATTAAAGCAGGAAAAACCTTAGATTTTTGTTAAGCATTTTTTTACCCTGAATATTTCTCTTATTTTTGCTTCTTTAAAATCAATCTAAATAAGCTTGCAACACACTATAGCACATTTAAAACGTGGTCAAAAAGGAATTATAAAAGATGTTTCATCTGTTCATATTCCTTTAAAATTATTGGAGATGGGTTGTTTACCTGGTAATAGTGTAGAGCTGTTACATGTAGCGCCTTTTTCGGACCCAATGTATTTGAATATTAATGGATCGCATTTAGCTATTAGAAAAGAAACTGCTGTTCATATTTTAATTGATATTGTTATATGAGTAAGCAAATTAACGTAGCGCTTATTGGTAATCCCAATACAGGAAAAACATCAGTTTTTAATGCCTTAACAGGACTCAACCAAAAAGTTGGTAATTATCCAGGAATTACTGTCGATAAAAAAGAAGGTGTTTGCAAACTGCCTCGTGGTGTAAAAGCCCATATTATTGACCTTCCTGGAACTTATAGCTTAAACGCCTCTTCACTAGATGAAAATGTAGTTATTGAGCTACTTTTAAACAAAAACGATAAAGATTTTCCTGATGTAGCTGTTGTTGTTAGCGATGTTGAAAATTTAAAGCGTAACCTTTTATTATTTACCCAAATTAAAGACTTAGAAATACCAACTATTTTGGTAATTAACATGTCTGACAGAATGGATTATAAAGGTATTTCTTTAGATATTGAGTATTTAGAAAAAGAGCTTAACACAAAAATAGCACTAGTGAGTACCAGAAAAAATACTGGTATTTCTGAGCTTAAAACGCTCATTTCAGATTATAAAAAACTATCTACAAAGGGATGTTTAAACGCTTCTGAAATTGACAAAGCCTATTTTGAAAACCTTCAAAATGCATTTCCAGATCAGCTACTATACAAACTTTGGTTAGTCATTACACAAGATGTTAATTTTGGCACTGTTGAAAGACAAGAGTTTGATAGTTTAGAAGATTTTAAAACCAAAAGTAAAGCCGATTTAAAACGACTTCAGCAAAAGGAAACCATTAAGCGCTATCAGTTTATAAACAATGTGCTTAAAAAAGGACAAACCATAGACCTTAAAAACGCTAAGGACCTTCGTATTAAACTAGACAGGATTTTAACGCACAAAGTTTGGGGTTATGTAATTTTCTTTGCCATTTTACTATTAATGTTCCAAGCGGTTTATAATTGGGCAGCTTACCCAACCGATTTGATTGATGAAGGGTTTGCTACTTTAGCCGATTGGGTAAAAAACACCTTACCTGAAGGCGTATTCACAAATTTATTAGCCGAAGGTATTATTGCAGGAATAGGTGGTATTATGGTATTTATTCCACCTATTGCATTCCTCTTTTTCTTTATTGCTCTACTAGAAGAAAGCGGTTACATGAGTCGCGTTGTATTTTTAATGGATCGTGTAATGCGTCGTTTTGGACTAAGCGGAAAAAGCGTAGTGCCTTTAATTTCAGGAAACGCTTGTGCTATTCCTGCTGTTATGGCTGCAAGAAATATTGAAAGCTGGAAAGAACGTCTAATTACCATATTGGTTACACCTTTTACAACGTGTTCTGCACGATTGCCAGTGTATGTTATCATTATTGCTTTGGTTATTCCAGACGGACGTTTCTTAGGTTTAAGCTACCAAGCATTAACCCTAATGTCTTTATATATTATTGGTTTTTTAACTGCTATATTTTCGGCTTATATATTAAACAAAGTGCTGAAAATAAAGAGCAAATCCTACTTTGTGGTTGAAATGCCTAGTTATAAATTTCCTTTGTTGAAAAATGTAGGGTTGACCGTTTTGGAAAAAACCAAAACCTTTGTATTCGAAGCAGGTAAAATCATTTTAGCCATTTCTATTGTATTGTGGTTTTTAGCTTCGTATGGTCCTGGAGAACGATTTAACGACGCTGAAAACATAGTAAAAACTGAAAGCCCTCAACTTTCTGAAGACGAATTGAATGATAAAATTGCTGCTCATAAACTAGAGTATAGCTATATAGGTATTGTTGGTAAAACCATTGAACCTGTAATTAAACCATTAGGTTACGATTGGAAAATTGGTATTGGGTTAGTCACTTCTTTTGCAGCTCGCGAAGTTTTTGTGGGAACACTTGCCACGATTTACAGTGTTGGTAGCGCCAATGATAACGAAGATGAAGACACCATAAAAAACAAAATGGCTGCCGAAACACACAACGATGGCACAAAAGTATTCACGCTAGCTTCAGGGATTTCTTTATTGTTGTTTTATGCCTTTGCAATGCAATGTATGAGTACATTAGCTATAGTAAAACGAGAAACTAATTCTTGGAAATGGCCAATGCTACAACTTATAACTATGAGTGCTTTTGCGTATATTGTTGCTTTATTGGCATTTCAATTTTTAAAATAAGATGAACGATACTATTCAAAACATATTGGTTTTTGTTACATTAGGAATCGCTATATTATTTTTGGTCAAAAAATTTATTTGGAAGCCAAAAAAAGCGACAACTAAATCTTGTGGCAACAGCAATTGTGGCTGCAGTTAACGGTCAGTATAAGAAACTTAGAGCAAGTTGATAAGTGCTCTTCGTTTTTGGTTTATTACCTATCTAAATACACATAAGTTGTATCTAATTCGTATTTATATTTTGTTTCATTGAATTTAAACTTTGTAACAGATAGTTTTGATGGGTTATATGGCTCTATTTCCTCATAGGATTTAACACTTATAAAACCATTATTTTCCACTTCAAATTCAGCACCTTTAAGATAATCCATAAAGACCAATTTATAATAGTTCTGATTTTGATTTAAAAAGATACCATAGATACAACCTCCAGTTCCGCAAGCTCCTAAATAAACCATAATATCGTTTTTTCCATCAGCATTAAAATCTTCGTTCTTATAAGGTTCAGTTTTAGCAGTGCTATCTGGCAATTCAAAGTCAGAATTTTTAGGAGGAATAATTTTAACCAAATTTTCACTATTTATCTCATTAAGAGTAAATAAATGCTCATTTTTATTTATGGATTTGTCAGTTTGCTTAAAATTTGAAATATCTGTGTTTTCTTTCTGTCCTTTTTTAGTTTGACAAGAAAATAAAAACAAAAATATTAGTACTATTGAAGTTTTCATTTCTTCTTAGTGTTTTTCAATTATTGCCAACTAACTATTTATTATACTTCTTCAACCACGCCAAAGTATGTGCTACTTTACTAATCAAGTTACTAGGCTTTGCAGCAATATTGTGATACGATTCAGGAATTTCAACCAAAACAGTTTCTATCTTACGTAACTTTAAAGCATGATATAATTGTTTGGCTTCACTAGGTGGTGTTCGTAAATCGTTCATCCCAACCATAACCATTGTTGGTGTTTCAATATTTCCTACTAAAGAAATTGGTGAAAACTTCCAATAGTTTTCAAAGTTTTCCCAAGGATGTCCTGGATAACGTGTGTCTTTGTAATAAAAATAGTTGTCAGCAACCAACGTTTTACTAATCCAATTCATTACAGGTTTTACCACAACCGCTGCCTTAAAACGATTGTTCATTCCTATCATCCACGCAGTCATAATTCCTCCTGCACTTCCTCCAGTTACAAACAATTGGTCGTTATCTGCAATGCCTTTTTCAACTAAATAATCCACACCATCCATCACATCGTTATAGTCTTGTCCAGGATAATTGTTCTTCAATAGATTCCCGAATTCCTCACCATAGCTTGTACTTCCTCTAGGGTTTGGATAAAACACCACATAACCATCTGCTGCGTACAATTGAATTTCAGCTGTAAAACGATCACCATAGTTTAAAATCGGTCCTCCATGATTTTCGACCAATAACGGATAGCTTTTAGAAGCATCATAAAAAGGTGGCTTTACAATCCATCCTTGAATATCTCTTCCATCAAACGTCGATTTGTACCACACTTCCTCTACCTTACCAAGTTGTCTGTGTGCTAAAACATCAGCATTTAAACCAGTAATGAGTTTTGGTGTTTTTTTATTTTGAATTACAGCCAATTCTGCAGGATATTCTGGTCGTGTTTGCGTGTAAGCAATAACACCTTTATTTGACACCGAATACGAACCAGACGCATAAGGTCTTCCTAAAGTTGTACCTCCAACATTATCAGTAAGTTTTGAAATTTTTCCTGAGGTTGTAATGTAACCTATTTTGGTATTTCCTTTTTCATCATACATAAAGTACAAGCCTTTTCCTGAAGTGTCCCAAGTAATATCTGAAACGCTTTCATCCAAGCCAGAAGAAATAATTCTTCGATTGCTTCCATCAGTATTCATTAAATGCAAAACCGTATTTTGATGGTCTTGAACTTTGTCTAAATAGCCTAAAAACGCAACGGTTTTTCCATCAGGTGATACTTTTGGCGAATAATCTGGTCCATCTTGAGTAGTTAAAGCGGTTATCTGTTGGGTATTCACATTCACTTTATAGACTTCGCTATTTCTAAATCTATATTCCCAATCGTCTACTCTATTTGCAGAGAAGTAAATCTCTTTTCCGTTAGGTGAAAACGACAAACTTCCTCCATGACTGTAATCTCCTGATGTTAATTGACGTGCTGTTCCGCCTTCGGCAGAAATCATAAAAATATGTGTAAAGCCTGTTGGCATATAACCTCTACCATCAGCTTCGTGTTTTAATCTGTCTGTAATTCGAGCTGGTTCAGCCCATTTAGCGCCTTTAGGTTTTGATGGCATTTGTGCTACAACAGGTGGTTTTTCATCAACAAACATGGTAAATGCTATTTGTGAACCATCTGGTGACCAAGTTAGGTTTCCTGGTGATTTTTCTAATTGTGATAATTTGGCAATTTGACCAGAACTTACCCAATACATATAAATTTCGGCACCTTCATCGGTAGAACTCACAAACGCTATACGATCTCCACTTGGCGACCATGCTGCTTGTGACTCTCCTACTTCTCTAGAGGTTAATTTTCGATGTGATGTTCCGTCAGTATTAATAATCCAGAGGTTGCCTCTAGAATTATCTTTCATAATATCAAATCCGTTTCTTCGGTAAACAATTTGTGTACCATCAGGTGAAATTTGCGGATCACTAACCCATTCTAATTCAAAAACATCTAAAGGTTGAAATGGTATTTTTTCGTTTTGCGCATAACTAGTGATGATGCTAAACGTCAAGAATAAAAGAAATTGAAGACGATACATAATTAAGTTTTGAAAATTGATTTGTGAAAATACTAATAAAAAAACACTTCCGTAAATACGTGATTAGGCTTGATTTAAAAACAAGTTTTTTGCGACATTTTGAGATACTGTTATTTCTGAAGAATTGAGTCTAATCTTCAAAGAATTATCATAGGTTTCTTTATGGACAACGGTAATTTTTGTACCTAGAGAAATGCCATTAAGGTCTAAATATTTTAAAAAATCAGATGACGAATCATTGACACCTACACATTTATAGGCTTTCCCAATTTGTGCTTGCGATAATAATATTTTTTCAAAATCTTTAAAGTTTCCGTCTTGATCAGGAATTGGATCGCCATGTGGATCGTGTGAAGGAAATTCCAAAAAAACATCAAGCTCTCTTATTAATTTATCAGACTTAATATGTTCTAGTTGCTCAGCAACTTCATGGACTTCGTCCCAAGTGAAATTTAGCTTTTCAACCAAAAACACCTCCCAAAGTCTGTGTTTTCTTATAATGCTAATTGCTACTTTTTGACCTTCTTTGGTTAATGTGACACCTTGGTATTTTTTGTAATTCACATACGCTTTTTCCGATAGTTTTTTCACCATATCAGTCACCGAAGAGGCTTTGGTGTTCATGACTTCTGCAATTGCATTAGTGCTCACATTTAAGGCTCCATTTTCTCCTAAATGATAAATGGCCTTTAAGTAGTTTTCTTCTGTTCTAGTATTCATCTTAACAAAGATAAAAAAAGAATCATTTAATTTTATTTTTAGATTTGTCTAAATTTTATTTTACCTTTGTTTAAAATTAATACAAATACTAATGAAAAAAAATATACTCTGCTTATTTTGCTTGTTTATATCTTTCAATTCATTTGCTCAAAATATCAAAGGAACGATCTCTTCTGAAGGCGAACCGCTTTCATTTGTAAACGTCTATTTAAAAAATACAACCAAAGGCGCTGTAAGTAATGAAAATGGCACCTATACTATTACCAATGTTTCACCAGGAAACTATACTATAATTGCATCATTTACTGGGTTTCGGTCTGAGAGTAAGTCAATAACTATTTCCAATAGTGATGTAATTGTGAATTTTGATTTGAGTCTTTCTGAATCTTTAAATGAAGTTGTTGTTACAGGAACGCTTAAACCTGTAAACCGATTGGAAAGTCCAGTTCCAGTTGAAGTGTATTCTCCTACGTTTTTAAAGAAAAACCCAACTCCAAATATTTTTGAAGCACTACAAAACGTGAATGGTGTTAGACCTCAATTAAACTGTAATGTCTGCAACACTGGCGATATTCATATTAATGGATTGGAAGGTCCTTACACATTAGTGCTTATAGATGGTATGCCAATTGTAAGCGGACTCTCAACTGTTTACGGCTTATCAGGAATTCCAAACTCATTAATTGAACAAGTTGAAATTGTTAAAGGTCCAGCGTCTTCTCTTTATGGAAGTGAAGCTGTTGGTGGTTTAATAAATATTATCACCAAGTTGCCTGAAAATACTTCAAAATTATCGGCAGATGGTTTTGTAACAGGTTGGGGCGAAGCCAACATCGACCTTGGCTACAAAGCTATTATTGGAGAAAAAACAACAATGCTACTAGGGACCAATTACTATAATTACTCCAACCCAATCGATAATAACAACGACAATTTTACTGATGTCACACTACAAGATCGAATTTCAATATTTCAAAAATGGGATTTTAAACGCAGCAACAATCGTAAATTTTCATTAGCAGGTCGCTATTTTTATGAAGATCGTTGGGGAGGCGAAATGCAATGGAATCCAAGTTACAGAGGCGGAAACGACGTTTATGGCGAAAGCATATACACTTCACGCTTTGAGATTATTGGAAATTATCAACTTCCTATTAAGGAAACCGTTAACCTTCAGTTTTCATATTCCGATCATGATCAAAATTCGGTATATGGAGATACTCCATATCTGGCAAAACAGCGCATCGGATTTGGGCAATTGGTTTGGGACACATCTTTAAACCATCACAATATCTTAATAGGTGCAGCAGCGCGATATAATTTCTACAACGACAACACCACAGCAACCCTTAATGCCGATGAAGTAACAATACCTTCAATTTTTGCCCAAGATGAAATTTCGCTTAGCTCAAAACAAAAGTTACTTTTAGGTGCACGTTATGATTACGATAAACGTCATGGCTCTATATTTACACCAAGAATAGCTTACCGTTACAAGCCTACCGAAAATGATATTTTTAGAGTGAATGCAGGAACAGGATTTCGTGTTGTAAACCTTTTCACTGAAGAACATGCAGCACTAACAGGCGCTAGAGATGTAATTATTGAGGAAACACTTAAACCTGAAAAATCATATAACGTTAATCTTAACTACCTCAAAAAATTATACACCAAAAATGGGTTTATATTTACATTTGACGCATCGCTTTGGTACACACATTTTACAAATGCTATATTGCCAGATTATGACACCAATCCAAACCAAATTATATATGATAACCTTGATGGACACGCAACCTCTAAAGGGGCTAGCTTAAACATTGATGCGGTTTTTGGCAATGGCATTAAAGCTCTTTTAGGTGTTACTCATCAAGATGTTTCACAAACCGAAAACGACGAAACCATTGATCAAATTTTAACTGAAAAATTCTCAGGTACTTGGGCATTATCTTACAAACACTATAAAACCAACCTAACTTTAGATTACACTGGGAACATTTATGGCCCAATGCGATTACCAACGTTAGGCGATTTAGACCCTAGAAATGACAAATCACCAACATGGAGTGTACAAAATATTCAATTAACGTATGATGGCATTAAAAACATAGAGCTTTATGCTGGCATTAAAAATCTTTTAAATTGGACTCCAAACAAAGGAGAACCATTCATTATTGCAAGATCACACGATCCCTTTGATGAAAATGTTGATTATAATCCTGACGGAAGTGTTATGGCTACTTCTGAAAACCCTTATGCATTAACATTTGACCCATCCTATGTTTATGCTCCAAACCAAGGACGTCGTTTGTTTTTTGGAATGCGGTTTCAATTAAATTAAAAATTTGAATTGGTAATTCAAGCCACCTGAAGATGACTGCAAACACGACCGCATCATCTTCAGGTTTTTATATACAAAAACACTAATAGCACAATGTTTTCTTAAAAACATATATTTATCTAAATTTAAAAAATGAAAAAGTTAGCACTCTTAATACTCCTACTTATTTCTTTTACAAGCTGTAAAAATGAAAAGTCAACAGATGGTAAACTCAATGTGGTTACCACAACAACCATGATTACCGATTTGGTTAAAAACATTGGTGGAGATAATATCAACCTTCAAGGATTAATGGGAAGTGGTGTCGACCCTCACCTTTACAAAGCAAGCGAAGGCGATGTTACCAAATTGGTAAATGCTGATATTATTTTTTACAACGGATTGCATTTGGAAGGTAAGCTCGTTGAAGTCTTTGAAAAAATGGAACGAAGTGGAAAAACGCCAATTGCCTTAACTGATGTCATTGACAAATCTACCTTAATAGGTTCCGACTATTTTGCTTCAAATTACGATCCTCACGTATGGTTTAATATTGATTACTTTATCAGCTTTGGAAGTGAAGTGTCAAGGGTTTTACAAGAAAAAGATCCTGAAAATGCCCAACTGTATGAGGAAAATTGGCAAAACTACTACAAGCGTCTTTTAAGCCTAAAGTCTGATATCACATTAAAGATTGAGGAATTACCAAGAGAAAAACGCTTTTTAGTAACAGCTCATGATGCCTTTAATTACTTTGGAAGGTCTTACAATTTTGAAGTTGTTGGCCTACAAGGACTCTCAACAGCAACTGAAGCTGGTGTTCAAGATGTTCAAAAATTATCAGCTTTTATTATTGAAAAAGGCATTAAGGCTATATTTGTAGAAAGTTCAGTACCCAAACGTACCATTGAAGCACTCCAAGCCGCAGTAAAATCTAAAGGTCACAATGTGGAAATTGGAGGCACTTTATATTCTGATGCGCTTGGAAATACTGGAACTAATGAAGGTACTTATATTGGCATGTTTGAGTATAATGTAAATACTATTGTTAATGCGTTGAAATAATGAAAAAAATAGCTGTACAAGTCGATGATTTAACGGTTGCTTATAACTACAAACCTGTACTTTGGGATATTGATTTAGAAATTCCTGAAGGTGTTCTTATGGCTATTGTTGGGCCAAATGGCGCAGGAAAATCGACACTCATCAAAGCCATATTGGGTATTTTAAAACCTATTGCTGGTAGTGTTTCCATTTATGGAAAACCTTACGAGAAACAACGTGATTTGGTTGCTTATGTGCCTCAAAAAGGAAGTGTAGATTGGGATTTCCCAACAACAGCTTTAGATGTTGTCATGATGGGAACTTATGGCAGTTTAGGCTGGATAAAACGTCCTGGTCAAAAAGAAAAAAAAGCAGCTCTTGAAGCTTTGGAAAAAGTAGGTATGTTGCCTTTTAAAAATAGACAAATTAGTCAGTTATCTGGAGGACAACAACAGCGTATTTTTTTAGCACGAGCTTTGGTGCAGGACGCTTCCATATATTTTATGGATGAACCTTTTCAAGGTGTTGATGCCACTACTGAAATTGCCATTATCAATATTTTAAAGGAATTGCGAAAAGCAGGAAAAACCGTTATCGTCGTGCATCACGATTTACAAACGGTTCCTGAATATTTTGATTGGGTAACTTTCTTAAATGTGAAAAAAATTGCCACAGGTCCTGTTAAGGATATTTTTAATGATGACAACCTGACTAAAACCTACGGCATTAATTATAAAGTGAGTATACAAGAGTAATATTAAAAACTGTCATCCTGAACTTGATTCAGGATCTAAAATTAATGGATTCCGCATCAATACTTTGACAAGCTCAGTGTGATATTGCGGAATGAAAAAAAACAAAAACTAATGTCTAACCTCTAACAACAAAATCCCAATAGACTTTCTAGAATACATAGAACTCGTAATTAACGATTACACCTTAAGAACCATCACACTTGGAACCGCAATTCTTGGTGCTGTTACTGGTATGTTGGGTAGTTTTGCTGTACTCCGAAAACAAAGTTTACTTGGAGATGCTATTTCCCACGCTGCCTTACCTGGAATTGCAATCGCTTTTTTAATTACTGGAGCAAAAGACAGCAATACGCTCTTGTTAGGTGCTTTAGTAAGTGGGTTACTTGGCACGTTCTGGATTAGAGGTATCATTACCAAAACACATTTAAAATCGGATACTGCGTTGGGATTGATTTTGTCCTTGTTCTTTGGTTTTGGAATGTTATTGCTCACCTTTATTCAAAAACAACCCAATGCCAATCAAGCTGGATTAGACAAATACCTGTTTGGTCAAGCGGCAACCTTAGTGGAAAGTGATGTGTGGTTAATGGCTATCGTGACTGGACTGTGCTTATTGGTGCTTTTACTCTTTTGGAAGGAATTCAAAATATTATTGTTTGATAAAGACTATGCAAAAACATTAGGTTTCAACACCAAAACCATTGACATCCTAATTACGAGTTTTATTGTTTTAGCTATTGTTTTAGGCTTACAAACTGTAGGTGTGGTTTTAATGAGTGCTATGTTATTAGCACCTGCTGCTGCTGCAAGACAATGGACCAATAGCTTGAGTAAGATGGTGCTTTTAGCTGCTATTTTTGGCGCCTTTTCAGGAGTGTTTGGTACTGCCATTAGCGCAAGTCAGAACAACCTATCTACTGGTCCTGTTATTGTTATTGTAGCATCAGTGTTTGTTGTTGTGTCTTTTATCTTTTCTCCAAGCAGAGGATTACTATTTCGACAAATCCGATTTATTGCCAATAGACGCGATTTGGAACAGCAAAAAACCTTGGCCTTTATGTACCATATTGCTGAAACCCATGAAGATATTTCGCATCCACACACAATTAAAATCTTGAATAACTTCCATGGGTTTACACGTAAAACACTGCAAAAACTGGTTGATAAAGACTATGTTACTATAGATGGTACGATGTGGAGTTTAACCCAAAAAGGGTTTGAAAAAGCCGCTAACCTGTATAACCAACAACACAAAACCGATGAATAGCGCTCAAATTGAAATACAGCTCATTGCCAGTTTGGTTGCTGTGGCTTGTGCCATTCCTGGAACATTTTTAGTGCTTCGAAAAATGGCAATGATTAGCGATGCTATCAGTCATTCTATTTTACCAGGAATTGTAATTGGATTTTTCATAACACAAGACCTCAACTCGCCATTGCTCATTTTGTTAGCAGCCATCACAGGAATTATTACAGTAGTTTTGGTTGAGCACATTCAAAAAACAGGTTTGGTGAAAGAAGATACTGCTATTGGATTGGTGTTTCCTGCTTTGTTTAGTATTGGTGTGATCATGATTGCCAAAAATGCCAACGATGTGCATTTGGATGTAGATGCTGTACTTTTGGGCGAATTGGCTTTTGCGCCTTTTGACAGACTTTTTATTGCAGGAACTGATGTTGGTCCAAAATCGTTATGGATTATTGGCGCTATTCTACTTATTACCTTAGGGTTACTTTTTGCTTTTTTTAAAGAACTAAAAATAAGTACCTTTGATGCTGGATTAGCCGCTTCACTCGGGTTTTCTCCTGCTTTAATTCATTATGGACTAATGACTGTGTCTTCGGTAACTACTGTTGGTGCTTTTGATGCTGTTGGTGCTATTTTAGTTGTAGCTTTAATGATTGCACCTGCTGCAGCTGCCTATTTAATAACAACCGACTTAAAGAAAATGCTCTTACTCGCTATAATATTTGGTGTATTTAGTGCTATTTCTGGCTATTGGTTTGCACATTGGTTGGATGCCTCAATTGCGGGCTCAATAACAACTATGCTAGGTTTACTTTTTTTAATCGTGTACTTGTTTGCACCAAGTAAAGGTTTAATAGCAGTAATGTACCGAGAAAAACAACAACGTATTGAAGTGTCTTTACTTACATTTTTACTGCATTTAAAAAACCATGACGATATTGAAGAACGTCATGTCAATCACCTCAACGAACATATCAATTGGCAAAAAGTGCGCAGTAAAACCGTATTGGATTTGGCCCAAAAGAACAATATGATTGAAATTAACAACAAGATTGTTTCACTTACATCAAAAGGCGACGAGTTTACTTCAAAAGCAATTGATTATATTATCACAAACGAAGATGCCCAAATTGAAGACATGAAAGATGATTTCTTTTTGTTTAGAGGTTGATTATCATTTAGAGCGTAGTAAAGAATTACTACTTAAAATCGAAACCGAAAACGAAATCGCTCTTCAATACATTTAAAATCGTTTTTCCTTTTGTAGCTTTTCATACGCTTCCTGTACACGTCTAAACTTCTCTTCAGCTCCTTTTTGGTGTTCTTCTCCTAGATGCGCTACCCTGTCAGGATGGTATTTTTTTGCCATTTTACGATAGGCAGCTTTAATTTCATCAACAGTAGCATCTTTAGTGATTTCAAGTATTTTATAAGCACTATCTGTACTGTTGTAAAACATGGCTTTAATACTTTCAAAATCGCGTGAACTAATGCTTAAATACCCTGAAATGGTATAAATTTGTCTTACTTCATCTTCAGTAACGTGTCCATCAGCTTTTGCTATTCCAAATAAAAAATGAAGTAGTTGCAAACGCGACGCATGATCCATCATACTGCGTATTTGCATACAAACTTGTCTTGTAGAAATATTCTGCTTACTAATACTTTTAAAGAGTCTAAACGCATTATTTGCTCGGTCTTTACCATACATATTGGTAAACTGTTGCCTTACAAAATCCAGTTCTCTTTGGTCTTGGTTACCATCGGCTTTTATAACTATAGACGCTAAAATGAGTAGACTTACTTCAAAATCGCCAGATTGTGTTTGTTTTGGTGCCTTAGTTGGTCTTGAGCTATAACGACCTTGTCTTGTACGTTTTGGTTCACTTTGTCCTAAAAGCGGACCACCATTGCCATTGGTCATAGCATCAACAATACTACCTAAAGCTAAACCTACAATTGCTCCTATTGGACCTCCAACAGACCAACCAATTGAAGCTCCAATCCATTTTGAAAAACTCATATGTGTATTTTAATTTTATAAGGGACTCAAATATACTATAGTTAGTAGTTTTTTAACAGCTTTTGTTACTGAAATTACCCATTGAAAACCTAAATGGTTCTATTTATTCTAACAACTACAATCTGTCGATTGCCTACTATTTTTCCGTATCTTTGCACAATAAATTATTAATCTTATAAAATTTACGATATATGTATCCAGCAGAATTAGTAAAACCAATGCGCGAAGATTTGACCAATGTTGGTTTTGAAGAATTACATACTGTTGAAGCTGTTGATGCTGCTTTAGCAAAAAAAGGAACAACTTTAGTAGTTGTAAACTCGGTTTGTGGTTGTGCTGCAGCAAATGCACGTCCAGGAGCTAGAATGAGTTTACAAAATGCTAAACGTCCTGATCACTTAGTAACTGTTTTTGCAGGTGTAGATAAAGAAGCTACTGATAAAGCTAGAGCTTACATGGTTCCTTTTCCTCCAAGTTCTCCAAGTATGGCTTTATTTAAAGATGGTGAATTGGTTCATATGTTAGAGCGTCACCACATTGAAGGTCGTCCAGCTGACATGATTGCTGACAACCTAGTTGATGCTTATAACGAGCACTGTTAATTTGCTACAACATTAAAGAATTATGAAAAAACCACGATATAGTCGTGGTTTTTTTGTGCATACATTTCATTGAATTACTTTTGTAATATGACAAAACTTTTTGCCTACCCTTTAACGGTTATTTACTTTATACTGTTTGGATTAACGCTAGTTATTTTTCATCCAATACAATGGCTGTGTCTTAATGTATTTGGATATAAAGCTCATAAGATAAGTGTAGATTGGTTGCAGTTTTTCATTATGAGATGCCTTAATGTTTTAGGTACTCGTTTTTCGTTTTCCAATCCGTTTCAAATTAGCAGCAACCAACCAGTTATTATTGTTGCTAACCACCAAAGTATGTACGATATTCCTCCTTTAATTTGGTACATGCGAAAACACCATGTAAAGTTTATTAGCAAGAAAGAATTAGGTAAAGGCATCCCAAGTGTATCGTTTAATTTACGTCATGGTGGTTCTGCATTGATTGACCGAAAAAACCCAAAACAAGCCATAAAAGCTATTGAAGATTTTTCGCACTATATTGAAACCACCAAGCGTGCAGCTGTGATTTTTCCTGAAGGGACAAGAAGTAGAACTGGAACACCAAAACCTTTTCAAAGAAAAGGACTACTTACTTTGTTTGAGCATATTCCTTCTGCAACCATAGTTCCTGTAACCATAAATAACTCATGGAAAACCTTGCGTTATGGTAAATTTCCAATGGGACTTGGAGCTCATATTACGTTTACTGTTCATGAACCTATAATTTTAAGCGACAGTAAAGACCATATTGCACTTATTAACAATATTGAACAGACTATAACTTCTTCAATAAAATCATGACTAATCAACAAATAATTGACGCTACTAAAGCTTATGTAAAAGAGACTCTTAAAAATGCCGAAGGTGGTCATGATTGGTTTCATACCTTAAGAGTATACAACAATGCTGTATTGATTTCTAAAAAAGAACCTGTTGATGATTTTGTAGTACAACTTGGAGCATTACTACATGATATCGCTGATAGTAAATTTCATAATGGAGATGAAACTGTGGGTCCTGAAATGGCAAGAGTATTTTTGTTTGAGTTAAATGTTGATTCTTTAATTATTGAGCATGTTGTAAATATTATAAAACACATTTCCTTTAAAAACTCCCTAAGTGGAAACACTGAATTTACATCTAAAGAATTACAAGTTGTTCAGGATGCTGATAGGTTAGATGCCATTGGAGCTATTGGTATTGCACGCTGTTTTAATTATGGTGGTTTTAAAAACAGACCGTTGTTTGACCCTTCAATACAACCCAACATGAACATGACCAAAGAGGAATACAAAACCTCTGCAGCACCTACAATAAATCATTTTTATGAAAAGCTATTGTTGTTAAAAGACAAAATGAATACCAAAACAGGACAACAAATTGCCTCTAAAAGACATCAATTTATGGAAACCTATCTAGAGCAATTTTATGCAGAATGGGATGGAGAACGCTAAATTTACTTTTAAAACACTAGAAGGCATTCCTTCTAAAAATAACTTAAACGCAATTTTAACCGTTTATAAATCTGTTTTTGAAGACTATAATATCGATTTTTTTAACGACAGAATTCACCAAAAAGAAGACCTATTAACTCTACTTTGTTATCATCAAAAGCAATTAATTGGTTTTAAAATAGGTTACAAGTATAACGCTACTACTTTTTACAGTTGGGTTGGTGGCGTTTTACCAGATCACAGAAAAAATGGTATTGGAAAACAACTATCGCAATTGCAAGAACAAGTTATAAATCGCAAAGGTTATAATACGTTAAGAACCAAATCCATGAATCGTTTTAAACCTATGATGATTTTAAACCTTAAAAATGGCTTTGACATTAAAAGTGTTTACACAAATGAAACTGGTCAAACCAAAATAGTGTTTGAAAAGCAGCTTAATTAATTGTGGATAATACGTTTTACTTCGCCTCTATATTTTGATGCACTTTTACCTGTTACTTCCTTAAAGACTTTATTAAAGTGCGAAAAGTTATTGAATCCGCACTCATAACACACATCAGTAATGCTAATTTGACTTTCAGAAAGTAGCTTGGTAGCATGCACTACTCTATACTCATTAACAAACTTTGTAAAGGTTTTTCCTGTTACCTTTTTAAAGTATCTACAAAACGCAGGTACTGTCATACTCACTTTATCAGCAATTTCATCTAAGCTTATGTGCTCAGTAAAATTTTGATTGACATGTTTAAAAATGATATCAATTTTTGCACTATCCTGAGCTTCGGTTTCAAAAGCAAACCCATCAGCATTTAAAAGTGTATAATCTTCGGCTTTAGCTAAAGTGTGTAAAATTTCAAGTAGAACCAGTATTTTTTTAAATCCTTCCTTTTTAGCAAACCTTTCAATTTTATCGCCTAACTTTTTCTTGGTTTTAACTCCAAACAAAATACCTTTCTTAGAACGTTCAAACAAATTATTAATACGTTCCATTTCAGGAATATTAAAAAAATGTGTTCCTAAAAAATCAGGTTTAAATTGAATTAAAGTTTGTGAACCGTTAATGGTTAAACGGTCAGTAAATCCATTATGAGGTAAGTTGGGACCAATTAACAGTAATTGACTGTTATTAAAATACGATAAGTGATTACCTATATGACGCTTTCCTTTTCCTTTGTTTACGTAAATAAGTTCAATTTCAGGATGAAAATGCCAAAACGGTTTTACTTCTTCTTGAAACGTGTAGTTTTCATGTCGTCTCACAAAAATGGAACTTCCAAATTCTGGACTAATTTTTTCGAGTGTAGGTTTTCGTGTTATCATACCCATAACTTTCAATGCAAAATTACAAGTAATGAAATTAAAAACCTATTTAAAATTACCTCAATTATATACTATTTTAACAACCTATAGTTATAGTGTTGTTAATAGAGTTAATTCTGTATATAAATTGGGAAAAATCGATGTTTTTAAACCTTGCGTTTCAGTGTACTTTTGAAGTGTCCAAAATTATTAACCTAAATATTTATATGTCATGAAAAAAGCAATTAAAAACAGTATCGTTATGGTAGCTATTATTGCTGCCATGGTAACCAACGCAAATGCAACTGCTACTTTAATAGTTGGTAAGGAGAAAAAAACAATGTTAGCATTAGACGATGTTAAACAAGGACAGCAACTATTAATAAAAGATGTTAATGGTATTATACTATATAAAGAAACCATAAACGCAACAGGAACATACAATAATTTGTTTGACCTTACTCAGCTTCCTAATGGAGATTACTTTTTTGAGTTGAACAAGGATGTTGAAATTAATGTCATTCCGTTTAAAGTTGTAGAAAACAGAGTAGAATTTAACAAGAGTTTAGAGTCTAAGGTCTTTAAACCAATTTTGAGAATGGAAGACAACCGTTTGTTTGTATCAAAGTTCTCGTTAAACAATGCGCCTTTAAGTTTAGAAATTCATTATGCAAATAATGAAGCTACTCATAAAGATTTTGAATTAATCTATTCTGAAAACATAGATAGCACTTCTCAAATTTTTGAACGTGTTTATAAATTAATGAAGGGTAACACAGGAGATTACAAAGTTGTAATAAAAACAGATGGAAGAGAGTTTACCCAAACCGTAAAAATGATTTAAATTGATTATTTAAATAATGTTAGAATGTTAGTTAGTAAAGCGGCAAACCTTTGGTTTGCCGCTTACTTTTTAAAACAACTTTAACTGTCCGTCTTTATACTGCTCATGCAGTTCAGTATTCAACTTAGGCATAGCCTTGTCTTTAAAGTATTTTTTTCTTGCTAATCGCACTAGCATATTTATTTGTTCAGCTATTTTGCCCTCTCCTCTCATTCGTGTTCCATAACGCGAATCGTTGAGATTACCACCATGGCAACTTTCAATTTGGTGCAATACTTTATCAGCTCTGTCTGGTAGTGTTTTTTTAATCCAATCGGCAAAAATCTCACCAATAGCTCCATTTAATCGTACAATGGTATGCGCTATAGACAACGCTCCAGCGTCAGACACTGCTTTTGCCAATGGTAAAATTTCATGACTATTTATAGACGGAATTATAGGTGCCAACATCACATTTACAGGAATATTGTTTTGTGATAACACTTTTAACGTTTCCAAACGCTTTTTTATTGTTGCTGTTCGTGGCTCTAAAACGCGTCTTGTAGTTTCTGACAATGAGGTAATGGATATATTAACGTTGATTAGATTGTCTTTTGCCAAGGCTTTTAAAAGTTCCAAATCTCTTAATATTAATGCGTTTTTAGTAATAATTGCCACAGGATGCTTGTATTTTAAAAACACCTCTAAACACTGCTTTGTAAGTTCAAACTCTTTTTCAGCAGGTTGGTAGCAATCCGTATTACCAGACATTACAATAGGATGCGCTTTCCAGCTTTTCTTTTTTAGTAGTGCTTCTAGAAGTTTAGGAGCATCTTTTTTCACCAAAATGCGACGTTCAAAATCCAATCCTGCACTATAACCCCAAAACTCATGACTGTTTCTGGCGTAGCAATAAATACAACCATGTTCACAACCTTGATACATGTTCATTGAAAACGCCATACCAACATCTGGACTCTCAACTTTATTAACGATGGTTTTAGGAAATACAGGTAAGTAAAGTGTTTTGTTTTTATCGGCTTCTTCTCCTTCTCTAGCACAATATTCTAAAAAATCGTCTCGGATTTCATGACTGAGTTCAAAGAATTTATTGTGCACGTTTAGTTGCGCACCACGTCCTTTTATGGTGGGTTTTGGGTTCATATCAGTAAAGTATAAAGTGAGTACTTAAAAAAGTGGTGACTTAAAATTAGGGATTAATTGTCCTTAAAACTGTTAAAACCAAAATGGGTTATTAACAAACAGGAAAAAGAGTATTAAATCACTTATACTCTTGAATTTATAAAATAAATAGTCGAAATTCGTAGAGAAGTGGATAAGAGAACGTAATCTTATCTGTGAGTTATGTTCGATTAAAAAAATCTTATGAGAATATTATTTTTAAAATTATTATTGATTAGTCCTTTAATTGGATTCTCTCAATCTGAAATATCCGAAACCACAATTGATTCTGTTAGTTTTAAAGTCAAGGTAAACCTCAAAAATGCAACTAAAGATGGTATTTATTTGAAAGGTTACGTTGTAAATATCCCATTCGAAGACTTAAAAAAGCTTGATGGAAAAACAATTGAGGTTAATGGAATTGCAACAATTGAGAAGAGGCTAGAAAATGACATAACTCAGTACGACAAAAATGGAAATAAGATAATTAAACAAGGAAGAAGTCGAGATACAAAGCATATCCAAAAGCCAAAATACCATATAATTAAGGAGTAAAACAGTATTTAACCAGAACCTTTAACCAAAAACCATCCTGTATTTATCAATAACCAATAGTTAGTAACCATTAAAACAAAACGCAAATGAAAATTAAGTTAGCATTATTTACTTGTTTAATCTTCTTGGGATTAAATCTTTCTGCACAGGAATCGAAATTTATTGAAGTAACAGGGAGCGCTGAAATGTTAATTGAACCAGATGAATTTATTTTCATTATCGGAATCGAAGAATATTGGAAAGAGGAATTTGAAAAGAATAAAGATTTCGAGGATTATAAAAATAAGGTTAAAATAAGTGAAATTGAGGGACAACTTATAAAGACCTTAAATGATCTAGGAATTAAAACAGAAGATATAAAGTCAACAGAAGTTGGAAATTATTGGAGATACAGAGGGAAAGAATTGTTGATAAGTAAAAAGCTAGAAATTTCATTGACTGATTTTAAGCACATAAACAAGATTATTTCTAAACTCGACAGAAAAGGAATTGACTATATGCAAATTGGAGAACTTAAAAATAAAGAGCTTGTTAAATATCGTAAAGAAGTGAAAGTGCAAGCTTTACTTGCTGCAAAAGAGAAAGCTAAATATCTTTTAGAGGCAATTGACAAAGAACTTGGAGATATAATTTCAATTACTGAATTAAACTCAGATAATTATTTTTGGAGACCTACATTGTCGACAAGTAATGTTATGTTGAATTCAAGTGAAAATCCAGAAGCTGAAAATGACAAAAAAATCAAATTGAGATTTGAAATTAACGCAAAATTTGGAATAAAATAACGGTTGCCAACAACAATGTATGACCACAATCTTTAACCAAAAACTATTGTATATTTATCAATAACCAATAGTTGGCAATAAGCTGAAAAATAAATGAATAAAGTTTATTACGCTAAAAAAGGATTATACGTCGGAATTACTGCAATTATTTGTGCTTTTTATTTTTTTGCACCAACTCTTTTTACTTTTAAAAGTTCACTAATCGAACAAAACGGAGAGATTGAAAATTTAAAAACTTATTATACTCAAGTAGAAGATTCAAGAGGCTCAAAAAGCATTAAATCTGAACTTAAATTCACACTCAATTCGACACAAAGTATTTATATTCTAATGAAAAATATTGGGCAAAGTAGATATTATGAAAGATTCGAAAAATTAGAAAAACAATTAAAGAAATCGGAAAGAGCTACAGTATGGATAAAAAAAAATCAAAAAGAGGATTATAAACCAATAGTTTTTCAAATAGCTGATAGAAATGGAAAAATACTTTATGATTTTGAGGAATCGAAGTCTCATTCAAAATTCGGATTTAGAATTTCTATCGGACTAGGGATTTTTGGAATCGGATTGTATTTAAGACATAGATATATGAAAAAATCTAGCTAACAAAAATCAACTCATTATCACTAAACTACTTCCCAGGAAAATCAGCTTTACGCTTTTCTAAAAATGCGGTAGTTCCTTCGGTGAAGTCTTCGGTTCCAAAGCAGTTACCAAATTCTTCAATTTCAACAGCAAAACCATCAACACCATCTTTAAAATTGGCATTTACAGCTTTAATAGCTTTACTAATTGCTACAGAGGAATTTCGCATAATTTTACTTGCAATTTTTTCAGCTAATGGCAATAAGTCGTCTTGTGTAGTGACATGGTTTACCAAACCATAGTTTAAGGCTGTTTGCGCATCAATCATACCAGCAGTCATTACCAACTCCATAGCACGACCTTTGCCAATAAGTTGCGGTAAACGTTGCGTACCACCATAACCAGGAATAACACCAAGAGAGGTTTCTGGCAAGCCCATTTTTGCATTGTCGCTCGCTACTCTAAAATGGCAAGCCATTGCCAACTCTAGTCCGCCACCAAGCGCAAAACCGTTAACTGCTGCGATAACTGGAGTAGATAGGTTTTCAACAAAATCGAACAATAATTCTTGTCCTTTTTGTGCCAATTTGCTTCCGTTTTCAACATCAAAATGCGCAAACTCACTAATATCAGCTCCTGCAACAAATGCCTTTTCACCACTTCCTGTAACTATAATAACTCTAACTGCTTTATCCTTATCAGCAGCATCAAAAGCCTCGTGAAGCTCTTGTATAGTTGCTTTGTTTAAAGCATTGAGTTTGCTAGGTCTGTTTATGGTTATTTGTGCAATACTGTTATTGACTTGAAAAAGAATATTTTGGAAATCCATGGTTATTGTTTTGGAAAAGACACTTTAAAAGTGGTGCCTTTATTTTTTTGTGTTGTAAAGGTAATATTTCCTTTATAAGTTTCCACAATGTTTTTTACCATTGCTAATCCAAGACCCATTCCGCTTGACTTAGTCGTAAATTTTGGTTCAAAGATTTTCTCTTTATTTTCTTCGGAAATACCTACACCATTATCAGATATTGTGATAAGCACCTGGTCTTCAACCTCTGAAACATTCACCACAATTTTCTTATCCTCTTGCTCTTCAGGAATGGCTTGAGTACCGTTTTTTACAAGGTTTGTAATAACTCTTATAAGTTGGGTTCTATCAAATTTAGCTTTAATAACTTCTTTATCATAACTAAAATGAATGTACTCTTCACTAAAAATATCCAGTGCTAGCTTAGTAATTTCAACCACATTAAGTACTTCATTCTTTTGAGCTGGCATTTTAGCAAAGTTTGAAAACGCCGAAGCTATAGAACTCATGGTATCAATTTGCTGAATAAGTGTTTTACTGTATTCATTCACTTTTTTATCGATATCAGGATCGTTGGCATCAAACTTACGCTGAAAACTTTGTACACTCAAACGCATTGGAGTTAACGGGTTTTTAATTTCGTGAGCTACCTGTTTTGCCATTTCTCTCCAAGCTTGTTCTCGCTCGCTAGTGGCTAGTTTTACTGCACTTTCTTCGAGTTCGTCAATCATACTATTGTACGATTTTACAAGTGTTTCAATTTCTTCGCTAGAGGACGCTATTTCAATTTTTTTGTTTCGCTTTTCCAGTCGTGTTTCATTCATTTTATCACTTATGGTTTTAAGTGATTTTGTAATGTATTTTGACAGCAAATACGCCAATCCAATAGCAATAAGTAGCATAACCAAATAGGCATACGACAAACGCTCTAAAAACTCTCTAAGCTCTTTGTTTAAAAAATCGTCGTCTTCAAGATAAGGTAAATTCAATATAGCTAAAGGCTTGAACTTAGTATCTGTAATGTAAGAGTAAGACGATTGATAATTCTTTCCGTTTTCAACACGTTTAATTACATATCTATGTTCGGCAGTATTAGAAATAGCATTCAGTATTTCAACATCAATACATTTAGTTATAGTATCGTTTTTTGAAAAGCTTTCTTTAGAACTTTTTAGTATAGTTCCATCTAAATCATAAAGGTTAATTTGCAATTTATGAATGGTAGCAATCTCATGGATTTTTTCCTTAAATATCAACGGAATATTCTCAGTATTTACAGGATAAGTAGTTTCTTTAATGGTGAAGTCAATACTACTTTTTATGTTTTCTTCTTTACGCTCTAGTCGTTCTTTGTGATAGTCTTGAGCTTCTTCATTATACTGATAAATGGTAACAATTGCTATTAAAATAGAAGCCAATAATACCAATAGTATCATGGCTATAAAAATTCTAAATCGTAAGGAGAGTTTTTTTAGTTTCATGTAATAGCTTGTGAAGCTAAAGATAACAATAATCGCACCAAACCACCTAAGGTGTTTTAAAAAACAGAAAAATGCATTTAAGTTCTCCTATTTTTTTCTCTAATGCGCTTGTACATTTTAAATCCTAGCATTAAAAGTATTGCTAAAACCACCAAACCTATAACACCAAAAACCCAAGAAATAGCGTTTTTTAAAATGACTAAAAACACCACAGCAAAAAGGATAAATGTTGCTCCTTCATTCCATAATCGCATAAAATTAGAGGTCTTCCTAATATCGTCTTGCTGCAACTGTTTGTAAAACACATGCGTTTTATAATGATAGATAAAGAGCAACACTACAAATGTTAGTTTTACATGCATCCAAGGTTGTTGTAACCAACTTGGTATGAGTATAAGCAACCAAACCGCAAAAATGGTAGCTAAAATAGCTGAAGGCCATGTAATGATGGTCCATAATCGTTTGGTCATTAACTTGAGTTGTTCAGAAAGAATTTCCTTTTCAGGAGATGGTTTTTGAGACGCTTCAATATGATACACAAACAATCTAGGAATGTAAAACAAACCTGCAAACCAAGTGACCACAAAAATGAGGTGTAATGCCTTTATGTAATTATAATATTCCATTAATCTTCAACAAATAGATAATTTAATTGTTTTTCGTTAAACGCTGTATTAAAAGCGCTGATTTCAGTATTTATTAATTGATTAAACGCATCTAATTGTACATTGATTTTTTTAGTCAATTCATTTTTTACAGCTACATCCTGATCAGTTGGTGCAAAATCTCCCATACCAACTAAGGCATTAAGGTGTCCCAGCTTGTTTGTTAGTCTTATTGGGAAGTTTAAAGGGTCTTGTCCACTTCTATTTTGAGTTTGATATAATGCTTCTTCAATTTTAGTAAAGTCTTCTTTTAGTTTTTTGGCAGCTTCTAGCAACTCTTTTAAATCATCATTTCCTTTATATTGCGTTTCAAAGGCTGTGAGCTGTTCTTTTATGTTTCTTATTTTTTTAATGGACTTATGTGCTTTGTCCATAGTTTTATTCACATCAGTAATAAAATCAAACTGTTTTTGCATATCTGCCTGTGAACTTTCAGCTCTTGGGTCAGCAACAATATTGAATGTTTGGGAAGTAACATTGCTGTTTACATTTAAGCTTACCTTATAAGTTCCTGGTATTGCTCTTGGACCATCAAGACTTGCCCACCATAAAATCATATCATCTAGTTTTTCGGCTCCATCGTATGTCATGTCCCAAACAAACTGGTTCATTCCTTCTTTAACTTCTAATGTATTTTTCTTTTTGTTTTTAGTAGAAAACGAATTGATAGTATCTCCTTTTTGATTGAAAAACGTCAAAGACACCTCATCGTTTTCTTTATCATATTTGTTTAAATCAAAATAGGTCATTACTCCATTAGGATGATTTGTTCCTGCTGTTTTACTTCCTGTTCTATAACCAGCACTCATCCTATAGGTGTCTTTTGGTTTGAATAATTTATTTCCTTCGGAAGAAGAACCATACAGTTGATGTAACACTGTTAAATCATCAATAATCCAAAGGCTTCGTCCTTGAGTTGCAACAATTAAATTATTGTCTTTTATCGTCAAATCTGTAATAGGAACGATAGGAAGATTTAACTGAAATGGTTGCCAGTTTTTTCCATCATTAAACGAAATATACATTCCTGTTTCTGTTCCTGCATACAGCAATCCTTTTTGTTTTGGGTCTTCTCTAAGAACTCTGGTAAAATGTTCTGAATTAATTCCATCAGTGATTTTTTTCCAAGTTTTTCCGTAATCGGTTGTTTTATACAAATAAGGTGTGAAATCTCCTGTTTTATACTTTGTACCAGCAACATAACATGTACCAGCATCAAAAGCACTTGGTTCAATACTGTTAATCATCATCCATTCAGGCATTCCCTTAGGTGTAACATTTTCCCAGCTTTTTCCTCCATCTTTGGTAACATGAATTAATCCATCATCACTACCAACCCAAAGCAAACCTTCGGTAATTGGAGATTCTTGAGCAGCAAAAATGGTACAGTAATATTCTACCGAAGTATTATCTTGAGTAATAGGTCCTCCTGAAGATTTTAATTTTTCAGGATCATTTCGTGTTAAGTCAGGACTTATAATATCCCAAGATTGCCCTTCATTTTCAGTAACATGAACATGTTGGGAAAACGTGTATAGTCGGTTAGGATTATGCTTAGAAAACAGTATTGGAAAATTCCATTGAAAACGATATTTCATACCTTCAGCTCCATGTCCCATTGGGTTATCAGGCCATACGTTTATAGCTCTTACAGTACCTGTTTTATGATTTAATCGTGTTAAAAATCCGTCATAACTTCCACCATAAACTATGTCGTTATCTTCTGGGTCTACTGCAATATGAGCCGATTCTCCACCAGCAGTTGACTCCCAATCATCTTCAGTAATATATCGTCCATCTGTTCTATGCGAAATTCTTACTGTAGAATTGTCTTGTTGTGCTGCATAAATACGATACGGAAAATGATTATCGGTTGTAACACGATAAAATTGTGATGTTGGCTGGTTGTGATAGGTGCTCCAGGTTTCTCCTCCATCATAAGTTACCTGAGCTCCTCCATCGTCTCCAATAATCATTCTATTTGGATCTTCAGGTGCTATCCATAAATCATGATGGTCTCCATGTGGTGCATTATGCGAACTAAACGTTTTACCTCCATCAGTACTTTTATGATATCTTACGTTTAGTACATATACCACATCTACGTCTTTGGTATCAGCATAAACTCTAGTATAATACCACGCTCTTTGTCGCAAGTTTCTATCACTATTAACTTTAGTCCAAGTTTCTCCTCCATTATCACTTCTATACAAACCGCCTTGATCTTTATTTTCAACCATAGCCCAAACACGTTGATTGTTTATTGGCGATACTGACACTCCTATAATACCTAAAGTACCTTCGGCAAAGCCTTCATTGATTGATATTTCTGTCCAGGTTTCACCTCTATCAGTACTTTTCCAAAGCGCAGATCCTTCTCCACCTGAACTTAAGCTATAAGGCGTTCGTTGTACATTCCATGTGGAAGCATATAAAATTCTAGGGTTGGTTGGGTCAATCAATAAGTCGACAACTCCTGCTTGGTTGTTAGCAAATAAGGTTTTTTTCCATGTTGCTCCACCATCTGTACTTTTATAAACACCTCTTTCTTGGGTTGGTTTATAGATGTTACCCAACACACCTGCATAAACGATATTATGGTTTGTTGGATCTACAGCAATTCTTGGTATATGACGAGACGTTTTTAATCCTGAAGATGTCCATGTTTTTCCTGCATCAACACTTTTCCAAATACCATATCCTGAAGATACATTACCACGAACGGTTTTTTCTCCTCCACCAACATATATCACGTTTGGGTCACTTTTAGATACTGTAATGGCTCCTATACTTCCACCAAAAAAACCATCGGAAATATTTTCCCAGCTTCGTCCTCCATCTTTTGTTTTCCAAATTCCTCCTCCTGTTGCTCCAAAGTAATATAGATTAGGTTGGTTTGGTACACCTGTTACTGCTGCACTTCTTCCTCCTCTAAAAGGACCGATTAAACGATACTCTAAAGCAGAAAAATCAGATTGTTCAAAATCTTGAGCATTAAAATTTAAGGTTGTAAAAACTAGACATAGCGAAAACAGAAAAGAGCGTTTCATTTTGGTTGGTTTTAATATCAATGTGGACTAAAAATAATAATTAAATACGGTTAATTAGATTCTGACACCAATTTTAACTTGACTTCACGATGTAAAAAATAGGCTGTAACCAAGGTAGATAACACATCAGCAATTGGAAATGACATCCACACACCTAATTCTCCATAAAACTCTGGTAAAATAAATATCAAAGGAATAAAGAAAAAGCCTTGTCGTGTTAAGGTTAATAATAATGCTGGAGTCGCTTTTCCTATAGCTTGAAAATACGCTGCTCCTATCAACTGTACTGCAATTATTGGTGTTGCAGCAAATACCCAACGCATTGCACTAGGTGTTTGCTTAATAACTTCAGCATCGTGCGTAAATAATCTTGTAATAAACTCAGGAAATACCATAAGCAACACAAAAACCATTGTTGCTAAAATTACTGCATATTTAATAGCTGTATTAATGGTTTCTCTAACTCTACTGTAAGCTAATGCACCATAATTATAGCCTGCAATAGGTAAAAATCCTTGTGTAATACCATACACAGGAAAAAGCGCAAACATGAGCATTCTACCAACTATAGCATAGGCTGTTACCGAAGTTTCTCCTCCTAAATTGAATAATATGTTATTCATAAACAAGTAAGTAATACTCACCACAGCTTGTCTTGCTAAAGTGACAAATCCAAGCGAACCAATTTCTGAAATTATATTTTTTTGCAACCTAAAATGTGATAGGTTTATTTTTAATTCGGAGTGTTTAGAAAAGAAAAACCAAATAATAAACCCTAAACATAAAACATAAGATCCTGTAGTAGCCCAAGCAGCTCCTTGCATGCCAAAATCTAAAACATTAATAAATACATAGTCTAGAATAAGGTTTCCAACAGAAGGAATCATCATTGCATACATGGCAAATTTAGGTTTACCTTCTGCTCTTATGACAGTGTTTCCCATCATGCTCAGTGCTAAAAATGGCACTCCATATAGCACAATTGTGTAGTAAATTTTAGCAGGTTCAAAAATAGCTCCTTTACCTCCAAAAGCAGGAATAATACTATCTACATAAGCTAATCCAAAAACTGCTAAAGTTGAAGTAAATAAAAGCGTTAAAGTTATTTGGTTACCAAAGGTTTTTAAGGCTTTTTCTCTATTATCAGCTCCTAACGCTCTTGATATTATTGAAGAACCTCCTACTCCAATACTCATTCCTAGAGCTGCAATAAAAAATGATACAGGCAATACTACATTAATAGCAGCAATAGCAATAGAGCCAATCCAGTTTCCAACAAATATGGTATCTACTAAAATATTTAAAGACATTACCAATATACCTATTGATGCTGGTACAGCTTGTCTAATCAACAGCTTACCTATAGGTTGTGTCCCTAAATCTGTAGCTTTTATTTTAGCCATTCATTGCTTTAATTTTTACTTACCCAAGTATTAATCCATTTAGACAATAGCTCAACAAACTCTTTATCATCGTTTAAACAAGGAATTGTAGTAAATTCTTCGCCTCCCATTTCATGAAAAATCTCTTCACCTTCCATAGCAATTTCTTCAAGAGTTTCTAGACAATCACTAACAAACGCTGGTGTAACAATAGCCATATTTTTAGTGCCTTGTTTTCCCATTCTTTCAATAGTTCGGTCAGTATAAGGTTGCAACCATGGGTCAAATCCTAATCTCGATTGAAACGATGTTAAGTAAGTACCTTCTTTAAGTTGTAATTTTTCAGCAACTAATCGTGTAACTTCCAAACATTGATGTCTATAACAAAACTCATGCGCTTTTGATGGTGTAACACAACAGCTTCCATCAATTTTACAATGTGATTTTGTGACATCTCTTTTTCTGATATGACGTTCAGGAACACCATGATAAGAAAACAATATGTGTTCAGGGTTTTTATCTTTTAAATGAAATTGAATAGAGTTTGAAAGTACCTCAATATAATCTGGCTTATTGTAAAATGCAGGAACAGATTCAATCTTTAAATTTGGAAAAAATTCCTTTTGAAGTTCATCAACCAAAACCGTAATTGTTTCGGTAGTTGCCATTGCAAACTGAGGATACAAAGGAAATAGTAACACCTCATCAACACCTTTATCTACCAACTCTTGCAATCCTTTTTTTATAGTCATACTTCCATAACGCATTGCTAATGCAATAGGAATATCAGTATGCTGTTGAATTCCTTTTTGTAAACGTTCAGAAATTACAATAAGTGGAGAACCTTCTTCCCACCAAATCTTTTTGTAAGCAGCTGCTGATGCCTTTGGTCTTGTTTTTAAAATAATTCCTTTTACTAAAGCTGCTCTTGCAGGATAAGGAATATCAATAACACGTTCGTCCATTAAAAACTCACCCAAATACTTTTTTACGTCTTTTGGGTTTGGACTATCAGGAGAACCTAGATTTACAAGTAAAACGCCTTTCATAAATCAATTTTAATTATTTAGCAATTGTGTTCTAACGGTTTCTGGAACAATTTTGTCCACTAACATTTTAAGTGCATCGTCATTGCCTAAAAACTTCCATCCTTGATATTGAGGATCGTTAATCGCATACATTGTTGCACTCATTTTTATAATTAACGACATAGTGTCTAAATCATCAGTAACATTATCTTCACCAAATTGGGTTTGCATGGTGGATTTCATAAACATTAAAAATCCTTTTTTGTCTTCTTGGGTTTGGTTGTCTTCGGTTAAGAAGGTCATTTTCATTTTACTATCATAAAAAACGGCTGCGTATGCAATATCATCCACTTCCATTTTATCTGAAATTTTAGTAATATCATTAGCCAAAAATTCAATACGCATATCTTTAGCGTTAAACATTTGTTCCATACCTAATTTCATTTGAGCTCTTGGAGCCATATCAAATATTTTTGGATACATGTAGTCTAAAACACCATCAAAATTTTGAGTGGTCATATTGTTGAAATACACATTGACTTCTTTGGTGATTACCTCTTTATGAGATTGAGAAAATGTTGAAAAAGATATAAGGTAAAAAAGGGCAAGCGTTAAAAAGTGCTTCATTATTAAATTTGTTTTTAGCAAAAATACGACAGTATTATTCAAGTTTTAGGTTAATGACATTAAATACTTTTTTGGAGTTGTTCCATACTTTTTCTTGAAAGCTGAAATAAAATGGCTTGCAGTACTGTACCCAACTTTAAGTCCTACTTCGTTAACATTATTGTTTCCTGACTCTAGTAGTTTTCTAGCAACTTCCATTTTATAATCAAACAAAAAACTAAAAACTGAATCACCATAAATTTCTTTAAAACCTTCTTTTAGTTTCTTTAAGCTAAGTTGAATTTCATCAGCTAACTCTTGCAGTGTAGGAGGCTCTGTCATACGAGCAATAATGATATCTTTAGCTTTTCTAATTTTTATCACATTGGTTTCATCTACCAAAAATGGACATTGTTCAATATTTGCATCTTCACTTCTATTGAAATACAAACTTAAAAGTTCATAAGCTTTCCCTTTAAAGTAAAGGTTTTTGATTGACTTATTAAGGTTGTAATGAATAAGCTGAGTTAACACAACAGCCATTGATGGTGTAATTTTTCCATCTTTATAATACTTTTTATCCTTGTTATCATCACTTAGAAACGTAATATAATCGGCTTCTTGAGAAAACAAGCTATGGAATTTTTTAATAGAAATTAAAACCGAAACCAACCAACTATCAGGATTACTTTTAAGGTGAATAGGCAAATCGCGTTGCGGATTATAAAGCAACAACGAATTTTCATCTTTAATCTCTAAGGTGTAATTTCCGTTGTTAAAAATAAAATTACTTGAGCCTTTTAAACAAAAGTGAAATTGTATAAAACTACTATCTATTTCTCGCTCAAGTGTTTCAACCTCATCATTATTGTTTTGATAGGTAAGCACATAAAAATCTTTATCAATTTCAACTTCGTTAAAAGACCCTTTAGCGATATTTTTTATGGTATTAAAACTTGAATTCATTTTAATATTATTTAGATTGATTCTAAACTAAAAGCTTTAAAAGCGCTGTTAATTCTACAAAAATATGACAATTATCACATTTTATTAAAAAACTACGTTAAAAAACCACAAGCGATACTTATTGTTCTTTGAGCGTTATTTTTTTGTCGATGATACTTATATTTTTGTTTTCATATTTTTCCAAATAGATTTAATGGAATACAATAATAAATCAAAGACGACCTACTTTTATGCTATTGGCTTAAGCTACAAAAAGGCTGATGCTGAAATTAGAGGACATTTTAGCTTAGACGAACAAGGTAAGCAAGCCTTGTATCAACAAGCTAAAATCAATGGAGTTGAAAGCTTAATAGTTATTTCTACATGTAACAGAACCGAAATTTACGGTTTTGCTGAACATCCATACCAATTAATAAAATTGCTTTGCGACAACACAAAAGGTACTGTTGAAGAGTTTCAAAACGTTGCCTATATCTATAAAAACACCGAAGCTATTTCTCATATTTTTAGAGTAGGTTGTGGACTGGACAGTCAAATCCTTGGTGATTTTGAAATTATAAGCCAATTAAAAGTTAGCGCAAAATCTGCTAAAAAAGAAGGGTTGCTTAACGCCTATTTAGAGCGTTTGGTAAATGCAGTAATACAAGCCAGTAAACGTATTAAGACCGAAACTGATATTTCTTCAGGAGCAACATCGGTTTCTTTTGCTTCAGTGCAATATATCTTGAATAATGTAAGTGATATTTCAAACAAAAACATATTGCTTTTTGGAACAGGAAAAATAGGTAGAAATACTTGCGAAAACCTTATTAAACATACCAAAAACGAGCACATTACATTAATTAACCGAACAAAAACCAAAGCCGAAGAAGTTGCTGGAAAGTTTAATGTGTTGGTTAAAGATTATGCTAATCTTCAAGAAGAAATAAACGCATCTGACATATTAATTGTAGCAACAGGAGCACAAAACCCAACGGTTGACAAACACTTAATACAAAGCAAAAAACCTTTGTTAGTTTTAGATTTATCTATCCCAAAAAATGTTGACAGTAATGTAAAAGACTTGAGCAATATTACATTAATACACCTCGACGATTTATCTCAAATTACTGACGAAACGCTTGAAAAGCGCAAAGGTCAAGTTCCTTATGCCGAAACCATTATAGAAGAGATTAAAATTGAATTCAATAATTGGCTAGAAACAAGAAAATTTGCACCAACCATAAAAGCATTAAAACACAAGCTCAACGATTTTAAAATTGCTGAACTAGATTCGCAACGTAAAAAATTAGTCGATTTTAATGAAGCACAAGCTGAACTCATCAGCAACAATATTATTCAAAAAATAACCAATCATTTTGCACATCATTTAAAAGATGATGGCATTTCTACCATTGAAAGCCTTGAATTAATTAAAAAAGTATTTCAGTTAGAAGAACCTTCAAAAAACCATGTCTAAACTCATTAGAATTGGAACTCGCGATAGTGAACTTGCACTGTGGCAAGCCAAAACTGTACAACAACAACTAGAACAATTAGGACACAAAACTGTACTTGTACCTGTAAAGTCAACTGGCGACTTAGTGCTTGACAAACCATTGTATGAGCTAGGAATCACTGGTGTTTTCACTAAAACATTGGACATTGCTATGCTTAATGGAGATATTGACATTGCTGTTCATTCTTTAAAAGATGTACCAACAATTTTACCTAATGGTATTGTACAAGCTGCTGTTTTAAAACGTGGTAATACTAAAGATCTTTTGGTATTTAAAAACAACGAAGAGTTTTTATCACAAAAAGAAGGTGTTATCGCAACAGGAAGTTTACGCAGAAGAGCGCAATGGCTTAACCGCTATCCAACTCACAACGTTGTAGATTTAAGAGGAAATGTAAATTTAAGACTTCAAAAACTTGAAGACAACGATTGGAATGGAGCCATTTTTGCTGCTGCAGGATTAGGACGATTAGGGATAAGACCTGAAACTTCAATCAATCTAGACTGGATGATACCAGCTCCAGCACAAGGTGCTATAATGGTAGTTGCATTAGATGATGACGAAGAAACTAAAGCCATTTGCCAACAAATAAACCACGAAGACACTGAAATATGCACCACTATTGAACGTCAGTTTTTAAGACTACTAGAAGGTGGTTGCTCTGCTCCAATTGGCGCATTAGCAGTTATCAAAAACGAAGAAGTTCATTTTAAAGGTGTATTGTTAAGTCCTGACGGAAGCAAAAAAATTGAAGTTTCACGTTCAGAAAAATTAGGCAACCATCATGACATTGCACAATATACAAGCGATTATATTATTGAGCGTGGTGGCAAACGTCTTATGGATGATATTAAACATTCAGGCAAACCTACAAACATATATTCTACCAAGTCTTTAACCGAAGACCAGCGTTTTCTATTTAATGAAAATTTAGTGGTCGAAAGCAACGATGCTATTAAAATTAGCTTGAATAGAATTCCGCCTACTGTTTTAAAATCACCAATAGAAAATGTGATTATCACTAGTAAAAATGCAGTAGAAGCTATTTTAACCAATTGTCCAGCTGAAGAATTAAAATTTAAAAACATTTATTGTGTTGGTCGTCGTACCAAGCGATTAATAGAGCAAAGAATAGGAAAAGTTACCCATTCTGAAAAGAATGCTAAAGCTTTAGCTGAATATATGGTTGAATTTATGAATGGTGCTGAAGCTACATTCTTTTGCAGTGACATAAGACTTGAAGATTTACCAAATATTTTAAGCGAGCACCAAATAAAACTTAACGAAGTTGAAGCCTACCAAACAAAATACGATGCTTTAAAAGTTGATAAGGCTATTGAAAGTGTCATGTTTTATAGCCCTTCAACAGTAGAGAGTTTTGTACAGCAAAACACCGCCGAAGTTGTTGCGTTTTGCATTGGAGAAACCACAGCTAAAGAAGCACAAAAGCATTTTAAAGATGTTCGTGTTGCAAAAGTGCCAACTGTTGAAAGCGTTATTGAATTGGTGAATGAGTATTTCCTGCGAAAGCAGAAATCTTAAAAACATAAAATTACAATTAAACTAAATTCCTGACAATCCAGGAATAACATAAATATGGAAAACAACATTAATAAGATACCTTCTTCCGAAGGTATTCGCAACGATTTATTCTTAAGAGCATTAAAAGGAGAAACTGTTAACCGTCCTCCTGTATGGATGATGCGTCAAGCAGGACGTTATCTTCCTGAATTTATGGAAATAAAAGCTAAGTACGACTTCTTTACACGTTGCCAAACACCTGAGTTAGCAAGTGAAATTACCGTACAGCCTATACGCAGATATGGTATGGACGCTGCCATTTTGTTTTCAGATATTTTGGTTATTCCTCAAGCTATGAACATTGAGGTACAAATGAAACCTAATTTTGGTCCGTATTTACCTAATCCGGTTCGCTCTCAAAAAGATGTCGATAATGTTATTGTTCCTGACGTAACCATTGCATTAGATTATGTTTACCAAGCTATAAAAGCCACCAAAGAAAAGCTAAACAACGAGATTCCTTTAATAGGTTTTGCGGGTTCTCCTTGGACCATTTTATGTTATTGTGTACAAGGTCAAGGCAGCAAAAACTTTGATAAGGCTAAAGAATTTTGTTTTACCAATCCTATTGCTGCGCATCAATTACTTCAAAAAATTACCGACACTACTATTGCTTACTTAAAAGAAAAGGTAAAAGCAGGTTGTAATGCAGTTCAAGTATTTGATTCTTGGGGAGGCATGTTGTCTCCTGTAGATTATCAAGAATTTTCTTGGCAATATATTCAACAAATTATTGACGCGTTAAAAGACGATGCTCCTGTTATTGCCTTCGGAAAAGGTTGTTGGTTTGCGCTTAATGAAATGTCAAAATCTGGTGCTTCGGCTTTAGGAGTAGACTGGACATGTTCTGCTAAAAATGCACGCTACCTAACAGGTGGAAATATTACACTACAAGGAAATTTTGATCCTTCAAGATTATTGTCTCCTCCTGCAGAAATTAAAAAAATGGTGCATCAAATGATAAATGAGTTTGGAAAGGATAAATATATCGTAAATTTAGGTCATGGTATACTACCAAACATTCCTTTAGATAATGCTAAAGCGTTTGTTGATGCAGTAAAAGAATATCATGTTTAAAAATATAGCAAAAGGCATACAAGCATACTTTGGAGCTTTGGGTTTAATTTCAAAACTTAAGCTCTGGAAGTATTTTGCTATTCCTATGGCTATTAGCTTATTTACAGCAATAGTTATAGGACTTTCTGCTTATGGGCTTTCTGATAATTTAGGGTTTTACATCTCAAAAATTTGGGTTTGGGATTGGGGAAAAGAAACTTTTACTACAATTAGTAATGTTATAGGTGGTCTTACTATTATTGTTTTAGGGCTTATTTTATACAAGCATATTATTATGGCATTGTCTGCGCCTTTTATGAGTCCTGTGTCTGAAAAAATTGAAGCTTACTTACTTAATATTGAGGAGCATTCTCATAGAAACACTTCGTTTAAGGAGCAACTGTGGAGAGGTATTAGAATTAACCTCAGAAACCTATGTATGGAACTCTTACTTACCATTCCTATTCTTCTTATAAGTTTTATTCCAGTAATAGGATTTTTGTCTAGTATTATATTGTTTTTAGTACAAGCCTACTATGCTGGATTTGGAAACATGGACTACACCTTAGAACGTCATTTTAAATATGGGGAAAGTTTACGTTTTGTTCGTAAAAATAGAGGTGTTGCCATAGGTAATGGTATTGTGTTTATGCTGTTTTTGTTAATTCCTGTTTTGGGAGTTATTTTGGTATTACCGTTTTCGGTTACAGCAGCTTCAAAAGAGACCGTTTCTATTTTAAAAGCCAATAATCATATTTCATCAAACGCTTAAAAATGGTATTGGTTACTGACATATTTAGATTAGAAACGTTACAACCCTCAGACGCTTCAAACTTAAGCCGATTAATGATTTCTAACGGAAAACGATTTCAAAAGTATTTACCAATAACACTATCTCAGAATATTTCTGAAGACGCTTCAAAAGACTATATCAAAAAAAAGAATAGTGAAATACAGAATAAAACCGAATTCACTTTTGCCATAAAAGACAGAGACTCTAATGCTATTGCTGGCTTAGTGATTTTAAAACACTTGGATTATCAATCTAAATTAGGTGAATTCGCATATTGCTTAGGAAGCAAATATTCTGGTAATGGCTGGATGACCAAAAGCATTAAAGCAGTAACAGATTTTGCCTTTTCAGAATTACAATTAAACACGTTGCAAATAGTAGTACATAAAACTAATACCGAAAGTGTAAATGTCGCTGAGCGTTCTGGATTTACTTGGGTTAAAACCTTACCAAAAGAGTATGTTTCTGGGAAATCTACTCTAGATATGGAACTTTATGAATTGCATAAAGACGCCATTTAAAAGAATAATTATGAAAGATAAATTCTATCAATATATACAAGATTTACAAAATACTATCACCTCAAAACTCGAAGCTATTGATGGTGTTGCTCAATTTAAAGAAGACCTTTGGAAACGACCTGAAGGTGGTGGAGGACGCACTCGTGTTATTGAAAATGGAGCTGTTTTTGAAAAAGGTGGCGTAAATATTTCTGCTGTTCATGGTGCTTTACCAGAGAGCATGCAAAACTATTTTGGCGTAAAAGATGCCGACTTTTTTGCTTGCGGATTGAGTTTAGTGCTTCACCCAAAAAGCCCAATGGTTCCAACGGTTCATGCCAATTGGCGATACTTTGAAATGTATGACCAAAACGGAAATATTGTTGACCAATGGTTTGGTGGCGGACAAGATTTAACACCATACTATCTCTTTGAGGAAGACGCAAAACATTTTCACCAAACTTGTAAAACGGCTTGCGACAAACACAATGCAGAGTTTTACCCAAACTACAAAGCACGATGTGATGAATATTTTTACAACACACATCGTAACGAAGCACGTGGTATTGGTGGGTTATTCTTTGATTATTGCAAAGCAACAGATGAAATGAACATGGAAAATTGGTATGATTTTGTAACCGAAGTTGGCAATAGCTTTTTAAAAGCTTACGTTCCAATTGTTGAAAAACGCAAGCAGCTACCATACACTGAAACTCAAAGAAATTGGCAAGAAATAAGACGTGGTCGTTATGTAGAGTTTAATTTGGTGCACGATAAAGGCACGTTGTTTGGACTAAAAACAAATGGTCGTATTGAAAGTATCTTAATGAGCTTACCACCTCATGTGCAATGGATTTATGACCATCATCCTGAAACAGGAAGTGAAGAAGAAAAACTAATTAAAGTATTACAAAACCCTAAAAATTGGGTTTAAAGAGCTTACAACTTAAAACTTATACTTATGTTCCCACTAAGAAGAAACCGAAGACTTAGAACCAACGAAGCTATTCGAAGCCTAGTTAGAGAAACTATAATTTCACCAAATGATTTTTTAGTACCACTTTTTGTGGTTGAAGGTAAAGGTGTAAAAGAAGAAATTGCTTCTATGCCAAATTACTTTAGGTATAGTTTAGACCTTTTGGAGAACGAGGTTAAAGAACTGTGGCGTTTAGGCTTAAAATCGGTATTGTTGTTTGTAAAAGTTCCTGAAAACCTTAAAGACAACAAAGGTACGGAAGCGTTAAACCCTAACGGACTTATGCAACGTGCTATAAAAACAGTTAAAAACGCTTGTCCAGACATGTTGGTAATGACAGATGTTGCTTTAGACCCTTATTCTGTTTATGGACATGATGGTATAATTGAAAACGGTGTTATTCTTAATGATGAAACTGCTGATGTTTTAGCTGAAATGAGCTTATCACACGCTGAAGCAGGCGCAAATTTTGTAGCACCAAGCGACATGATGGATGGTCGTATTTTAACCATTCGCGAAGCTTTAGAAGATAATGGGTTTACAGATACTGGAATTATGAGTTATTCTGCTAAATATGCTTCGGCATTTTATGGACCATTTCGTGATGCTTTAGATTCTGCTCCTGTGGATATTCAAAATATTCCAAAAGACAAAAAAACCTATCAAATGGATCCTGCTAACCGTTTTGAAGCCATTAGAGAAACCGAAATGGATATTGATGAAGGTGCTGATATTGTTATGATAAAACCAGGTTTATGTTATTTGGATATTGTTCGCGAAATCAAAAATGAAGTGGATGTTCCTGTTGCTGTATATCAGGTTTCTGGTGAATATGCTATGCTTAAAGCTGCTGCTGAAAAAGGCTGGTTAGACCACGATGCTGTTATGATGGAGCAAATTACTGCCATAAAACGCGCTGGTGCAGATGTTATAGCCTCTTATTTCGCTAAGGATGTTGTGAAAATTTTGAATAAGTAATATTATTCTTTAGAAAATATCGCTTTACCTAGTTTTCTGTATTCAGCTTCTTGCATGAGCTCGCCTTCAACTGGTTCTTCTATAATTTCATATTCATTGTTTTCTAAATCGATGTTTGTGGCTTTAATTAAAAACCTATTTCGTTTTGCTTCCAAAACCAATCCAGGTAAACCATTAATTCCTTGTGGTCCATGTTTTACGTTAAGCTCAGGAGCATACCATGCTTCAAGTTTAGAGTCTTCTGATACAGCTTTATAACAAACATATCCTAAAATTTCCTTAGTCTCTTTTGTGAGTTCCCAAGGCTTTTCTTCGTATTTAATACGCTTACGCTCAAAATACACATCTTTCTGTGAAATATTCCAATCCCTACTCCAATCGGTATAGTATAACGATTCTCCTCCTGCAAAAATCCAAGTTAAGTTTAAGTTAGCCTTTGAAATAGTTATTTGACCATCAGTAGTATTCCATCCAGGAATTTCAATTTTAGGCTCTACAGAGTACAACGCAATACTATCGTTAAATACTAAATATGCTTCAACAGGATGCGACCCATGAATGAGTTGTAATGCGTCATATTTAGCTTGGTCTTTTATGTCTTCGGTAGGTTTTTTAATACTATCTTTATTCATAGTAGCCAAATAGGTAACCTTCCCTTTGGTTTGAGATACTATTGCTCCTGAAGTCAAAAACAATAAAATATAAAGCAGGTTTTTCATACTTCAATTTATGAAAAATAATTTAACCCTTAATTTAAATATTCTATTTCGTAACTTCGCATTAATCAAACTAAAACACACTAATGGGTTTACTCATACTTTACGCTCTCGTATCTATTTTCTTTTCCTTTTTATGTTCAATACTAGAAGCTGTGCTTTTGAGTGTTACACCAACGTTTATTAATATTAAAAAGAAAGAAGGCAAAGCCTATGCGCTTACTTTAGAAACCTTTAAAAAGGATGTTGACAAGCCACTTATTGCTATACTTACACTTAATACTATTGCGCATACTGTAGGTGCAATTTTAGTTGGTGTACAAGCCAAAGTTGCTTATGCCGAACTCTACGGAAGCAACCCTAGTACTGTTTTTGGACTAACAATTACCGAAGATGTAATGGTTGGTATTGTATCTTCTATAATGACGGTTTTAATTCTCGTAGCTTCTGAAATTATACCAAAAACCATTGGTGCAACTTACTGGAAACAACTTGCAAACTTTACCGCAAAAGCCTTAAACGTTTTAATTTTTCCATTAAAATGGACAGGAATTTTATGGTTATTACAACTTACCACAAAACTTATTGGTGGCAAAGGTCATGGTAGTGTTTTAAGTAGAGAAGGTTTTCTTGCAATGACTGATATTGCGCACGAAGAAGGTGTTTTTCATGAATCTGAAAGTAAAGTAATTAGAAATCTTTTGACCTTTAAAAACGTAATGGCAAAAGATGTAATGACGCCTAGAACTGTGATTAAAACAGAAAATGAAAACACAACTATCTCGTCTTTTTTTGCTGAAAACCACAACATTCGCTTTTCAAGAATTCCAGTATACACTAACGATCCTGATAATATTACAGGATTAGTTTTAAAGGACGATGTCTTTAAAGAAATGGCCTTTGATAATGGAGACAAAAAGCTGTCTGACATTAAACGAAACATTATTATAGTGGGTCGCAGCCTGCCAATTCCTGATCTTTTTGAAAAACTTATTGAAAGTAAAAACCATATGGCATTGGTAGTTGATGAATATGGAAGTGTAAGTGGTTTAGTAACCCAAGAAGATGTTATTGAAACTTTACTTGGTTTAGAAATAATGGACGAAAGCGATAATGTTCCTGACCTACAATTACTTGCAAGAAAAAGTTGGGAAACAAGAGCAAAACATCTTGGACTTTTTGAAGATACTAAAGACGACAACCAATAATGGAAGCCTGTATCATCAAAACACCTTTGGGTTACACCAAAATAACTGGTAATAATGATGGTATTGCAAGTGTAACGGTTTTAAATTCTGAAGAGCAAATCTCTGATATTATTCCTGAGTCTTTAGAAGACTGCGTGTATCAACTCAACGAATATTTTGAAGGCAAACGACAAGTTTTTGATTTAAACTTAAATCCTCAAGGTACCGATTTTCAAAAAACAGTTTGGGAAGCTCTTTTAACTATTCCGTATGGAAAAACGATGTCTTACCTTGAACTTTCAAAACAACTTGGAGATGTTAAAGCCATTAGAGCTGTGGCTAATGCTAATGGTAAAAATCCGTTATGGATTATTGTACCATGTCACCGAATTATAGGAACTGATGGTAGTTTAACAGGTTATGCTGGAGGACTTCATAGAAAACAATGGCTTTTAGAACACGAAAGTCCTTATAAACAACAATCATTGTTTTAGAGCTTAAGATACATATCAAAATCAGCAGCTTTCTCAATAACTGTTTTAATTACACTTTCAGAAACTGAATCCTTTTGAGCGTTTTGTTTGTCAACTGAAATTCCCACAAATTCAAAAAATCCTCGAAAGCCTTTTGGACTATGGATATTAACCCATTTACAAGTTTTATCTGTTTTATTTGAAAACGTATGAACAGTTTTTGGAGGTAAATCAATTAAATCACCCGGTTTTGCAATTTTAACATCTCCATTCAACATAAATTCCATTTCACCTTCAGTAATTAAAAAAGTTTCTGACAACTTATTGTGCATATGTGGTGGTGGACCTTGTGTATGCGCTGGTGTTTCGCCAACAGAAAAATCATAATCTCCTGTAGTTTCATAATTAGTTACCTTATGCCCTAATACCCAAAACGTTTCAATTGCTTTCATTTCGTGAGATTTTTGTCTCACAAATGTATTTTCTTTTTTTGAGTTTTCAAAATTTTATGAGATATTTGTCTCATGAATAATTTTTCTCTCAATACTGGAAGACAATCTCAAAAGAAAAAGACGCGTCAAAATATTTTAGAAACAACACAAAAATTACTTTCCAAAGGTCAGAAATTCACATTAGAAGATGTTGCTAAACACTCCAACACATCAAGAGCAACTGTATATCGCTATTTTTCTAATATAGATATATTGTGTTCTGAAGCGAGTATTGATATAAATACAAAATCTCCAGAAACTCTATTTGAAGAATGCAAACATTTACCACTAACTAATCAAATTTTATACATACAGGATTACTACAATCAATTGTCTATAGATAATGAAGTGGCTTTTAGAAAATATTTAAGCATCTATCTAAAAGAAGACTTTTCAGATACTAAAAAATCTATTAGAGGAGCTAGAAGAACAGCAGCACTTGAGCTTGTGTTAAACCCTTATAAAAAACAATTAGGTAAAGATTATAAAAATCTAATTGTTTCTGCGACAGCTTTAATGGGAATAGAGTCTTTAATAACAACTAAAGATGTCTGTCTTCTTAAAAATAGTACTGCTAAAAAAACTTTGAGTTGGGCATTAGAAACTTTGTTAAAAAACTTTGACCTTAAAAAATTAGAATAATTATATATTGATTTTAGTATATTTATAATCAATAAAACTTATAAATGAAATTCCTCAAAAAACTCCTTAAATGGGTTGCTATTCTATTTGGCTTACTCATAATTACACTTTACGTCACTGACACTGATTACCTTTTAAAAGCTGTAAGAACCATTTACATGAAAGGTCATACAACCGCATATCTAGAAGATTACAAACATTTCGACAATAAACCTCTAGATATTGGAACACCTCAGCCTTGGCCAAATCACAAAGACTATAACTCAGTAAAAGAAACTGAAACCCTTAAAAATGTTAATGCTCAAAACGGTACGATTGCTTACGTTATTATAAAAAATGACAGTATTTGGTTTGAAAACTATTATGATGGTTTTGATGAAGATTCTAAATCCAACTCTTTTTCTATGGCAAAAAGTTATGTGTCTGCTCTACTAGGAAAAGCGATTATGGATGGTTACATAAAAAATCTTGATCAACCTGTTTGCGATTTTATACCAGAATTTTGTGAAGGCGATGCTGCAAAAATGACCGTTGGTGACTTATCTAGTATGGCTTCAGGAACCAACTGGGACGAACGTTACTACTCCCCTTTTTCAATAACTACTCGTGCGTATTTTGATGACGATTTAACCAAGGTTATGACTGGCTTAAAAGTAGTTAGAGAACCTGGTACATCTTATAAATATGCCAGTGGTGATACTCAAATGCTAGCTATTGCAATAGAACGTGCATCTGGAAAAAAATTATACGACTATCTAACCGAAAGTTTTTGGAAACCTTTAGGTAGCGAAAACCAAGCGCTTTGGCAAGTAGATAGTGAAGACCATGATTTAGTAAAAGCCTATTGTTGTATAGCAAGTAATGCTAAAGACTTTGCAAGAATGGGTAAATTGTATAAAGATCATGGCAAATGGAATGGAAAGCAGTTATTGGATTCGGCATTTATAGCTAAATCTATTACGCCTCGTTTTACTGAAAGCCCAGAGTATGGATATGGATGGTGGCTAAAAACAGTTGGCGATAAACACTTTTTTATGATGCGTGGTCATCTAGGACAATATGTTATTGTTGAACCAAATGATAATGTTATTATAGTTCGTTTAGGACACTCTAAAGGCCCTGGAGATGCTGTAGCGTCTTTTACACCTGATATTTCAGCGTATATTGATGAAGCCTATAAAATGTTAGAACAATAAATTATGATTAGTAAACTAAATCTTGAAAACATTCTCTTTTTGGATATTGAAACTGTTCCAGAGACACCTCGTTTTTCAGATTTAGACGATACTAAGCAAGCTCTTTGGGAAGCAAAATCGAGATATCAAAGACAAGACGAATACACTGCTGAAGAATTTTATGATCACGCAGGAATTTGGGCAGAGTTTGGTAAAATAGTTTGCATATCAGTAGGCTATTTTAAAATGCAAGGAGATGTTAGAACCTTTAGAGTAACCTCTTTTCATGGTGATGAAATCAAAATTTTAAAAGATTTTAAAAATTTATTGATTACTCATTTTAGTCAAAACAAGCATTTGCTTTGTGCTCATAACGGAAAAGAATTTGATTTTCCTTACATAGCAAGACGAATGATTATTCATAATATAGAATTACCCTATAAACTCAACCTTTTTGGGAAAAAACCTTGGGAAGTACCTCATCTAGACACTCTTGAACTTTGGAAATTTGGTGATTATAAAACCTATACTTCTTTAAAACTTTTAACCAATGTTTTAGGTATTCCTTCTCCTAAGGATGATATTGATGGTAGTGAAGTTTACAGAGTGTATTATGAAGAAAATGATATTGACCGAATTGTTACTTATTGTGAAAAAGATACAATTGCAGTTGCGCAAATATTACTTCGATTGCGTGGTGACGAACTGCTGCATGATAACGAGATTATTCACATTTAAAAAATTGTGAAAAATAAAAAAGTCCGAATTTTAAATTCGGACTTTTTTGTTGGTAGACTTATTTTACTCTTTAATAAATCGTTTTACAACAATTTTATCTTCAATAGTAAACCTAACTTGATAAACAGCTCCTTTTAAATTTGAAACGTCAATTTTATTGTTGACTACCTCTCCTTTAGCTACTGTTTGACCAATAGTATTGTAAATTTCATATGCAATATTGTTATGACTAGTTTGAATATTTAACACATTACTTTTTACTGGGTTAGGATACAATTTAATATCATCAAAAACATCTGCTATATCTTCTCCTTTTGAAGTCTCAGTTTTAGCACTTGTTGCTGTTGTTAAATTAATAGCATCTATTGCTAAATCGGCTTGCCAAGTACTAGCTACAAATCTGTTAAAGCGTAATTGAATACTTTCACCAATATATGCAGATAAGTTTACCGTTTGCGATTGCCAAGAGTTACCTTGATTACCTGATTGACTCCATAGACTAGTCCAACTAGCTCCATTGTCATTACTAACTTCTAAGTCAATAGTTCCCATATCAGCAGCTCCATACATGTGATATTGAAAACTAAACGAAGCTGATACAACTGCACTTAAATCAAAACAAGGTGATGTAATAATTGCTCGTTTATTAGGGTAACCCGTATTTTGACCCGAAGCCTCAACATAGATATAGTAAGACCCTTGAGCAGCACTTGATGGTCCTGTACCACTAGATGGAGTTCCATTTGCATCAACTGTCCAATCTAAATCGTCAGAAGAAGATTGACTCCAAGCTCCAATTGTGTTTTCAAAACTTTCAGAATAAGGATAAGAGCTAATACCACTAACACAACCGTTACCTCCTGTGCTTCCACTTTCAGATAAACTAACATCATCAACAGCAACATCAGCTTGCCATGTTCCGCCCACAAAACGATTAAAACGTAATTGAACTGCTGAACCTACATAACTTGAAAGGTCTACACTAGCAGTTTGCCATGCATTTCCTTGGTTTCCTGATTGATTCCAAATACTACTCCAAGAATTTCCACTATCAGTACTAATTTCTAAATCAAGAGTTCCCATATCAGCAGCTCCATACATATGATATTTAAAACTAAACATAGCATCAGATAAACTACTTAAGTCAAAACAAGGTGAGTTTAATATTGCTCGTTGATTTGGATAGTTAGGGCTAGAAGCCTCAACATACACATAGTAAGATCCTTGGAAAGCGCTTGAAGGTCCTGTATTGCTTGACGGTGTTCCATTTGCATCTACTGTCCAGTTAACATCATCGTTAGTTGATTGTGTCCATGCACCTAAAGTATTTTCAAACCCTTCGGTATAAGGGAAAGACGAAATTCCTCCTGAACAGCCATCAGGTGCTTCGGTTACAGTAACAGTTCTAGTAACTTCTGCAGCGGCATTACCTGCAGCATCACTAACATTATACGTTACTACATAAGTACCAACAGAACTTGTATTTACCACATCTCCTCCAATAACAATATTTGCTGTAATATCGCCATCAACATTATCAGTAGCAGTAGCTCCTAACTCACTATATGTTGAACCCTCAACTAGATTAATTGCTGAAGCTCCATTAAGTGTTATAACAGGCGCAACTGTATCTGGTCCTGAACCTTGAATCACAACTGTATAATCTTCAACTTCACCATAGGTAAACGACTCACATGCAGTTGGAACTCCATTATATTTCATAGACACACGCATTCTTGTTGCGTTTTCTACTGCATTTGTTGGAATAGTAAATGTTCCCGAAACTGGTGTTGTTTGTGTTGGCGATTGTGTCCACACTTGTTCTCCTGCATCATTAAAATCTCCATCTCTATTGTAATCTATCCATACCGAATATGCTTCGTTATAGGTTGTTCCTGTCCAAGTTGGTGTTACAGTAATTGTATATTGACTTCCTTTAGTTAAGGTTGTTGATATACTTGTAAAATCTGAATAGAACTGAGCACCTGAGCTATTGTCAATTGTGTTTAGCTGTACTCTACTTATGTATTCATCGTTTACATTTGTACTTGCAGAGGAACAGTATGTAATCTGTACATCTTGAGTAGTAACATTAACTGTATTACTTTGCGAAGACATATTTCCAGCTGCATCTAACGCAGTAACATAAAACGCATACGTTGTGTTAGGACTCAATCCATTTGCTTGATAGCTTGTTGAAGGCGTAGATGCTATTAAACTTCCATCTTGATAAACATTGTAAGCAGTTACACCTACATTATCTGTTGAAGCATTCCAGCTTAAATCTGTTGATGTGTCAGTTGTATTTGATGCAGATAAACTTGTAGGTGCTGTTGGTGCCTGAGTATCTGGAGGACTTAAAGTAGTTACATTTGCTGTATTACTAGCACTAGATTGATTACCTGCTAAATCAAAAGCAACCACATAAAACGTATAAGTTGTACTAGCTGTTAATCCTGTAACTTGATAGCTTGTACTAGTAACTGTAGCTATTACACTTCCGTCTTGATACACATCATACCCTGAAACACCTACATTATCAGTTGAAGCATTCCAACTTAAATCTGTTGTAGTTTGAGTTGTATTGGACGCTGTTAAACTTGTTGGTGCAGTTGGCGCTTGAGTATCTGGTTGTACTAACGTTGTTACATTAGCTGTATTACTTTGTGAAGAGGTGTTACTTGCAGCATCAAATGCAGCTACATTAAAACTATACGATGTTTCTGGTGATAAGCCTACAGCTTGATATGTAGTTCCTGAAACTGTTGCAATATTAACTCCGTCTTGGTATACATAATATCCAGTAACACCAACATTATCAGATGAAGCGCTCCAGCTTAAATCTGTTGTGGTTTGTGTTGTATTAGAAGCTACTAAATTTGTTGGAACTGTTGGTGCTTGTGTATCTGGTGGGTCTAAGGTAGTTACATTAGCTGTATTACTATTATTCGATTCATTTCCTTCAGCATCAAAAGCAACCACATAAAACGCATAAGTTGTACTAGCCGTTAATCCTGTAACTTGGTAATTTGTACCAGTAACTGTTGCTATTACGCTTCCATCTTGATAGACATCATAACCTGTAACTCCAACATTATCGGTTGAAGCATTCCAGCTTAAATCTGTTGTAGTTTGAGTTGTATTGGACGCTGTTAAACTTGTTGGTGCACTAGGAGCTTCAACATCTGGTCCTGAACCTTGAATCACAACTGTATAATCTTCAACTTCACCATAGGTAAACGACTCACATGCAGTTGGAACTCCATTATATTTCATAGACACACGCATTCTTGTTGCGTTTTCTACTGCATTTGTTGGAATAGTAAATGTTCCTGAAACTGGTGTTGTTTGTGTTGGCGATTGTGTCCACACTTGCTCTCCTGCATCATTAAAATCTCCATCTCTATTGTAATCTATCCATACCGAATAAGCCTCATTATACACAGTTCCTGTCCAAGTTGGTGTTACAGTAATTGTATATTGACTTCCTTTAGTTAAAGTTGTTGATATACTTGTAAAATCTGAATAGAACTGAGCTCCTGAGCTATTGTCAATTGTGTTTAGCTGTACTCTACTTATGTATTCATCGTTTACATTTGAACTTGTAGATGAACAGTAGTTTAATTGCACATCAGTAGTTGTGAAATTAATAGTACTACTATAAGACGATGTAGCGTTATCAGGACAGACACTTCTTAGTCTTGCATCATACTGCGTTAATGTAGCTAAACCAGATAAGTTAGTAGATACTCCATTTACAGATAAGGTTGTCCATGTTGACGCTCCAGTTTCCCTATACTGAACATCGTAAGACGCTCCAGGAACTGCATCCCAGCTTAATGTTGCTGAGTTAGAGCCTATATTTGATGCTGATAACCCAGTTGGAACTGTTGCATTACAAACCACTTGTCCTGCAATTGTAAAGTTGCTGTTTGAGATATCAAAAAATATATTATTTGAGCCTCTAACCATAACTCTGTTTTGATTTCCTTGGTTATTAGGAACTATAATATCATGTGAACCATCGTTTGGAACACCAGATGCTAACGAAATTGGATAAGTGTCTCCGCCATCAGTAGATAAGAAAATATCAACATTAGCAGCATTAACTCCGTTTCCGGTTGTACCTGCAACATCCCAAGTTACAGTTTGAGTTGTACCTGCATTCCATGTAACATTTGTATTTGGTGAGTTAACCACAAATGGTCCTGCGTTACTGTTTACAGAAACAACCATGTCGTCACTATTATTAGTTCCTCCTCCTATTTGATTATCTCTAACGGTCAATCTAAAATTTAAAGTTCTTGCTACATTAGGTACCGCTTCCCATTGCCACGATGTATTACCTGCTTTTATGGTAGATAATCTTGGAAAGTATCTTTTATTGTCAGTTGTTGGGTTATATGATCTAAACGCAACTCCACTCGTTGCATTAACACTTGGATAAGTTGTAGATGCATTGTTTTCATCATACTGTTCCCAGCAATAGGTTAGTACATCTCCAGAATCAGCATCGGTTGCTGAACCTTCTAATACAAATGGAGTTCCTCTTGGAATAGTATAATTAGCTCCCGCATTTACAACCGGAACAGCATTACCTGTATTTGTATTTGTTTGGCAACTTGTAGATTTAATATAGTCTGTCACCTGCTCAATTGAAACTGCATGGAAATAAGGGTCGCTATTTGATTGTACGTCTGTTGCACCTGTAATTCCTGCATAACCCATAATTGTTGAACCACTTCCTGGTTCCATTTGTGCATTTGTGCCTTCATTTCCATTGAAAGTCCAAGTGTGATTTGCTCCAAACTGATGTCCAATTTCATGAGCAACATAATCAATATCAAAAGGATCTCCTTCAGGATCAGTTCGCGATGTAAATGCACTACCTTTTTGACCATTTACACAAACACAACCTATACATCCTGCGTTTCCATTATTAGAAGCTCTTGCAAATAAGTGACCTATATCATAATTAGATTCTCCTATTACACTAGTAAGGGTAGACTGTAACTGACTGTTATAACTTCCATTACTATATGGGTCAGTATTAGCGTTTGTATAGATTACGTCATCATTATTGCCAATTAAAACCATATTGACATTAAAATCGTTTTCAAAAACACCATTAACTCTAGTCATAGTTGCGTTTATTGCTGCCAATGCTGAAGCCTTTGTTCCACCATGATATTGTGTGTACTCTCCAGTAGCAGAAACCGCAAGCCTATACGTTCGTAGTATACCATCATCGGCATTTCTCATAGCCATTTGAGGGTTTTGACCATTTAAACTAGAGTTCATTTGTGCTGTAACTTCACATTCAAAATCATCTGAAAAATCAATTTTATCTGCTCTTTTATAAACCGTATAATATGATAAATCGTCAGTTATAGCTTCAATAAATGTTGCATATTTATCAGCAGCTAATCGCATAGATTGAAAGCCTAAATGAGAAACACTAAATCGTATTGTTAAAGAAGGATCCTCAACACCTTTTCCTATATAAGATTTAATGTTAGGATACTTTGCAGCTAACTCTGGACTAAAGACAGGAGCTTCAAATATTTTAAAGCGTTCGAGTTGTCCTTCAGAATTAGGAAAAGATAAAACAACACTTGATGAATTTAATGAAGAAGACCTTAATGGTGCTCTTTTAAGCGCATGTTTTAAACTTTCAATGTCTAAAACATAGCTATTTGCTCTAGGCAAATTTGCTTTTGAAGGTTTGATCTTTTCACTACTATTAAGTGATTGTTTTTGCCATAAAGATTTGTTTTGAGCCATAGCAATGCTCATACTCATTGTAAAAATGAGCAAAAGTAATTTTACTTTCATCATTTAGGGATTTAAGGGTTATTGACAGAATTTTTGTTAATTATTTATTAAAAGTAATATTTAAATTCAAAAATTTAACTGTTTTGTTGATAACTTCGCAATAAAAGTTGATTTTTACGGTTTTTCCGTAATGCATCACAAGAAATGTCTTACATATTTCAATATGCAATCTTAAACCTCAAAATTTCATCTTAAAATTTGATTACATTTACACATGTCCAAATCAAAATTACTTTCGGTTAACGACTTGTCTATCTCATTTTCTTCAAATTCAGGAGAAAAAGACATTATCAAACACATTTCGTATACGCTTTATGAAAATGAAATTTTAGGAATTGTTGGAGAGTCTGGTTCTGGAAAATCAGTGTCTTCTCTAGCTATTTTAGGGCTTTTGCCTAATAAAATATCAAAAATAACTTCTGGTAAAATTGTATTTAACAATCTTGATTTAACACAATTAAAACCTAAAGCTTTTGAACATATTAGAGGCAATGATATTGCTATGATTTTTCAAGAACCAATGAGTTCGTTAAACCCTTCTATGACTTGTGGCAAGCAGGTTTCTGAAATTATTTTAAAACATACCTCTCTTTCAAAAACTGAAGCTAAAGCAGAAACTTTATCTCTTTTTGAAAAAGTAAAACTGCCATTACCTGAACGTGTGTATAGCGCATATCCTCATGAAATTTCTGGCGGACAAAAGCAACGTGTAATGATAGCCATGGCTATTGCATGTAAACCCAAAATACTTATAGCTGACGAACCTACAACAGCTCTAGACGTTACTGTTCAAAAAGAAATTATTAAACTCTTAAAAGAGCTTCAAAAAAACGAAGGCATGAGCATTATTTTTATTTCTCATGATCTCGCTTTGGTCTCAGAAATTTCGAACAGAATTGTTGTTATGTACAAGGGCGAAATTGTTGAGCAAGGTGATGTTAATACAGTCTTTAAAACACCAGAACACATTTACACAAAAGCGTTAATAAATTCTAAACCTTCATTGGATGTTAGACTTAAAACCCTACCAACCATTAGCGATTTTATTAATAAAACTACTGATTATACAGTTGTATCTACTGAAGAAAGGCAAAAAACTCACAAGAATATCTATTCAAAACCTCCATTGCTTGAAATAGTTAATTTGGAAAAAGAGTATTTCTCAAAATCTGGATGGTTTTCTAAGCCTACAGCATTTAAAGCGGTTAATAATGTAAGCTTTAAATTGTACAGTGGAGAAACTTTGGGACTTGTTGGAGAATCTGGTTGTGGCAAGTCAACATTAGCAAATGCCATTTTATTATTAGACAAAGCATCAGCTGGTAAAATCCTATATAATGGAGTTGACATTAATACCTTATCAAAATCTAAAATCAGAGCTCTTAGAAAAGACATCCAAATTATTTTTCAAGACCCTTATGCTTCGTTAAATCCTAGACTACCTATTGGTAAAGCCATAATGGAACCTATGAAAGTGCATCGTATAGGAACTTCAAATAATGAAAGGAAAGAGAAAGTAATGGACTTGCTAGAAAGGGTTGGTTTAGATAATGATTCTTTTTACAAGTATCCACATGAGTTTTCTGGTGGGCAACGTCAACGAGTAGGTATTGCAAGAGCTATAGCATTACAACCAAAGTTAATTATCTGTGACGAATCGGTTTCGGCTTTAGATATTTCGGTTCAAGCACAGGTGTTAAATCTTTTAAATGAGTTGAAAGAAAACTTCAACTTTACATATATTTTTATTTCGCACGACTTATCTGTAGTGAAATATATGTCAGACCAATTAGTGGTTATGAATAAAGGTGAAATAGAAGAAATGAATGATGCTGATGAAATTTACAACTCTCCTCAGAAAGAGTACACAAAAAAATTAATTCATGCCATCCCTAAAGGGTTATAGCATGAATATTTTTTTGGTTAACGCTAAGATGCTTCTCATTAATCTTAACGTGCTTTGAAAGGTTGAAAAAATCTTGCTTTCAAAAAAAGTAGGTCTTGGTAGATTTGGGGCTACATTTTTCATAAGTAGAAATTTATGATAGATTTGGGGAAAATCATAAATTAAGTTTATGACAGATTTGGTTAATTATTTAGTTTCGATTTGGTTTTGCTAATATGAAATAAACTTTTGAATAAATCGGCTTAAATACATAAAAAATCGATAAAAAGCATGAATTTTTAACATTTAAGCGATTGTATGAAGATTTTTCTTACAAATATAAGTTGTAAAAAAATAAAGCCACTTAAAAAAGTGGCTCAATTTATTATAGTTTATATTGAATTTTAAACGTCCATTTCAGGAATATCTCCTTCAACAATTAAACGACCTTCGGTTGCATTTTTAATAGCTTCAACCGAAACACCTGGAGCTCTTTCTAAAAGTTTAAAACCTTCATCAGTTACTTCTAAAACAGCCATATTGGTCACAATCTTTTTTACGCATCCCACACCTGTTAGCGGTAATGAACATTTTTTTAGAAGTTTAGATTCACCTGCTTTATTAGTATGCATCATTGCTACAATAATATTTTCGGCACTTGCAACAAGATCCATTGCGCCTCCCATACCTTTTACCATACGTCCAGGAATTTTCCAATTGGCTATATCTCCATTCTCAGCAACTTCCATAGCACCAAGTATTGTTAAATGAACGTGCTTACCTCTAATCATTGAAAAACTAGTAGCAGAGTCAAAAAAACTAGCTCCTGGTAGTGTGGTGATAGTTTGCTTTCCAGCGTTTATAATATCAGCATCTTCATCGCCTTCAAAAGGAAAAGGACCCATACCTAAAACACCATTTTCACTTTGAAATTCAACCTCAATATCATCTCTTACATAATTGGCAACCAAAGTTGGTATTCCAATACCAAGGTTAACATAGTAACCATCTTGCACTTCTTTTGCTATGCGTTTTGCAATTCCGTTTTTGTCTAACATAATTAATCTCTTTGTCTTACTGTGCGTTGCTCAATTCGTTTTTCATAGTCTTTTCCTTGGAAAATGCGCTGTACAAAAATTCCAGGGATATGTATTTGGTTTGGATCCAATTCTCCAATAGGTACCAGCTCTTCAACCTCAGCCACAGTTATTTTGGCTGCACCACACATTACTGGGTTAAAGTTTCTTGCTGTACCTTTAAAAATTAAGTTACCAGCCTCATCACCTTTCCAAGCTTTTACAAAAGCAAAATCGGCTTCAAAGGCTTGTTCTAGCACATACATTTTTCCATTAAACTCTCTTGTTTCCTTGCCTACAGCAACTTCGGTTCCATAACCTGCAGGAGTGTAAAATGCAGGAAAACCAGATTGAGCAGCTCTACAACGTTCAGCTAAAGTGCCTTGAGGAATAAGCTCAACTTCGAGTTCTCCAGTTAGCATTTGGCGTTCAAACTCATCGTTTTCTCCTACATAAGAAGACACCATTTTTTTTATTTGATGTTTTTGAAGTAATAATCCCAATCCAAAATCGTCAACACCTGCATTGTTAGAAATACAAGTCACACCTTTTACATTGCGTTTAACCAATTCAGAAATACTGTTTTCAGGAATACCACAAAGCCCAAAACCACCAAGCATAAATGTCATATTATCAGAAACACCTTTGAGTGCTTCTGTGACATCTGCAACTTTTTTATTTATCATTTTTAAGAATATTTTCTACCGAAAAATACAAAATAAAAAAGCCATTCTAAAATGAATGGCTTTTGATTTTTTTTAAAAGTTTATGACTCCATCTAAATCCTCATCAATGGACTGACTTGCGCCTTCATCGGGTTGATAATTGTCACAATCAACTTGTATGGATAATTCATTAGGTTTTTCAAAATTACCTTTAGAAATTCCTAGCTCAGGATTTTCATAACAACTCTTCATATACAATCCCCAAATTGGTAATGCCATAGACGCTCCTTGACCATAAGTAATAGTTCTAAAGTGAGCTGCTCTATCTTCGGCACCAACCCAAACACCTGTTACTAAATTTGGGACCATTCCCATAAACCAACCATCACTTTGGTTTTGTGTAGTTCCTGTTTTTCCTGCAATTGGGTTATCAAAGCCATAAGGATAACCTGTGATTATTTCTTTATATACTTGAGTATTTCCTGCCCAAGTATGTCTTAATCTAGTACCCGAACCACCTTGGGTAACTCCTTCCATAAGATTAACGGTTACATAGGCTACCTCTTCACTTAAAACGTCTTTAGACTCTGGAGTAAACTGAAATAATACTGTGCCATTTTTATCTTCTATTCTGGTCACCAAAACAGGCTTGTTATAAACTCCTTTATTTGCAAAGGTTGAATATGCTGCAACCATTTCGTAAACACTTAAATCTGGTGTTCCTAACGCAATTGCAGGTACTGGTAGAATATCTTCTTCAACGCCTAAGTTTTTTGCCATATCAATAACTGGTTGTGGACCAACTTTATCCATTAGTCTTGCAGTAATAGTGTTTGTAGAATTGGCTAAAGCGTTCTTTAATGTTTTAAAACCTCCATATTTTCCATCAGAATTTTTAGCAGTCCAAGGCTCTGGATTTCCATACTTATTAGCTTCTATTGTAATTTGGGTATTTGGAAGCGTGTCACAAGGTGAAAGGTGCAATTGGTCAATTGCTGTAGCATATACAAAAGGCTTAAACGTTGAACCTACTTGACGCTTTCCTTGTTTTACATGGTCATACTGAAAGTGTTTATAATTAACTCCTCCAACCCATGCTTTTACATGTCCTGTTTGAGGATCCATAGACATCATACCTGTATGCAAAAATGATTTGTAGTAACGCATAGAGTCTATTGGTTTCATGATGGTATCAATTTCTCCTTTCCATGAAAACACTTCCATTTGGGTAGGTTTATCAAAAGACTCGATAATTTCTTTATCAGATTTTTTCAAATCATACTTCATGTGTCTCCATCGTTCAGACTGACGCATACTACGTTTCATTAAAGCATCAATCTCATCCAAATCTAATTCTAAAAAAGGAGCTGTTGGGTTTCTATCTGGTGTGTTTTGATGGTCAAATTCAGCTTGCAGCCTTGGCATGTGCTTTTGCACAGCGTCTTCGGCATACTGTTGCATTCTGGAATCTATTGTGGTATAAATTTTTAATCCGTCGTTGTATAAACTCCACTTTTCACCGTCTGGTTTTGGATTATCTTTAATCCACTGCTTCATAAAATCCCTTAAATATTCTCTAAAGTAAGTCGCTATTCCTGCATTGTGGGTTTCTGGAGTATAATCTAAATCTAATTCTGTTTTTTGTAATGAGTCCTTTACTGTTTCATCAATAAACTCATATTTATTCATTTGAGCTAAGACTACATTACGTCTATTTTTAACTCCAACAGGATTTCGCCTAGGATTGTACAATGATGAGTTTTTGAACATTCCAACCAACATTGCAGATTCTTTAAGGTTTAAGTCTTGTGGCTCTTTTCCAAAATAAATTCTTGATGCACTTCTTATACCATCAGCATTATTACCAAAATCATAAATATTGAAGTATTGAGCGATGATTTCTTCTTTAGTATATTGACGTTCTAATCTTGTAGCAATTATCCATTCTTTAGCTTTTTGCAATACACGCTCTATAATGTTTTTTGAACCTTCTCCATGAAATAACTGTTTCGCTAATTGCTGCGAAATTGTACTTGCTCCTCCTCCGCTTCCAAGTTTTATTGCAGCCCTTAATGTTCCTCTAGCATCAATCCCTGAATGGTCATAAAAACGCGCATCTTCGGTTGCAATTAAAGCATCAACCAAGTTTTTTGGTAGCTCGCTATAATCAACAGGTGTACGGTTGTCGTCAAAATAGAATTTACCTAGGGTTTTTCCGTCAGAAGAAATAATTTCGGTTGCTAAATTTGTTTTAGGGTTTTCTAAAACCGTATGATCAGGCATTTCACCAAAAACGCCCCAAGATGCTAATAGAAATATTAAACCTATTGAAAGGATTCCTCCTAAAAATACGATCCAAAACCAACGTATATACTTTGAGAAATCGTTCGTTTCTTGCTTTTTTGAAGCTGCTTTTTTAGCCATAATCAATTAGTATTTGAATGTTCTATTCTAAATCCTACTTCAGTAATTCCTTCTAGGTTTTCAACTCCATCAACTTTACCGTTTTCTCTCATTGCTTGCTGAATTTTAACCGTATATTCTCCTACTTCATTAAATACAAATGGTTTTTCATAACCTTTATACCAAAGTTTATTTTCTTTAACATCGGTAAATCCTTTTCCTAAAAAAGTGCCATCTGGAGCAGTCATATCATACTCTAGAGTATCTTTTTGAACCTTACCGTTTGGGTAGTTCATTTCAACAATGAGAAATAAATTACTGTACTTATAACTATTGTTGTTTCTTAAATTAAGAAATAGATTATAAGTATTGCTTGAATCTGGAGGTGTTACATTAAACGAAACTACTGAGTCTTTATTCCATTGGTTAGGTACGGTTTGGTACTCATCAAAAACAAGGTTAGAATCGCATGAGTAACAAAGGATACTCATTATAAGTGCAATACAACTATTTTTTAGCATTATTTCGAGACTTGTTATTTCGTTTTTGTTTCCCTCTATTATTTCTACGTTTCTTTTTGCATTTTGGACTATCAAAGCGTGTTAAACTATCTTGACCAACAACGTTTTCAAAAGCAACTTTAGTATCTTCAAGTAGCTCAACCGCATATTCTTCAAGGCTTGCAACCTTTTGCTTTTTCTTATTTTTTTCTATGATTTCATTGGCTTGGTCAGTAGTGAGCTTATGCCAATTCATCCATTCGCCTTCATAAGCATACCACATATGACCTTTAAAAATATCCGTTTTTTGGCAAACTGCTGTTCCTTTTTCTGTATGAAGTTTAATTTCAGTTTTAGGAAATTGCTTAAGCGCTTCTAGATAAGCGTCTAATTCATAGTTTAAGCAGCATTTTAACTTTCCGCATTGTCCTGCTAATTTTAGTGGATTAAGCGACAACTGTTGGTAACGTGCTGCTGAAGTACTTACAGACCTAAAATCTGTCAACCAAGTTGAGCAGCATAATTCTCTACCACAAGAGCCAATACCTCCAAGTCTTGCAGCTTCTTGACGAAAACCTACTTGTTTCATCTCAATACGTGTTCTAAACTCTTTAGCAAATACTTTTATAAGTTCTCTAAAGTCCACACGCTCTTCAGCAGTATAGTAAAACGTAGCTTTACTGGCGTCTCCTTGATATTCGATATCAGAGATTTTCATTTTTAGCTTTAAGTCAATCGCAAACTGTCTTGCTTTAACTTTCATAGCTTCTTCTTTATCTCTTGCAGAAGACCAAACATCAATATCTTTTTGGTTAGCTTTACGGTAAATTTTTAAGACTTCTTCTTCGTCATTAATGTCTACCTTTTTTCGCTTCATTTGAATTCTTACCAATTCTCCTGTAAGCGTTACCATACCTATATCGTGTCCTGACTTAGCTTGAGTGGCAACTATGTCTCCAATACTTAATGTTAAGTTCTCAGTGTTTTTATAATATTGCTTTCTTCCATTTTTAAACCGAACCTCAACACCAATAAAAGGTTCTTCTCCATTAGGTAAAGACATGTTTGCCAACCAATCAAAAACAGTTAGTTTATTGCAGCTATCTGTTCCGCATGTTCCATTATTCTTACATCCTTTTGGTTGACCATCTTTACCAGTTGAGCAACTGTTACAAGCCATATTTTTGAGTATATATTGATTCTGAAAAACACGTTCTTCAGAAGGAAATTAAAAAATCGTTTAAGTTGTAAATATAAGATTATTATATCGACTTAAAAAGCACTATTTAACTGAGTTTTAATTAAACTCAATTTCGTAGTTAAGTCTATTAGACAGTGACTTAAGTTGTTTTTTAGACCTAAAAATATTTGAAAACAGTGTTTGACTCCAGTTTATTTGTTTAGAAAACTCATTAAAACTTACTTCTCTCCAATTAAAGCCTTCTTTCCAAAATTTTTGAGGCGAAATGTAGCAAAATGTATAGTCAAACACAAAGCTAGATTGATTTTCAGAATTTAAACCCGTTAGAGTATTAGGTGCTAATAGAGTTATGTTATTTGTTTTACAAACCTCTTTTATGCTAGCTATTACCTCAGGATAGTCCTGAGTTAATGATGAAATATCAAAATCATTATACTCTGTATTTCCTATTTTTTGAATAGGTCGTATTTGAAGAATATCAAAACTATTTGGATTAAAGTGATTGAAAAACTCTTTTAGCTCGTAAAAATTATCTTTATTGAATGTATAATTAATTCGAACCTTAAAATTATATTTAGTTTTCAACTTAGCAAAAGCCTTAAATGCATTGTGAAACTTTTCATAGCTAGCTTTTTTCATAAAGCCTTCATAGGTTTCTTTAGTGACTCCATGCAATGAAATAGTAAACTCATTTAAGCCTGCTTTAACAAGTTCTTCAATCTTTTCTTCGGTCAATAAATTCGCATTTGTAGTTAACGAAATATAAGGTACATTATATTGTTTACCCAATGCTACAATTTTTGGTAAATCCTTAAAAAGTGTTGGTTCGGTTCCACAACCTATTTGAAGTTTTAAAGCTCTATTAAAAATTGTGTCTGCGACAAGCTTTAAGTCTTCTTCCTTAAATTGGCCTTTAAGAGTTTTTACATAGTCGGCATCTGTAAAGTAGCACATTTTACAACGTAAATTACAAGCCATTACAGGGTCTAAATTGACAGCCAAATAACGTTTGTTAAATTTATGCAACAGAAAAAGTCCTAAAAACTTTATGCGATGGCTTTTAATTTTTCTGTTGAGTTGTAAAAGTTTGTATATGTTCATTTATGACTTTTTCCCTATAGTCTCAAAAATATTTCGCAAATCTTTTTTAAACGGTAAATGGTCTGCTCTTCCTTTTTTGAAAATATCATTGCTATTGCCTTGTCCTTTACGTAATGCTTTTTGTTCTTCTTGTGGTAAACGGTTTATTTCCATACATGTTGTAGAACAGCAGTTTTCCATTTTTTCTTTACAAGCATCACATTGAATAAATAGTAAATGACAAGCTTCATTAGCACAGTTAGTGTGCATGTCAGCAGGTTCACCACACTGATGGCATTGCGCTATAACATCATCACTTATACGTTCTGAACGTCTTTGATCAAACACAAAATTTTTACCAATAAACTTATTTTCAAGCCCTTTTTCTTCAACTTGTCTTACATAATTTATAATACCGCCTTCTAACTGATAGACTTGCTTAAAGCCTTTATGTTTGTAATATGCACTAGCTTTTTCACATCTAATTCCACCAGTACAATACATCACTAGCTTTTTATCTTCCTTGTGCTCTCTTAAATCTTCTTCTATTAGGTCTAAAGACTCTCTAAAGGTATCCACATCTGGAGTAATGGCATTTTTAAAATGTCCTATTTCACTTTCGTAGTGGTTACGCATGTCTACCAAAACAGTATTAGGGTCTTCAATAAGCTCGTTAAACTTTTCAGCTTCAACATGAACTCCTTTATCAGTAACATCAAAAGTATTGTCGTTTAATCCATCAGCTACAATTTTGTCGCGTACTTTTACCTTCAGCTTTAAAAACGCATAATTATCGTGTTCAATTGCAATGTTTAAACGCACGTTTTCAAGAAAAGTGATGGTATCTAAATGCGTTTTAAAAGCATCAAAATTATCTGCAGGAACAGAAAGTTGTGCATTAATACCTTCGTGTGCAACATAAATTCTTCCCAAGACGTCAAGATCGTCCCAAGCTAAAAACATGTGATTTCTAAAAAGTTGAGTGTTGCCAATTTTGGCGTATTTGTAGAAAGAGATCGTTAAGCGTTCTTTTCCCGCTTTTTCAATAAGTTCTGCTCTTTCTTTAGCACTTAAGTTATTGTACAGTTGCATGCTATACTATTTTTTTAAGGTTAAAGATTAATTTTGGGCAAAGGTACTATTTTTTAAGGATTAGCCTTATTAAAATGCAAAAAGCACTTTATGGTTTTCATAAAGTGCTTTTAGTAGACTAACTCGTTATTAATATTTTTTCATTTAAAAATCCAAAATATAACACGAGTTAACCTCCATCGGCTTTACAGTTACTATTTATATGTATAGCAACTGAAACACCTAATGCATTGTTTACAATTGTTTTTTTAAAGAATTTCATAGCAAGATTTCCCTTAATTATTAAGTAGATGCAAAAAGTGTAAAAAGGTTGCGTCGTATGATTGAAAAAAATGAAAAGTTATCGTATTTTAGCATGATTAATTTAAGAAAACACTGTGTAGATGAGTACTGAAAAAGACGCTAAATTAAAAGCACTTAAGCTTACTTTAGATAAACTAGATAAAGCCTATGGAAAAGGGACTGTAATGAAAATGAGTGACCAAGCGGTTGCAGATGTTGATTCTATCCCTTCTGGTTCATTAGGACTTGATATTGCATTAGGAGTTGGTGGTTATCCAAGAGGTAGAATTATTGAAATTTATGGTCCGGAATCTTCTGGTAAAACAACCTTAACGTTACATGCTATTGCTGAAGCTCAAAAATCTGGAGGTATTGCTGCTTTTATTGATGCTGAGCATGCTTTTGATAGATTTTACGCTGAAAAATTAGGTGTTGACTTAGAAAATTTAATCATTTCTCAACCTGACAATGGTGAACAAGCACTTGAAATTGCTGACAACTTGGTGCGTTCTGGAGCTATTGATATTATTGTAATTGATTCTGTTGCGGCTCTTACACCTAAAAGTGAAATTGAAGGTGAAATGGGTGACTCTAAAATGGGACTACACGCACGATTAATGTCTCAAGCACTTAGAAAACTTACAGGCTCTATCAGTAAGACTAATTGTACAATGATTTTCATTAACCAATTACGCGAAAAAATTGGTGTTATGTTTGGAAACCCTGAAACTACAACTGGTGGTAATGCTTTAAAATTCTATGCTTCAGTTAGATTAGATATTAGACGCTCTACTCAAATTAAAGAATCTGACGGAAATGTTTCTGGTAATAAAACACGAGTTAAAGTGGTTAAAAATAAAGTAGCTCCACCGTTTAAAACTGCTGAATTTGATATTATGTATGGAGAAGGAGTTTCAAAAGTTGGTGAAATCTTGGATATTGCTGTTGAACATGAAATTATAAAGAAAAGCGGTTCGTGGTTTAGTTATGATGACACCAAACTAGGTCAAGGTAGAGATGCTGTAAAAAACCTAATTAAAGACAATCCAGAACTTATGGATGAACTCGAAGAGAAAGTTAGGAATACTATTAAAGAAGCTAATTAAAACTTAAAAATCCCTTAAAACGGGATTTTTTTTATTTTTTAACGCAACCTTTTTACACTTTATGTATCTACCTTTTGAAAAAGGTATTACCCAAAACCAAATTTAACTATGAAAAAAATATTATTTCTATTTGTTTTTATCCTATCACTAACGTCATGTTCGTTAGAAGATGATGCTCCCTCATTTTACTATGAGATATTACCTGTAGAGAGTGTGGATATGCCAGAAGAATTTGTATTAGGTGAAACTTACACAATATATGTAAGCTACTACAAACCATCAGGCTGTTATGTGTTTAATGACTTTTATTACGATAGTGAGTTAAACCAACGAACTATTGCTGTCATAAACACAGTATACCCAGAGCAAAGCTGTACCCAATCAGCTACTTTAGAGGAAGTATCCTTTAACTTTATGGTAAACAGTAATGGTACTTATGTGTTTAGATTTTGGCAAGGTGAAGACGAAAATGGTAACGATTTGTACTACATAGTAGAAATTCCTGTTGTTGAGTAATTAATTTGGACTAACTAATACCTTTATAATGTGAGTTTAGAGCAACTCATAGAACATTGTAAAAAAAATGATACTAAAGCTCAAAGTCAACTATATAAGCTCTATTCGAGCAAACTATTTTCGCTTTGTCTTAAGTACTCAAGAAATTATGTAGAGGCAGAAGACAATCTGCAAGATGCTTTTGTGACTATTTTCAACAAAATATCACAATATAAAAGCAAAGGTTCTTTAGAAGGCTGGATGAAACGAATAACCATTAACACTGCGTTACAAAGGTATAGAAGTGTTGGTGTTTTTGATATTGTTAATGAAGAGCAAATTGAAGATGTTAGTGTAGAAATTGATGAAGACGCAGTAACTATTGACTTTTTACTAAGCATTATTCAAGAGTTACCAGATCGTTATAGGTTAGTATTTAACCTTTATGCTCTAGACGGTTATTCGCATAAAGAAATAGCAGAGATGCTAAACATATCAACAGGAACCTCAAAATCTAATCTTGCCAGAGCACGATTGATTTTAAAAGAAAAGATTGAACAATACAAGGCGAGCATAAACTCGCAAACATTATAATGAGTGAAAAAAAGAACATAGACAGACTTTTTCAGGAGAAGCTCAAAAACTTTGAAGCCACTCCTAATGATGCTGTATGGGAAAACATTCAGGCTAACTTAAATAATAAAAAACGTAAACGCAGAGTTATTCCTATTTGGTGGAAAGTTGCAGGTGTTGCAGCATTGTTAGTGCTGTTATTTACTGTAGGTAATAGTATTTTGTCAGATTCTGGCACTACAAACACACCTTCTGAAATTGTAGATACTGAAACTCCCAATGGAGCTTCAAACAACGAAGATTCTAACAAAGACAATAGTAATTTTGAAAACAACAACAACACCTCAATAAGTAATACCACTGAAGTTGCAAATGAAAACACCAGTACTTTTGAAGAAAATAAAAATAAAACATCAAAAGGTATAAGTGATAACTCATCAAATTCAACATCTAAAGTAGCAAGCTCCAACACTACCAAAGACATCAATTATAAAACTCAAGAAAATCAAAAGCATTTTTCTAAAAATCAAAACAACCCAACTACCAATCCAAATAAAGCAACTACAGTTGCCCAAAATGATACTAAATCATCAAATAGCAATCAAAAGCCTGAAAGTCATTTGAAAAACAAAGAAGATTTAGACGATCTTATAAAAGGAGCTAAAGATTCTGAAACGACTGTTGCTCAATCATCAACTAAAGACAATAATGGTGATACAACAGAGGACAATGATCCTAAAACTAATGCTATAGATGAAGAAAACGAAAATACAGAAGACAAAACTATAGAAGACGCTATTGTTGAAGCTAATAATACAAATGAAGAAGAAAAAGAAGAATCGAAACTAAACAGGTGGAACATTTCTCCAAATGTGGCGCCTGTTTATTTCAATTCACTAGGTAAAGGTTCAGCAATTGACGAGCAATTTGTGGACAACTCCAAAACTGGTGAAATCAGTATGAGTTATGGTATTAACGGTAGCTATGCGTTTAACGATAAACTAAAAGTAAGGGTTGGTGTAAATAAAGTAGATTTAGGTTATGGCACAAACAATGTTATTGCCTACCAAAACATTGACTCTATGAGTGCTAGGTTAAGCAATGTAAAACTTAACAACAGTGCTTCTAACAATACACTAATAAGCGCTCAAAGTTTAAACAATGTTCACTCACCAGAACTTATAAAAGCTCAAGCAAATAGTTCAATCGATCAGCAATTTGGGTTTATAGAAGTTCCTATTGAACTGGAGTATACATTGTTAAATAAAAAGGTAGGAATTAATGTTATTGGTGGTTTCAGTACGTTGTTTGTAAACAAAAATGAGATTTATGCTATTAATGAAAATGGTAGAACTCTTATAGGTGAAGCTACTAATATAAAAGACATGAGTTATAGTGCCAATTTTGGATTAGGAATGAACTATAACTTATCAGAAAAAGTAAAAATAAATCTTGAACCTATGTTCAAGTACCAAATAAATACGTTCTCTAACAGTTCAGGTGATTTTCAACCTTACTTTATTGGCGTATATACAGGTTTAAGTTATAAGTTTTAGGTTTTTTTAGTTGGTTAGATTAGTTATTGCAAACTCGCAATGATGACTAAAAGCTGCTCTGTGCCAAGGGCAGCTTTTTAGGTTTTATGATACTTTGATAACTGATTTAAAATAATGCTATGCGCTTTAGAATTCAATGGTTTTGTTGCGTCAACTTTAAGTCCATTAGTGATTAAAAACTTATGTACTTTAACTCTCATTTTCCCGGGTCCTCCACTAAAAAAAGTATAAGAAAATCGTTTTTTATTATCAGCAAAAGTTAAAGGTACAATTGGTATTTGATGGTTAATAGCCATTCTAAAAGCACCATCTTTAAATTCGTCTAAAACAATACTTTCATCAGGAACACCACCTTCAGGAAAAATACAAATACTCATACCTTGTTTAAGTCTTCGTTGCGCTCTTAAAAAAACTGCTTTTCGGCTTTTTTCACTACTTCTGTCTACTAATATACTTGTACGTTTATAGAAAAATCCAAACAAAGGTATTTTAGCTAATTCAGCTTTTCCAACAAACACAAATGGATTTTTAACAGCCACTAGCATTAGCATAATGTCTGTCATAGAGGTGTGGTTAGCAATAAACATATAGCTTTTTCCTTTTTCAGGTGTTTGCTCTCTTTCAATTTTGTAATTGAAACCCATCCCAATTAAAATAAACTTAGCCCAAATGCGTGCTAACTTAAAAAAAAATGGATACCAAGACTCTTTTAAGATAGAAATTAAAAGTACAGGAAAGAGCACAATTATAGGTAGTGCTACTAAAATGTAGAACCAAATCCTGTATAAAACCCAAAAAATGTACTTAAAAATTTTCATAAGCCTCAAAACTACTCAAATTAATTCAACAATTCTACTAAAAAAATTACCTTTGCTGACGATATAATCAAGTTTAATTTAATGAGATTCTCCCTTAAGAGGGAAGTTGATATGGCAAGAATTTTAACAGGAATACAAAGTACAGGAACTCCACATTTAGGCAATATTTTAGGTGCAATTATACCTGCAATAGAAATGGCAAACGATCAAAAAAACGAATCGTTTTTATTTATTGCCAATTTGCATACACTAACACAAATAAAGGATGCTGAGGAGTTACGACACAATACCTACTCTGTTGCAGCAACTTGGTTAGCGTTTGGGTTAGATGTTGAAAAAACCGTGTTTTACAGACAAAGCGATGTACCTCAAGTAACCGAACTAGCTTGGTATTTAGACTGCTTTTTTCCTTATCAACGTTTAAAATTAGCGCATGGTTTTAAAGACAAAGCTGATAGACTAGACGATGTAAATGCTGGTTTGTTTATGTACCCAATGCTTATGGCTGCTGATATTTTATTATACGATGCCAATATTGTTCCTGTTGGAAAAGACCAATTACAACACCTTGAAATGACACGTGATGTAGCGACTCGTTTTCATACTAAAATGGGTGAAACTTTTGTTTTACCAGAGGCTAAAGTTCAAGAAAGCACCAAACTCATTCCTGGAACCGATGGTGAAAAAATGAGTAAGAGTAGAGGTAATTTTATCAATATCTTTTTAGCTGATAAAAAGTTGCGTAAACAAATTATGTCTATTGAAACTGATAGCACACCTCTTGAAGAGCCAAAAGACTGGAAAGCTTGTAATTGTTTTGCGATTTATAGCTTACTAGCTACAGAAAGTCAAATAGAAACCATGAAAGCCAATTATGAAAAAGGTGGTTATGGTTATGGACATGCTAAACAGGCTTTGTTTGAATTAATTATTGAAAAATTTGCGAAACAACGTGAGCAATACAACTACTATATGAATAACCTTAGCGAAATTGATAAAGCACTTGCTTTAGGTGCTGAGAAAGCCAAAGTGGTTGCTGACGATGTTTTAAAAAGAGTTAGAGAAAAAGCTGGTTATTAAATAACCTCAAACAGCTTTCCTGGTAAAGGCCTTATTACGCCTTTTAACTCCATATTTAGCAAGGTACTGCTTACTTTAAAAATAGGTAAGTTGCAGTTAATGGCTATGACATCTAGTTGTTGCTTTTCGTTTTCTTTTAGGTAATTATATATTACTTTTTCTGTAGTATCGAGTTCAACAAACAATTGCTTTTGTACAGCTGGCTTTTTTTCGCCTTCTAACTGCCAATTTAATATGTATGGAATATCTAATGGTGTAGTTAATGCGTGCGCCTTTTGATATTTAATCAAATTATTGCAACCTACACTTTGCAAATCGGTAGTTCTTCCAGGAACAGCAAATACATCTCTGTTATATGAGCTTGCAATATCAGCAGTGACCAAGCTACCTCCTTTTTCTGCAGATTCAATAACTACAGTAGCTTCACTAAGTCCTGCAATTATCCTGTTGCGTTTTAAAAAATTGGTTCTGTCAAAAACGTCAGTACTCCAAAAATCGGTAAAAAACCCTCCATGCTTCTCAACATCAACCATATATTTTTTATGGGTTTTAGGATAAATTTGATTTAAACCATGAGCTAAGCAACCTATGGTTTGCAAATTATGTTGTAATGCTGCTTTTTGGGCAGTAATATCTGTTCCATAAGCAAACCCTGAAACGATTACAAGATTAAAAACAGCTAATTCTTCAACCAACTTTTCGCAAAAGGCTATACCATATGTAGTAATTTTTCTTGCTCCAACAATGCTAATAATGCGTTTTTCTTTAAGGTTGATATTTCCAGACTGAAACAACACAATTGGTCCATCAATACAATGTTTTAACCGTTCTGGATAATCGTTATCCATAAAATATAAGCAAGCAATATTGTTGTCTTCAATAAATTTAATTTCATTTTCAGCAGCTACAATATGCGATGAATTAAACAAATCGCTAATTGTAGCACTACCAATACCATCTATTTTTAAAAGGTTTTGCTTCTTTTCTTTTAAAACTGCTTCAGCAGAACCACAACTTTTTATAAGCTTCTTAGCGGTAATATCACCAATATTTGGTACGTGTTGTAACGCCAATGTATAAATTAATTGTTCGGTATTCATAACTATTACGCTGGTTTTGAACCTACAATAAACTAAATTTTAAAGTGTTAATAAATAGTTAAGCCGAATTTTTATTCGCATACAAAAATTTTTAACTTTGTTTTTATGCAATTGGAAACCTACATAAGTGATTTGTTATACAGATATGATTGTGTAACTATACCAGAGTTTGGAGCGTTTTTAACCAAAAGCGTTTCTGCAAAAGTACATGAGTCTACTAACTCATTCTACCCTCCAAAAAAAGTGTTGTCTTTTAACGAGCAACTACAACATAATGATGGTTTATTATCATCTTATATTGCTGAGGTAGAAAAAATCCCTTATGAGGTTGCTTCTCAAAAACTAAACAAGCACGTTAAATCTATTAAATCGTATTTGGTTCAAGGTGAAACCTTAACCTTTGATAATATTGGTGAATTGGTTTTAAATGCTGAAGGAAAAATTGTTTTTGACCCTTCTTATCACATCAATTACTTAACTGATGCTTTTGGTTTATCTCAATTTGTATCAAATCAAGTTACTAGAGAAGTATACAAAGAAGACGTTGAAACTATTGAGAACGTCATTCCAATTACCGTAACTCCTGAAAAACGTAAATCTAGACCATATTTAAAATATGCTGCCATTGCTGTTCTATTTTTAGGTCTTGGTGGTTTTGTAGCTTCTAACTACTACATTAATGAAATAGAATCTCAAAATCAATTAGCACAAGAAGAAGCTAACACCCAACTAGACAACAAAGTACAAGAGGCTACGTTTGTAATTGAAAATCCTTTACCTGCTGCAACACTAACTGTTGAAAAACAACAAGGCAACTACCACATTATTGCTGGTGCTTTTAGAGTTGAAGAAAACTCTGATAAGAAAGTAGCACAGTTAAAAGCACTTGGTTATAAGGCTAGAAAAATTGGTGTTAACAAATATGGCTTACACGAGGTAGTATATTCTAGTCATGTTGATAGACTTGAAGCTCTTAAAACCTTGCGTGACATAAAAAGAACCCATAATCCTGACGCTTGGTTATTAGTAAAAGCATTAAACTAATATTTTCTTTCTTTAGTTTTTAAAAGCACCTTACCTTTGCATTCAAATTCATAGACATGAAAGCAAAGACACCCAATGCATCTAAAACTGTAATGACCGACTTGGTACTTCCAAGTGAAACCAATCCATTAAACAACCTTTTTGGAGGAGAGCTTTTAGCTCGTATGGATCGTGCTGCAAGTATTGCTGCAAGACGCCACAGCAGACGTATTGTAGTTACTGCTTCGGTTAACCATGTGGCTTTTAATAGGTCAGTACCATTAGGGAGTGTTGTGACTGTTGAAGCTAAGGTATCAAGAGCTTTTAAAACATCTATGGAAGTTTATATTGACGTTTGGATTGATGATAGAGAGTCTGGAATTAAAACCAAAGCTAACGAAGCTATATACACTTTTGTAGCTGTAGATGAAACTGGAAGACCTGTATCTGTTCCTGAGATTGTTCCTGAAACCGATTTAGAAAAAGAGCGCTTTGATGCTGCCTTAAGACGTAAACAGTTGAGTTTGGTACTTGCAGGAAAGCTAAAACCAAACGACGCAACTGAACTTAAAGCATTGTTTGAGTAATTTGTTTTTAGGGTTCCCTATCGTGTAAGGAATAATAGAGTTTTCAAAATGCTATCACATTTTGTAAATCCTAAAATAGTTTTCAAAATGCTATCACATTTTGTAAATCCAGCTTGCAGGATTTTGAGTTTGGGAGTCTTTGTAAACTCCAAAACCTAGCATAGTTTCACCTGTATTTTTATTGGTAAACACCTCTCCTATTTCTTGTTTGGTAGTAATCTTATCGCCTTTTTTGACGTAAATTTTTGATAGGTTTTTATAAACTGTAATGTAGTTACCATGCCTAATCATAATTACAGGATTAGCATTTGGTATAACTAAAATTTCAGAAACTTCACCATCAAAAACCGCTCGCACTTTTGCTCCTTGTTCGGTTGCAATTCTAACTCCAGGACTATTAAACGTTACAGTTCTATCAATTGGTGATGGTTGGTTACCATAGCGTACTTTAACAACTCCTTTTTCAACAGGCCAAGGTAATTGTCCTTTGTTAGATTGAAAGTTAGCAGCCAACTGTTTAGCTTCAGCTGTTAATGCAAACCCTTTAGATGTAGTGGATTTTCCTGCTTTTTTATTAGACGCAGCAATAGCTTCTTTAATTAACCTGTCAATCTCTTTGTCAATTTTATCTATTTCCTGCTGCTTTACTTTTATTTGAGACACATATTTACTCATGTTTTGGCGTATAGAAGCCATAAGTGTTTCGTGCTCTTTGAGTTCTCCTTCCAACTGCTTTTTGGCAATTCGGTTTTCTTCAATAAGCTTTTGCTTGTCTTCTCTTTGTTGTATTAAAGACGTATTTAATTCTTGTAAACGTGCAGTTTTTGATTTAATCGCTTCGCCTTGTTCTTCTTGGTAATTTCTATATTGCTTTAAGTATTGTAAACGCTTATAAGCTTGCTGAAAATTATCTGCCGATAACAGAAACATGATTTTACTTTGCTCTGACTTGCTTTTATAAGACTTTACAATCATTGCAGCATAATCTGCTTTAAGCTGTTTTAATTGCTCTCTAAGGCTGGAAATTTCATTTTGGTTATCGTTGATTTCCCTAGTTAATAAATTGGCTTGGTCATTAGTAATTTTAATCAGGTTTTTTCTAACATTTACCTTGTAGTTAAGGTCTTCTACCAATGAAATTACTGACTTTTCCTTTTTCTTATCAGAAAATAGCAAGGCATTTAATTGCTTTAATTCATTTTGATATTTCTTACGTTGGGCTTCGAGTTCCTTTTGCTTATCACTTTGCGCAAAACCGAAACCAATGTTCATAAAGAAACATATCATTACTATTAAGGTTGGCTTACTATACATGTTATAACATTATTTCTTTAAACCCTGTAGGTATTTTAAATGGAAAACGTACTTCTTCATTAAGTGACACTGATTTGTACTCCAAATCAATAGTAACTTCACTGGTTGATTCAACAGCAGAAATGTGTATGTTTTCTGGAACTATTTGTCGTTGTACTTCCTGATAGGATTTATAATCTACTTGCAACATACGTTGCTGTAATGGTTGATACAGTTGTTGAGAATCCATTTTAAAATGTCCTGGATTAATTAAGTAAAACAGCTCTAATACTGCTTTTTGGTTTTTAGGCTCAAGCACATAAGATTCTTGATGGGTTGATGCTTTGTAGGTGTCATCTTTTAGATTATAAATAGCTTCTCCCACAAGTAGGTTTTGAACCTTTTTAAAATCTAATTCTACTCCTAAAATATTACTTAGCAAGGTGTAGTCACCATCAAAATACTGATTGTTTATTTTGTCGTAAAACTGAACTCTATCTGGTGTTATCATGGCTCTAGCTAAACCCAAAGTAGCACTCAACCAGATGGTTTCATCTTTTTTTATTCTAAGGTTTACTGTATAGCCTTGAGAGTCGTCACCTTGAGTATAGTCTATTTTTACTTTGGCTTGCAAGGTTTTAAATCGGATTTCCTGTTTAGAATTTTCTCTAATAAGTTGTTTTGCAGTAATGCTTGTATTGAGCGTTCCAGTGTCAGTAACGCTTTTGGTAGATTTACATCCATAAACAGCACATACCACAACTGTAACAACTAATATTTTAATTTGCTTCATCATAGATTTTCAGGAACATTATTGTTGACCACCAGCAATAGCTTGGGCTTTTTTAGCAAACGTTTCAGATTTTGATATATTATTATTCAATTTATATGCAGTGCTTAACTGCGTGTAAAAATCGGCTTCCATTTTAGGATCATCAATAATATAATCTAATCCTGTTTCTAAACTTTCAATTGCTTGCTTTGGTAGCTTTAGCTTATTGTTTGCAACACCATTTATAAGGTAAAATATGGGTTGTGCAGGATAAAGTTCTAACGCTTGATTACTCTTAACAACTACTTTATCATTTTGATTAAGTTCTAACTGAAGTAACAATACATCTTTAATAATGTTGTAGTTGCTAGGCTCTTGCTTTAAAGCTTCCTCATAGTAGCTTAGTGCTTTGGTTTTGTCTCCAGATTTTAAGTAATACTGACCTAATTCTAATAGTGTTTTTTTGCTTTTATCATTATCCACCAAAGCTGTAACATCTACTAATTGCGATTCGTACTCAGGATGCTTAGATACAAACTCTACAAAATCGTTAAATACTTTTGTTTTTGCCTCAGGATTAATCGATGCACTTGTAAGTACAATTTTCATAGAGTTAATGGCATTTTGAGTGTCATTATCATTTAAATAAAACTTATACAATGCAAGATGAACCAATTGCGATTCTGGATTGATCTCCAAAAGACGTTGAGCTGTATCAAACGCTTTTTGTGTGTCTCCTATTTCGCTATATCTGTACACGAGTTTTAAATAATTGTCTTCGTTTTGAGGATTGTTTTTTACTCGGTCTTCAAGATTTTCAATGCGATCGTCATCATTCCCTGTTATGTTATAGATTTGATTTCGCATATAATCTCTATTCTCACTAATCCCAAATTCTTCATCTAACTCATCAAGAAGTTTTATAGCGTCTTTATACTTTTCGGCTTTTATGTATAATCCTGCTAGGTCTTCTTTGTAGTCTGGATGGTATTTAACAAGCTGCTTAACGGTTTTTACAGCTTTGTCAACATCATTCTGCTGAATGTAAACATCATAAAGCTCGTCCATGTACCACTCGTTTTCTGGTGACTTTGAAATGGCTTTTCTTAGAGCATCTTCAGCAGCTCCAAAGTTTTTAAGCTTATTATAGTTTTTACCCAACTCGAAATACAAAGCAGCATCAGAATCGTCAATTTTTATGCATTTTAAAAGAGCATCTACTGCACGTTGGTAGTTTTCAATACCTTTTTGCTTTAGGGCTTCAAAAAATAATTCTTGATATGCGTCTTCGACATTACCTAAATCATCGTCTGGTCGTTTGTTAAAATCGACTTGAGCAATACTAGTTTGTGGAATAAAAAATAGTCCAAATAGTATGGCAACGATGTAGGTATTGTATTTCATTATTAGTGTTTCTTTGCTTTGTCTTGAATGCTATTGCAATTGTTATTCCAAACTTAGGTTTAAAAGATTCCTGTTTTCACAGGAATTTATTCCAAAACCGAATAATCTCCAATACTAATGGTTTTAAAGTTTCCGTCATAGGAAACATGATTACCAATCATAGCATCCTCTAAATTAGCATTTTTAACGGTTGTATGCGTTTGAATTAAGCTATTTTTAACGGTTGAATTTTCAATAACGCAATTATTGCCAATAGAAACGTTTGGACCTACTGTTGTATTGTTTAATACCACATTCTCTCCTATAAAACAAGGCTCTATGATTTTTGAATTGTGAAGTGTCACAGAATCGCTAATTAGGTGCTCACCATCATTTTTAAGAAAATTGAGCATTTTACTATTGGTTTGAACCGTTACAGGTTTGTTACCACAGTCCATCCATTCATCAACAGTTCCTGTTTTAAAGACTTTTCCTTCTGCCATCATGCGTTTTATACCATCATTTATTTGGTATTCGCCACCATTCATAATATTTTCATCAAGGACTTCTTGTAGTTTGCTTTTTAAAACGCCTACATCTTTAAAATAGTAAATACCAATAACCGCTTGGTCACTAACAAATTCTTGAGGTTTTTCAACCAGTTCAATAATTTCGTTGTTAGTGTTAAGTTTTACAACTCCAAACGCTTGAGGGTTTTCAACCTGTTTAGTCCAGATTACAGCATCAGCTTCTGGATCTAAATTAAAATCGGCTCTTATTAATGTATCAGCATAGGCAATAACTGCAGGTCCTGAAAGTGATGCTTTAGCGCTCATTATAGCATGTCCTGTTCCTAAAGGTTGGTCTTGCCTATAAATTGACGCTTTAGCTCCTAAATCAGTCGCTAATGTAGTTAAACTATCTACAACATCGTCGCCAAAAAAAGCAGGATCTCCTAAAACAAAAGCGACTTCTTCAATTGGTTGTTTTAAAATTTTAGCAATATCTTTTACTAATCGATGTACTATTGGTTGTCCAGCAACAGGAATTAATGGTTTTGGAACTGTTAATGTGTGCGGACGAAGTCGAGAACCTCGACCAGCCATTGGTACTATTATTTTCATATTACTGCCTGCGAAAGCAGGTATCTTTATTGTGTTAAACTTAATTCCTATAAAAGTAGGAATCTCTTTATTCTCTTAGTTTGCTAAAATTTAGATTCCAATTGGCACTAATATCTATCCAATTAGGATTCATTTCTTCTATCAATTCAATTTTCCAATTTCTTTTCCATTTTTTGAATTGCCTTTCTCTCTTTTCAGCATCTTTTCCATTTTCAAACTCTTCAAAATAGACAAGCATAGTACAATTATACTTGGCTGTGAAAGATTTTGGGTAAACTTTTAGTTTATGTTCTTTTACCCTTTCTTCAATATTATCAGAAACACCAATATACAAAACTCCATTAGCTCTATTGCTCATTATATACACATACCACAGTTTCATACAATTGCTAAAAGAGATTCCTGCGTTCGCAGGAATTTATTTCGTCCCTGTACTTCCAAAACCACCTTCACCTCTTGAGGTTTCAGAAAGTTCTTGAACTTCTTCCCATTCTGCACGTTCGTGTTTTGCAATAACCAATTGTGCAATACGTTCACCATTTTGGATAGTAAAATCTTCATTAGATAAGTTTACCAAAATAACTCCTATCTCTCCTCTATAATCAGCATCAATAGTTCCAGGAGCATTGAGTACTGTAATTCCTTTTTTGGCTGCTAAACCACTGCGTGGTCTTACTTGAGCTTCATAACCAATAGGAAGTTCCATAAATAACCCTGTACCTACAATGCTTCTCTCTAATGGTTTTAAGGTTCTAGATTCAGATAAATTAGCACGTAAATCCATTCCTGCAGAAGCAATGGTTTCGTAGTTAGGTAAAGCGTGATTGGATTTGTTAATGATTTTTATGGTCATTGTTTTCTTTTTAAGAGTTGTTTGATTTGTTCTTTTTCAGAAACAAATACTATCGCCAAAAATAATAAAACTAAGCCTGTATTTAGGTAATAGTTGCTATTGGTTTTTAATACTAGTATTGACATTACTATTGCTAGAATTAAGTATAGAGCTATCTTTTTTAAATCATACGGAACAGGGTAATGCTTTTGTCCTAAAACATATGACAATAACATCATAACAGTATAAGCTGCTAGAGTTGCCCAAGCGGAAGCCATGAACCCAATTTTAGGAATCATTATATAATTGAACCCAATTGTGATTATAGCTCCTACGATTGATAAATACATTCCGTAGCGCGTTTTATCAGTTAACTTATACCAAATAGCAAGGTTGAAATAAATACCTAAGCAAAGATTTGCTAAAAGCACTATAGGAACAATATCTATTGCTATCCAGTAACTTTCATCTCTAACAATAAGTTCTTTGAATATATTGAGATAAGCTACTATGAAGACCAACATGAAACTTCCAAAAATCACAAAGTATTTCATTATAGTCGCATAAGTTTCTTTTGCATTGTGTTCTTTAGCATGATTAAAAAAGAACGGTTCTGCTCCTAACCTAAATCCCTGAATAAAAATGGTCATAAAAACTGCAATTTTATAGCAACCACTATATGCTCCATTAATATCTTTTCCTAACAATTCTGGTAAAAGCCATTTATCAAAATTCTCATTAATTACATACGCTAGTCCAGCAACCATTATTGGCCAACCATAATTAAGAAGTTGTTTAAAAACTGTCGTGCTAAATTGAAGCTTTGTTTTAAAAAAGTAAGGTGACAGTAACAATAGCGTTACTATGCTCGCTACAAGGTTAGCAATGAATATGTACTTTACTAAGCTGCTACTGTCATAACCAGAAAACTCTATTCCAAACTCTGGTATTGCCCAAAGAAAAAAGAAGTTTAGCGCAACATATATGAGTATATTAGAAAGTTTTATTGAAGCAAACCTTATTGGTCTTCCTGTTGCTCTTAAATACGCAAAAGGCACTACAACAAGTGTATCTAATACCAATACTCCTAATAACAAATTAAAGTAGGTTTGGTCTAAATTTACTAGCTCTGAAAGTTGTTGATTAAAACTAAAGACAACTGCAAAGAACAAGACAGTAGAAACTACTAAACTTATTAATGCAGTAGAAAAGACCTTGTGCTTTTCTTCACTTTTACTAAAAAACCTTAAGAAAGCAGTTTCCATACCATAAGTTAGCAATACATTAAAAAAAGCAGCATACACATAAAACGTTGTGTTGTCAGAATAACTTGTGGTTTCTAAAGTATCTGTATGTAGTGGCACTAAAACAAAGTTCATTAATCTAGGTAAAACTGTTGCTAAACCATAGATAATAGTGTCTTTAAAAAACTTTTTTAATGCGCCCAAGAGTGATTTTTTACTCTGCTAAAGATACTGTTTTAAAAAAGGAAATGCAATGTCAATCTGATTGGGAATTTGGAGGTCCATTTTCATAATAAATACCTTCGTTTTCTACAAGGTTACTTATTTTAAAATATTTTTTTTCTCCATTTTCTCTATAGCTTACCACACATTCTCTATTAGAAATTTTAAATGGAAATTCCTTAATTAATGCTAGTTGATGACCTTCTGAAATTGGGTTGCGTTTAATTAATCTAGAAACGTATTTTCCTTTAACAGGTGTTAATGCTCCTTTTAAGTTTCTAAAATAAACACTATCAATAACTACATTATTGTTAGGCGTTAAGTTGGCAATATGAAAATCGATACCTTCACTTCCTATTTTAATATTGGATATCCATACCTGATAATAGGCTCTGGTATACTGAAAAGGTGCTTGCTTTTGTAACTTATAAGCATTTGAGCATCCCATTAAGGTAATAATGAGAAACAAAAGGATTGGTTTAAAAGGTCTCATAGGTTAAGATTTTAAGATTTGGGATTAGTCCTTTTTGGGAGGAGGACTTGGGTAATTTAACGTAGGTTTTTCAATAATATTTGAAATCTTATAATAGTTTGTCTTTTCGTGTTGTTTGTAAGTTATAACACATTCGTCATTTTCAAGTTTAAAAGGCAGTTGAGATGGTAAATAAGGCAATTGGTTTTTATGCTCTTCGTCCATTTCGCTACTTAATACAATGTCTTTGTTTTGTATAGATTTAAACCTGCCAACATAAACTAAAGCGTCTTTCTCAAAACGTTCAAGCTTTACTCCTTGTCCCCTAAAATAGATACTGTCAAATACTATTTTATCTTCTTTTACAGTGATAAAAACGTTTGTACCTGATCCTCCTTCTTTTACACCAGCATTCCATGTTTGATAGTAGACCTCTCCAAAGTTAACTGGAGCCTTTTCTTGCAGTTTTTGTGCACTAGAACATTGATAGAATCCTAACATAACTAATAAAGCTATTAAATATAAAGTGTGTTTTATTAATCTCATTTCTAAAACTTAACGATTATAAAGATACTATTTCAAAATCAATGCCATAAAAAAACCTCACCGATTTGGTGAGGTTTCTTTTGTATTATGAGATGCTGAAACAAGTTCAGCATGACAGTATTTAGTTTTATTCAAAACACATTTGACTGCGTCTAATTGTTTAATGCTTCAGCACCACCAACAATTTCAAGGATTTCGTTGGTAATTGCAGCTTGACGTGCTTTGTTATAAGTTAACTTTAATTGATCTCTTAACTCAGTAGCATTATCAGTTGCTTTGTGCATTGCAGTCATTCGTGCTCCATGTTCAGACGCAAATGAGTCTCTTACACCTTTATACAACTGTGTTTTTAATGACTTAGGAATTAATTGTTCAACGATTTCAATTTTTGAAGGTTCAAAAATATAATCTAAGTTTACATTAGCATCAGCTTCAACAGGAACAATTGGTAAAAACTGTTCAGTCATTACTTCTTGCGTTGCAGCATTTTTAAACTTGTTGTAAACAATATCAATCTTATCATACTCTCCTGCTACGAATTTATCCATAAGCATTTGAGCTATCTCAGCAACGTTATCAAAAGTTAAATCGTCAAAAACTTCACTCTTATTAGCAATAACTTTATTGGTCTTTTTAAAAGCATCATTTGCTTTTTTACCAACAGCTACATAAGATACTTCTTGATTTGCATACGTTTCAGAAGTTAGTTTGCTTACAGCTTTAATGATATTTGAGTTGAAAGCACCACACAAACCTCTGTTTGAAGTAATAGCAACGATTAATACTTTTTTAACTTCACGTTGATCAGAAAACTTGCTTCCTGAATCTGCATCTAAAGTTGCACTTAAACTTTGTAAAAGTTCAGTTAACTTATCTGCATAAGGTCGCATTGCAGTAATAGCATCTTGTGCTTTCTTTAACTTTGCAGCAGATACCATTTTCATAGCACTAGTAATCTGCATCGTTGAAGATACCGAAGATATTCTATTACGTATTTCTTTTAAGTTTGCCATATTGTAAATATGAACTCACTTGCGTGAGCGTAATTATTATGCTTTATATTTAGCTGATAATTCTTTTGCTACAGTACTTAATGTATCTGTAACCTCATCAGTTAATTTACCTGCTTTTAAAGTAGCTAACACATCGCTGTGTTTTGCTTTTAAGAACTCAATATAATCAGTTTCAAATTCTTTTACTTTTTCTACAGGAACATCTCTTAGTAAGTTTTTAGAACCTGCATAGATGATAGCTACCTGATCTTCTACAGTAAATGGATCGTTTTGAGCTTGCTTTAAGATCTCAACGTTACGTTTACCTTTTTCAATTACATTAAGAGTTGCAGCATCAAGGTCAGAACCAAACTTAGCAAATGCTTCTAGTTCACGGAACTGTGCTTGGTCTAATTTTAATGTACCTGCTACTTTTTTCATTGATTTAATCTGAGCCGAACCACCTACACGAGATACAGAGATACCTACGTTAATTGCTGGACGCACACCAGAGTTGAATAAATCAGACTCTAAGAATATCTGACCATCTGTAATAGAAATTACGTTAGTTGGGATATATGCTGATACGTCACCTGCTTGAGTTTCAATAATTGGTAATGCTGTTAAAGAACCACCTCCTTTTACGATTGGCTTTAACGACTCTGGTAAGTCATTCATGTCCTTAGCAATAGCATCATCAGCAATTACTTTAGCAGAACGCTCTAATAAACGAGAGTGTAAGTAGAAAACGTCTCCTGGGTACGCCTCACGTCCTGGTGGACGACGCAATAATAAAGATACCTCACGGTAAGCTACCGCTTGCTTAGATAAATCGTCATAGATAATTAAAGCTGGACGACCAGTATCTCTAAAATACTCACCAATTGCAGCTCCTGCGAAAGGTGCATATACTTGCATTGGAGCAGGATCTGATGCGTTTGCAGCAACAATTGTTGTATATGCTAAAGCGCCTTTATCTTCTAAAGTTTTAGCAATGTTTGCTACAGTAGATGCTTTTTGACCTACAGCAACATATATACAGTATACAGGCTCACCTGCATCATAAAATTCTTTTTGATTTAAGATGGTATCAATACAAACTGTTGTTTTACCAGTTTGACGGTCACCAATTACAAGCTCACGTTGTCCACGACCTACAGGAATCATTGCATCAATAGATTTGATACCTGTTTGTAATGGTTCGTTTACTGGCTGACGGTAGATAACACCAGGAGCTTTACGCTCTAATGGCATTTCATAAGTATCACCAGAGATAGCACCTTTACCATCAATTGGGTTACCTAAAGTATCAACCACACGACCAACAATACCTTCACCTACGTTAATAGATGCGATACGTCCTGTACGCTTTACTGTAGAACCTTCTTTGATTACTTTAGAAGGACCTAATAATACGATACCTACGTTATCCTCTTCAAGGTTTAGTACAATACCTTCTAATCCGCCTTCAAATTCTACTAATTCTCCGTATTGCGCATTTGAAAGTCCATAAGCACGTACAATACCATCACCAACAGTTAATACTGTTCCTACTTCATCTAATGAAGCACCTGCTTCAAAACCTGAAAGTTGTTGTTTTAAGATTGCTGATATTTCAGCTGGTTTTACTTCTGCCATCTTATTATTTATTTAAGATAAAACTATCTTTAGTTTAATGTAAATTCTCTTTTTAGTTTGTTTAATTTATTTGCAATACTTGCATTGTATTGAATGTCTCCAACACGTAAGACAAAACCACCTAAAATGCTTTCATCTACAATATTTTCAACTTCAACTTCTTTTCCTGTAAGTTCTTTTACTTTAGCTAAAACTTTTACTTTTAAATCATCAGTAATAGGTACAGCAGTTGTAACTTTTGCAACTTGTGTTCCTTTTAACTCGTCGTATAACTGATTGTATTTAGAAGCTGTTTCGCCTATAAGAGAAATTCTTTTGTTAGCAATCAGTGTATCAATTAAATTACTTGTAACTGAGTTTGTGTTTTTAAACACCTCTAACAATACTTCTTTTTTTACCGAAGACCTTACAATAGGACTTTGAAGCATGTTGCTTAAATCTTTGTTTTCTGCAATAGTGTTTACTATAAGCTTCATATCATTATTTACAGCATCTGCTGTGTTTTGATCTGATGCTAAGCTTAAAACTGCTTTTGCGTAACGTACTGCTGCTCTTGCTCCTGCCATTTTCCTAATACTAAACCCTTTTTTTAAGGAAAGGACTTTTATTGTTTAGTTAATACTTGTTTTAGTTTAATGTTGCTTCACCTAACATAGACTCAACTAACTGTAATTGTTTGTCTTTGTTAGATAGTTCTTCACGAACTACTTTTTCTGCAATTTCTAATGATAAACCTGCAACATGGTTTTTAAGCTCTGCCATTGCAGCTTTCTTTTCGCTTTCAATTGCAGCTTGTGCTTGCTCAATCATTTTGCTAGCCTTAGCTTGTGCATCTTCTTCAGCATCTGCAATAATTTTGGCTTTAATCTCACGTGCTTCTTTTAACAAAGCTTCACGTTCGCTACGAGCTTCTTGTAAGATGCGCTCATTATCTGCTTTAAGGTTTTCCATTTCCTTACGAGCGTTTTCAGCTGATGCTAAAGCGCTTTTGATACCTTCTTCTCTATCTTCTACTGCACCAAGAATAGGTTTCCAAGCAAATTTTCTTAAAACAAAAAGTAAAATTACAAATGTAATTAACGACCAAAATACGAGTCCAAAATCTGGTTTTATTAAATCCATGGTTTTATGTCTTTATAACTTAAATTTTAAAATAAACTACAAAAGCAGCCAACCGCTACTTTTGTAGTTTCTTGTTAATCATTAAACGATTAATGCTGCAACAACACCAAATAAAGCTACTGCTTCTACGAAGGCTGCTAAGATTAGTGCTGAAGTTTGGATTTTTCCTTGGATTTCTGGTTGACGAGCCATAGCATCCATAGCTGATCCACCGATTCTTCCAATTCCCATTCCAGCTCCAATTGCTGCTAAACCAGCTCCAATTGCTGCGATTCCTGTAATAGTCATAATATAAAATTTAAATTAATTAATGTGCTTCTTCTGTTGCCATACCAAAGTATAGCGCTGATAATACTGTAAAAATATATGCTTGTATTGCAGTTACTACAATTTCTATAATCCCAATAAATAATGAGAACGCTATAGATACTGGTGCAACAGCAATGGTTTCAAAAATGAATATTAACGACATTAAAGCTAGTATAATAATGTGACCAGCAGTAATGTTTGCAAACAAACGAATCATTAATGAAATTGGTTTTACGAACATACCTACAATTTCAATAGGCATTAAAAATATTTTCATTGGCACTGGTACACCAGGCATCCAGAAAATATGTTTCCAGTAATGTTTGTTTCCGCTAAATGTTGTTATTAAAAATGTACAAAATGCTAAAGAGAACGTAAACGCAATGTTACCACTAAGGTTAGCACCATTTAAAATTGGAATTAAACCGAAAATGTTGTTAATCCATATAAAGAAAAATACAGTTAACAAGTATGGCATAAAACGCTTGTACTTGTGCTCACCAATCATAGGTTTTGCAATCTCGTCTCTTACAAATACAATAAGAGGCTCCATGAAACTTGCAATTCCTTTTGGCACGTAGTTACCTGATTTTTTGTACTGTTTTGCAGTAGTAAGGAAAATGAAAAGCAATACAATAACTGAAACCCACATCATAAAAACGTTTCTTGTTATTGAAAAATCCCAAGGACGTTCAGCATTAATAGGATGATGTTCTGCATCGTATTTTACTGTTGTTTCACCATCATTTAATCGGTAAATTTTTTCATGAACATTTACAAAACGTTGCCCATCTTTTTCAACAACTACTTCTCCATTATAATCGTGGTGAAACTCTGAAGACATAAATGTTGTTAATCCACTATCAGTATAAAGTATAATAGGAAGTGGGATAGAAATTGGGTGTCCATTGATATCTATGATGTGCATACCGTAAGCGTCTTTTACGTGATGCAAAATCATCTCTTTAGGATTGAATTCCTCTTTGTTCTCAGAATGAGCATCTTCTGAAGCATAACCAAAAAATGATACGGTTAAAAACAGAACAGAAAATAGTGCGCTTTTAAAGGTGTTTAATGTCATTGTGTATTACTTAAAAATACCTTGCTTTAAATTCCGTGCAAATGTACGTACATTATATTAATTGTCCAACACTATTTTAAGGATTATTTAAACCCTAGATTTTTTCGGCGAAACAACTCATTTTTAAGGGGTTTTCTGAAGAAACTTTGTAAGTGAAAATACTTCAAAAAATAAATACAGAAAGTAAGGAATAAAGAAATTGAAAACATCGGGTTGTCTATTCTCTTTATCAGAAAGCAGAAGAGGTAATAAAAACACAATGGCTAATATCATTTTTAAAAATGTACTCATCATAAACACATTAAAAACCTCAGTCTTTCCACTAGAGTATTTATAGTTTATTACTGTATAAAGCAACGTAGTGATAACAAAATGAAATACATAGATTTGCCAAACAGGGAAGAAAAAAGAAATGTCTGTTGCAAAATATGATAATAGATAGCTATGTAACCCAAAAAGTACTAGCGTAAAAATTATGTTTTGTACTAAAAAAGAAAGTTGCCTAGATTTAAAAGCTGAATTCATAACTTAATTGTCTTTTGAGTATTGCAATAATACGTCTTATTACAAAAACAATTGATACAATTACAGATACAAATGATAATACAATTGTATAAAGGTTGTGTTCGTTTGGGAATTTTTCGTCGAGTTTGACACCACAAAAAGTTCCTATTGCAATAATAGCAGCCATTTGAATAACTAAACCTGAAAGTTTAGCATAAGCATTAAGCTGATTGCCCTTGTCCTTGCTTTTCTTGTGCTGGTCGTTGTAACTCGCCACCTTTACTTAATTCTTTAATTGCTCCTTTCATTGCACATGTAGCATTAAAAGTAGCTCCAGGTTCTACAGCAAGTTTACCAACCTCAACTTCACCTTCTACAAAAGCAGAGGATTTTAATGATAAGGTGTCTGAAAGAATAAGCTTTCCTGAAAATTTCCCTTCAATATCTGCATTAGAACTTTTTAGAGTTCCATTGATAACTCCTGTTCTTCCTATTACAACTTTACCAGGTGTTTTAATATTACCCTGAACAGTACCTTCAATCCTAAAGTCACCATCGCTAATAATATCACCTGTAATTGTGGTGCCTTTAGCAATGCTATTTTGTTGTGAAATTGTTTCTGTTGCCATCCTTCCTCTTTTTTGATCCGAAAACATAGGTTGAATTTTATTGAGATTCTAGGTATTCATTTATGTTTTTGTGCATTTGTACTATGGCATAGTTAGGCGAAGATATTGCAAAGTGCTCTTTTACAATTTTATGCTTGTTTTCTTCAAGTATTTCGGCAAAACCTGAAGCTCCTTCAACGCTTTTTAAACCATGAACTACTACAAATTTAGTATTTTCATCATAAACATCAACTGATGTGGTTAAATCAAAATAACTAATATTTGACACAGCCTTGTTGAGTTTTTCAACAAACTCCTTAATGTCCTCATCGGCATTAAACTTGTAAATTACATTAAAGTTTTTAGCTGTTGCATTATCTACAAACTCCTTTTTAGACAGCACAGGAATTACTTTGGTCATTATTTCTTGCGCTTGTTTTCCTTCTTCGGAATTTGGATAATTAAGCGATACATAATTTACTCCTTCTTTATAAGCTTCAAATCCATAAAGCCTACCTCTTGCAGATGCTTTAAGTAATTCAAACTTAGGCACTATAATATCGCCTTCAAAAAGCTTTATATTCTCTTCACAGCCACTGATGACCTCAGCATATTCTTGTTCTGTAAATAATTGATAAAGGCTCTCATATAAACTTTCAGGACTATTCTCGTCTTTTGAAAATTCTGACTGCGGATTCAGCAGTATTTCAGCATATCTAGAGTCAGGATAATTAGCAATAATATCGTTTTTAGCTATTTCGGCTTCATCGTTTAAATTTAGCTCTTCGTAAATTTTATATAAATTATACTTAGAAGGTAAAATCAATCGTTCTTCAGGATTGTTTTTCAGCAATTGTTGAAGCTTGTCTTTTGCTAATACATATTCCTTGAACTTTTCTTTATAGATTATTCCTAATTGATAGTATGCAAAATTGCGTTCCTTAGCTAAACTATCTAATACTTTTTGATCGGTTGGAATTTTAGCAATGTAAAACTCAGGATTGTAAATTTCTTCTTCTGAAGCGCCTTGAGTTATGTCGATATTTTGTTGCGAAGTTGTTGATGCGCCAATTCCTGCTGATAATCTCCAATTATCTTTAAGTGTTCGGTCTCCCCAAGTTTTTGCAAACTCACTTTTTCCATAAGCCACAGTTGTGGAATTGTAAAAGTAAAAAGTTTCTCCTCCACTTTTATTTGTTGCAAACTTGCTGTTTGATGATTTTGAATTAAGATCGTTTGAAGCTGCTGCTGCAGATAATTTTCGTTCAGCAATTTCTTTTCTTTCGGCTTCTTCCTCTGCTTTAGCTTTTAAGTCATCAGTAAATGCCTTAAAAAGTACTAGTCTATCTTCGTCAGACATATTTACTAAATCCAGAATACTGTCATTGCGTTGCGCAATATCTTCGTAATTAATAACGTCTTCAAGGTTATCTCTCTTACGTTTAATAATTCTGTAAGGTTTAGAGTTTAATACCATATTATTCATGGTGCTGTCATAATATGCTCCTGCAATACTATACTCTGCTCTATCGAAACTCATGTCTCCTAAAATGGAATAATCAAATGCTTTTAGCTGCTTGTCTTGACTGTTGGTTCTAAGCGATTTATTATAGTAGGATTCTGCAATACTATCAGAAGTTTTTCCTCTGTAATACTCACCAATATAATAATAGATTTTATCTAAAAAAGGCCTGTTTTCTCTGTTTTCTTCTAAGTCGACCAAATACTCTTCAAACTCTAATACATTTCCTTCGTTAGCATCAAAATTCTTTATTTTTTCCAAATGCGCATTTATGTAATACGGTCTTGGAATTTTCCTGTGCATATCAATGATTTTGTCAAAGGCTAAGTTTGCACTATCCTTTTTTCCAAATTCATTATATAACTGCCCTACAATGTAACTGTAACGTGCTTTTTCGTTGTGTTTTTTTGCTATTTCAGCTGCTAAATTCAACCTTGTTAAAGCACTGTCTTTAGCTTTAATGTTTATGTAAGCTTGCCCAAGTATTGCATTAGCATCAGCTAAATCTTGGTCTTCTAATTCTTCTTGTTCTAAAAGGCGTTTAAGGTTTTTTATTGCTAGCTCATTGTTTTCTAACCTTATGTTAGCCTTTTCGCGCCATATTTTTGCAGTATTGATTTTATCACTAGCAGGATACTTGTAGAGAATATAATTAAAGGCTTCTAATGCAGGTACAAAACGCTGATCAAAATATCTTGCTTTTCCTAGCAATAAATATGCTTCATCAATTTGCGGATTGTATTCTTTTCCTTGAATATTCATTCCGTGTTTTTGAATTGCCTTTATGGCTTTTTCTTCGGCACGTTCAAAATCCTGATTTTTAGATTGACCAGGAAGCACCACTTCTTCAAGGTCTTCCATACGTTCTACCTGAAGGAGCTCCCAATAATTATCAGTAAAAGCATTATCGACACTTTCTCTACCTTTTTCTAGAGCGATGTCACCATTGTAAAGAATATTGTACTTTGTTCCTAGTGCATGAAAGTTTCTGTTTAAAAACTTATTTTTTTTACGAGAACAAGATGTTACAAGTAATACTGCACAACATAGGATCAATATAGTTCTAAAAGATGTGTTCAACGTTGGTTGTATTTGGTTTATAGATAACTAAAAACAGCTACATATATTATGTATTGCTGTAAAAATAAGCATCTTTTTGAATTATATTGAAAAAACGGACGGTTTTTAAACGGTTTCCGAACCCGAGAAATGTGCTTCCAGCTCTTTTAATGTGGCTTCACTAGTAACTAAGTCTTTCACTACTTCTCCTTTTTCGAGTACAACTATACGTTCGCAAACATCGGTAACATGAAGTAAATCATGACTAGAGATTAAAACCGTAATACCTTGTTTTTCGGCTAGGTTTTTAACTATAGCTTTTAGTCTTATTTGTGTTGTTGGGTCAAGGTTTGCAAAAGGTTCATCTAAGATAATAACTTCTGGATTGCCTATTAAAGCAGCAACAATACCAGCTTTCTTTTGGTTTCCTTTACTAAGGTCTCTTAAGTATTTCTTTTGGTTAAGTATTTCACCATGAAAGAAGTCTTCAAATTGTGCCACCAAAGCATCAACATCGGCTTTGTTTTGACCACGAAGTTCGCCAATAAAATAAAAGTATTCTTCTGGTGTTAGGTAGCCTATTAAAAAACTTTCATCAATAAATGCCGAAGTAAAAGGCTTCCAGTCTTCGCTTTCATTTACTTTTATATTATTGTTTTTTATGTAGCCTGTAGTAGGTTGAATTAAATCTAATAGCAAACTGAAATATGTGGTTTTACCTGCACCATTATTACCAACCAAACCAAAACTTTGACCTTTTGGAATATTTAAATCAGCAATGTTTAAAACAGATTTGCTACCGTAAGATTTTGAAAGATTAGAAGTTACAATCATAGTTTTTAGTTTTTAAGAATCTTGACTAAATGCGTCAATCATTTTATATTTTGAAGCCAAATATTTATCGACTATTAATTTCATTAATTTTTGATGGAAAACAATTCCCACAACACCTATAAGTGCTAATATTAAACAGGCTATTTCAAAGTTGGTCAACCAGTAAGAAATTCCAAAAATGACTAATGGCAATAGCATAAGCGGAAGCCCAATTAACCACTGAACAGCTCCTGTTCCTTGATAATTAAACGCAGCACGTTGATTGAGGTCTATCTTCTTTCTGTTAAACGAACCTCCTAATAAAATCACGTGTGTGTTTACACCAATGTTATATATTGCTGCAGCTACATGTGCTAACAGAATATTCCACCCAAAATACACATAAGGAATACTCAATACAAGCATAACAACCACACTAAAAGCCATTAAATTAAACTTAGATTTAAGGTATTGTTTGTATTGAATATTTTGACTCATTAACATTTTGTAATAGCCACTATCCCAAGCAGGAACGAATTGTCCAAAATTGATTAAGAAAATTCCCGTTACAAAAATGCCTACAAAACCAAAAATCCAAGGCATTTCGCTATAGGTTGGATTTGGATAGAAAAACAACCCATACAACAATCCAATAATTAAAATAAATACCGAAGAACGCGGACGCTTATTTCTCCAAATTAAACGTAAATCTAACTGCATAAAAGGTGCTGAGTCACCAAACTTTCTGGTCCACTCCAAATTAGAAGAATTTACTTCTTTAACATTTGATTTTAATGAGCTATCTAAAAACAGTTTTTTTCTTAGCATTTTAAAGTTTACAACATACAATGCTATCAAAATCAATATCGGAACTAGCAATAAAACAGGATTGTTGTAAACACCATTTACTGCTTGCGCTACTAAATCGGTAAACGAAATAATGTTGAAATAGTTTAAAGCAAATAATCCTCCTGAAATTGCAATTACCGGAAGAAAAGACAATTCGGTTTCAGCTGAAAAACTTTCTAAAATAAAATTTAGAAAATTAATAATTAGCGTTATACAAAGTATGGTTAGCACCCACACTATAACTGAAACTGTTGGGTAGTCGTTTATTAACAGCATTATCCCAAAAGGAATAATGGCAAACATTGGTAAAAAGTTGAAAAAAGAAAAAGCAGATTTCCCCAACACATAGTTTACCACCTTACTGCGTTTAACAGGCAATGTCAATAAAGGTTTAACACTCATTACTGGTAGTTTCTGAAAAAAGAACCTCATGAGTACATCAACAATAATCCAATAAAAAATATAACTATTAACTATAAATAATGGGTCTTGATCTGGAAATTGGTCTTTTAAAATCGGATAAATTGCTACTCCTAATATCAAAAACATTACTACAAAGTACAAGGCAAAAAACACAAGTAAAATATTTAACGCCATACTTTTTTGCCAATACGATGACCTAAAGTATTGTTTCCACTCAAGATTTAAAAAGTGTTTTAATTTCATTTTTTAAAGATTGGTTTAAACTGTTAGTAATATTAAAACACTTTTTGTTACAATCAAAACTTAATTCCTAACAGCTTTTCTTACTTTTGTAAAAAATAGAATATGGCGCAATTTCATAAACTCACAATAAAAGATATACAAAGAGAAACTGATAAATCTGTAACTATTAGTTTTCATATTCCTGAAACATTAAAAAGCGAATTCTCGTTTACGGCAGGACAGTACATTACGTTGAGAACTACCTTAAATGGTAACGAAGTACGTCGTGATTACTCCTTGTGTTCGTCGCCTAAAAGTGGTGAGATAAAAGTTGCCGTAAAAGAGGTAAAAGACGGTACATTTTCTGCCTACGCAAATAATGTTTTAAAAGCAGGAGATACTATAGATGTTGCACCACCAAAAGGACATTTTACATTTGTTCCTAATGATAAAAAAACCAAAAACATTGCTGCGTTTGCTGCTGGAAGTGGTATTACTCCTATATTAAGTATTATAAAATGTGCACTAGAAGAAGAAGTTCATAGTGAAGTGATTTTGGTTTACGGAAACAAAACCACACAAGAAACCATGTTTCTAAAAGAACTTTTAGAACTACAGCATAAATACAGCGAGCGTTTTTCTATCCAATTTGTGTTTAGTCAAGCTGATGAGGACGATGCTATTTTTGGTAGAATAGAAAAAAGCACAGTGAATTATGTTATGAAAAACAAACATAAAAACATAGATGTTGATGCTGTGTATTTATGTGGTCCAGAAGCTATGATTCACACCGTTAAAGATGTATTAACCGAAAACGGAATAGCAAAAGACCGAATTTTATTTGAACTTTTTAAAGCTGCAAAACCTACCGAAGTTGATAATAGTTCAATTGGTGAAGGACAAACAAAAATCACAGTAATTGTTGATGATGAAGAAGCAACTTTTGAAATGTCTCAAAAACAATCTATTCTTGAAGCAGCTTTAGATGAAGATTTAGACGCACCATATTCTTGCCAAGGCGGAATTTGCAGCAGTTGTTTAGCGCGAATTAAAGAAGGCGAAGCTACCATGCGCCAAAATAATATTTTAACCGATAATGAAGTTGCTGAAGGTTTAATTTTAACGTGTCAAGCGCATCCTACAACACCAACAATTGTTGTGGATTATGATGATATTTAAAAAATTCCTACGAAAGTAGGAATCTCTTAATTTCTAAAAAACTCATAGTTACTTCGAGTGATTTTGAGGTGCAAAAAATTGTGTCGAAAAGTTTTTGATTCCTTGCCTAAGCAGGAATAACTGACTGTATTTTCTCTACAACTGTTTTAACAGGAATACTTCCTGCGGCATTTTTATAGTCTTCTGGGAATTTATTACCGTAAACCGACGTTGGAATTTTTGGGTATTGTGTTCTATCTGCTAATAAGCAAAAATCTTCTGGTTGGTTAAAAGGAGTAAAACCAGCATACGGATGTGTAACACCCCAAATCGTCATGGTTTTTACACCTAGCATAGCAGCAATATGAGCGTTACCAGAATCCATAGAGAGCATAACATCTAAATTTGAAACAACATCCAATTCTTCATCAAGTGTTAATTTTCCTGCTAGATTAATAATGCCTTTTTCTTGAGATTCAAAATAGGTTAGTGTTTGTATTTCTTTTTTTCCGCCACCAAATAATAAAACAGTATACTTTTCAGCAAGTTGCTCTATCACTTCTTGCATTAAATCAAGCGGATACATCTTACTTTCGTGTGCAGCAAAAGGCGCAATACCAATGCGCTTTTTTTGCGCATTCCCAATAGTTTCAATTACTTTTTTACTTAATGGCTTCTTTTCAGGAAAGTTAGGATTTGATAAATCTATCGGAAATCCTAGTGTTTTAAAAACGTCGGCATATCGCTGATGTGTTGTTTTAAGTTGCTTAAATTCCTGCCCTGAAACAAGGGCTTTCTTTTCAGCACGACCTTTATCTATTTGTACGGTTTTTATTCCGAAGAGAAACGTTTTTAAAACACTAGAACGCAACACATTATGCAAGTCGGCAACAGCATCTATTTTTAATGCTTTTAACTCTTTAGACAATTTATAGAGCCCTAAAATGCCTTTGTGTTTATGTTTTACGTCAGCATAAAACACGCTAACATTTTTTAAATCTCTAAAAAAAGGTTTAAAAAAAGCGCGTGTTAATACGGTAAGTTTTACATCAGGATATTGCTGTGTAAACGCACGTAACACATTTACTGTCATAGCAACATCTCCCATTGCTGAAAGACGAATAACGAGTATGTGTTTAGGCGCATCTTGCATTAGATTGCTTTACTAGCAATGCTGTTTATTTACTAGCGCGAAGAACTGGGTTTAGCTCATCGTCGTTATACATTTTCATTTGCTTATACACTTTCATGTACTTGTCTCCGTTTTCAATATCTTTTAAAAGTGTATCAATTGCGGTAGAAAGATCTACACGTTGCTCTAAAAGTACGTCTAACTTCTTTTGGCAAGCTGCTCTGTGCGCATCACTAGCGTCAGTTCTTGTTGCCTCTACATTCATGTGATAAATTTTTAATGCTAAAATTGACAATCTATCAATTCCCCAAGCAGGACTTTCGGTATTTATCGTAGCGTCTGCTTTTGGAGTAACATCTTTATATTTATCTAAAAAGTAGCTGTCAATATATTCAACAGTATCAGTTCTATCTTGGTTTGAGGCATCAATTTTACGTTTTAAAGCTAATGCATCAACAGGATCGATATTTGGATCTCTAATAATGTCTTCATAAGCCCATTGTACAGTATCAATCCAACATTTTCTGTATAATAAATGTGCAATGACATCTTCGTTTTTATCATACTTGTTAGTAAATGGTTGATCTACGGTATTTTTAATTTTGTAAGTGTTTATAGCATCTTGAAAAATGCTGTTGGCTTTATCTGAAAACATATTATGGTATTTTTATGACTGCAAATATAAGCCTATTTAATAACTTTACAGTTGTAAAAACACCAAAGCAGATGCACATCCATAATTTATCACTTCAAAATTCAATACTCAACACATTTATCTCTGAGATGCGAGATGAAAACATTCAAAAAGACCCATTGCGATTTAGAAGAAATATTGAACGAACAGGAGAAATTTTGGGTTACGAATTAAGTAAGTCTCTTAATTTTAAAACACAATCTATCACTACTCCATTGGGCACTTCAGAAACTATGTTGATTAATGATGATATTGTGTTATGCTCTATTTTAAGAGCTGGTGTGCCATTGCATAATGGTTTGTTAAACTATTTTGATAAAGCTGAAAACGCATTTATTTCGGCTTACAGGCATCATAAAGACAACCCTGAAAGTTTTGAAATTATTGTAGAGTATTTAGCATGTCCAGACCTGGAAGGCAAAACACTTATTTTAGCAGATCCTATGCTTGCTACAGGACAATCTATGGTTGCAACTTTTGAAGCTTTGAAACCTTTTGGTACTCCAAAAGATGTGCATTTAGTTAGTGTTATTGGCGCTCAAGAAGGTGTTGATTATGTTTCACAACATTTTAATATTAACACGCATTTGTGGATTGCTACTATTGATAAGAAACTAAACGAAAAAGGTTATATTATTCCTGGATTAGGAGACGCAGGAGATTTAGCTTTTGGAGCAAAACTACAGCACTAGACTTATAAAAGGCGTGATTATTAATATCCAAATTAATACTTCTTTAAACCATTTTTCAGAAGATACTTCAATATAATTTGTGAGTACAATAGACAATGGAGCAAAAAGGAAAATAAACTCTGCTCCTGTTTTAATAGGTGAAATGATAATGATAATAGCTGCAAGAAGTGTAGCTATTAAGATTAAAAAATATGATGGTTTTAAACTTTTTGCCTTGTTTTTAATATTTCGAACGTAGTAAAACAAAGACCAAACAAAATAAGACAGAATAATAGTTGAAGCGATTATAATTTGACCCGAATTTAAATTAGTGAAGTCTAAGCTTATATCGTAATCTATAGAGGTCACATAGTTGGAAATGTCATAACCTGTTGCTATTAGTACACTGGCAACTATTACTGCAACTGTTAGCACTCCTATTAATGGAATAATCCAGTTTTTAATATCGGTAATTCTAAAAAGAAATAATGCTGCAAATATTAACACATAAAACAAACTCGACCAAAAAAAGAGCAACGTTGCTAGACTAATCCAGAACGCAGCATCAAAAAGTTTCTTTTTCATTTCTTTTTGACTTCGTAAGCTAATAATTCTTCTTAGTGCAAGTAAGACAAACAAATTAGCAATCAATATACTAGAGTTTAAAAATGTTTGAGGAACCATTATCATAAACAACGTAAAGAACAAAATCCGATAGCTGTTTTTTTTAGTAAGATTGTTTTTGCTTGTAACAAAATCAAACACAAAAACCGATAACAAAACAACTCCAAAAAGTAGCAATTGCTTTAAAATAGCAACAAAATTTCCTGAAATATTAGCCATAAAAACTTTTGCTAGGGTAAAAGCCAGCAATAGTATGACACTTATAACAGCAAAATGTATTGGTTTTGCTTTGCTAAAAAAACTTGAAATCATTTATAATGTTTGTATATTTGCCTTGTAAATATATTGATAATCCTTTTTAAGCTTATATAAGAGCATTAATTTATACACAATGAAAGATTTTTTTTACGCAATACAAGATTTATTTGTAAATGTATTATTTACTCCACTTGATGGTTTAAGAGCACTTGAATTAGAAAATTGGTGGGCTGTAAATGGTCTTAACTGGATTTTTATGGTAATTTGTTTTGTAGCATTTGTTTACTGGATGGGTCAGCTTAAAAAATTCAACAATAACAACGAAGAAGACAAAAGCGTTACAGCTCACAGATATTTATAAATCGAAACCAATATCTTTTCGATAATACATCTTATCAAAATGTAGTTTTTCTATATTTTGATAAGATTTTTTTATGGCCTCTTGATACGTGTTTCCATAAGAAGTTATTGCCATAACTCTACCTCCTGAGGTTACCACTTTTTCATCTTTTACAGTTGCTCCAGCATGAAAAGGTATTGAATCAGTAATAGCTTCAATTCCTGTGATTTCTTTTCCTTTTTCATAACTTTCAGGATAACCACCAGAAACCAACATTACAGTTGTTGCTGCACGCTCATCTATTTCAATATCTATTGTATGTAATGTCTCGTTTGAAATAGCTTGGAAAATTTCAACTAAATCATTTTTTAATCGTGGTAAAACTACTTCGGTTTCAGGATCTCCCATGCGTACATTGTATTCAATGACTTTAGGATCATCACCAACTTTAATCAAGCCAATAAAAATAAATCCTTTGTATGGCAAATTATCTTTTTGTAATCCTGCAACAGTTGGTTTTACAATACGTTCTTCTATTTTATTCAAAAACTCTGGTGTTGCAAATGGTACTGGAGATACTGCTCCCATTCCTCCTGTATTTAAACCTGTATCACCTTCGCCAATACGCTTGTAATCTTTTGCAGTTGGTAAAATCTTATAGTTTTTACCATCGGTTAGTACAAAGCAACTCAATTCAATACCATCAAGAAACTCTTCGATAACCACTTTTGAACTTGCGTTACCAAATTTTGCATCAACTAACATGTTTTTTAATTCGGCTTTAGCTTCGTTCAAATCATTTAAAATCAAAACACCTTTACCTGCTGCCAATCCATCTGCTTTTAATACATAAGGTGGATTTAAAGTTTCTAAAAACGCATAACCATCCTCAACATTACTTGCATTAAAACTTTGATAAGCAGCAGTAGGAATGTTGTGACGCATCATAAACTCTTTTGCAAATTCCTTACTGCCTTCAAGCTCAGCAGCAGCTTGTTGAGGTCCAATTACAGAAATATGTTTAAGTGCTTCGTCATTTAAAAAAAAGTCATGAACGCCTTGTACCAATGGGTCTTCAGGACCAACAACAACCATGTCAATTTGTTTTTCTAAAACTAAGGTTTTAATAGCAGAAAAATCGGTAACTCCAATGTTTACATTTTGAGCAATTTCAGCAGTTCCTGAGTTACCAGGAGCTACATAAAGTGATTTACATAAAGGACTTTGGGCTATTTTCCAAGCGAATGTGTGTTCTCTTCCTCCAGAACCTAGGATTAAAATTGTCATAGTTTGTGTTGTTTGCCGCAAAAATAATTGCTTTTACGCTCAAAAAATAATTATTTTACAGAAAACATCTAATATGCTTTTCGTTTGAATTTATTTGACCTTTCATTACAACTCAACGGTTTTCCTATTAAAAAGGCAAGAGCTGTTTTAAAAGCTGTTCAACAACAAAATGACAACGAATTTAAGGCTTACATTGAACAAGAAAAACGAAACATTGTTAGCTATCATTTAAAGCATAATCCCTTTTACAAGAATTTATCCAAAACCGCAACTATTGAAGACTGGAATTCAATTCCTGTAATGACTAAAAGTGATTTGCAGCAACCCTTGGAGCAAAGACTCTCAAACGGTTTTAGTAAAAGTAATGTATACATTAATAAAACTTCTGGTTCTTCTGGAGACCCTTTTGTGTTTGCTAAAGATAAATTCTCACATGCGTTAACATGGGCTGTTATTCAAAACCGATTTGGATGGTTTGGTTTAGACTTCAACAAGTCCAAGCAAGCGCGTTTTTATGGTATTCCGTTAGATAAAAAAGGGTATTATAAAGAACGATTTAAAGACTGGTTAGGGCATCGTTATCGGTTTTCGGTTTTTGATTTAAGTGATGGTGCTTTTGAAAACTGCCTTAAAAAATTTAAAACATCCTCCTTTGATTACATTAACGGTTACACGAGTTCAATTGTTCAGTTTGCAAAGTTTTTAGAGCGAAAACAATTGGTTTTAAATACAGTCTGCCCAAGTTTAAAGGCTTGTATTGTAACTTCTGAAATGCTTTTTGAAGATGACAAAACACTTATTGAAACGCAGTTCGGTGTTCCTGTAATTAACGAATATGGCGCTTCTGAATTAGATTTAATTGCTTTTGAAAATAAAAACAACCAATGGCAGGTTAATAGTGAAACCTTGTTTGTTGAAATTTTAGATGAAGAAAACAACATATTACCAAACGGAAATGAAGGTAGAATAGTTATTACCTCATTATACAACAAAGCACATCCTTTTATTCGCTATGATATTGGAGATATTGGCATCCTTTCAAAAGAAAGCACAGCTAAAACACCTATTTTAAAACAACTTATTGGAAGAACCAATGACATTGCGATTTTACCAAGTGGTAAAAAAGCTGCAGGATTAACTTTTTACTACATCACCAAAAGTATTATTGAAGATGATGGCAATGTAAAAGAGTTTATTATTGAGCAATTGCAACCTGATACCTTTAAAGTTATTTACGTAAGTAAAACCATTTTATCGGCTAAAAAAGAAGCGATAATTAAAGTAGAAATGGAGACTTATCTTGAAAAAGGGCTTCATATTATTTTTGAACGACAAGACGTTTTAAACCGCACAAAAAGTGGTAAATTGAAACAGTTTTCGTCATTTGTAAAACATAACACATGAACATTACCATAGTTGCTGGAGCACGTCCAAATTTTATGAAAATAGCACCAATAATTGAGGCTATCAAACAAAAGAAAAACAAAGGTTTTAATATAAACTTTCGTTTAGTGCATACAGGTCAACATTACGATAAAAATTTAAGCGATACGTTTTTTGAAGAATTAAACATCCCTTTTCCTGATGTTAATCTAGAGGTAAAAAGTGGCTCACAGGCTGAACAAACTGCAGGAATAATGATTGGTTTTGAAAAAGAACTAGCACAACACCCTTGTGACCTCGTAATAGTTGTTGGTGATGTTACCTCAACAATGGCTTGTACTATTGTTGCCAAAAAAGCTGGCATTGATGTCGCGCATGTTGAAGCTGGAATTCGATCGGGTGATATGGCAATGCCTGAAGAAATCAATCGTATAGTAACCGATAGTTTAACCGATTATTTTTTCACAACCTCAACAAGAGCTAATGATAATCTTAAAAATTTAGGTGTAAAAAATGAGCAGATTTATTTTGTAGGCAATGTGATGATTGATACGCTTAGAAAAAACGAATCGCGCTTAAAACAACCCAACATTTGGAACGAACTGGGTTTAAAAAACCAACAATATCTTGTAATAACGCTTCATAGACCAAGTAATGTTGATGAAGAGCAACAATTAAAATCAATCATTACCCAAATTGTAACTCTAGGAAAAGACTATCCAATTGTATTTCCTGTTCATCCAAGAACAAAAAAGCTATTGGAAGGTCTCAATTTAAACTTTGAAAACTTGCATTATATAAGTCCTTTAGGGTATTTGGAATTTAATTACTTAGTGAAACATGCTTTGGGAGTATTAACAGATTCTGGAGGAATAACCGAAGAAACTACAGTTATGAATATCCCTTGTATCACGCTTCGCGAAAACACTGAGCGACCTGAAACCTGTGATATTGGAACTAATGTGTTGGTTGGCAATGACCCTGAAAAAATTGAAACTGCGTTTAAAACCTTATTGTCTAACAACTGGAAACAAGGGCAAATTCCTGAACTTTGGGATGGGAATGCAGCACAGCGAATTGCAAATCATATCATTGAAATTTATAATTTATAGTGTCAGATATTCTTATCATAACAAGTTATTTTCCACCTGAGACAGGAGCTGCTTCTAATAGAATTTTTCATTTGGCAAATGGCTTAGAACAGCATCATTTTAATGTTTCGGTAATCACACCTTTACCTAATTATCCTAAAGGAAAAATTTTTGACGCGTATAAAGGTAAATTCAGGCATACTTCAACCGAAAACAATATCAAAATTCATCGTTTATGGATTTATGCAAGCAACTCTAAAAACAAGATTCTACGTTTATTTGCAATGCTATCGTATAGCTTTAGCTTAATCTGGTTTTTTATAAGCAATAAAATCCCAAACAAAGTTATTGTACAGTCTCCTCCTTTACTTGTTGCGTTTACATGTATGTTCTTTTTGCGTCGAAAAAAAAGAAAACTGATATTAAACGTAAGCGATTTATGGCCTATTGCAGGCTTAGAATTAGGAGCTTTTAAAAAGAATTTTAGTTATAGAATTTTGGAACGAATTGAGTATTTCAACTATAAGAAAGCCGATTTAGTTTTAGGCCAAAGCAATGAGATTTTAAAACATGTTATGTCTTTATGTCCTAGTAAAAATGTTTTCCTTTATAGAAATTTTCCTGATTTTAATCCTCCAACAATTGAAGAGGCTGTTTCTAATGAAAAAATAAAAGTGGTTTATGCTGGTTTGCTTGGGATAGCCCAAGGTATTTATAAATTATGTGAACATCTAGACTATAGCAATATTGAGTTTCATATTTATGGTGCAGGGGCTGAAAAGGAAAAGATTGAAGCTTTTATTTCAAAAAACCCTAACCTGCCAATAACCTATCATGGAGAAATATCGAGAGAGTTACTTCATAAAGAGCTTTTAAAATACGATTTAACCATTATTCCTTTACTTAATAGGATTTATGGGTCAGTGCCTTCCAAAATATTTGAATATGCTCGCTTAGGGCTTCCTATGGTTTATTTTGGTGGTGGTGAAGGCGAAACTGTTATAAAAAGCTATAACTTGGGTTGGGCAGCAGAATCTAGTAATTATAAAGATTTAAACTCTGTTCTAAACAAGATTAAAAAAGAAGATTTGACAATCACTTCTAAAACAATAATCCAAAAAACGGCATTACAGCATTTTAATTTTAATAAGCAATTAAATGAATTAATAGTTATAGTTTAATATGCTTTTTCTTCACCTTGAATTGCATTCATAAAGGTTTTGAAAATAATTTTAAGGTCTAAGAAAATAGACCAGTTTTCAATATAGAAAATATCATATTTAACTCGTCCTATTATGTCTTTATCTGTTTCTACTTCTCCTCTAAATCCACTTATTTGTGCTAAACCAGTAATACCTGGTTTAACAAAGTGACGAACCATAAATTTGTCAATCTTTTTCGCATACATGTTTGTGTGACTAACCATGTGAGGTCTTGGTCCAACTACTGACATGTCTCCAAATAACACATTAAAAAATTGCGGTAACTCATCAATACTTGTCTTTCGAATAAAGCGACCTACCTTTGTTACTCTCATATCATTCTTTGTTGCCTGTTGCAAATGAGCATCTTTATTTGGCATCATAGACCTAAACTTATAGCAATCAAATTCTGTATAGTTAAACCCATTTCTTGATTGTTTGAAAAAAACAGGACCTTTAGACTCTAGCTTGATAAGTAATGCTATTATTGGTGTTAACCATGATAAAATAAATATTATAACCAAGCCTGAAAAAACAATATCAAAAATGCGTTTTATAACCATATTTATTGATTCTTCTAGTGGAATATTTCTTAACGAAAGAATTGGTATATAATCATAATATTCATATTTAAGTTTTTTAGCGTAAATCTCTTTATTGTCTGGTAAAAACTTAAGTATTTTAAGGTTATTGTCAGCAAAGTCAATTACTTCTCCTATTTGGTTATTACTTAACTCAGAAATTGAGCAGTAAATCTCATCTACACCTTCTTGAAGAATGAATTCAAAATAGTTTTCAAGATTAACTTCTTTTTTATCTTTAAAAGAAAATGTCTTTTTATGAATGTAACCATACTCAGGGTTTTTATTGAAAAAATTTTCAAGAGCTAAAGTCTTTTTATTAACCCCAAAAATCACTGTTTTTCTATAATTACCACCAAAAGCAGTACGATACTTTTGAAGTAAATAATATATAGTAAATTTAAAAAGTGTTATTAGAAAAAATACCGACAAAGTATATTTGATTACAATAGAAGGTTTAATTCCCAAGTGATTATTATAACCAAAATAAGCAAAGACAATAAGTAAGAAAAGTATTGATTGCCTGATTATCATTGACAGCATTGTAACCTCTCTGGTGTATCTATAAACATCATAAAATTTTGATGAAACTGATAAAGTTACCCAAGCAAGAGAAATTGTTAAAGCAAAATCCTGAGAATCAATGACTCCTTTAAAAAAATATGATGTCGCCAACCCATTGATTATACTTAAATCAATTAAGTAAGAAATTGGTCTTAAATACCCTGAATATCTACCTTGCTTAAACGTACTCAAATTATCGCTTTATATGTTTAGAAAAGTCTTTATGTTCACTTTTATACAGCTCTTCTTCTGTAAGACCTTTAAAATAATTAAATGTTAGTTTCATCCCTTCATTCCTATCTACTTTTGGCTCCCAATTTAGTGTTTTCTTAGCTAAATCTATGTTAGGTTGTCTTTGTAGTGGATCATCTTGAGGCAATGGTTTATAAACTATTTTTTGATTTGTTCCTGTGAGTTTTATTATCTCCTCGGCAAAATCTTTAATTGAAATTTCATTAGGATTACCAATATTTACTGGATACACATAGTCGCTAAACAATAGCTTGTAAATTCCTTCTATTTGGTCGGATACATAACAAAACGAACGTGTTTGAGAGCCATCTCCAAAAACCGTTAAGTCTTCACCTCTTAACGCTTGTCCTATAAATGCAGGTATTACCCTTCCGTCATTTAATCGCATTCGCGGTCCATAGGTATTAAATATCCTCACAATGCGTGTTTCTAAACCGTGAAATCTATGATATGCCATTGTTATAGATTCTTGAAAGCGTTTTGCTTCATCATAAACACCTCTTGGGCCTATTGTGTTAACGTTGCCGTAATAACCTTCAAATTGGGGATGTACCAATGGGTCTCCATAGACTTCAGAAGTTGATGCAATTAATATTCTTGCATTTTTAGCTTTAGCTAATCCAAGAAGGTTATGTGTTCCTAAAGAACCGACTTTTAGAGTTTGTATTGGAATTTTTAAATAATCTATTGGGCTTGCTGGTGATGCAAAATGAAGAATATAATCTAACTCACCTGACACATGTACAAACTTAGAAACATCATGATGATAAAACTCAAAATGTTCTAGAGGAAATAAATGCTCTATATTTTTTAAGTCTCCTGTTATAAGATTATCAATTCCTATAACGTGAAATCCTTCGTTTATAAATTTATCACAGAGATGCGAACCAAGAAAACCTGCAGCTCCTGTTATTAATATTCTTTTCATAAATTATTTAACAGTAACTCTGCCAATTGAGTTATAGTAAAACCCTTCTCCTTTCATTTCATGAATATCATATAGATTTCTACCATCAAAAATAACAGGACTATTCATGTTTTTTTTAAGTTTATTAAAATCTGGTGTTCTAAATATACTCCATTCTGTACAGATAATCAATGCATCTACATCTTTTGTTGCATCATACATGTTATTTGCATAATTTAAAGTGTCTCCAAACTTTCTTTTAATATTAGGCATCGCTTCTGGGTCAAAAACATTAAGCTTTGCTCCTCCAGCAAGAAGTTTTTCCATCACGTAAATAGAAGGTGCTTCTCTAATATCATCGGTTTCTGGTTTAAATGCTAATCCCCAAACAGCAAAAATTTTACCGTTTATATCATTATTATAATATGATTCAATCTTAGGTATTAAGATTGTTTTTTGGGTATTATTAACACTAATAACCGAATTAAGGATATCAAACGTATAATCACTGTCTTTACCTGACTTGTGAAGTGCCTTTACGTCTTTTGGAAAACAAGAGCCACCATAACCTATTCCTGGAAAAAGGAATCGCTTACCAATTCTAGAGTCGGTTCCCATACCACGTCTCACCATATCAACATCTGCTCCAACTTTTTCACAAAAATTGGCAATTTCGTTCATAAAAGTAATTTTAGTAGCCAAGAATGAGTTAGCAGCATATTTAGTAAGCTCAGCAGACTTTTCGTCCATTACTATAATAGGGTTGCCAGATCTTACAAAAGGTTTATAGAGCTTTTGCATTAAAGCTGTTGCTCTTTCTGAGCTTGATCCAATTACAATACGCTCAGGTTTTAAAAAGTCATCAACTGCAAAGCCTTCTCTTAAAAACTCTGGGTTTGATACTACATCAAAGTCAACGTTAGTTTCTTTTGAGATAACCTCAGTCACCTTATCAGCTGTACCAACAGGCACTGTACTTTTATCTACTATAACCTTATACTCTTTTATAAGTTTTCCTATATCTTTTGCTGCACCCAATACATATGAAAGATCTGCAGAACCGTCTTCATCTTCAGGTGTTGGTAATGCTAAAAAGATAATATCTCCATGCTCAATACCTTCTTCTAGTGAAGTTGAAAACTTAAGTCTTTGGGCTTTTATATTTCGTTCAAAAAGCACGTCTAAATGCGGTTCATAGATTGGAACTATACCTTCTTGCATTTGTTTTACTTTTTCTTCGTTTATGTCTATACAAAGAACTTCGTTACCTGTTTCTGCTAAACATGTTCCTGTAACTAAGCCAACGTATCCTGTTCCTATTACTGATATTTTCATTTAATTAATTTACTATTAGCAAAAATAGAAATTATTTAAGTAGAATGTTCTTTTTGCGATTTATATTAATTTTAAGTTTGGATAATACGTTAAGTTAAAAAGAAGCTATTTGTAAAGTAAACAATTTTAAAAACTTATAGTGCCAATCTTTTTTTTAGTCTAGAAATTAAGCTTTTTCTTGAGCTTAGTGTTGGTTTTAATTGAATAGGTGTGCCTTGAAGGAAACTGTAGGAGTATTCCTCGTTGTTATATCTCATTCCTTTATTTGGGATAAAATATGAATGAATCATGTTTTTTTCAATAAACATTTGGTTGTCCTTATTCTCCAAAAGGAGACTTTTTATGAATAGTTTTTCTTTTTTTAAATTTCCTTTAAAAGTGAATTGAATGTCTATAGGTTCTGCGTTTAAGCAAAACTCAACAAAATCCCCATCAGTTATGGCTTTTGCCCTTTGTGTTTTGTTATTTTTATCTGTAAAAAATAATTCTATTGTTTTTTTTTGCTGCATTAAAACCTCTAATCTAATTCTAAACTTAAAATCCTCTCCATTACAACAGTCAAAACAAGAGGTTGTACTAAGAGAAATTATAAATAACAAAAAGTAAACTTTAAATATATGCTTCATAAAAAATGCTCAAATATATGAATTAAATATACTAATAATGTAGTACTAAAATTAATCTTATTACTTTAGCAATCAAATTAATTTGATTGAAATCAATGAAAATTGGAATAGATGCCAAGTGGTATTTTAATGGACACCCAAGCGGAAAGGTTGTTGTAGAAAACCTTGTAAATAAGATTGTTGAGATTGAACCCTCTAACGATTATTATCTTTTTTTAGACAAAAAAGACAAAAACCTTATATTTCCTTTCAGACAAAGCAATGTACATCTAGTTTATGTACCTAATATAATTAATGCATTTACAAATTTTTTTATCCTTCCATTTTATACTAATAAGTATAAACTAGATGTATGCTTTTATCAAAATTATGCTCCTTTGTTTGGGGCAAAAAAAAGAGTTAACTATGTTCATGATGCCTTATTCATGGATTTCCCAGAATATTTTACTTTTTTCGAAAGGGTTTATTTTTGGCCAATGAAATATCTATCTCGGCTTTCAGATCATATAATAACCATTTCTAATTCTGAAAAAGAAAGGATGGCAACTCATGGGTTTTCAAAAAAAGAAAAAATAAGTGTTGTCCACCATGGTTTAGGTTTATCAAAAGAAAATAGCTCATTATCTAAAGACGTTGATGTATTTAAAAAGTATAAACTTCCTAAAAGCTATATTTTATATCTCGGAAGATTAAATGTTCGTAAAAACATACAATCTCTTTTAAAAGCTATGCCCAACATAGATGATAATACTGCTTTGGTAATTGTTGGTAAAGATGACCATAAAACAATTGATTGGGATTCGCTTATAAAAAAATTAAATATAACAAACCGTGTTTATAGGTTAGGTTTTGTTCCTGAAGAAGACATTTCTTTTTTGTATAAAAACGCTAGTGTTTTCTGCTTCCCTTCTTTTGCTGAAGGTTTTGGATTGCCGCCTTTAGAAGCTATGTATTATGGAACTCCTACGGTTGTTTCCAACACAACATCTTTACCTGAAGTTTGTGGTAATGCTAGTCTTTATGTGAATCCTAATAATGAAGAAGAAATTGCTAAACAAATAAATAAAGTGCTATCAGATGAGTCTTTTAGAGAATCTTTAATTTTAAAAGGAAGGTCGCGAATAAAGTCATTTAGTTGGGAAAAAGCAGCTAAAGAAGTTTTAACTATTTTAAAATCTATTTAATTCTTTATGGATTTATCAATTATCATTGTTAATTATAACGGAGAAAAATATTTATCTGACTGTTTAGAGTCTATTGAAAAACAATGCCAAGGTTTTTCCTATGAAATTATAATTTGGGATAATGACTCTAAAGATAATTCTATTGAATTTTTACAAGACAATTACTTTGATAAAATAAAGCTTATTGCTTCAAAAGATAATTTAGGGTTTGCGGGAGGAAATAATGCTGCTGCAAAATACGCTAAAGGAAAATATTTACTATTGTTAAACAATGATACTATTTTACTAAAGTCTCCTAAGCTTGCAATAAAATTGATGGAAAAAGAAAGCAATGTTGGGGTCGTGGGAATGAAAATGTTAGGCAGTGAAAAAGAATATAGGTATTCTGCAGGAAGGTATCCTAACCCAATAAGATTATTAAAATTGTCTCTTTTGTTTGAAAAAAGAGGGAGTTTTAAAACTGGGCGTTTTAAAACTAAAACACCAAAAACAATCGATTGGATTGAAGGTTCTTTTTTATTAACTAAAATAGATATTTGGAAGAAATTAAAAGGACTAGACGAAAGGTTCTTTATGTACGCTGAGGATATTGACTATTGTAAAAGAGTAAATGATCTAGGTTATTTATTAAAATACATTCCTATAAGTGGTTATATTCACTATGGTGGATATGGGGACAGTAGGCAACATATGCTAAAAAAAAGCTTAAACCTTTATGTGGATATACATATAAATGGAATAAGTAAAATTTTATCTAAATTAGCATTAATTATTAATTTTAAGTTCAAAGATGCTAAAAGGTCTTTTAAAAAAAATTCTTGAGAAAAACGGTAAAAATTATACACCAGATCCTAATCTATCAGATAAATTTATTCTACAAGTGTTTAAATCACGTTTTATAATGCTTGTAAGAGGTCTTTACTTTTTTCAACATAAGATTTTTATTGGTAAAGCTGTAAAAATAAAAAATAAAAGCAACTTTAAATTTGGGGCAAATTGTACACTAGAGAAATATGTTTCAATTGATTGCTATGCTAAAAATAGTGTTGTTTTCGGAGATACAGTTAAAATAGGAGCTTACTCTACAATAGGTGTTACTAGCCATATGTCCAAATATGGTTTAGGCTTGAAGATAGGTAACAATAGTGGTGTGGGTGAATATTCTTTTTTTGGTTGTTCAGGAGGTGTTGTAATTGGAAACGATGTTATTATGGGTCCTTATGTAAGTTTTCACTCAGAAAATCACAACTTTTCAGATAATTCTAAACTTATTCGAGAACAAGGTGTAACTTCTGAAGGGATTGTACTTGGTAATAACATTTGGGTAGGAGCAAAGTCTACTTTTTTAGATGGTTGTGAGATTGGCGACAATTGTGTTGTTGCTGCAGGCTCTGTTGTAAGAGGCTCTTTCCCAAAAAATGTAGTTATTGGTGGAGTTCCTGCTAAAGTTTTGAAATCAATATAATATGTGTTTATAGCCTATCTAGTCGTAGCCATAATTCTTTATTTGAGCCTTAATAGAAGTATTAAGCCACTCTTTTTCTTCATCATTCAAAACATTTTTCCAATTTCCTATTTTTCCTTTGTTAAACGTCGAGCTTTTTGAAGAGAAAATATTGTCACAAATGTTATTTAGTTCTTTATCTTCAATTTCAACTGAAATGAATTGAGATATTTTATTTACAGCCTCTATTTGTTTTTGTTTGTCCCCACCTCCATTAGGTCCAATAAGATGCTCGAATTTCACACACAAAACTTCTTGTTGATCCTTCCAGGTTTGAAACTTATTTAACACTTCAGGAAAAGGTTCTAATACGTCTTTATTTCCTTCAATCATTGCTTTTAGCTTATCTAACCTGGTATCATATTGCTTAATAAATTTGTGAGACTTTTGTGTCGTATCCATTTTTTCTATGTAGTTCAAATGAGATAAAAGTACATCTCTTGGGTCTCGTACAAGGTGAATTATTTTTACATCATTGTTGTTTGCTGTTTTTAATATAGAATCATGATATTGCATATGAGACAGCAAAAATTGTCCTTTTTTTAATGATGATATAGTTGGTAGTTTAGACTCTATTGGATTTTGTGTTTCTATTTTAAGTGTTCTTTTTCCACAATGCCTCATTAATGGTAATTGGAAAAACAAACTCTCTAGAAGGTGTGTTCCTGACTTAGGTAATGAATTTAATACAACTTTAGGTCCAATTTCTCTTCCTAATTTTTGAGATTTTTGTAATCCATGTAAAAAGATTTCCTTTTTCTTTAAAATATAATATTTATATTTTTGATATTTGTTGCTTGCCTTCATTACAATTATTTATTGACATTATTAAAATATACATTAATCCAAAAAACATAATTCCTCTTTGCCTCCATAATACAGACTCTGTAAAAAACAAAGCTATAGTAATAACGGTAAACGGAAAAACAAAATTAAGGTATGCGCTTTTTTTTACTAAAATTATCAAAACTAATACAAACAAAATAAACCCTATTAAGCCTAATTCTGTTAAAACCTGTATATATTGATTGTGGAAATTATAAGATTGAAAAACTTCAGGTGTATTTAGGCGTTTATGTATTACTTCTATCTCTTTTTCTGAAGCATCAAGACCAACACCAAATACATATTCAAAAGGTCTATCAACAATTTCTTTGAACACTCTAATTTGAAGAAGCCTAGCTTCAAGCCCTGTATATACTCGTCCTTTTTTAAATGATTCATTTTTGAAAATCTCGATATAGGAAGTACCAAACTCACTCGTAAATCTATTTTGAAGCGGCTTAACAAAAACAAGAGCGCTTAAAGTTAAAAGCACTACCACCAATAAACTCAAAGCCTTTAAAAACTTACTTTTTATTCTAAAAAAAATAATTCCCAAACTGGTCAAAATAGTAGTAAAAAGTATCGTTTTTGAACTTAAAAAAACCAAGAAAATAAATAAAAAAGATACGATAGTAAAATCTTTAATGCCTTTTCTTAATGTATTTAATTTAAACAAAAAAATTGAAGAAATAATATATGAAACATAGATGGCGTTTAAATTTAAAGGAGATACCAAATCATGATAAAACAGGAAATTTCTATATTGGTATTTTTGGTACTTTAGTATGGCCATTAAGAACAGTATAACTCCTAAAACACATAATAAAACAGCATATTTTTTAAGCATTAATCGAAATTTTTGTTCTGATATCTCAGGTAAAAAAACACCAACAAGGGCAAACACAAATAAAGGAAGTTGCCTGCCAATACCATGCAATGTTGAGCTCAAATCTTGAGACCACAACAAAGAGATAAAAAAGAGAACAGAAAAAAACAACAAAGGTAAAGCTAGCTTATTGAAACTAAACTTTCTTTCTTTTATAATCCAAACAAAAGAGTATATAGCCCAAATAACAAAAGTTAGGCTACTAAAAAAATACCCAAATGGAATAGAAACAAGCAATAACAAACTCACTCCAAAAAACCCTGAATCCCAAGATTTAGTTATGTTGATCATTACGACACTGAATTAAATAGTCTAAATACTGCTCATTTATTATTGGCCAATTATATTTTTCTCTAATTTTAGAAATATTGTTCTCTATTTTAATTAGATTATCTTGTTTGTTAATTGATGTCATTAAATTTGATACCTCATCTGCAGATTTAAAATAGAATGCGTCTTCTTCTAAAATAGCTTTGTTGAATACATTTTTATGTGCAGCAATTAAAGCTCTAGAACCCATAGCCTCTAATAAAGATGGGTTTGTACCTCCAACTGAATGGCCATGAAAATACAACTGACAGTAACACCTTAAATGATTTAAAAAATTTAAATCATATACAGCTCCTATAAAACGAATGTTTTTGTTTTTAGAAAACTTCTCTTTTAAATATCTTCCAAAAATAGTTGTTTCGGCATTACCTACTACACAAAAGGTTTTTTTAGAATTGCTTTTCACAAAACCATCCAATATCATTTCTATATTGTTTTCAGGTTCCATTCTTGCTATTAACACAAAATATTCATTAGGAATCAAATCATAATTAGCAATAATTTTTTCATTTGAAGGCGAAAAGATACTAGAACCGTAGGCTATAAATTTAGATGTTACATCATACTTTGTCTTTATATAATCTTGAATTCCTATTGAGTCTGAAATTAAATAGTCACTTGTTTTAATAGCCCATTTTTCAGCATACATTAAAAACTTTTGAACTTTTTTAGAATATTTGCTTCTTTTCCATTCCAAACCATCCATATTTGTAACTATTGTTGCTTTTTTAGGAAGAAACCTTCCCCAAACCGAACTACTCGTATACCCTAATTGCAATATAATGTCAAAGTTTCTTTTTCTTGCATCTTTTATGCAGTTTAAGTCATAAATAAACTGTCCTACTGTTCCTATTTTGTTTTCTGGATCATAACAATGAATTAAGGTAACGTCCTTATATTTTTTTTCTTGATACGGATGGTTATGAGAGTTATATACAAATACATCATGGCCTTCTTTTTGAGCATAAACAGCAAAAAACTCCGCAAACTGTTCAAAGCCACCATGATGATTAGGTATCCCTCTTGTCCCTAAAATCCCTATTTTCATATATGCTTATTCTTTAAAAGTAAACTTTCCTTTTTAATCTTTAACCCAAGCATTAAACCTAATAAAATGGCTAAGGTATAACCCATATTATAAATTCCTGTTATTACTAACGTAGAAAAAGTAAGATACATACCCAATCCTGAAATTATCCTATTAAACATTATACTCTCATAAGCAGGTGTGCTTTTATAAATACCTGCATATAATGAATGTAACCAGAACAACAAAAATAAAAGACCTAATACACCTGATTTAAAAATCACATATACATAGCCATTATGGATATGGGGAATAAATTGTAAATCCGATTCTCCTAATGGAGCTTCAAACCCTAAATCTACTAATCCTCCTAAACCCATTCCGGAAATGTAAGGTAACAGGCTACCTTCGTTGCCCATCGTATCAAATGCTTTTTTGGCTTCGTAAGCCCTCCAACCATCCCAAAGCTGGCTGTGGTCAGAAGTATCTATTTCAGAATCAAAAATCTCTGAAGGAGCCATTTGTAGTTTATAAAAAAAAGATTCGATTCCTGTTGCTTGTCGATCAATATCCATAAACTGTAGGGACACCATAAATGTCACAAAAAATGCAAACACTCCGATTAAGTAAATGACTTGTTTTTTATTTATTTGAGTAAATCCATAAAAAGATATTAAAAAGATAGCCAAAGCAATAAATGTAGTTCGAGATAAGTATAGTGTGATTGAAATAAAAACAACAACAATAAACCACCTTTTAAATCTTTTAGAAAACAAATCAAACTCTTTCTTTCTCAGAAAAACTACAAAAACACTAAAAATAAAAGCCTCAAAATCACTACCCTTCCCTCCAATATATCTAATTAAAGCTGTATCCCATTCTCCTTTTAAAAATATTATGATAGTTAAGATATGAATAATGGATGTAATAAAACAAATAAGCACTAAGGCTTTTAAAATAAATCTTTTATTATTGAACATTTGCACAAAATAACACCCAAAACAAATAGCTATTATTGGCTTTGTTAAATATAAGGTGTCTTTTATAATATCATAAAATTGAGGATTGTAAAACACTGAGCTAAATAAAGCTATAATAAAAATAGCTATCAGTGGTAATATCATATTTAAAAAGTCAGTATATACCTTAAATCTTTTTAAAAAAAAGTAGGCGCTAAAAAAAAATAAGACTATAAATTTTAATTCAACTCCTGTTTTTGAATTAAAAAAATACAGTAATAAAAAAAACATTACTGCTAAAAGTTTATCTTTTGATATTTTAATACTCGTTATTCTTTCCAAATTGATAAGTTTAATTCAAGCTTTTTTTCTAGCATTTCAACTTCTTCAATATAGTACTTTGAAAAAAATTCTTTCTTACTTTCTAAAGATAATCTATCTTTTTTTCCCTCTTTTAAGTTAAGTGACTCTAAAGATTGCATAATTTTTCTTTTAAAATCTCTAGATTTTATAAACTTTCCTATTAATTTCTTAATGACATTATCTTTATATATAAACTTTTGTATTTTTTTAAATCTAGGAGATGATGCAGGGTTACTTATTCTACTAGTATCATAAGAATACTTTGGAAGCCCTATAAAGTCAGAAATCTCGTTAATACTTTTCTCTGTATTCTTGATAAAGTCTTCAAAAAGTACTATTTTAATATTATCAATGCCGAAATATTTTTCAAAAGCTAATATTTGATTTAAATAATAACCCCTAGAAAGATAACTATAATGCATCGCATCTGAATCGGTTTTTATACGATCTTTTTCTAAACTTAAGGCTTTTTCAAAAGTTAAGCTTTCTAATCCTCTTCTTTTAGTCATAAGATAATGAGAGTATGCTCTATCTATAGGGTTTCTAATTATAAATAGAATTTTAGTCTGACCAAAAGTTTCATATATACGCTTAGCAGAGTCTTTGAAGTAAGAATACTCTGGGTCAACCTCTCCAATGAACTTTGATTCGTCCCTTTCTTTAAAATAGTTATTAATATAATAGTCTTTACCTTTAGCATAAAAACTTTCATTTGAAAAAAAATGAGTTTCTTTTTTACTTGGTAAACATAAGTCTGGATGCTGGCTTAATATGTCATGAAGCGTTGTAGTCCCTCCTTTTTGTGTGCCTATACAGAAAAAATCAATTTTATTCATCTCTATATTTTATAATTTTAGCAGGCACTCCTGCAACGATTGCGTTTTCTGGAACCTCCTTGGTTACCACAGAATTAGCCCCTATTATTGCTCCTTCATTTATTATAACTCCCTTAGTTATAACAACTCCATACCCTATCCAAACATTGTTCTTAATAAAAACTGGAGAAGTATTAAACCCTTGTTGAATCATAAGTTTTTGGGTGTTAGAAAAATTATGATTAGTGTCTCTTATTGATACACCATCAGCAATCATAACATTATCGCCTATCTCAACATGTTCATTAACGCCAATTACTGAATAAGAACTTATGTATGAATTCTTACCTAAAACTAACTTACCACTACCTTGAATTATAACATCATGTTTGATTCCTGCATTCTCTTTTAAGTGGATAAATAGCTTTTCATTTTCTAAATAAAATGGTTGAGCACTAACTCTACAATCAACATAAGCTCCTTTTTCTAATTTAACTAAACCATAATTAAACACCTTAAACCATAAAGTATTCAATCTTCTCTTTAACTTAAATCTTAGTTTATGAGTGAAATATATCATAATTTAAAAAAGGCATAAAATCCATATTTTCTTTTAATATAAATGATGCATAGTATATTAATTATCATACTTGATAATAGACTAGCTATCGCAGCGCCTTTAATACCTGAGCTTTTTATTAAATAAAAATTTAATATAACATTTATAAATGCACTAATTAATGTAAAGTTTCTAAACTGTTTTTGATTATTTGTCATATTCAACACTTGACCAACACTTCCTGACATTGCATTAAAAAGCATTCCCAGTGAAATGATAACTAATGTTTGACTTCCTATTACAAACTCATCTCCAAAAAGTAATAAGATTTTTGTTCTAAACAAAATTAATATCATTACTAATGGAAACGCTACCCATGTAATTAATTTTGTTGCTTTTTGAACTTCTATTTTAATTCCTTCTATATTATTATCTGAAAATAATTTAGCTATTTTTGGCGCAAGAACAGTGTTAACGGAAGCAATTATTATAAGAGCTAAAGACGCTAGTTTAAAAGCAACATTATAAACCCCTAACTCACTCTTACTTACCATAGCGCCTAACATAAAAGTGTCGGTCCAATTTGAAATAAACAAAAAAGAAGCACTAATCATCATTGGCATAGATAAATTTAGAATTGACTTATAACTAATATTCTTTTTTATATTTAATGGTATATTAAAAAAAGAAAAAAGTAGAATTAACCCAAATATACCATAAGAGAGTAAAAACCCTAATATTATATAATAACCAGGAAGTTTAAATTGGTATGCAATTAATACACAAATTAAAATTAACAAGTTTGGAAAAAAGAAATAGTAGTTTCCAAATTTTGTGAACTTTTCTTGTACTGTCAAAAAACTAGCCGTTGTTTTATGTAAAACAAACATAAAAAAGAAAATACTTATATAAAGTAAATAGTTTGAAAATTTTTGATTGTTAAATACTTTTATGGCAATTAAATCTTTAAAAAAATAAAGTAAAACACCAAAGATTAATGATGCTACAAAAGTTAAGATAATAGACTTCTTTAAAAAGTTAGACTGAAGTACCCCTTTAAAATAGTGATCATGGGTTGACCCTAACTTAACAATTGCTGTGTCCAACCCTAAACCAAAAAACATTGCCCCAAAACTAATAAACATTTGCCCTAAAGATACCAACCCGAAGACTTCAGCTCCAAATAGATTTGTGGTTAGCATTATCCATAAAAAACTTAAAACTAAACCTAAAACTCTTCTTAAAAATACATTTCCAGAATTGACAAAAAGCTTTTCTAAATCAAATATTGCAAGAAGCTTATTAGCTTTGTTTTTTATTTTAGTTATCATAGTAACTATCAGTTAACTCTAAAAAAATACAGCTAACTAAAAGAACATATTTCTTTAAAGGTTTAACTGTAAAGTATCTTCTTTTAGAAAAAATTAAGATCAATTTTATTCTCTAAAGCCTTTCTTGAAAAAAACATTGGTTTCTGTTTTTCGTTTTTAATTGCTTTAATAGAGTTATTCTCTTTGTTATACAATGCTGCCTTATTATGTGTAAAAAACTGGTAGAACAAACTATCAGGTACATCTATTTTATTATCCCCATAGCTTAAAGATACTTTGTTTATTTTTAAGACTTGATCTCCATTCTCTCCAAACTTCACTAAAATTCTCGTTGGAAGGATTTCTTCTGGTAAATTGAAATTTATTGATTGATTACCATTTGAGCCTAAAACTTCTTTTTCTAACGACTGCTTTTTAGATATTTGTTGGGTTTCAGGAGTTAAGTAGTAAAAAACTATTTTGTCATCACTTTTAATTTCAGCATCTAACTTAAAAGAAAAAAAAGGTCTGTCTTTTTCTTTTGTAATCTCTTGAGAAGGACCTACATCTTCTTTATTCGACTCTTTCTTTTCTTTACAAGAAAAGATGACTAAAAATAGAGCTGTTACAATAGTAAATATTCTTTTATTCATAATTCATTTATTAGATTAAACTATCATTCCTGCAGCAACGGTCTCATTTGTTGCATCATCTACTAAAATAATACTTCCAGTAGTTCTGTTTTCTCTGTAAGCATCAATCATTAACGGCTTTGTAGTACGTATTTTAACTTTAGCAATATCATTCATTGCTAAATCACTATCTTCACTATTACGTTCTAAAGTATTTATATCGTATTTGTAAACCACTTCTTTAATCATCGCTTTTTGATCGTTAGAAGTATGCTTAATAGTATATTTTGCTCTAGGTTTAGCTGCACTATTATTTAACCAGCATAACATCACCTCAATGTCCTGAGAAGGCTCTGGTTTATTGTTTGAACGCACAATCATATCACCTCGACTAATGTCTATATCGTCTTCTAAGGTAATAGAAACTGACATTGGTGCATAAGCTTCTTCTAATTCTTTATCATGAAGATTGATACTTTTTACTTTTGAAGTAAAACCTGAAGGCATCACAGTAACCTCATCACCTTTTCTTAAAATGCCACTTGCTACACGACCTGCATAACCTCTATAATCTATAAACCCTTCACGTTGTGGTCTTATTACAGTTTGTACAGGAAAACGTGCATCTACTTTATTAATATCACTACTAATATGCATAGTTTCTAAAGTATGTAGCATTGGTGCTCCTTGATACCAAGGCATATTTTCTGATTTGTTTACTACATTATCTCCTAACAGAGCCGACATTGGTATAAAACGAACATCTTTAACGAGCATTTTTGAAGATACTTCTTCAAACTCAGAAACAATTTTATTGAATACGTCTTCAGAAAAATCAACCAAATCCATTTTGTTTACACAAACAATAATGTGTGGTATTTGCAATAACGACGCAATAAATGCGTGTCTTTTAGTTTGCTCAATGACACCATGTCTTGCATCAATTAAAATGGTTGCTACGTTAGCTGTTGATGCTCCAGTAACCATATTACGTGTATATTGAATATGTCCTGGTGTATCAGCAATAATAAATTTACGCTTTGGTGTTGTAAAATATCTGTAAGCAACATCAATGGTAATACCTTGCTCTCTTTCGTCTCTTAAACCGTCTGTAAATAGTGCTAAATCTACACCTTCATGACCTTTTTTCTTACTTGTGTTTTCAATAGCTTCAAGTTGGTCTTCAAAAATAGATTTAGAATCGTATAGCAAACGCCCTATTAATGTACTTTTTCCATCATCTACACTTCCTGCAGTTGTAAAACGTAATAATTGATTGTTGTCTAACATGTTATTCTTTATATGAGATGCCAAATGTAATTGGCATGACAGTTAATGTTTTATTTAATTTTGATTAAAAGTAGCCTTGACGCTTACGGTCTTCCATAGCAGACTCTGATCGTTTATCGTCACTTCTGTTTCCTCGCTCGGTATTTCTCATACCAGCAACTTCAGCCGCAATCTTCTCTAATGTATCTGCATCAGATTCTACACCGCCAGTAATAGTAATATCACCTAACGTTCTAAAACGTATCTTTTTAGTCACCACCTCTTCATGGTCTTCTAGTACTAAAAATTCAGAATTTGGAATCCAAGAGTCTTGTCTCCAAACTACTTCACGCTCATGTGCAAAGTATAATGATGGAATAGCAATATTCTCGCGTTTTATATAGTTCCAAACATCCATTTCTGTCCAGTTACTTATTGGAAATGCTCTAAAGTGTTCTCCTTCAAAATGCTTTCCATTGAAGATATTCCACAGTTCTGGTCGTTGGTTTTTAGGATCCCATTGCCCAAAATCATCTCTATGAGAGAAGAAACGCTCTTTGGCTCTTGCTTTTTCTTCGTCACGACGTCCACCACCAATAGCACAATCTATCTTATTGGCCTCAATAGCATCAAGAAGTGTTGTAATTTGAAGTGCATTACGCGTAGCATTTTTCCCTTTTTCTTCAGCTACACGACCTTCGTCTATAGATTCTTGTACAGAACCAACAATAAGCTGCGCGCCTAATTCTTTAATAATATCATCTCTAAACTGAATGGTTTCTGGGAAATTGTGACCAGTATCAACATGCATTAATGGAAATGGTATTTTAGCAGGATAGAATGCTTTTTTTGCTAAATGCGTTACCAAGATAGAATCTTTTCCTCCTGAAAATAAAATTACTGGGTTTTCAAATTGTGCCCATACTTCGCGTAAAACAAAAATTGCTTCACTCTCTAATTCATCTAAATAATTTAAATAATACTTACTCATTGTTGCTTTGACAATTTTGGTGTTATGTAATCTACAATTCGTTGCGTAGCTGCTTCAACTGATTCGTTTTCTGTTTTTATTTCAATATCAGGGTTTTCTGGCGCTTCATAAGGCGCTGAAATTCCTGTCATGTTTTTTATTTCTCCAGCTCGAGCTTTTTTATAAAGCCCTTTTACATCACGTCTTTCACATTCTTCAACGCTGGTATTAACAAATATTTCGACAAAGTTAACATCTTTAACGATACTTCTAATGTTCTCTCTATCTTTTTTGTAAGGTGATACAAAAGCTGCAAGTGTCACTAAACCAGCATCAACCATTAAATTGGCCACTTCTGCAATTCTACGGATATTTTCAGTTCTATCTTCTGGAGCAAAGGTTAAGTCTTTATTAATTCCTTTTCTGATGTTGTCACCATCTAGCGTAAAGGTTTTAATACCGTTCTGATGCAATTTCTGTTCAACCACATTAGCGATGGTAGACTTACCTGATCCTGATAATCCTGTAAACCATAATAAAAAAGAATTGTGTCCATTTTGCTTTCGTCTATCTTCTATGGATATTTGATAATCATGGGGAATAATGTTCTCTTTCATCTTATTCTTTTTTTCTTTTACTTAAACCAAAGTTTATTTTATACCAAACACGCTCATGTAAATAATACAATATCATTTTAGTAATCACTTCAGCGAAGCCTATTTGTAAAGCAGCAAGTGGATTACCCGAAATAATCCAAGCTAACGTCATAGTATCTATTGTTCCTATAAACCTCCACGTAATGGTTTTGGCAATATGTCGTTTTCTACTTTCAAGAAGAACACCATCCTTCGATAAATTAATTTTGTACCAAACACGTTCGTGTAAGTAGTATAATACTGATTTTGTTGTGACTTCTGCGAATCCTATTTTAAGACCTGCCAAAGGGTCTCCAGTAACTATCCAAGAGAGAATTATTGTATCTATTGTTCCAACAACTCTCCATGTAATGGTTTTGGCAATATGTCTTTTGTAAGAAACGTCTGCCATTTACTTACTGACTAAAAAGTAGCTGTTTAATAGGTTTTCTTTATTGTATGCTAATGGTTTATTTGTTTCTTTAGAAATAACCTGTAACCCAACAGCGTTACAAATGGCTTGTCCTGCAGCAGTATCCCATTCCATTGTTGGTGCATATCGTGGATATACATCGGCATTTCCTTCGGCTACCAAACAAAACTTTAAGGAGCTTCCTTTTGATACAATCTCAACCTCTTTACCATCTGCTTTCAAGCTTTCTACAAAATCCATCGTGTCTTGGTTCATGTGCGAACGACTACCAACAACCTCAACTTTATCCGAATTGTTATTCTTTGGTTGTAATGGTTGGGCTAATTCTAATATCGTTTCAACAGCAGCATCATGAGACTCTAAATCTACCTTAAAGGCTTCGTTGTTTTTTACATTAGCAAAATAGATGGTTTTTACTGCAGGCACGTAAATAACTCCTAAAACAGGTTTTCCGTTGGTTACTAACGCTATGTTAACAGTAAATTCCCCGTTACGTTTTATAAACTCTTTAGTGCCATCTACTGGATCTACAACCCAGCACGTTTCCCAAGTTTTTCTAACAGCATAATCTGTTTGTTTGTTCTCTTCTGAAATTATTGGAATTCCCGTAGGAATCAGGTACGAATTAATGACATCATTAGCTTTCTTATCTGCCTCTGTTAAAGGTGATTTGTCGTCTTTTATTTCTACATCAAAAGCTGTATCATATACTTGCATGATTACTTTTCCTGCTTCTAATGATGCTTTTATAGCTGTTTGTAACTGTTTATTCATTTTTTATATTTTGTATTGCAGCTATTAAACTATCTCTCCAATAAGGTATTTCTAGTTTAAATGTTATTTCTGTTTTTGTTTTATCTAAAACACTAAAGTGAGGTCGTTTTGCCGGTGTAGGGAATTGAGCAGTAGTAATATTATTTAACTGAATGCTTGAGTTAGTAATATCAAAAATGGCTTTTGCAAAATCATACCAACTAGCAACCCCATTATTACTATAGTGGTAAATCCCATAATCGGAAAGATCATTTTCAATAATGTGTAAAATTGCTTTAGCTAAATCTTTAGCATAGGTTGGTGTGCCTATTTGGTCGCCTACAACACCTAGTTGATCTCTATCTCTAGAAAGCCTAAGCATTGTTTTTAAAAAATTATTTCCGTGTTCTGAATATAACCAAGAGGTTCTTATTATAAAGTGCTCATTTAAAATTTTAGCAATTTCATTTTCTCCATCTAATTTGGTATCTCCATATGCTCCAATAGGGTTTGTGTCATCAACCTCTTTATAAGGCTTGTTGGATGCTCCATCAAAAACAAAATCAGTTGAAACATGTACCAACTTTACTCTATATTCCTTACAAGATTCTGCTAAGTTTTTTGCTCCTTGAACATTAACCTTAAAAGCTGTCTCGTAATCGGATTCTGCTTTATCAACTGCTGTATAAGCCGCACAGTTAATACACCAATCAAACTTGTTTTTTTCGAAGAAACATTCAACTTGCCTCTTGTTTGTTATGTCAAGTTCCGAGGAGTTTACATATTGAATATTTAACAAACCTTCATCTAGGTCTTTAATACACTTTCCCAATTGTCCACCACTTCCAGTAACTAGTATTTTAGGAATCATTTAAAATATGCTTCTATAGTTGGTAAAATTATGTCCTTATCAGACAATTGCGCTTCTTCTAGTTTTATTTTCCAGTCAATATTTAATGAGGGATCATTATATAGAATACCAGCTTCAGACTCTTTATTATAAAAGTTGTCGCATTTATATGAAAAGATTGCCGTTTCACTAAGCACTGAAAAACCATGGGCAAAGCCTCTTGGAACAAAGAGTTGCTTTTTGTTTTTTTCTGTAAGTTCTACTGAAATATGTTGACCAAATGTTGGGGATTCTTTCCTTATGTCTACTGCAACATCCAATACAGCTCCTTTTACAACTCGAACAAGTTTAGCTTGAGCAAACTCTCCTTTTTGAAAGTGAAGCCCTCTTATTACACCTCTTGACGAAAAAGACTCGTTGTCTTGCACAAAATTAACAGACTTTCCTATTAACTTATTAAATGCTTCTTGATTAAAACTTTCAAAAAAATATCCTCTATCGTCTTGAAAAACGCGAGGCTCAATAATAAAGCAATCTTTAAGTTTTGTTTTAGTTGCTATCATTTTTTGTTTTTTATTAAGCCTAATAGATTTTTTCCATAACCACTCTTCATTAGTGGTTTCGCTAAAGCTTTAAACTTTTCTTCTGTAATATATCCCATTTCGTAAGCTGCTGCTTCAATAGAGCCAATTTTTAAACCCTGTCTATTTTCTATTACTTCAACAAATTGCGATGCCTGCATTAAGGATTCAAAAGTTCCTGTGTCTAACCACGCTGTGCCTCTGTCTAAAATACTAACACTTAATTTATTTCTTTTAAGGTATTCTTTATTAACATCAGTAATCTCTAGTTCCCCACGGCTACTAGGTTGAATGTTTTTAGCAATATTTACGACTTCATTGTCATAAAAATAAATTCCTGGAACAGCAAAATTGGATTTCGGTTTTTTTGGTTTCTCCTCTATAGATATTGCTTGTCCATTTTCATCAAATTCAACAACGCCATAACGCTCTGGGTCATGAACCCTATAAGCGTAAATAATACCTCCATCAGGATTATTGTTGCTTTGTAGAAGTTTTGAGAGACCTGTTCCATAAAATATATTATCACCTAAAATTAAGGCAACTTTGTCATTGCCAATAAATTTTTCACCAATAATAAAAGCTTCTGCAAGGCCATTTGGCGACTCTTGCACAGCATATTCAAAAGTACAGCCATACTTTTTACCGTCACCTAATAAATCTTTAAAAAGCGGTAAATCCTTAGGTGTTGAAATTATTAAAATTTCATTAATGCCAGAGTACATTAAAGTAGACAATGGATAATAAATCATTGGCTTATCGTATACAGGCATTAATTGTTTGCTTACAGATAGTGTTAAAGGGTGTAATCTAGTACCAGAACCTCCGGCTAGTATAATTCCTTTCATTGATATTGTTTTTTATAATATGATTGATATTCTCCAGTCGTAACACGGTTTAACCATTCTTGATTGCCTAAATACCAATCGATTGTAATTGACAATCCTTGTTCAAATGTAACGGATGGTTTCCAACCAAGTTCTTTATTTATTTTATTAGCGTCTATAGCGTATCTTAAATCGTGCCCTGGTCTATCTTTTACATAAGTTATAAGTTTCTCAGAAGTGCCTTTTTCTCTCCCAAGTTTTTCATCCATTTGTTTACACAGTAATTTTACAAGGTCTATGTTCTTCCACTCATTAAAGCCTCCAATGTTATATGTCTCCTCATTTTTTCCCTCATGAAAAACTAAGTCAATAGCTATAGCATGATCAACAACATACAACCAATCTCTTGTGTAATTACCATCGCCATAAACAGGTAATGGTTTGTTATTAATTATATTATTTATAAAAAGAGGAATAAGCTTTTCTGGAAATTGATTTTGTCCGTAATTATTAGAACAATTCGTGATTACATAAGGCAAATTATAAGTTTCCCCATACGCCCTAACAAAATGGTCTGAACTTGCTTTAGATGCTGAATATGGTGAGTTTGGGGAATAAGATGTTGTTTCTGTAAATAACCCTGATTCTCCTAAAGTTCCATAAACCTCATCTGTACTTACATGATAAAATCTTTTACCTTCAAAATCATCATTCCACAACTTTTTAAAGGCATTTAAAAGATTGATGGTGCCAATAATATTTGTTTTCACAAATGCTAAAGGATCTTTAATAGATCTATCTACATGAGATTCCGCAGCTAAATGTATAACACTATCAAATTGATGTTCTTGAAAAAGACTATCAATTGTTTCTTCATCATTGATATCGGCCTTAATAAAGTGATAATTCTCTTTATGCTCTACATCCTTCAAATTCTCTAGATTGCCTGCGTAGGTTAAACTATCTAAATTAAAAATATTGTAATTAGGATACTTGTTTACAAACAACCTAACAACATGTGAGCCTATAAAACCAGCACCTCCTGTAATTAATATACTTTTATCACTCATAAGAATTGACATATTTAATGATTTTAACAGATTGATAAATTATACACATTACCAAAAAAGCCAATAGAGGAAAAATCAAAGAATATCTCTCCCAAATTGTTGTATATTTTGCTCCAACGTCTTGGAAACTAGATAAAGTATCAAAAAAGACATCCTCTTCAACCTTTTGTGACTCTAATTCACTTAATTCCCTTCTTAATTTTATTTCTTCTTGAAGAAGATCATACTCTCTTGTGTTTGTTTTCTCTTGAATGAATGACAATCCATCTCTAGTAGTATAAGAGCCATCTTTGGATTTTGACTCTTCTTCCATTACATTCACATATACCTGTTTTAATGAATCAACAACCCTAATAGACGACAAAATTCTTTGCTTCTTAATAGCAATCAAAGAATCTCTCTTTTCCATCTTCTTGATTGAGTATGTGTTGGTAAAAGTTGAGTTTAGTCCATCTTCTAATGACCTGAAAATATCCTTTTTAAATGACTGAACATTAATTTCAAATATATCTCCTGAATAAATACTTCTATTCTCTAAAAACTCCTCAAACTCTACTTCTTGAGCTCTAATACTATCTAGTCCTTTTAAAAAGGTATCGTATTGTTTTATTTGGTCGTTTTCGTTTTCAGGCCCTGGGTGAATTTCAAATTTTATTAATTTTTCAGCATCTTCACCTTTTATACCAAATATTTCAGTTAGTTGCTTATGATCACGCTCTCCAATAAGTGCATTATAATAATTTATATTGGTTACTAACTGAAATTTAGAGTCAAAATAGGGTTTAACTAACATCTGAGACGTATAAACATCAGGTCTTGTTTTTTCTAATGCAAATCCAATAACTCCTGAAATTACTACAACAATTGCTATAATTTTAAAGTTAACTATTATAGCTCGAAGGGCGTAAATAAAAATAGAAAAAATTGACTTAAAAATTGACTTTATAAAGTTATACAGCCTACTAAAAAGTCCTCCAATCATATTAAAGATTTGAATTAAATCTATTTCTTCAGAAGGTGTATGCTCTGGTAAATTTTTACTCATTTGATGATATGATTAATTAAATATTTGTTTAATAATTTGTCTTGTGATTAAGTATGTTGGTTTAACTCCTGAGGTTCCTAACCCACCTGAAGCTAATGTACTCCCTGTTTCTAAAGGATTATCACTAGCATAATAAGCGTACCTTACTTTAACATTAGGTCCTATATTTCCTCTAACTTTTGAAGCTGCTTGGATAGCCTTTTGGTAGTGAGCTCCTTCCATTTCTAAGCCTATTACATTCCATGTAGAATTAAAGAAAAACTTTAGTATCTCTTTGTTTTGTAAAGATGTTCCTAAGACCGTAATCATAGATCCTTCATAAACATCTATATCATTACCTTCTAATTCGGCCTTACTTAATTCATTTTTAAAAGGGTAGTTATCTGCTGTACCTTCAAAAATATGCGCAGAAGGTATCATTATATCTCCTTTTTTTCCTTCTAAAATTCCTGCTTTACCCATTAAAGATATTGAAGCTACATTAAGGTGTGTGTTTGTTGCTCCTACTTTTAAAGGTTTTAAAAGCTCATCCATAGTTTCGTAAGCTTGTTCTCCAAATGCATAATCCATTACAATTATAACAGGCAATTCGCTAGTCTTAGATACTTTTTCTTTATCCACATCTATGTCTAGATTTGAGAAATCAATCTTAGAGGTGTCAAAAATTTGCACATCAATATTAGCTCCTGAGTTATCTGGAATGTAAATCATTCCATTCTGCAACGCAACTTTTTCTACTTTATTGCGTAATGCCTTATTCTCTTTTTGACTTAAAGCTTGGTATACATCAAAAATGTCTTTCTTAGCTGCAAACGTTTTTAACGCTTGAGGCATAAATAGAGAGTTCATAACACTGTGCATATTAGCACTAATAACATGAATCTCGCGATCTAGTAAATTGTTGCTCTTTAATACATTTTTTATGTTATCAGCCCAAATTTCTCCATGAATATGATGTCCTAATCTTTCTCTTAAAACAGGACTAAAAGTTACAGTTCGTTTGTTATTATTAACTGTCTCTTCTATTGCTAGCTTACCCAACCAGTATACTATATGTAAAAATCGTTCTGGTTGTGTAGTTATAGAAAAACTATCGTAGATAGACATTAGCTCGTTAAACGTTCTGCCTAAAATATTTGCCGTATGAGTTACAGCTATTTCTCGTTCTTTTTGATCTAACTTACTACTTTTTAAAACTGCTTTTTCAAGCTTTATCCAATCTCTTGTTGTTGTTCCTTGTTCGTCTATTAAAACACGGTTGCTTATTTTGTGAGACTCTACAAAAAGAAATGTAAGATGTGTAAGAATATCGTAAATCTCTGAACGACCTCTAGTGATTTCAATATTCATCTGCTCATCATCAATCCTGTAGCAATTTCTTCTTCGTTTTGGAGGAATTATGGGTTTGAAATGCGAGTTTGCATAACCTTCATCGCTTGTTAAGTTGATAAACGTACATTCTTCAATACCTTGAGGTAATCTATCAATTACATACAGAAGTCCTTCAAGCTCTGCTTTTTCTTCTGAAATAGAACCGTAAATTTCTGGTCTAAGTAGCAATAACGACTCTCGAAGTGTTTCACCAGAAACTCCCATAGGCTTATAAAATCCTCTATTAAAGAGATGCCTCATGGTAATGTACATCCTTTCTATAGCATTCGAGCTTTCTTGAGCTCTCGTTCTGTCATGGCGTTTACTTTTGTTCATACTAACTATTTGGCGAGCAAATATAACACTATTATTTAGTTAAATTAAGCTTTATTAAACTAGTAGCAATATCTCTTCCGTTTGAAAGTCTAGGCAATTTGTTTTGACCGCCTAATTTTCCTATGCTTTTCATGTAGTTTTTAAACCCATCTTTTTTTATTAGAGTGATTTTTAACGGTCTAAGCACTTTTCCTTCGATTAAATCAAAATAATAACTGTTCTGTTTTTGTAATGATTTATCAATCTTTTCTTCTAATTCAAGAAGGTTTTCAGGCTCGTTTTCAAACTCTATAAACCACTCGTGATATGGTAGTCCTTCAGTTGGGTTAATTTGAGGTGCAACTGTAAATTCTGTAACCTGAATATTGGACCCTTCAACAGCTTCTTGTAATGCTTGTTCAACCTCTTTACCAATGACATGTTCTCCAAAAGCAGAAATAAAATGTTTTATTCTTCCAGATACAATTACACGATACGGTTTTATTGAAGTGAACTCAACTGTATCTCCTATATTATAAGCCCATAAGCCTGCATTGGTGGAGATAATCATAACATAATTTACACCAACCTCAACATCTTTAATCGTAATTCGTTTGGGACTCTCTTCAAAAAACTCATCAGCTTTAATAAACTCATAAAAAATTCCTGAGTTTAATTGCAGTAGCATTCCTTTTTCGTTTTGTTTATCTTGAAAAGCAAAAAAACCTTCACTTGCTGGATATAGTTCAATACTGTCAACCTTTCTGCCAATAAGACTTTCAAATTTAGCTTTATAAGGTTCGTAGTTTACACCTCCAAAAATGAATAAGCTGAAGTTTTTAAAGACATCTCCAACGTTTTTATTGGTTTTTTCTTTAATCTTTTCAAAATACATTTGAACCCAAGACGGAATACCAGAAATAACCGTCATGTTTTCTGGCAAAGTTTCGTCAACAATAGCATTTACCTTAGTTTCCCAATCTTCAATGCAATTGGTTTCCCATGATGGCATTCTGTTTTTTTGAAGATAATTAGGCACATAATGTGCTACAATTCCTGAAAGTCGTCCTAGCTCTATGCCGTTTTTCTTCTCCAAAATTGGACTTCCTTGAAGAAAAATCATTTTTCCATCAACAAACTTACTGTTTCCTGTTTCGGCTATGTACATTAAAATAGCGTTTCTAGCAGCTTCAACATGAGTTGGCATGCTTTCTTTTGTTAATGGAATATACTTTGCGCCTGATGTTGTACCTGAGGTTTTAGCAAAATAAATTGGTTTCCCTTTCCAAAGTATATCTTCTTCGCCAGCAACAACTCGTTCTACATAAGGCTTTAGGTCTTCATAATCTCTTACAGGAACCGCTTTTACAAAATCGTTATGGTTATTAATTCCAACAAAATTATGGTCTTTACCAAATTGCGTAGCTGCTGCAGTACTTATTAGTTCTTGAAACACTTTTTCTTGTGTTTCAATAGGGTTATTAGCCCATTTTAATATCGACTTTTTTACTCTTTTGGCAAACGGTTTAGCAAGTGCAGATTTTATTGAAAACATTACTTAAAATCGATAAAATTAGTTGGATTTACTGGATAGCCTCTATTCCAAAGTTCAAAATGAAGGTGAGGTCCTGTTGTAAATTGTCCTGTGTTTCCTGCCATAGCAATAACTTCGCCTGCTTTTACTAAATCGCCTTGTTGCTTAGTTATTGATGCGTTGTGCTTGTAAACAGATATAAGCTCATAGGTATGCTCAATAATAACAACATAACCTGTTTCGGCTGTCCATTCAGCAAAAATAACTGTACCATCAGCAGTGGCTTTAACAGGTGTGTCTTTTGCAACAACTATATCTACAGCATAGTGTTTGTCCTTTACATTATACTCTTCAGAAATTGTTCCGTTAACAGGAGGAAACAATACAAAATTTGATGCAGAAATAGCAGATTCAAATAGATTATACTTATCTTCTTTATCTACTCTTTCTCGTAATAATGAATCTTCTTTACTAGGTGTTAAGTTTATATCATTAAGGTCTTTGTTTACAGCTTCAATAATAGAATCTTTATTGAAATCGACCGTTTTTACATCTCCTGTAAGTACTTTTTTAATAGACTCGAAATAGCGTTCATTCATATGAATCACTTGCTGTAACGAATCAGTTTTATAATTAAGCTCAGTAGCTTGTTTTTTTAATGCTGTTGAAGAGTAACCAGGTATGTACTCTCTTAAAGAGGTAAATGCTATTAAAAGAATGGTTCCTGTAATTAATAATATTGTTGAAAGCGCTACAATAACAAAAACATTAAGTCTTGTTAGTTTTATAGCAAAACGTTCTTCAAAAGTATCCTCGTTTAAAATAACTAGCCTATACTTGTGAAGCAGTTTTTTAGCGAATTTTTTTTCTTTCTTTTTTTTAGCCATTGCAAAGCAAAATTAATTAAAATAAACGCAAGTTATAATGCTATTTCTTAAAGTTTGCTTTTAAACGCTTAAATTGAACTTTAATTATTAAATTTGCAATTCAAATTAAAATGTTATGATAGCAGCAAGTATATTTTTAGCTCCAGGACCATGGCAAATTGTTTTAATAGTTGTAGTGGTATTATTATTATTTGGTGGTAAAAAAATCCCTGAACTTATGAGAGGTTTAGGAAGTGGTATTAAAGAATTTAAAGATGCCAGTAAAGAAGACGAAAAAACACCTTCCGACAAGAAAGAATAAACTTGATATATTCTAATTAAAAAAGCCAACTTAAAAGTTGGCTTTTTTCTTATTTAATTTTTGTGGATCGTATTATCGATTCTAGTTCAAAAATGTAATCTCTTTTATTTATTGAAGGCGCAAAAACATAACCTTCAACTACAATATATCTTTTGTTAATTTCATCTTCAATAGCGTAATTGATAAATGGTCCAGACATAAAGTCGTTTTTAACTTCCCAAATACCTTTTGTTTCTATTGTAGGTTTATTATCAATAATGGTTTCAAAAATATAAGGTGCATACGCCTTTTCGGTAATCATGTGTGTGTTTTCCAATCGTCCTTGAATGTGTTTTTCTCCAATAGAATCTCGCATCCTTACAATATCAATTACTGCACTATCGCCTTTTCTTATACGATCAAGAGGCACTTCATATATCATTAAATCCATATTTCCTGTTTGGATGTCTTTACGAATCCAAAAGAAATCGTCTGTTGCTGTAGCAATTCTATAAACTGATGGAAATTTAATAGACACTCCCAACTTATCTTCTATAGGTTTTGAGTCGAAAAGCGAAAGATTAATTCGTCGTTGTTTTTCTTTAATTTCCTCCTTTTTAAAGGCATCAACAATTTTATCAGCATTAGTTTCTAATTGCTCAATAATTTCTGCATCTGTTTGACCAGAAACAACAATAACGGTTTGCGGCTTTGCAAACACATCATGTGCAATTTTAGTTCCTGCAGCTTTGCCTTTTTCAATTTTTAAAATGGTTCTGTTTTTTGTTGTAAAGCCAGAAAATACCTGAGTAGGCATTTGACTAATAGAAAACAGTGGTTCGTCTTGAGACAAACCGTGTACTGGAGCAGCTAGTATGCCTCTAATGCTTTCTCCAACACTGTCTTCCCATAATAAATTGTCGGCAACAACCAAAAGTTCATTGATGTTTCCTGACGAACTTGGAACAATACGTTGTCCTTTAGATTTTTTTTCATCGCATCCTACTAGGACAACAAATAAAAGTAGTGCTAATGTGGTTAGTTTTTTCATTGTGTAACTTTAGTTTTTTAGTTTGAAACTATAAGAGTCATTCCTATTTTCAACTTTGTACCACTAATACCGTTCCAATCTTTAATATTTTGAACAGAAATTCCAGGAAATTTTTGAGAAATACTCCACAAAGAGTCTCCTTTTTGAACTTTGTATGTCTTTTTATTAGCAACATCTACCGTTTTAGTAACTGTTGTGGTAGGCTTTGGGCTACTTGAAACCGAAGGGTTTCGAGGGTATATTGTTAAGCGTTGTCCTATTCTTAAATTATTACTTCTTAAACCATTCCATTGCTTTATTTGGCTAACTCTTACTCCAAATTTTCTCGCAATTTTACCTAAGTAATCACCACTTTTAACTCGATATACTGTTTTGGTATCTGCATTAAAAAACTGTGGTAAAGGTTTTTCTCTTTTGTCAAATTCAGCTTTTGCATAACCATAAATTTGCTCTTCGTTAGCCACAAAAGATCCAACTGCTTGCCTTGGAAGGCGCAAGTAATAATCTTTACCTTCAATATGTGGTATGATGTCTAGTTTATAAGAAGGGTTTAAAAACTGAAGCTCTTCAATTGGCACTTGAGTAACTTCAGAAACCTGATCGAGCGTTATCATTTGCTTTACTCTTATCGTATCAGTTTCTACATAATGAAACTGAGGTTTTTCGGGTTTAAAACCATGCTCTTCGGCAAACTCAAAAATGTACATTGTAGCTAAAAACGCGGGAACATAACCTGCTGTTTCACGAGGAAGATTGTGTCTTATATTCCAATAGTTTTCATAACCTCCAGAACGTCTAATCGCTTTTGAAACATTTCCTGGTCCTGAGTTATAGGCTGCTAAAGCTAAATCCCAATCACCAAAAATTTCATATAATTTTGAAAGATAAGTAGCTGCAGATTTTGTTGATTTTATTGGATCGCTACGTTCGTCTACATAACTACTTACATCTAACCCATATTGCTTTCCTGTGGCAAACATAAACTGCCATAAACCTGTTGCTCCTACTCTAGATTTTGCTCTGGGTTTTAAAGCTGATTCTACAATGGAAAGGTATTTCATTTCCAAAGGAATGTTGTAGTTATCAAACTCTGCTTCAAACATTGGGAAATAATAATGGCTTAATCCCATGAGTCTTTCAAAAGAGTTTCGTCGGTGTTTTAAAAAACTCTTTATAACGCTTTCTAACGAAGTATTATATTCAACATTAAAAGGTGTTCTGGCGTTTAGCTTTGCTAATCTTGCTTTAAGCGTGTCTGTTGAAAGTTCAGGAAAATCAATGTCTTTGTAATCTAGCTCAGAAACCGTTTTGTAAATGGTATCAAACAGCGTGTTACTGTACAATTCCTCAAGCCATTTTTCGTCAAGTTCCAATGCTAATTCATGATCCTTAAGCTCTTTTATGGATAATGAATCTTGTACAGGAGAAATTGGTTTTATAGGAATAGTTTTTCCATCTACAACCGAATCTATCACTTTTTCAGTTGTTTTAACCAAAGTGTCTTTTGTGGTTTTTGTTTTAGCCTTTTCTTGGGAAAAACAAATAGCACACAACAACAATGCGCCTAGTGTTAGGGTTTTTAGTTTAGGTTTCATCGAAAACATGTATTTATCTACCAACGGCAGATAAGCTAAAATCGTATTTTTTTATCTAAAATGAAAGATAGCAATACTTTTTTAACAGAAATTCAATGTACAGCAAAAAACTGTGTTATTCTAAAATAGCAGCAATACCTGGTAAGGTTTTTCCTTCTAAGCTTTCTAGCATAGCTCCACCACCAGTACTTACATAACTTACTTTGTCTTCGAACCCAAATTGTTTTACAGCAGCAACAGAGTCTCCTCCACCAACAAGCGAAAAGGCGCCATTTTTAGTAGCTTCAGCAATATAATCGCCTAACGCAATAGTTCCTTTAGAGAAAGTTTCCATTTCAAATACACCTAAAGGTCCATTCCATAAAATAGTTTTACACTGTAAAACAACCTCTTTGAAGTTTTCTAATGATTTTGGTCCAGCATCAAGACCTTGCCAACCGTCAGGAATTTTAGTTACATCCATAATTTGTGTTTCGGCAGTATTACTAAATGCATTTGCAGCAAGCACATCAACAGGTAAATGAATTTGAACACCTTTTGCTTTGGCTTGTTTTAAAATATCTAAGGCTAAGTCCATTTTATCATCTTCACAAATAGAATCTCCTACGCTTCCGCCTTGAGCTTTAACAAAGGTAAATGTCATACCACCACCAATTATTAAGTGGTCAACTTTATCTAAAATATTTTCTATAATGGTAATTTTAGAAGATACTTTTGCGCCTCCAAGTACTGCTAAAACTGGTTTTTCACCAGACGTCATTACTTTATCAATACTTTCAATTTCTTTAGCCAATAAACTACCAAAGCATTTATTTTCAGGGAAAAACTCAGCCACAATAGTTGTTGAAGCATGCGCTCTATGCGCAGTACCAAAAGCATCGTTTACATAAACATCTCCAAGTTTAGATAATTGCTCAGCAAACGCCTTGTCGCCAGCTGTTTCCTCAGCATAAAAACGTAAATTCTCTAACAACACTACTTCTCCTGGTTGAAGGTTTTTTACAACTTCCTCTGCCTCTGCTCCAACACAATCAGGCACAAATTTTACAGCAACACCTATGGTTTCTGAAACTTTGTCAACAATATGCTTTAATGAAAACTCTTCTTGAACACCTTTTGGCCTTCCTAAATGCGACATTAACACACAGCTTCCTCCATCTTCTAAAATTTTAATAATTGTAGGTTTAGCTGACACAATTCTAGTGGTATCTGTTACCTCAAAAGCGTCGTTTAAAGGCACATTAAAATCTACACGAATTAAAGCTGTTTTGTTTTCAAAATTGAAGTCGTTTATTGTTTTCATTGGTTGTTTATTTTATATCCTAATAGCACAAATGTAGTTAATTAAATTACTCCAAAAAATCGGTTTTTCAACGAAAACGATTTCATCTTAAAAGAAGTATTAAAAAACATATATTTGCTGATATGTTGTTTACAGAAGTTATAGGACAGGAACATATTAAAAATCATTTAACCACAAGTGCCGACAATGGTCGTATCTCGCATGCGCAATTGTTTGTTGGACCAGAGGGTTGTGGTGCTTTACCAATGGCAATTGCCTATGCGCAATACCTTTTGTGCAAAAACTTAAATGGTGAAAACACAGGCGGAAATGATGCTTGTAACTTAAAATTTAAAAACTATTCCCATCCTGATTTGCATTTTGCTTTTCCTGTTGCTGCTAACGACAAGGTGAAAAAACACCCTGTTTCGTCTCATTTTTTAGAAGAATGGCGAGAATTGTTAAAAGAGCAACCTTATGGCAATTTATTTGATTGGTACAAAAAACTAGGAATTGAAAACAAGCAAGGTCAAATAGGTGTTGATGAAGCACAAGATATTGTAAAATCTTTAGCCTTAAAATCTTATGAAGGTGGTTACAAGGTAATGATTATCTGGATGGCTGAAAAAATGAATACTTCGGCTGCTAATAAGTTGCTTAAGCTTATTGAGGAACCACCAGAAAAAACCATTTTTATTCTTATTGCTGAAGACGAAGAGCAAATTATAAATACCATTTTATCACGTTGTCAAGTGCTGCATTTTCCGCCATTAGCTGAATTGGATATTAAAAACGCACTGCTACAACAGTTTGATATTGCTGAAGCAGACGCTACTAAAATTGCACATCAAGCTAATGGTAATTACAACAAAGCTTGTGATTTAGTGTATCATGATTCTGAAGACATTCAGTTTAAAGAGTGGTTTGTATATTGGATTCGTTCGGCATTTAAAGCCAAAGGAAACAAAGCCGCAATACACGATTTGATTTCTTGGAGTGAAACTATTGCCAAAACTGGTCGTGAAACCCAAAAGCAGTTTTTACATTTTTGTATGGACTATTTTAGGCAAGCTTTATTGTTAAATTATAATGCACAAGAGCTTGTTTTTGTAGAACCAAAATCAGAAAGTTTTAAGCTAGAAAAGTTTGCGCCTTTTGTTCATGGTAATAATATTATGGATATTTCCAACGAGCTGCAAGATGCTATATATCATATAGAACGAAACGGAAATGCCAAAATTATTTTAACCGACTTATCAATAAAACTCACACGTTTATTACATAAAAAAGCCAGCTAATAGCTGGCTTTTATTTTTTATTCAAAAGTGTAAGCAGCAGTATCTACTTCGGTAACCCTAAAGTAACCAAACGCATAATTATCTGGGTTGGTTGGGTTAATACAATTTCCTCTTATTAAAGCTGCTGTAGAGCTAAATGGGTCGCCTTGACTACCATGTTGCTCAATTAACAAACGTATAAAATTGTAGTACTGTTCAGAAATTCCGTAAAGGCTAATGTTAACCACATCTCCTGCTTCAAAAGGCGTTTCTTCACTGTCTTCATCATCGTCTTTTTCAAGGAAATCATGAATTTCGTTACCATCAGTAAACTCATCTGACACATCTTCTAAATACGGAAACAAATCACCTTCAACATCATACTTTATTAGGTAGAAGTTTTCAATATTAGCAGGATCTGTAAAGTATAAATTGAGTTCTAGTAGCTCGTCGTCAAATCCGCCTTCAATGCTTTGATTAACTTCATTAATATCTGAAACTGACATCAAGGTTTCAGTTGCTTCATACGTTTCACCATCATAAACAATTTCTAGGTGATACGTATTATTTAAAATAGGAACAAAAGTACTTGTTGAATAGGTTCCGTCATTGTTGTCATCAAAAGGAAAAACCTCTCCAGAGTCTTCATTGGTAACAGTTACAATTGCTCCTGTAACACTAGTGTCTTGGTTTGTATCAAAAAAAGGTGTTGACATACTTAATGAAATGGACTGCACATTTCCTGTTGTTCCTTTTTCCCAATCTAATGAGGCTTCTACCACTAATCTGGCTTGTGCTGTTGGAACATCTACGTCTATAGTGTCTTCGCAAGACGTCAATAAAAAACCTAGGGTAAATACTATTAATATATATCGTTTCATGGAATTAAAATTTAAAGTTATAAGTTATTGAAGGAATAATGCCAAAAATGGAAATTCTAGATGCTTCGTTTAAGCCTGTTTCCCTATTTTGACTAAAGCTAATTGAGGCTGCATTTTTTCGGCTGTACAGATTGTAAATACCAAAAACCCATTCTGATTTCCAGCGTTTATCAGGATTTCTGTTTGGTTTATAAATTGCAGAAACGTCTAATCTGTGATAAGCAGGTAAACGGTCTTCGTTTCTGTTTGAATAGGTTGCAACTGATAATCCTTCGTAGTTGTACTGCCCATTAGGATAAGTTACAGGACGTCCTGTTTGGAACACAAAATTTGAACTGAAACTCCACTTGTCATTCAGCTTATAAACTCCTGTTAAAGAAATATCATGAGTACGATCATAAGGCGTATTGTACCAATCTCCATTGTTAATTCCTGGTCCACCAGCATTTCCACCAATAGCACGTTGCTCTGACTTTGAAAGCGTATAAGCCAACCAACCTGTGAAATCACCTTTGTTTTTCCTAAGCAATACTTCCAAACCGTAAGCTCTAGCTTCACCATTTAATATTTCAGTTTCAATATTATTGTTTCCTATTAAATCAGAACCGTCTATATAATCAATTCTATTATCAACATGCTTGTAATAGGTTTCCAACTCCAAAGCATAAGTATTGTCTTTAAAGTTCTTGTAATAACCCATAGCAAACTGATTAGAAATTTGAGGTTTTATATACTTTCCACTTGGTGTCCAAACATCTAATGGTGTAACTGACGACGTGTTGGATAGCAAATGCAAGTATTGCGTTGACTTGGTGTAACTCGCCTTAATGGAAGACGCATCGTTAAGTTGATAAGATACGCCTAGTCTAGGTTCAAAATTACCAAAGGTTTTAATGCTTTCGCTTTTACTATACGCTGTTTCGCTTTCTGCTTCACCACGTTCGTAAATTCCTAAATCGCTATTGTAAACCACAGGTTGATTGTTAACATAATTAGTCATGCTTTGTCCACCAAGTCTAGAAAACGCACTGTAGCGTAACCCATAGTTAAAGGCAAGTTTATCAGAAATTTGATGTTCCGCACTTATGTAAGCAGCACCTTCAAAAGCACGTTTTTCATCTAATTTTAGAGGATTAATTGGTGATGTTTCTGAAGATGGTCTTACTTCTCCAGGATTAACATTGTAGGTTAATCCACTAATACCAAAATCTAGTGTAATGTCATTATTTACGTAGTAACCTAAATCGTATTTCACATTAAAATTAGTAATGTCTGCATCCCAATCTAGTTCAATAAAATCTAGTACAATGTTGTAATCGTATTTGCTATAAATAAAAGACAGGTTTGAAAACAGCCTATCGTTAAACACATGATTCCAACGTAAGTTACCAGTTGCATTACCATAGTTGTTTTCTATAATTTTTGATAGATTAAATACGTCGCGACCAAAATAACCAGACAAATACAACTTGTTGTTTTTATTAATCTCATAATTGGTTTTAAGATTAAGATCGTAAAACGAAATTTTATCGTCCTTTACATTTTCAATAAGTGGCATAAATAGATGTGCATAAGATGCTCTACCAGCAATTAAAAACGAGCCTTTATCTTTAAATAAAGGTGATTCGGCTGTTAGCCTACTAGAGATTAAACCAATACCTCCCGTAAGTCCAAATTGTTTGCTATTTCCGTCTTTTTGTCTCACATCAAGTACAGAGGACACACGACCACCATACTTTGCAGGAATGTCTCCTTTGTAGAGTTTGATGTTCTTTATAGCATCTGAATTGAATACTGAGAAAAACCCAAAGAAATGTGACGTGTTATAAATTATAGCTTCGTCTAAAAGCACTAGGTTTTGGTCTGCTGCTCCACCACGAACATGAAATCCAGCTGAACCTTCTCCATTATTGGTTACACCAGGAAGCAATTGAATAGATTTTACAACATCAACTTCTCCTAAAACCGCTGGCATTTGTTTTATGGTTTGCGCATTAAGTTTTGAAACGCTCATTTGTGGTTTTCTAATGCTTACTACTTCAGATTCTTCTGCTACAATAATTACTTCATCTAATGCAGTTGCCGATTCTTGTAACTCGAAATCTAGTTTTTGATCAGCATTTAAGGTTATTTCTTTAGTTACGGACAAATACCCAACGTAAGAAATAACCAAAGTGTAACTCCCTTTTGGAGCAGTTAAAGAGAAAAAACCATACTCGTTGGTTGTAGCTCCATAATTGGTGTCTTTTAAATAAACGGTTGCCCCTAAAAGTGTTTCGCCATTAGTAAGGTCTTTAATGGTACCGCTAATACTGTATTGTTCCTGTGCTTGACACCATAGGCCAGTAAACAGGAAAAGGACTAAACATAATTGTTTCATTAGTTTTTGTTCTGTTTTTTAATTGATAAAATTAAGGTTTGAAATAGGATAAAAATCGATTTTTACTTTATGGATTTGTTAACGCAAAATAATTTCAAATATTGATGAAATCCATATTCTAGACGACCTTTTGGAGTGAATTGTTACAGTTTTGGAGTGAATTGTCCTAGTTTTAAAATCAATTGTAGCAATACAAAGTGTTTAATTGTCCAAATCCTTCTTTATAGCTTCTAAAAAAGAGTTGGAAACTGGGATTTTTAACCCCTCAAAATTGGTGTTAAGCACTAAAAACGCTTTTCCGTTTTTTCTGGTTAAATGTTTCACGTGAATTAAGTTTACAGCAAACGACCTATGGCATTGTTTAATTGGTAAGTTTTCGGTTTGAGACAATATGTGTTTTAGTCTATTTCTTACAATGTGCTTTTTGATAGTATTGTTTTTTATAAAATTAACTACAACATATTGATTGCTAGATTCTATGTATACAATCTCATTTATAGATAAAGCAATGTCTAATTGATTATTCTCATCTAATAAATTCAATGTCTCTTTTTGCTTTGTTTTATCGTATTTGTATTTAAATGTAAGTAGTTGCTGATCTAGTTCCTTTACTTCGGTTTGAAGTCGTTTTATGGCTATGTAAATGACTGTTCCAAAAAAAGGAAAAATTAAAATCAATAACAGCTTAGGATACATTTTTACCTGAAACCAAACGTTTAGCTCTTCTTCAAAATCGTTACCTAAATCAGGAATAATAAAAGACATTCCAAAGTTTATAAACAGCAAAATTAAAGCCTCAATCAACAGCCAAAATAAATATTTTTCAACTTTAATGTTTTGAAAACCAAACAGTTGTCTAAAAAAGAATTGTGAAAGTGTTAATGCTAAAAACGTACTTAATGCAATGGAAAAGAAAAACAAAAACTTATTAAGCGTACTGTTAACAGGGTTTGACATTTCTTCTGAAATACCGTAAGGCTGAAAAATAATAAGGAATAAATGAGAAAATACAATAGCACTTAATATGTAAAGCCATTTCGATTTCTTGTCATCAAAATAATCAAAAGGTTCTTTTAAATACTCACGTATTTGCATGATGTATGATTGGTAGTTAAACTAAAAAAGCTAGACGGAATCCATCTAGCTTTACAATAACGTTTGTTATGTCAAAATTATTTTAGTCGCTTACTCTTCTTTTTTATAATCTGCGTTTAACGCATCAATAATTGTTTGAGAAAGGTCTTCTGAACCATAAAGTACACTTGCTGCAGTATCACTAGTTCCAAAAATGTAAGAATATTGGTTCTTTTTACCATAATCGTTTACAAAGTTTTTTACTTTAACGATTAATGAATCAATATCAGTTTGAAATGCTTTTTGCATTTGTTGTTGCTCCATTTGAATTCTTTGAGTTAACAACTGTTCTTTTTGCTGAATTTCTTGAGATAATTTTTGAAGATTAGCCTGAGACATATTTTTAGCTTTTAATTGAGCTTCTTTTAACTCTAATTGATAATTGCTAATCATACTATCTCTTCTTTTTTGAAAAGCTAAATCTTTTTGCTCGTACTTTTTCTCTAAATCAATTTTTTCTTGATATTCATTAATTACTTTTCCGTTATCAATAAAAGCTAATTTTTGCTGTTCTTGACAAGAAGAAAAACTTAACGCTGCTACAAGTATTAAAACTAGGTATTTCATTTTTTAAAGTTTTTAATTTTTTGCAAATGTAATAAAGTTGAGACCTGAAATCTTAAAAAATGAACATATTAATAAAAATAATACTTCATTAACGATTAATTCATTTTAGTTATAAAAAACGGCTTTATATAAAAGCGTGTAATAACGATTTAAAAAAGGGCTAATAAACGACAAGGAAACAAATAACAAAAACGCTTAAAACGCCTTAAAATGCGTTTTAGCTCTTTTTTAGCACATAAATAAGCGAAGAATACTCTCCAGTGCGTTTTGCTTTTAAATTAGATTGTAATCCTACCCAAAAAGCTGTTAATGGATTTTTGGATCCTGATTTATATTTCTCAGAAAGTAAACTTACATAAAATGCATCAAACGTCATTGGCAAGGTTTTTTCAATTTCTAAATTGTTTTTTGAAAATAATTTTGAGATTGATGTTTGCGAAAAATGCCAAAGATGTCTAGGCACATCATAAGCTGCCCAAAATGCATTGTAATGTTTTGCATCATAACTTTTAAAATTTGGAACCGCTATTACAAGTCTTCCGTTTGGTTTTAAAAGTCTATTTAAGTTTTGTATTTCGGTTTCTAAATTTGGTAAATGTTCAAGTACATGCCAAAGCGTAATAACATCAAAAGTTCCTGATTCAAATTCTTGCAAAGTATTAGTATCAAAAACTTGATTTTTTGTTTTTGAATTTGCAATGGCTCTTGCCTTTTCGTTTGGTTCAATACCATAAACATTCCAAGAATTGTTTTTTGCGGTTTGCAAAAAATCTCCTGTACCACAACCAACATCTAAAATAGTTTTTCCTGAAACTGAAAACGAATTGATCAACTTTAATTTTCGTTTCAAAGCCATTCCTCTTACAAAATGATATGCTTTTTCAAACCAATTTCTTTTAGAATCGGTATGCGAAATATAGTCTTCACTTTTGTAATATTCAGAAAGTGTATTTGCACTAGGTTGAGGAGTTGTTTCCAACATATCCAATTCTTCATTATGCACTAATTGAAAATCTTCACCAGAAACCGAATAGTCTTTTACAGTTAAATATGTTGGTTTTTTATTCATTTTAAAATAGATTCTGAATCAAGTTCAGAATGACAAAATAAAGAAATTAATAAAAGTGTTCCACGTGGAACTTAAATTAAAGTGTTATACAATTCAACATTTAGCATATTAGATAAATCTTTACCTAAAGTTAAAACTTCAGCTTTATTAAAAGATTTAAAAATGGTTTGGTTTCCTTCTTTATTGAAAAATTTAATTGAATACATTTCAAACTTATCTTCTCCAAAAGGTGCGTGAAAACCAAAACCCATTACAGTTTTATATCGCTGCTTAAACATTGAAATATATTCCGGTTGAATGATTTTTCTCTTAAGTTTGACAAGCCTTAAATTGAAAAACCCAAACCTAATATAGCTGTCAAAATTCGCTTTTATTAAGTAGTCATAATTAAATACAAAAAGCAAAACTCCTATGATAATTGCAAAAGAAAACATAGGGTGGAAGATTGATAAAACAACAGATACAAACAAGAAAGGAATTAAGAATATAACTTTTGATACAATAGAAATATGTTGTTTTAATACAATTTCTCTCATTCTATCTACCCATATAAACTAAAAGCACCGAAATATCACTAGGAGAAACTCCGCTAATTCTTGAAGCTTGAGATATGGTTACAGGCTGAATTTTATTCAACTTTTCTCTTGCTTCCATACTCATAGATTTCAGTTTAGAATAATCAAAATTAGCTGGAATTTTAATCCCTTCTAGCCTATTTAATTTGTCAGCATTGTTCTTTTCTTTCTCTATATATCCTGAATATTTAATTTGAATTTCGGCTTGTTCAATTACTTCATTATTCAAATTATGTTCTTGGATGTATGCTTCAACAGCTTCAAATTGACGCATGTCTTCAATAGTAATATTTGGTCTTGAAAAGATTTTAAACATCTTATCTGACTGTTTCATCAACGAAGAATCTTTAGCCTCAAGTACAGGATTAGCTTCTTCAGGCTTTACACTAGTTTCTCTAAAAAACGATACAAAAGCTTCAGATTGCTCCTTCTTGTTTTCCATCTGCTTCATGCGTTTTTGAGTTGCTAAACCAATCTCAAATGATTTAGGAGTTAACCTAAAATCGGCATTATCTTGTCTAAGTAGCGTTCTATATTCAGCTCTTGAGGTAAACATTCTATAAGGCTCTTCAGTACCTTTTGTAATTAAATCGTCAACCAAAACACCTATATAAGCTTCACTTCTACTTAAGGTAAAAGCATCCTTTTCTTGAACTTTTAAAGCAGCATTTATTCCTGCCATTAACCCTTGCGACGCAGCTTCTTCGTAACCTGTGGTTCCGTTAATTTGTCCTGCAAAATATAAACCACTTACCAGCTTAGTTTCTAACGTATGTTTTAATTGCGTAGGTGGAAAATAATCGTATTCTATAGCATAACCTGGTCTAAAGAATTTGACGTTTTCAAAACCAGCAACCGAACTCAACGCTTTAAATTGAACATCTTCTGGCAGTGATGTAGAAAACCCATTTACATACACTTCAACAGTATTCCAACCTTCAGGTTCAACAAATAATTGATGACGATCTTTATCTGCAAAACGATTTATTTTATCTTCAATTGAAGGACAATAACGAGGTCCTAAACTTTTAATTCTACCATTAAACATTGGCGACCTATCAAAACCTTCTCGTAACAAATCATGAACTTCAGGACTTGTATATGTCATGTAACAAGAACGTTGTTGTGTTAATGGTTTTGTAATATCTAAATACGAAAACTTATCAGGATTATCATCTCCAGGTTGCTCAATCATTTTTGAATAATCTAAAGAACGACCATCAACACGAGGAGGTGTTCCTGTTTTCATTCTGCCAGAATCAAAACCTAAATCAACCAGCTGTTCTGTAATTCCTGTTGCAGCACGTTCACCTGCTCTTCCTCCTCCAAAATTTTTATCTCCAATATGGATAAGTCCGTTTAAAAAAGTACCATTAGTTAGCACAACGCTTTTAGCTTTAATTTCTAAACCTAAAGATGTTTTTACACCAACAACTTTATCTCCTTCCATTAACAAACCAGACACCATCTCTTGGTAAAAATCTAAATTAGGAGTTTGCTCTAACAGGTTTCTCCACTCTTCAGCAAAACGCATTCGGTCACTTTGAACACGTGGACTCCACATTGCAGGTCCTTTTGATTTGTTAAGCATTTTAAACTGAATAGCTGTACGGTCGCTAACAATACCACTATAACCTCCAAGCGCATCAATCTCTCTTACAATTTGCCCTTTAGCTATTCCTCCCATTGCGGGATTACAAGACATTTGGGCAATGTTTTGAAGGTTCATAGTAACCAATAAGGTTTTTACACCCATATTGGCAGCAGCAGCAGCAGCTTCACTACCTGCATGACCTGCTCCTACAACTATAACATCATATGTATCTTTAAATAAACTCATAGTGTTCCACGTGAAACAATTTAGATTCTGTTCAAAATTTTGGGATGCAAATATACAGCGAAATTATTGTAAATCAACCAATACCTTCATGTACTGTTCTTCCTTTGCTCGCATTACCTTGGCGTCTTCATCAGTCTTATCTTTGTAACCACAATAATGAAGTATACCATGAATTATCACTCTAGACAATTCTACATCAAAATCTACTTTAAAATCCTTTGCGTTATCTTCTACTCTTTCTACGGAAATATAAATATCGCCATGTAGCTGTTTTCCTACTGAATAGTCGAAGCTAATAATATCTGTTAGCGTATCGTGATCCAAAAATTCTACATTAATTTTATGCAAATAGTCATCGTCACAAAATATGTAATTGATATCTCCTAAGCTGCAACCTTCGTTTTGTATCGTTTCTTTTATCCATTGTTCAAAAATGGTTTCTTTGGATAATTGAAACTGGGTTTCATAGTTAAAACTAATCATCTGATTTTTTAAAGTACTCTTGAACTTTCTTTTTATAAACTTGATGCAAAGGTAATGCTTGTCGGTTTAAAATTTCAGTAGTATTAAAATATTCTTTAGCCTTAGGAATTTGGTCTGTAGTAGTGTTGTTAAACTGTTTGTCGTTAGTTTCAGATTTTCGTTTATTATCCTGACCTTGAGTAAATGTAGCATCTTCTAACTTTAATAATTGATGCTGCAAATCCATCATTTTTTGCAAGGTTTGATTGGTGAATCCTTTGTTTAATAAGTCCAATTCAATCTCTTCCATCTTCTCCAACAAATCTTTTCCCTGACCTTGTAAACCGTCTTTAGCTAGTTTATCTTGTAACGCTTGCCTTAATTGTTGCTGTTGCTGATAAATTCTAAACAACTCACCATTTAACTCTTCACTATTCCCTTCGCCATCGCCTTCTTGACTTCCTTGTTGACTTCCGTTTTGTTTGCCTTGGTCACCTTCCTTCCCTTCATTTCCTTCTTTACCCTCATCGCCTTCTTTAGATTTTCCTTTCTCACCTTTTTTCATGCCTTCTTCCATTTCTTTATTAAGCTCCTCTTGACTCTTAATAATATCTGGTAATTGCATTTCTTGTCCGCCACTTCCTGATTGACCAGAACCTTGTCCTGAACCTTGACCAGAAGAGGAATTCATTTGGGCTTCCATATTGTCTAAAACATCGCTTAAAAAACTAGACAGCTCATTTGTTGCTGTTATGGTGTATTGTTGCGTAGAAACACCTTGATAAATTTGATTTTCCGAAAGCTGAGACATAGACTTATCGATGTTAAAAAACACATCAGTAATTTGTTTATTTACTTGTTCGGAAAGCATTGGTTGGCGCAATGAAAGCGCAAATAAACTATCGTCAATATGTTCAAAATGTTCTCTTAAAGTGTTCTGCTTACGCAAGTGTTTACCATATTGATTATGGTTAATGTCGATGCTTCTAAACTGATTCATTAAGTTTTCTTGATCGAATGAAAACAGCACTAAGTTGTCTAAAATTTGACGAAGCATTGCCGCATCTTCTGAAAGCTGCTCTCCACTACCAGACATCATAGACTGCATCATTTTTGCACTCATTTGCTTCATTTTTTCTGAAGCTTTCTTTTGGCTTTGTTGTGCATTATTTTGATTTTCTTGTGAGTTTTGTTTATCGCCTTGTTGTTCGTTTTGTTCTTGCTGCTCTAATTGTTCAGAAGCATCTTGTTGGTCTTTTTTAATGCTTTCTTCAGTAGCTTTATCATCAGGAATAGCAAATGGTTTTTTAAGGTCTTCGTTTTCCTTTTTCAATTCTTCCAACTCTTCTTGAAACTCTTCAAAAGCTTTATTTAATTCATCTTGAGCTTCTTTAGTGTTTTCATCATCTTGCTTAGATAATTTATCTTGCTCTTCAGCAAGATTTTCCAATTCTTTTTGAAGTTTCTCGGTTTTTTTAGCCACATAATAGCGCTTGGTCAACTCCAAAAGTTGTTCTAAGCTTCGTTGTTTATTTTTGTTTTGCTTAGCGAGTTCTTCTAGTTTTTCTGTAAGCTCTTCCTTTTGAATTTTGTCCTGAAGCTTTTCTAACTCTTCAAGTAATTTTTCATCTTCCTTAAGTTGCTGCTCGTTTTCGTCTAAACGTTTTTGAAGGTCTTCTTTAAATTGATCTTGTTCTTCATTTTGAAATTCCTCAAGGTTGTCTTGAAGTTTTTTGTTGAAGTTTTGCATCAATTGCTCCTGCTCTTTTTGACGTTTTAAAAAGTTTTCGAGTTTCTTTTTATCGTTGAAATTGAGCTCTTCTTTTTCCTTTTGATTTTTTGAAATTTCTTCGAGTTTCTTATCCTGATCTTTCAGTTTTTCAAAAGAATTATTTAAGTCTTTTATGGTTTCGTTTTGCTCTTCTAATTGTTTTTGCTCTTCTTCATCTTTAGTCAACTTTCTGTAACTAAACACCGAACTTTTAGTGCTTTTGTAGTTATGGATTGCATCATTATCAAACACCTGAAAATATAGCTCATAATCTACACCTTCGGTAAGTTGTAATTGATTTGGGAACGCACTTACAAATTCATCAAAATTAGATAAGCTAACAGGAATAGTTTCGGTCTTTTTATCACTGTCATCATTTGAAGGATAATACACCAACTGCAATTTGCTCAATCCATAATCGTCACTAACTTGTCCGAAAAAATACAAGGATTGGTTATCAATTGAATCTTTTTCAACCTTTATGGTTAACTCAGGATAATCGTCTTTAATCACATTAATTGAAAACGCTAAATTTTCGTAATCTTTTAGCGCATCATTACTTGTGCTAATACTGTACTCTAAATTGCTGTACAAGCGTTTATTCGCTTCAAAATTTCCATTGTCTAAAGGCTTAAACTGTATAGTATCTTGCGCGTAGAGTGCTACTGTATTTGTGGACTTAGTATTGACTTTCCAAGTAACGTTAGTCCCTTCTGGAACTGTTGTAGAACCTGTACTTTTTAAGGTTTCATCAGCTTTTTTGGTATGCGAAGGATAATCTAAAACCATTTCAAAATTCACCAGCTTAGGGATGTTTACCACATTTAAACTATACATTTTAGAGTTAACATTATTTGCCGATAAATTAAACTCTATTTTATCCTTTGGTTGGGTAAACACATACTCAAATTGTCCTGGAGCTGTTTGCTGTAAAAAATAAGTTTCGTTGTTGTATTTTATTTGAGCGTTTTCAGGGATTACTTTTCCTGTAGTAGAAACCAGAAGTTTAAAATCTTTGTTTTCAATAGCGTTTAAATCTTCATTAACAACAAAAAACTGAAAAGGTGCAGGTGGCTCATAAGCCACATTATAATTCACAACACGTTCATAACTATCGCTAAACCAATTTAGTTTTCCTGTTGCGTAAGAGAGTAACAAAATAACAATTGGTATGGCTGCATATTTTAGATATTTGGCGTTTTTCTTGAAATTAACTGCCATTTTAAACGGAATTGGGCTCAATTCGGCAGATTTTTGTTCAATACTAGCCAATAGTAATTCAGAGTCTGCGGCATGCTGTTTAAGCTGAAGCACGTTAAGCAACTTATCGTTTACTTCAGGAAAATGGTTTCCTATAATTTTTGAAGCGTCTTCATAGTTAATACCTTTTTGAAGTTTAAACAGTTTCGCTAAAGGAATAGCAATAAACTTTGCAAAAAGTCCAATCTCTACCGCAACAAACAACCAAAATAAAACGGTTCTTGCTGTAGGGTTCAGCCAAAGTACATATTCAACAAAAAGGGTAAATAAAAGGTACAACAAGCCAATGGCAAAAAATAAAATAATGCCTTTTAACAACTCATTAGTATAAAATCGTCTAATAAATTGCTCTAGCTTAGCTTGTATTTCTTTAAAATGACTTGCCATACGGTTAAATAACTTACTAATATAAAATTTATTTTGGTCTGTAAATGCTTAAATTTTGGTAAGATTCTGTTAATTTCGAGAAGATGTATTAAATTTAAGACTAACATTTTGTTTTTGTTATGAAAGATTTAAAATACTTAGCTGCTTTTTCAATTCCAATTGTTGCGTGTATTGGCATCTACGTAAAAGGATATTTTTCTTACTTAACTCCTGTTTTTGCCTTTGTCATTATTCCTTTGCTAGAGCTAGTGTTTCCTGTTGATACGCATAATTTATCTTCACAAGAAGTTGATAGTAAACTAAAACGCAAACTTTTTGATTGGTTACTGTATCTTAATCTTCCTTTGGTATATGGCCTACTCTTTTTTGGAATTTATGAAGCGACAACCTCAACAATTGAAACTTATGAATTTGTAGGTTTAACACTCTCAGTAGGTATTGTTTTGGGAGTTAATGGTATAAATGTGGCTCATGAACTTGGTCACAGACAATCCACCAACGAGCGTTTTATTGGAAAAGCCTTGTTGTTACCTTCATTGTATATGCATTTTTATATTGAACACAATTTTGGACATCATTTGCATGCAGCAACTCCTGAGGATCCTGCAACAGCAAGATACAATCAAAGCGTGTATTCGTTTTGGATTACTTCAGTATTTAGACAATATGGCAATGCATGGAACATTCAACTAAAATTGCTAAAAAACGGCAAAAAAGGGTTCTTTTCGGCAAAAAACGACATGTTTTGGTACATTTTGCTTCAAATAGGCTATTTATTTACAATGTTTGCGTTGTTTGGAACTTTAGGTTTAATATTTGCGTTTTCGGCAGCAATTATAGGTTTCATACTTCTTGAAACGGTTAACTATATTGAACACTATGGATTGCTGCGATTAAAAACTAAATCTGGTAGATACGAGCGCGTTAAAGAAATTCATTCCTGGAACTCCAATCATGTTATTGGAAGAATTGTGCTTTATGAACTCACAAGACATAGTGATCATCATTTTAAATCTTCTAAAAAATATCAAGTATTAGATTGCCATGATGAAAGTCCGCAAATGCCTTATGGTTATCCAACCTCAATGGTTTTGGCAATGCTGCCTCCACTTTGGTTTAAAATTATGAATAAACGTGTTCCACGTGAAATGATTTTAGCTTAACTATTTCTATTCCTAAATATCGTTTTATCTTTGCAGCCATAAACTAAAAACAATGTCAAAAAACGTTCGTGTGCGATTTGCACCAAGCCCAACAGGACCTTTACATATTGGAGGTGTAAGAACTGCACTTTTTAACTACTTATTTGCCAAAAAACACAATGGTACTTTTGTATTACGTATTGAAGATACTGACCAAAACCGTTATGTTGAAGGTGCTGAAGACTATATTGTAAAATCTCTTGAATGGTGCGGAATTCCTTTTGATGAAGGTCAAGGAAAGAATGAAAAATTTGGTCCTTACAGACAAAGCGAACGCAAACATTTATATAAAGAATATGCTGACAGATTAATTGCTGAGGGAAAAGCTTATTATGCGTTTGATACAGCTGAAGAATTAGATTTTCATAGAAAAGACCACGAGGCTAAAGGCAAAACATTTATCTATAATTGGCATAACAGGCTAAAATTGAGTAACTCTTTATCACTTTCTGAAGATGAAGTAAACGCAAAATTAGAAGCTGGAGACGATTATGTGATTCGTTTTAAATCGCCTCAAGATGAGACACTTCATCTAAAAGATATTATTCGTGGTGATATTAAGATAGACACTAATATTTTAGATGATAAGGTATTATTTAAAGCTGATGGTATGCCAACTTATCACTTGGCAAATATTGTAGATGACCATTTAATGGAAATCACTCATGTTATTCGTGGTGAAGAGTGGTTACCTTCTCTTGCTTTACATATTCAACTTTATGATGCTTTTGGATGGGAAGCTCCAGAATTTGCTCATTTACCTTTAATTTTAAAACCAACCGGAAAAGGAAAATTAAGCAAGCGTGATGGAGATAAATTAGGTTTTCCTGTGTTTCCTTTAGAATGGAAAGACCCTAATACAGAAGATGTATCTAGAGGTTATAAAGAAGATGGTTATTTTCCTGAAGCTGTGGTAAACTTTTTAGCCTTTTTAGGTTGGAATCCAGGAACAGAACAAGAAATTTTCTCTTTAGAAAACTTAACTCAAGCGTTTGATTTAGCTAAAGTTAATAAAGCTGGTGCGCGTTTTGATCCTGATAAAACCAAATGGTTTAACCACCATTATATGCAAGAACAAGACAACTATGATTTAGCTGTTGCGTTTAAAAATTCTAAAACTGAATTATCTGAAATTGACACACAGTATATTGAACTAGCAATAGGATTAATTAAAGAACGTGCCACTTTTGTGAGTGATTTTTGGGATTTGAGTCATTTTTTCTTTGTAACTCCTACTGAATATGATGAAAAATCAGCTAAAAAAGCATGGAAAGAAGATTCATTAGACTTAATGAAAGAGCTTATTCTTGTTATAGAATCTGTTGATGATTTTACAGTTGAAAACCTTCAAACTGTTATAAAAGGTTGGATAACTTCAAACAATATTGGTTTTGGAAAAGTAATGATGCCTTTACGACTAGCTCTTGTTGGTGCTTTACAAGGACCTGATGTGTTTGATATTATTTACATGATAGGTAAAAACGAAACTGTACAGCGTATACAAAACCTTATCAATAATTTAAAGTAAAAAAAAGCGAGTTGTAACAACTCGCTTTTTTATTTTATTCTTTATCGTTTAAAAAACAATAATAGCTGTAAAAGCAAGCATAGATTGGTTTCCTTTAAACTTGTTGTTTCCTCCAGTTGTGTCTAAATCATTATTGTTATTAAGTTTATTGAGCATGTTTGTAAACCCATAAATGTATTGTGCTCTTAACTTAAACCCTTTAAAACCTGCTGTAGCTCCTACTGCTCCATTGACATTAAACTGTGAAATTCCTGTAATATCTTTAGCTAAAAGATTGTTATAGCTTCCAATAATGTAATTTTCGTGGTTGTCATCTTTTAATTCCAATTCGCTATTGTATTGAATCATTGGTCCTACATCAACAGTAATGTAGTCTTGTAAGACCTTTGCATGAAACAAAAAAGCCACTTGAGCTGTAAATAATTTATAATCTATTTCTTCTTCATTAGCAATTACATTTGATGGTCTAGCAAAAACACCAACATTATTTTCAGATAATTGAATGTTATAACTAACTGTGTACCACTTATGAGGTAAATCGACTGTTGCGCTTAAGCCTCCTAACCAGCCTTCGCCTTTTACTGTTTGAAAGTTGTCCGTAATAATATCAAATTGGGTAAGTCCACCATATATTCCTATACCATTTTTTATAGAATATCTTTGGTGTTGTGCTAATGCTGTTGTAACAAAAACTATACTAAATGCTACTAATAAGAAAAGTTGTTTTTTCATGATTTTATTTTTTGAGGGATAAACAAACCTAATCATTTTTTGATTTAAACTTTGGTAATTCGTAAAAAATATGGTGCTTCATTAAAATATAACTTAAATTAGTAACCAAATATTTCCTAACCATTAAAAAACTTGTCATGGATAAATTTTTCATATTTCCGATTATTTTCATAGCAATAGTCATTTTAATCTCTTCCTTCTTTATTGTTAAGCAACAGTCAGCTGCCATTATTGAACGTTTTGGTAAATTTCAAAGCATTCGTCATTCTGGACTTCAAATGAAAATCCCTTTAATCGATAGAGTAGCTGGTCGTTTGAGCTTAAAAATTCAACAGCTCGATGTGATTATTGAAACCAAAACATTAGATGATGTTTTTGTGCGCTTAAAAGTTTCGGTTCAGTATATGGTAATTAAAGATAAAGTTTACGATGCGTTTTATAAGTTAGATTATCCACATGATCAAATTACTAGTTATGTATTTGATGTGGTTCGTGCCGAAGTGCCTAAAATGAAACTAGATGATGTATTCGTTAAAAAAGACGATATCGCCATTGCTGTAAAAGCAGAATTAAATGATGCAATGTTAGAGTATGGTTTTGACATTATTAAAACCTTAGTGACTGATATTGATCCTGACTCTCAAGTAAAAGCTGCAATGAACAGAATTAATGCTTCTGAGCGTGAAAAAATAGCTGCTCAATACGAAGGTGATGCAGCACGTATTTTAATTGTTGAAAAAGCAAAAGCAGAAGCTGAAAGTAAGCGTTTACAAGGTCAAGGTATTGCTGATCAAAGACGTGAGATTGCTCGTGGTTTAGAAGAATCTGTTGAAGTTTTAAATCGCGTTGGTATTAACTCACAAGAAGCCTCTGCATTAATAGTTGTAACACAACATTACGACACTTTACAATCGTTAGGAGAAGAAACTAATAGTAACTTAATTTTATTACCAAACGCACCTCAAGCAGGAAGTAATATGCTTAATGATATGGTGGCTAGTTTTGCTGCAAGTAACCAAATTGGTGAAGCTATGAAAGAAGCTAGAAATAAAAAGAAAGAAGACTAATTATTTATATTATAAAGTAAAAGCCTCAAAGTTATTTTGAGGCTTTTTTGTGTTTATTAATTAGTTGTTTTAAACTTTCTAAATAATCCTCAAGTGCTTTGTTATTAACTTTTGGATGCTCCATATTAGGAATAGTCATTGGGTTTTCATCCAAATGCTCATAAATTTCAGGATAATTGGTTTCAATTTCTCTCGTTAATACTGATATTTCTGTTATTAAATCTTTTGCAGTTTCCATACTATTTGAGTTTATCTTAAAATACAAAAAATATAACCCAAACAGTATTAAGGATTAGTTAAAAGGATGGCGTTCTTCCCAATCTCTTGTTGGATTCATTAGGCTAAAAATCAATTTTAAAGCAGTATTTAACAACACGTTTGTATGCCTTAAGTATATGAACATGTTTTTAGGTTTTGCACCTACCGAACTCTTTATTTCCATAGCTGTTCTGGCATAAACAGTATGTTCAAATTTGTTGTTTATAGCAAATTCTGCCATGTCGTACAGCATATTCAAATACAATTGATGGTTGTATTGATGTGCACTATCATAACCAAGAAAATAGGTTTCAAGCACCTCATTATTCAGAATTAATGTATAAAAACCTACAATAGTACCATCAAGATAATACGCAAAGACTTTAAATTGGTCTTTAAGTTCTTTTTTAAGCGTATAGAAATGGTTTTTAGGAAGTATAAAAGTATTTATCCTTGCATTATCAGAAACGTTCTTATAAAGGCTAAATAACAATTCAGAATGAGTTTCAATAGCATCAAGATTTAATTCTTTCTTTTGAATAGCACTCGCCTTTTTACGAGCAGTTTTTAAACGTCTTCGATATTTTTTATTTAAACTGGTTTGATAATCGTTAAATGTATTCCAATTCTTATGCGTTGGCATAATCATATTGGGTTGAACCGAGACTTTTCTGAATGTATTTGTTTTAAACAATTCTGAATACGAATGAATAGAATCATCTTCAAAATAGTCTTTAAAAATTAAGGTTCTTATGGTTTTTCCTTTTGATGATTTTATGTCTTTTTTCAACTGATAAACAGCCTCAAAAATACAAGAAAGAAAATCACATTCTGATATGGCTTCAGCATTAAAATATAAACCGTGTTGTCCTGTATGCATAAGGTTTCCAACAACCAAAACATTTCCTTTAAGTACTTTAGAAACATAATGTTTTACGCGTTCTTGAAAACAAGAATCTTTATGGTTTCTAAAAATATCTTCAACATACAATTGCACTCGCTGAATGATAGCAATACCCACTAAATTTTCAGCATTAAAAACACCTACATAATACCATGACATATTATTTGGTGAGGCGTTTTCAACAGCAGTTAAATAGGGTTTTTGAAGAAATACATCATGCGTGGTTAGTACTTGCCACGAATCAGGTAAATCGTTTTGAGAATTGTATATTTTAAAGTGTATCAATGTAAAAAGAAAAAGACTGAACGCTTATGTCAGTCTTTTTATGTTATAATTCATTACAAAATTTATTGCCATCCGCAAACAATGCCTCCCATGATTGCCATAGTAACAATCCAATAGCCAGCATTAATAAAAATGTATTTTGCGCCTTTTCTTTCAAACAACGCATTGGTTCCAAGAATTGGTAATGCAATAAAGATTCCTGCAATTGTACCATGTAAAGCACCATGTTTAAAAGTTCTAAAAGCAGTACCATAATCTGCCATAAATGCTTCAAAAGATGGTTTTGCAAGACTAGGATCGCCTCCAACCATACCTAAAGCACCAGTTTGGTGAATGGTTAAAAACTGTAAAGCAAAAGCTAATAAGAACGCAAAAATAAATGCAAGGATAAAAATTTTAGCCATATTGGCGCCTTGCATTTTTTCTTCGGTCATGTCTGCAGCTTTCATCCAAGCTGTACCAAATACTTTTGGATTGTACCAAATTGCACCAATTATCAATGCAGAAACTGCAGCTGCTAAAAGTGCTAAAAAATTGATTTCCATAATGAAATGTTTTAGTTAGTGTAATAAAGATAGTAATTATTGAAATACAATTTCTGTTTTATCATCTATTAAAGCGCTTTAGCTTCTTCTACCAACAATGCATTTTTATCTTCTAAAGCTTTTTCTATAAACTCATTAATAGCATCGTTTTTTTCTAAACCATTTGCTAATAAGACTTTTAAAGTAAGCATAGCAGCAATACGTGTTCCAACCTTTTTTACAGCAGTTCCAAATAAAGGTTCTAACTCATCATAACTAACCTCATTGGCTAATTCAAGAATTTCAGCCTTTACTTTTACTTGCTTATCTTCTGGGTAATTCGTGTACTTTTTTCCTAATTGCTGAATAACATTAATTGCTTTACGCTGTTGTTGCGGTTTAGGTTTGTTTTGTTGTTGCGGCTTTTCTTGTGGTTTTTGTTTTTCCCAAGTATCTCGCAATCCAACAGTTTTATTAAATACTAAAGCATTAGATGTAGAATCGTTATCAACATTAAAATATCCTAAACGTTGAAATTGGAACCTATCTCCTACTTTGGCTTCTTTTAAACTAGGCTCAACAAATGCTTTGGTAATGTTTAATGAATTAGGATTTAAAAATTCCATAAAATCTTTGTCTTGATGACTATCTGGAGCTTCATCCATAAACAAACGATCATATTCTCTAACTTCAGCTTCAACAGCATGCTTAATTGATACCCAATGTAGTGTTCCTTTTACTTTTTTAGACGTATCAGTATCATAAGTACAATGTACTTCGGTAATATTTCCGTTAGCATCTTTTACAACCTCATTTGCTTGAATGATGTAAGCGTTTTTTAAACGAACTTCACCACCAAGTTTTAACCTGAAAAACTTACTTCCTGCTTCTTCTTTAAAATCAGCTTTTTCAATATATATTTCTTTTGAAAAAGGAACTTCTCTAGAACCTGCTTGTTCGTCTTCAGGATTATTTTCAGCCTCTAACCATTCTACTTTATCGTCTGGATAATTTGTGATAACCACTTTTAATGGATCTAAAACTGCCATAACACGTGGTGCAGTTTTGTTTAAGTGATCACGAACACAAAATTCTAATAAAGACACATCAATCACATTCTCGCGTTTTGCAACACCAACACGCTCAATGAAATTTCGGATAGATTCTGGTGTATAACCACGACGTCTTAAACCAGAAATAGTAGGCATTCTAGGATCATCCCAACCGTTTACAATACCATCTTCAACCAACTTAAGTAGCTTACGCTTACTCATAATGGTGTAACTTAAATTTAAACGTGCAAACTCACGCTGTTTAGGAAGCATTGGATAGGTGTTTTTTGAATACTCATACACTTGCTCCTTAAACCAGTCGTAAAGCTCTCTATGCGGCTTAAATTCAAGCGAACATAAACTATGCGAAATTTGCTCAATATAATCACTTTCACCATGTGTCCAATCGTACATTGGGTAAATACACCAATCGTTTCCTGTTCTATGATGTGCTTTTTTAAGAATACGATACATGATTGGGTCACGCATTAACATATTAGGATGTTGCATGTCAATTTTTGCACGTAAAATATGATCGCCTTCGTTAAATTCACCAGCTTTCATACGTTCAAATAACTTTAGGTTTTCTTCAACCGAACGATTGCGATAAGGACCATCAACTCCTGGTTGTGTTGGTGTTCCTTTTTGTTCTGCCATCGCTTCGCTAGATTGCGAATCGACATAGGCTTTACCTTCTTTTATTAATAAAACAGCCCAATCATATAATTGCTGAAAATAATCTGATGAGTATAATTCATTTTCCCATTGATACCCTAACCACGCTACATCTTTCTTAATAGCATCTACATATTCTTGCTCTTCTTTAGCTGGATTGGTATCATCAAAACGAAGATTTACAGGTGCATTGTATTTTTCACCCAAACCAAAACTAATACCTATGGCTTTAGTATGCCCAATGTGTAAATAACCGTTTGGTTCTGGTGGAAAACGAAAACGTAATTTAGAAGTTTCTAATCCGTTTGCTAAATCTTCTTCTATAATATGCTCAATAAAATTGAGTGATTTTGTTTCTTCTGACATAATCTATTTTACCTTCAAAATGAGAAATACAAAATTAGATAAATTTATACGAATTTAATGTTGCAATAGCTTATAAAATGTAACATATCAATTGTTTTTACTACCTATAAATAAAACCAAAAACCATGCAACATAAAAATTACGAATGTCCAAAATGTCACAACAAAACATATAAAGTAGGGCAAATGCGCGCTACTGGTGGAACATGGTCTAAAATATTTGATGTTCAAAATCAGAAATTTACAGCAGTAACCTGCGAACGCTGTACGTATACAGAATTTTATAAAACCAAAACTAGCGCAATAAGCAACGTATTTGATTTCTTTACTAATTAACTTTATCGATACAAATTTCTTTCAGAAATTTACCCGAAGTGACTAAAGGTGTCTTATTTTTGTTTTATGGGAATTATAAAAGTTGAAAACATAAGGATTTATGCACACCATGGATGTCTTACAGAAGAAACAAAAATTGGTAGTGATTATAGAGTAGATTTAGAAGTTGAAGCTAATTTAAAAGAATCTGCTAAAACTGATGCTTTAAGTGATACTGTAGATTATGTGTTTTTAAACAGAATTGTAAGAGAGGAAATGGGACAACCATCTCACCTTCTTGAAACTGTTGCTAAACGCATCATTAAGCGTATTTTAAAAGAAGATAAAAAGGTTAAAAAGGTTACTGTTTGTGTAAGTAAATTAAACCCTCCAATAGGTGGTGACGTAGAAATGGTAACGATAAAAATGACAGAAAGACGAAAAAATAAGTAGTAAATAGTGTAAAAACTTTATTTTTTTTACATTTGCCAACTCTTATTTTCTATTTAAGAAAATTGAGAGTTCTGCTTTCGCAGAAATAATTGGCGTCATGGCCGAGTGGCTAGGCAGAGGTCTGCAAAACCTTCTACAGCGGTTCGAATCCGCTTGACGCCTCAAAAAACCTTCAAGTATTTGCTTGAAGGTTTTTTTTATTATAATAACCTTTAGTTTTCATTCCTGTCCTTTTTACCTTACATCATTAGTGCTTTCTAAAAACTATTTGCTAATGAAGTTGTAAAAAAAATACGACAAATTACGTATTGATGGCAATACAATATGATTATATTTTTACACTTCACAAAAATTAAAAACTATGAAAAAAAATTACATATTATTTATGCTAGCTATACTTTGCTTCTTTAAGATGCATAGTCAAGTAAATCAAGTTGTAAATGGCTTTAATGGTCCAACTGAAATGGTTTTGAATGGCAACGATTTATATATCGCTGAATTTTATGGAAATAAAATATCTAAGGTTGATCTTTCTTCTAATTCTCCAACTCCTGTTACAGTTTTAAGCAATGTTAATTCTCCTTATGGTCTTGCACTAAATGGGAACGACTTATATATTGCTGAAAGTGCTTCCAACAGAATCATTAAAATAGATATAACACAAAATAATCCAGTAATTACAACTGTTGTTACAGGTGTGAGCGTGCCTTATGGTTTAGCTTTAAATGGTAATGATCTTTATATTGCTGAATTTAATGGTAATAAAGTCTCAAAAATAAATATTACCGACTACTCACCTACTCCTGAAACTTTCGTTTCTGGATTAACAAATCCTTCTAGTCTATTGATGCATAATGATGAATTGTATATTTCAGATTATAATGGTGGAAAAGTTGTAAAGGCAGATACATCTATAAACAACCCAACAGCATCAAATGTTATTGCTGGTTTAAATTATGTATTTGGGTTATTTATTGATAATAACCTATTATACATTGCTGATAGTACTGGTCGAATTTCTAATGTGGATATTAGTCTTACTTCCCCTTCTTTGAATGTGATACAAACAGGATTATCATATCCCGTTGGTTTTGCTAAATATAACAATGAATTGCATATTACTGAATTATTAGGTAATAGAGTCATTACTTTAGATGCAATTACATTATCTATGGAAGGTATTTCATTAGAAAACAATTTGTCTATATGGCCAAACCCTGTTAAAAATGAACTAAAAATTAAAGGTCTAAAAATTGAAACTTCATATTCTATAGTAAACATGAATGGCGTTGAAGTTCAATCTGGCAATGCTATCAAAACGATTGAAACCAATAATTTAATACCTGGAATGTATATTTTAAAAATTAAAAATACTTCGGAAATGTATTATAATAAGTTTATAAAAAATTAATTAAAAACAGTCAGTTTTTCGAATCCACTTGGTGTCTAAATAAGGGTTGTCTGGAAAGTGTCATTCAAATAGCCTGTTTTTATAGTCTATGTTCAATTTCTTCTTGAATGCGTTCTTTTCCTTTAGGAAATATACCTTGAACTAATAATAATACACCAAAACCTAAAATCACTAAAGCAATGATTTTTTTAGTTTTGTAAATGAGTCTTGGTGTTAATTTGTTACGTAATCTTTTTGCGATAGCTATTTTCACTAAATCTACAAGAAAATAAACGGTAAGCATTGTAGCTATAAAAACTGTAACTCCATTTTCAGATTCGGTAATAGAACTTCCTATAACGATAAATCCTAACCATCCTAAAAGTACTCCTATATTGATAAAATTGAGTAAAAATCCTTTAATGAATAATTTACCATATGCATTTTTAGGCATTTCAACTTTATGATATTCTCTAACAATTGTACGGAAGGATTTTGATGTTTTTATAAAAGAAATAACACCATAAACCACTAAAAGAGCACCACCAAAAATTAAGAAATTAGGATCGTCTTTTATCTTATCGATAAGCTTATTAGTACTATAAAAAGCGACTAGGATAAAAACAATATCAGCAAAAATAACTCCAAAATCAAATACTAAAGCGCTTTTAAATCCTTTGGTAGCACTAGTTTCGAGCAGTACAAAAAATACTGGACCAATAGTGAATGCTAGGATTATTCCAAAGGGAATTGCAGCTAAAATATCATCAAACATATAGGAAATAAGTTTCCTACAAAGCTAATAAAAAAGACGTATTAATTAGTTCATACGTTTAATTCTTCCACCTAACATTGTGTCTTCGTTTACTGTAGCAGGACTTCCATAAATATTTACATCTCCTCCTGCTCTAACTTTAGCATCAACTAATTTAGATGCATTAACATCTGCTTCACCAGCTGCTTTAATACTTACAGTAGTATTTTGGGTCTCGAAAGCTTTACCTTCATAAACACCTCCTGTGTTAAGTACTATATCTTGAGATTCGGCTTTACCTCTGGTTTCAACTACTCCACCAGAAACTGCTTTGATGTCAACTTTTTTAACATCCAATCCTATTTTAAGTCGAGCACCTTCTTGAGATTTCAGTTCTATATAATCTTGTTTTATAAGCTCATTTGAAGAAATAAAAGCACCTTCGTTACCATCAATAATATCTAACTTTGTGTAATGTACAGCAACAAATGTTCTGTCACCATTAAAGATTTTATTAAACTTCATTCTTATTTTAAGTTTTCCATCTTTATTGATAACTTCTACATCATCAATATCATCTCCTGTGATTTCAACTTTGTTAACGTCTGATTTAACTAAATTCACTTCTATCCTATCAAAAACTTTTACTTCGGTAAAATCTCCTACTCCTTTTTCTTTAGGATTTTGTGCTGTTATAATTGAAGTTAATGCTATAAATGCAATGGTTATAAACGTTTTCATGTGTATGTGTTTTATTATATTTACGTGTACTATTATAGTAAAGATGTTATAAAAACGTTATTGTTACAGTAATTGTACCAAAAATTGAATTAAGCCACAGAAACTGCGGTTCCTGTTACTGAAACTATTATGGCTGTTGTGTTAGGAAAAGTTTCTATGTCTAAATGTATTCCAACTACAGCATTTGCTTTTAAATTGATTGCATTTTGTTGTAATTTTTGAAAAGCATCTTCTTTAACCTCGTTAATACTTTGCTCTAACGAGTTATAAAATTTATCCATACTAAACGTAAATGATACTTTTTTACTGTTTACGCCTACGCCAGTGACTAAACCTAAATAATCTATAATTTGATGTCCTTCAATGGTATTTGTGGTTGTTAAAATCATATTACTCGTGTTTTCCTATTAATGTAAAATCTAAATGCTTTTTAACTAAATCGGTTTCTTTTACTTTTACAATCACTTCATCACCTAATTGATACATGTTTTTGGTTTCACGACCTACAATAGCGTATTGACTTTCGTCAAACTCGTAATAATCGTCTTTTATATCACGAATTCGAACCATACCTTCGCATTTGTTATCAATAATTTCTACATAAATTCCCCAATCTGTCACTCCTGAAATAACGCCTACAAATTCTTCGTCTTTATGATCTTGCATAAATTTAATTTGCATGTATTTGATACTATCACGTTCAGCTTTTGTGGCTAAATATTCCATATTACTGGAATGTTTACATTTATCTTCATAAATAGCTTCATTAGCGCTTTTTCCGCCATCTAAATAATGTTGTAGTAAACGATGTGCCATAACATCAGGATAACGACGTATAGGCGATGTAAAATGACTATAATAATCAAATGCTAATCCGTAATGACCTATGTTGTGCGTGGTATACTCTGCTTTACTCATACTGCGTATCGCAAGCGTATCAACCAGGTTTTGCTCTTTTTTACCAGCAACGTCTTTTAATAAATTGTTTAATGAAGCTGTTGTACTTTTTCGGTCTTTAAAATTGAGTTTATAACCAAAACGTCCAACAATATTTTGTAAAGCTGCCAATTTACTATCGTCTGGTTCGTCGTGCACACGATATATAAAGGTTTTTTCTGGCTTTTGCTTTCCTATAAATTCGGCTACTTTTTTATTTGCTAACAACATAAATTCTTCAATTAACTTGTTAGCATCTTTTGAAGTTTTAAAGAACACACCAACCGGATTATTGGTTTCATCTAGGTTGAACTTCACTTCTACTTTATCAAAAGAAATAGCACCAGAACGCATACGTTTAGAACGCATTTTTTTAGCCAATTCATCAAGTTTTAATGTAGCATCGGCTATTTTTTGATCGGTTTTATAAGCTTTTCCTGTTAAAGATACTTCGGCAGGAATTTCGTTTGTTTTAGATTCTATAATGGCTTGCGCTTCTTCGTATGCAAAACGTGCATCACTATAAGTGACTGTCCTACCAAACCATTGGTCTTTAACTTCAGCTTTATCATTAATTTTAAAAACGGCTGAAAAGGTATATTTTTCTTCATGTGGTCGTAGTGAACATGCATTGTTAGATAGAATTTCGGGTAGCATTGGTACCACGCGATCTACTAAATATACTGAAGTAGCACGCTCATAAGCTTCGTCATCTAAAACTGTATCAGGTTTTACGTAATGAGATACATCGGCAATATGAATACCAACTTCATATAAACCATCATCTAACACTTGAAATGATAAGGCATCATCAAAATCTTTAGCATCTTTAGGATCGATAGTAAACGTCAGTACATCTCGCATATCACGACGTTTAGCAATTTCTTCTTTCGTGATTGAAGTATCTATATTATTGGCATAATTTTCTACCTCATACGGGAATTCGTAAGGCAAACCATATTCAGCTAAAATGGCATGAATTTCGGTATTATGATCTCCTGGTTTTCCTAGAACTTTTATTACTTTTCCGTAAGGAGAATCGGCTTTTTCAGGCCAATCTTCAAGAGATACTAGTACTTTGTCACCATCTTCAGCTTTAAAGGTTTTATTAATTGGTACAAAAATATCTTTGTACATTTTATTGCTATCAGGAACCACAAAAGCATAGTTGCTATGTAATTGAATGACACCAACATATTCGCTTTTTGCACGTTTTACAATTTCGGTAATTTCACCTTCAAACTTACCACGTTTACGACGTTTATAAACATAGAATTCTACTTCGTCTCCATCTAACGCTTTATTTATATTATTTGAAGCAATGTAAACGTCTTCATCAAAATCGTCACAAATAACGTAACCTGAACCTTTTGCGTTTAAGTCTAGAATACCTGTGTGATATTCTGCAGTAACAATGGCTTTAAATTTACCACGATCTACTTCTTCTATTTCTTGTTTCGCTTTAAGTTGCTGAAGTTTTTTTATAATTTGATTTCTGCTACTGGCATCATTTACACCAAGTTTAGCAGCTATTTGTTTGTAGTTAAACGTTTTATTTTTCTCTTTTTTTAAAATACTTAAGATTGTATTAGTAAGGTTGGAAATCTTGTTATGTGAAGGTTTCCTTTTTTTCTTTCTTGCCATGTATTATGTAATCATTTTCATTTCCTAATTAAAGATAGGAATCTGTTATTTTATAACCTAATAAAAGTGAAGTACTGGTTATAAATTTACTACAAAGCTAAGGTTTATATATTAATTGAGTATTTTAATAAAGTTAAATAATAAAAAGCCTATAATTTCTCTATTCAATAATTAGTTTTTTAGTAGCGCTTCCTTTTGATGTAAAAATTTTAACTATATAAGTACCACTAGATAATTTTGAAGTGTTAATATTGGTTTCTTTAGAAGTTAAAATTGATTGACCTAATGAATTATAAATTTTTACTTCTTTCAAAACTGAAGAATCATTTAAACTTATTGTAAATTGATTTTTAGTTGGGTTTGGGTATAAACTTAAACTTAATAAAATATTTTCATCTAAACTTAATGCGTTATTAACTTGATTTATAATAAATTGTATTTCAGCAGCTGTTGGATTATTTGCATCTATATATGTTCCGCTTTGTAAAGCTATTGTATAGTTTACACCATCAATTGCTCCTGAAACCCCATTTATACTATTAAGTTGTTCAGCAGAAACATTTAAACAGTTAGAATTACCTAAAATATCATCTATAACTTCTAAAAAAGCAAGATCAGAAGAAGGTAATTGTTCTAAAATTGGATTAAAATTTTGCCATTGAGCGGTTGATTGATAAACTGGCACAGCTCCAACTGGTACATATAGTGTGATATTTTCAGTAGGTACAAAATTAAAAACAGAATTATCAATTGTTAAAGGTGTACTATTATTTACTGTAACACTTTCTAGACTGTTACAATTATTAAAAGAAAAATAATTGATACTTGAAACAGATGCAGGGAAGTTAACACTAGTTAATTCTACACAATCTGCAAAGGCAGAAATACCAATTGTTGTAAGAGAGTTTGATAAGTTTATATTTATTAATCCTGAACATGCTTGAAAAGTACCATTGCCTAATTCAGTAATTGAGTTTGGAAAAGTTATACATGTTAAACCTGTACATCCTAAAAATGTTTGATTTCCAATACTAGTGAGAGAGTTTGGAAGATCTATATTTGTTAATCCTGTACAATATAAAAACGTTTGATTTCCAATACTAGTAAGAGAATCTGGAATACTTATACTTGTTAATCCTGAACATGAACTAAAAGTATAGTCTCCAATGCTAGTAAGAGAATTTGGAAGATCTATACTTGTCAATTCTGAACAACCCACAAAAGTACTATTTCCAATGCTAGTAAGAGAATTTGGAATACTTATACTTGTTAATCCTAAACAATTTGAAAAAGTATAATCTCCAATACTAGTAAGAGAATCTGGAAGATCTATATTTGTTAATTCTGTACATGAACTAAAAGTATAATCTCCAATGCTAGTAAGAGAATTTGGAAGATCTATATTTGTTAATCCTGAACAACCCTCAAAAGTACTATTTCCAATACTAGTAAGAGAATCTGGAAGATCTATACTTGTCAATCCTGAACATAAATGAAAAATACCATTTCCAATACTAGTGAGAGAATCTGGAATACTTACACTTGTTAATCCTAAACAATATGAAAAAGCTCTGTTTCCAATACTAGTAAGAGAGTTTGGAAGATTTATACTTGTTAATCCAGTACAAGAACTAAAAGTATTACTTCCAATACTAATAAGGGAATTTGGAAGATTTATAGTTGTTAAATCTTCACAATAATAAAAAGCATAATCTCCTATGCTAGTGAGGGAGTTTGGTAAAGTTACATTTACTAATTCATCACAATAATAAAAAGCGTAGTTTGATATACTAGTTACAGTATAAGTAACACTATTATTAGTAATTGTTTCTTGAATAGTTAAATTACCTATAGGGCATATATCATTTAACTTATTTACAGATACATTTAAACCATCAGTAACAGTGTATTCTAAAACACCATCATTAAAGGTTTGAGATAAACATAATGTACAGTTTAGTAAAAAAATAACAATAACTATCCTCTTCATAATTTAATATTATATTTTAAAATACAATTATAACTTAAATATCCAATATCATAAAATTATCTTAGTTATTTAAAAATCAATCTTGTTAACACATATATTCATATTATCTTTTCTTTTTAAAAATTTAAAAAAAATATTAATGATTATTATTGTTTGTTAATAGCTGGAATAACTTTTTTAAATTTTATTTTGAAAACACGTAGTTTACATTCTATTGATATTTAGTTAACATTAGAAACGCATCTAATACATTCATTTTTAGAACTATTTTAAAAGCTATTAACAGCTGTTAATAACTCATGTTAATAACCAAATATTGATAATATTTTCAAATTTCTATGTTTATAAACGTAAAAAAAATGGCTTAAAAGTCAGCTAAAAAAAGCGAAGTTATTTTTTGGTTTATTGGTTTCAATTTTTGTTTGTAAATAAAATTGAGATTTAAAAATATTTCTTTCAGAAAGAAGTAAACAGTTATTAACAAGTTATGAGCTACTATTTGATAAACTATTAACAATGCTAATTAATTGTTAACTATTACCTACATAACATAAGTGTTTATAAGGACATTTTGTACCTTTACTCCATAATTAAGATAGTAATGTTTTAAGTTTATTTCAACATTATAATCTTATGTCTTTTACAACAACAACAACACAACAAAAACATGAAATTATCAATTGGTAACGACCACGCAGGTCCAGATTACAAAAAAGCTATTGTAAACCATTTAGAATCTAAAGGGTATTCTATTACAAACTATGGTACAGATACTGAAGATAGTGTAGATTATCCAGATTTTGTACATCCTGTAGCTAAAGATGTTAATAATAAAGAGGTAGATTTTGGAATTCTTATTTGTGGTAGCGCAAATGGTGTAGCTATGACAGCAAATAAATATCAAAATGTAAGAGCTGGCGTTTGCTGGACAAGCGAAATTACTGAACTCACACGATTACATAATAATGCTAATATTATTTGTATTCCTGCGCGTTTTACATCAATACCACAAGCTATAAAAATGGTAGATGTATTTTTAAATACAGCTTTTGAAGGTGGTCGTCATCAAAACCGTATTGATAAGATTCCTTTATCTTGTTAATTACCAATTTTTTAAGTTGGTAAACTATGAGTCATTCGCATGCACATAACCACGATCATAAAGATTTAAAAGGCCGAAAGCTTTTAATTACCATATTACTTAATACTGTAATTACAGTTGCTCAAGTAATAGGTGGTTTGGTTTCTGGTAGTTTATCGTTGTTAAGTGATGCGCTGCATAATTTTAGTGATGTACTGTCTTTAATTGTAAGTTATATAGCTTCAAAATTATCAAAGCAAAAAGCATCAATAAATAGAACTTTTGGTTATAAACGTGCCGAAATTTTAGCGGCTTTTGTAAATGCTGCAACCTTAATAATTGTTGCAGTAATACTTATAAAAGAAGCTGTTGAGCGTTTTCAAGATCCACAAAATATAGAATCAAACCTTGTTATTTGGTTGTCTCTTATTGCAATAGCTGGTAATGGTTATAGTGTGTTACTGCTAAAAAAAGATTCTGATAATAATATTAATATAAAATCGGCTTACTTACACTTATTAACAGATATGTTAGCAAGTGTGGCAGTATTGATAGGTGGCTTATTAATGAAGTATTTTCAGCTGTTTTGGGTAGATAGTTTACTTACCTTTTTAATAGCTGTGTATTTAATTTTTGTTGGCTATCATTTATTAAAAACATCTACTAAAATGCTGATGCTTTTTACACCAGAACATATAGATATAAAAGCTGTGGTTCGTGTTGTTAATAAGCTTCCAAAAGTGAATAAACTACACCATGTGCATATATGGAATTTAAGTGATGACGAACTGCATTTAGAAGCGCATTTAGATTTAAAAGAAGATATTTCAACATCAGAATTTAATGACCTATTATTAGAAATTGAAAACCTATTACATGACGAGTTTAATATAAACCATGTAACCATACAACCAGAGTTTAATAAAGAAGATCCTAAAGAAGTTATCGTACAAGACTAATGCTAGATATTACAACCAAAACATTTCAAGAATTAACTACTCAAGAATTATATGATATACTACAATTACGAAGCGAAGTTTTTGTTGTAGAACAAGATTGTGTATACCAAGATATTGATGGAAAAGACCAAAAAGCACTTCATGTTTTAGGTTATAAAAACAATGTTGTAGTAGCTTACACACGTATTTTTAAACCAGGAGATTATTTTGAAAAAGCTAGTATTGGTAGAGTTGTAGTTGCTAAAAAAGAACGCCAGCATAAATATGGTTATGATATTATGGAGGCTTCTATACAAGCTATAAAAGAACACTACAACGAAACTGACATAAAAATATCAGCGCAATGTTACTTAAATAAGTTTTATAATAATTTAGGGTTTAAAGCAATAGGAGAAGACTATCTTGAAGATGGTATTCCGCATATAGCAATGGTTTACAAAGTGTAAACTAGTTATCTTGACCACCAACGTAGGTTACTAAAATTTCCACACGTCTATCATATTTTGGTTCGCCACCAAGCGGAAATTTACGACGCATACCAACATATTTCATTCGGCGTTTATCCACACCTTTTTTAGCTAAATAGTCATAAATATATTTAGCTCTAGCTACAGAAAGATTTCGTTTTTTTGTTCTTCGGTCAATAGCATCTCTACTATTTTGCGTACAACACACATGACCTTGTATTGTAAAGTAAATGTCATCGCGTTCAACAAGTACTTTAGCAATGTCTTCTAATGTTTTTACCGATTCTGGAAGCAAATAGCTATAACCTGTTTTAAATAAAATATTGTCTAAAGTAAATTTATCACCAGCTTTAAGTTCGCCTTTTAAAGCATCTTTTACATCTTGTTTTTTAGGTTCTTCAACAACAACTCTAGGTGGATCATAAGGATGCACAATAATTTGAACTTTACGATTTAAACCACGTATTTTATTAATGTCTTCTTCTTTAACAAGTTTTAATAATACTTCTCCTTTTCCATCAACATTTGTAATGACAGACTCGTCAAACTCGTTATTTGAAAATATTTCTTTGATAGAATTTGCCCTTTGCTGTGATAAAACCAAGTTGTAATCATCACTACCTCTATCATCACAAAAGCCATAAATGGATATTTTTTCAATATCTAACCCTTCAATTTTTGATAAAAACATTAATAGTCTACTATGCTCAGTTTCAGGAACATCATATTTATCTGTTTCAAAATACACTTCGTGAGTAAGTTCTTTTTGAGCACAAACAAATTGAGATATTAAAAAGAGTAAGACTATTAGTTTTTTCATTTTTCTTTAAAAAAGGGGAATTAAAGATAAATTATTTTTATTTTTTAACATAAAATACAGTCAAATAATTAATTTAAATAACTTGAATATGTTGAAGGATTTTTAAGAATTTCCTTTGCTTTTTGAATTTCAAGGTTGTTAGCTAAATAATATTCATACAGTCCTTCTCTATAAAAATAACGTTTTACAATTTCATCAGATAAAAGCGATAGTAACTGATCTTTATTATTATCTACAGCTCTATTTTTATAGGTATTTATGGTATTAATTAAGTTAGTGTATTCGGTATTTATAGCAGCATAAATTTGCTCGTCATTAGCAACTTCAAGAGCCTCTTCAAAAGCTTTTTCGGTTTTGGTCTCAAAGTTGAAATTATTCTTATCTAAAAAGGCTTTAAAATTATTGAAATCACTATCTGAAAGTTTAAACGATTTTAAATCAGTAACACTATTCTTGTAGTAATATTCAGTAGCATAATTAAATATTAAGTTGTCATTTAAAATAGCGTTTGTAATTGGGCTATAAACCGATTCTACTAATTCCAAGTCAGGTTGAATTCCGCCACCATCGTAAACGGTTCTTCCTTTTTTAGTTTTAAATGCACTATAGTTTTCTTTTTTAACTCTAGTTGCTTTACCATTTTCATCTCTATTCCAGTAATCTAAAGCTTGTATACATCTACCAGATGGTGTGTAATATCTAGAAATGGTTATTTTCATTTGAGTTCCGTAAATAAGCGGTTTTGGTCGCTGTACAAGACCTTTTCCAAAACTTCTTGCACCAACAACAACTGCTCTATCTAAATCTTGTAAAGCACCTGATACAATTTCGCTTGCTGAAGCACTTCTACCATCTATTAAAACCACTAATGGAATTTCGGTATCAATAGCTTCACGTTGTGTGTAATAGGTTTTGTTGTATTTTTTAACTTTAGATTTTGTAGTAACTACCAACTGGTTTTGAGGTACAAAAATGTTAACAATATTTACAGCTTCACTCAGTAAACCACCAGGATTTCCTCTTAAATCCAATATTAATTTTTCGGCACCTTGGTTTTTAAGACTTCTTATAGCGTTAATGGTTTCGCTAGAGGCTTTATCATTAAACTTTCTTAAAACAACATAACCTGTTTTATCATTAATCATTGAAAAATGAGGAACAGCATGAATTTCTACTGCTTCACGTTTTATAGCTGCTGTTTGTGTTTTTCCTTGTCTTACATAAGTTACATTTACTGTTGTACCAGAAGCACCTTGTAATAAATTACCAGCATCATCTTTAAAATCGGCAACAACCACATTTTCAACTTTTATAATCTCATCACCAGCTTTTAAGCCTGCTTTATCTGCAGGATAATCTTTGTAAGGCTCTACAATTACCAACTTGTCTTTAAGTGTTAAAACGCTTGCTCCAATGCCTGTATAATCGCCAGTATTGTTTATACGAGCAGCTTCAACATCTTGCTCATTCATAAAATTGGTATAAGGATCAAGATCTTCTAACATACTTTTAATGGCAGTATCCATTAAATCTCCAGGATTGGTTTCATCAACATAATTCATGTTAAGTTCCTTAAATAGCGTCGTGAAGATTTCAATTTGCTTTGCTATTTCAAAAAACTCACTTTTAAAAGCACTTGTTGTTACAAAAATTGAAAGTGCCAAAACAGGAATGAATATTCTTTTTCGTAGTAATGTTTTCATCTTAAGTTTAGTTATTTGAGGATGCGTTTAAGAATTTGTTCAGTAAAACCTTCATTTTAGTGTCCAATACCTCAAAAGTTATACCATCGTTACCAATGTATAAAATCATTAACGCATATTGTGTTGTAATGTTGTTAAAAATTACAGCCTTGTTTAATCTATAGGCTTCTCTCATTAATCGTTTGATACGATTTCTATCAACAGCATTTTTAAATTTTCTTTTGCTAACAGTTACACCTGTTTTTAATAAAACCGAATCATCAAAATCAACAGGCAAGTATATAAGCTTAAGTGGATAAGCTGAAACCGATTGTCCTTCTGCAAAAAGTTGTTCAATAAGCTTTTTACTCTTTAATTTTTCTTTTTTGTTGTAGGTGAACATTAATTAGTTGTTGTTTAGTTTAGAAGCTTCTAATAATGCGTTGTAGGCATTTAATAGTTTACCAGATTTTGACAAGGTATCAAAAGACTTTATATCTCCAATATTTCCGCCAACAATTACTTTGGTATTAATTTCTAAACCAGAATTTAAAATAGCTTTTTTTACTTGTGATGCTGTTAAATTAGGGTATTGCGAACGAATTAATGCTGCAACTCCTGTAACCAATGGAGCAGCCATTGAAGTTCCTCCTTCAGACTCATAAGAATTATTAGGAACTGTGGAGTAAATACTAGAACCAGGAGCAAAAATATCAACATTTTGTTTTCCGTAGTTAGAGTAATCTGCAACTAGGTCGGAACCATATCGATAATACGTTGCACCAACATTTATAAAGTTATCCGCAATTTCTTTTCCATTATCAACATCAGTAGGAAAATTAAGAGAAGAATCTAAATTTAATGCATCGTTACCTGCTGCGTGAACAATGAGTACATCATTGCTTGCTGCATATAAAATGGCATCTTTAACCCACTCTTTATGAGGTGAAAAGTATTTACCAAAGCTCATATTGATAATTTTTGCTCCATTATCAACAGCATATCGTATGGCTAGAGCAATGTCTTTATCGTATTCATCTCCATTAGGTGTGTTACGAATAGGCATAATTTTTACATTGTTTGCAACACCCTTTATGCCTTTGTTGTTGTCTCTTTTAGCTGCTATTATACCTGAAACATGAGTGCCATGGGTTTCTTCAGCATCATGAGGTTTTACATTATTATCTCCATAACCTATATCGTTTATATCGTTAGGATTGTCTTTAGTTTTTCTGCCTTTTAGGTTTTTATTTAAATGAACTGTTAATCGCTCGTTTATTAATTTCAAATCTTTATTTAAAGCTGCTTTAATGGCATCAACAGTTTCAAAATTGTAAGTGTAAACAGATCTCATTATTGAAACCGCTTCCAATACATTTTGGTCTTCAGTTCTAATAGCAAATACGTCTTCTTTGGTATAGTTTTTTTTCTTTAGATAACTTGAAATTCTATTATCTGCAGTAGTTACTTGTTGAATAAGATTCTCAGTATTGGTTTTTGCTTCAGTGTATTTTTGATACTGCTTTTGGTATTCAAAAAGCGCATCAGCATATCGTGGGTTGGAAGAATCTCCACTTACAATTAATCTTACAAACTCAAATTGCTCGTCATAAGTATCTCCTATAAAATTCCAACCGTTAACATCATCTATAAAGCCATTATTGTCATCATCTTTTCCATTGTTTGGAATTTCTTTAGTATTTACCCAAATAGAACTTGAAAGGTCTTCATGGTTTATATCTACTCCAGAATCTATAACAGCAACTATGGTTGTAACACCTTTATTGGTTTTAATAATTTCGCTGTAGGCTTTTTCAAGGCTTATACCTGGAATTGTGTCTTTTGTTAAGTCTAAATGACTCCATTTTTTTAGTTCACTTTCAGATAAATTAGAGATTTTTAAAGGAATGTTGTCAATATTCTCTTCAGGTGTTGAGATAATTGGAGACGACCCACAATTATGCAGTAACACAAGTAACAAGCAAAAAAATAAAGCTTTAATTGTTTTCATGTTTTACAATTACGTTTTTTAGAACAAATCACTACAACTATAAACGTCTTTTAGCCTTACACCTTTTTCGGTATGCTGTACAGTTATAATCTCATTGTGAGCGTCGTGTTCTAAAAATAGGTAAAAATTGTCATTTGCTGCAAGATTTAAAAAGGCTTCTTTTTCATCTAAGGTCAATAGAGGTCGTGTATCGTATCCCATAACATAAGGTAAAGGCAAATGACCTGCAGTTGGAAGTAAATCGGCCATAAAACATATTTTCATATCCTTATAAGTAATTATAGGAATCATTTGTTTATCAGTATGTCCATTTGCAAAAAAGATATCAAAACCTAATTCAGAATTCTTTAAAATTTCGGTTTCAGGTAGCGATACAAAGTTTAGCTGACCACTCTCTTCCATAGGAAGAATATTTTCTTTCAAAAACGAAGCTTTTTCACGATTATTAGGTTGAGTTGCCCACAACCAATGGTCTTTATTGCTCCAAAAAAGTGCGTTTTTAAAAGCAGGCTCATATCCTGTTCTATCTTTATTCCATTGTACACTACCTCCACAGTGGTCAAAATGTAAATGCGTCATAAATACATCAGTAATATCATCTCTATGAAAACCATATTTTTTTAGAGATTTATCAATAGTGTCATTTCCCCATAAGTAATAATATCCAAGGAATTTGTCGCTTTGCTTGTCTCCCATTCCTGTATCGATTAAAATCAACCGATTTCCATCTTCAATAAGCAAACAACGTGCAGCAATATCTATCATGTTATTAGCATCGGCAGGATTGGTACGATGCCATAACGATTTTGGTACAACACCAAACATAGCACCACCATCAAGCTTAAAATTTCCAGATTCAATAGGATATAATTTCATAACATTTTATTTTTATGCAAATTAAAAAAATACTAAGGAATTTAAGTGATTGAAGCGCACTATAATACTTTTAAAAACCAATTATTTTACCGTTGAGTAATGGATGGTTATGGTTTTTATTAGTATTTTAACAAAAAATAAAATACATGATTGAACTTTCAGGAATTGTAATTTTAGGAATATTAGCACAATGGGTTGCATGGCGATTTAAAATACCTGCAATTTTACCCTTAATATTAATAGGATTATTTGTTGGGCCAATTTCTACATTACTATCTCAAGATGGCTCAAAATGGATTGAACCTGTTTGGAACGGAACCAAAGGACTCTTTCCTGGTGAAAGCCTCTACAGCTTTGTATCTTTAGCAATTGGTGTCATACTTTTTGAAGGAGGTTTAACCCTTAAGCGCAATGAAATATCCAAAGTAGGACCAGTAATTTTAAAATTGATAAGTGTTGCAGCTGCTGTTACATTTATTGGTGGAGGAATTGCAACTCACTTTATTTTTGGCTTAAGCTGGAAAATTTCATTTCTATTTTCAGCATTAATAATAGTTACAGGACCAACTGTAATTGCACCAATTTTAAGAAATATTCCGCTTAAAAAAGACGTTTCTGCAGTTTTAAAATGGGAAGGTATTTTAATTGATCCAATAGGTGCTTTAGTAGCGGTTTTGGTTTTTGAGTTTATAAGTATTGGTGATGATAGTGGTTACACATTACAGGCTTTTATTGAGTTTGGGAAAATTGTAATTGTTGGATTTTCTTTTGGTACAACAGCAGCATTAGCATTGTATTTTGCTATTAAAAAACATTTAATTCCTCATTATTTATTGAATGTTGCAGCATTATCAGTTGTCCTTTTAGTGTTTGTAGAGTCTGATGTTTTTGCACACGAATCTGGTCTTTTAGCTGTTGTGGTTATGGGAATGGTGTTAGGTAACAGCAAACTTCCTAACCTTAAAGAATTATTATATTTTAAAGAGTCGTTAAGTGTTTTGCTTATTTCTATACTCTTTATTTTGCTATCTGCCAATGTAAATATTGAAGATTTAGAAATTGTTTTCAATTGGAACACTGCCATATTAATGGCAATAATCATTTTTATTCTTCGTCCATTAGGTGTGTTCTTAAGCACCACAAATTCTAGGTTAAAAGTCAACGAAAAACTATTTATTAGTTGGGTTGGACCAAGAGGTATTGTAGCTGCAGGTATTGCTTCTTTATTTGGTACAAAGCTAGTTTTAAAAGGAGAACCAGGAGCTGAATATATTACTCCTTTAGTGTTTACAACAGTTTTAGTAACCGTATTACTTAATGCTACAACAGCACGATCTTTTTCAAAATGGATAGGCGTTTACTTAAAATCAAGCAACGGAATTTTAATTATTGGAGCGTCTGAAGCGTCTAGAATTATTGCAAAATACTTGATTGATAATGGACGACATGTGGTGTTAATTGATAGTAACAAAGAGAATATCGATAAAGCCAGAGCAAAAGATATTGACGCAATGGAAGCTAATGTGTATTCTGAAGACTTATCTAACGATGTTGAGCTAAGCGATATTGGATATTTACTTGCACTTACAGGAAGTGATGAGGTAAACAGACATTCTATCAATAAATTTCAAAAGCATTTGGGAGAATCTGGAGCGTATCGTTTAATTTCTGCTGAAGAAATAAAGCATCCTGAGTCTATTCCAACTGATATTATTTTTTCTAAGAAAGACGATTACTTAAACTTTAGTGAAGTTGCAAGAGATTATCCTGTAGTTAATGAAATAAATATAGAGTCTAAAGAAATGTATTTAAAGACCATTGAGCGCTTAAATTCTGAACAAAAAGCAATACCTCTATTTATAAAAGATCTATCAGGAGAGCTACATATACTTTGCTCTTTAGATAAGAATTTTGAAATAGAAAAAGGCTTTCAGTTAGTATACTTAGGAAAACCCGAAGGACTTTAATCGTTAAGCTTTAATACAGCCATAAACGCTTGTTGAGGTATTTCAACATTACCTACTTGACGCATACGTTTTTTACCTTTTTTCTGTTTTTCTAAAAGTTTACGTTTACGCGAAATATCTCCACCATAACATTTTGCAGTTACATCTTTACGAAGTGCTTTTACAGTTTCTCTAGAAATAATTTTAGCTCCAATTGCAGCTTGAATAGGAATATCAAACTGTTGTCTCGGGATAAGTTCTTTTAACTTTTCACACATTTTTTTACCTATGGTGTAGGCATTATCGGCATGAATTAATGCTGAAAGCGCATCAACTTGTTGTGCGTTTAATAAAATATCAACTCTTACAAGTTTTGAAGCACGCATTCCAATAGGAGAATAATCAAACGAAGCATAACCTTTTGAAACCGTTTTTAAACGATCATAAAAATCAAAAACAATTTCAGCTAAAGGCATATCAAAAGACAGCTCAACACGCTCAGGTGTTAAATATGTTTGATTGGTGATGACACCACGTTTTTCTATACACAAGCTCATTACAGGACCAACAAAATCGGCTTTAGTAATAATAGTTGCTTTTATGTATGGTTCTTCTACTCGGTTAAGTGTAGAAGGTTCAGGTAAATCGGTTGGGTTGTTAACAATGATGATTTCATCAGGGTTTTTGTTGGTAAACGCGTGGTAGCTTACGTTAGGAACGGTTGTGATAACTGTCATATCAAACTCACGTTCTAAACGCTCTTGAATAATTTCAAGATGCAACATTCCTAAAAATCCACAACGGAATCCAAAACCAAGAGCCGCAGAACTTTCAGGAGCAAATACTAAAGAAGCATCGTTAAGCTGAAGCTTTTCCATAGAGGCTCTTAAATCTTCATAATCTTCAGTATCTACAGGGTAAATACCAGCAAATACCATTGGTTTTACGTTTTCAAACCCTTCAATAGCGTTTTTAGTTGGCTCTTTAGCATCAGTAATAGTATCTCCAACTTTTACCTCTTTAGCCTCTTTAATACCAGTAATTAAATACCCAACGTCACCTGCGTTAATAACTTGCTTTGGCTGTTGTTTAAGCTTTAAAGTTCCTACTTCATCAGCAAAATACGTTTTGCCAGTTGCAATAAACTTAATGTTTTGCCCTTTTCTAATTTTACCATTAATAACTCTAAAATAAGTTTCAACACCTCTAAAAGGGTTGTAAACAGAGTCAAAAATTAAGGCTTGTAATGGTTCGTCTGGATTACCACTAGGAGCAGGTACACGCTCAATAATTGCAGATAAAATATTTTCAACACCAAACCCTGTTTTTCCACTAGCATGGATAACTTCAGAAGGGTCGCAACCTAATAAATCTACAATATCATCAGTAACTTCTTCAGGATTTGCACTAGGTAAATCTACTTTATTCAACACAGGAATGATTTCTAAATCATTTTCAAGTGCTAAATATAAATTAGAAATAGTTTGCGCTTGTATACTTTGAGCAGCATCAACAATTAAAAGCGCTCCTTCACAGGCAGCAATGGAACGCGATACTTCGTAAGAAAAATCTACGTGACCAGGAGTATCAATAAGGTTTAAAACATATTGTTCGCCATTGTGCATATACTCCATTTGGATAGCATGCGATTTAATAGTGATACCTCGTTCACGCTCTAAATCCATGTTATCCAAGAGCTGATCTTGTTTTTCTCTGTCGGTAACCGAACCAGTAAAATCTAACAGCCTATCAGCAAGAGTACTCTTGCCATGGTCGATATGTGCTATTATACAAAAATTTCTAATGTTCTTCATAGTGCAATTCTTCATCCTAAGATTTTGCAAATATAATCGATTTATTAAGGTTTATAGTTTTTTCTTTTATACACGTTTACGGTTTTTCAGTAAAAAAAATTCTAAAACAAATAGTATATTGCAATATTAAATTATAAAAATTTGAATTTTATTCAACGAATTATAAAATTATTACTGTTTTTTATCCCATTACTTAGCCTAAGTCAAGAGTTTACTATTTCTGGTCGTGTACTAGATATTGACAACAACCCTGTGTCCTACGCTAATGTAATATTAATGACTAGTGATTCAACTATTGTTAAAGGTGTTTCCTCTAATGATAAGGGAGCTTTTAGTTTTTTTGATATAGAGAGTGATATTTATCTCTTAAAAACGAGCTTTATTGGTTACAAAGACAATATTATAACTATTGTAGTTAATGGAGATCTTGTTCTTGAAGATGTTATTTTAGAAGAAAAACAAGAATCTTTAGACGAAATTACACTTACCTATAAAAAGCCAACAGTAAAAAAAGAAGCAGATAGAGTCGTTTTTAATATTGAAAACTCTGCATTAACTGAAGGTAATATGCTTCAGGTTTTAAAAAGTACACCAGGAGTTTTGGTATTAGACAACAACTTATTGGTTAAAAACACAGAGCCAACGGTTTATATAAACGACAGAAAGGTACATTTAACTGCTGCAGAACTAAGTCAATTACTGGAAGGTGCATCGGCTAATAGCATAAAAGCTGTAGAAGTTATTACAAATCCTTCGGCAAAATATGATGCTGAAAGTGGAGCTGTTATAAATATTGTAATGAGTAAAAACCTTATTACAGGGTATAGAGGTAATGTGTTTGCTAATTATACTCAAGGTGTTTTTCCTAGATATAATGCAGGAACAAGCCACTTTTTTAAATCTGAAAAAATAAACTTCTCTGCAAACTACAGTTATACGCAGAATAAAATTAATAGAAACAATAGAGAAGAGGTTAATTTTTTAGATGATAACTTAGATATTGAAGAGACTTGGAAATCTGAACTTAATCGAAACACATGGTCAAAAACCTATAATTTCAACTTCAATTTTGATTATAATATCAATGAAAAAAACACGTTGAGTTTATCTTCTACAGTACTTTGGTTGCCTGATTTTAAGTATAAGATAAGCAACCTTACCAATGCTTTTGATAATACTGAAAGCTTAATGTTTTATTATGATTCCAACAGTTTATCATCAGATGAAAAGCATAATATTGGATTGGATTTAGACTATACTCATTTATTTAAAAACCCTGGAGAAAAGTTGTCTTTAAACGCACATTATACCAACTATGATTACAATAGGTTACAAGATGTGTTGAGTAATTATTACAATGCTGACGATTCTTTTATTGAATCAACGAGTTATAACACAAATAACAACCAAGAGACTGAAATTTTTACTTCAAAAGCTGACTATACATTACCAATTAGCGATTCTTCTCTTTTTGAAGCAGGAGCAAAGGCTTCGTTTATAAACACCAATAGCGATATTACACAATACGATATTGTAGGAGGTAGTGAAGTTTTAAACCCAGAAAATACTGATGCGTTTGATTATGAAGAGGCTATTTTAGCAGCTTATGTAAACTATTCTCAAGATTGGGAAAAGTTTAGTTTAGCTCTTGGGTTAAGAGCAGAACAAACTAATGTTACAGGAGTTTCTATAAGTAACAACGAAACTAACAAACAAGACTATTTAGAGTGGTTTCCAACAACAAGTATAAACTATATAATATCTGACAACCTTAGTTTTTATACTAATTACAAACGAAGCATTCAAAGACCAGATTACGAAAGTTTAAATCCGTTTCACTTCTTCATTAATGACAATACAGTTTATTTAGGAAATCCTTCTCTTAGACCAGTTATCGATAATTATGTAGATGCAGGATTTACTTTAAACGACAGCTATACTATTCAAGCCTATTATAAGAAATCAAAAAACAATATTTATGAGTTACCAATACAGGATAACGAAACTAATTTAGTATCGTATGTTCCTGTTAACTTTGACAACACTGTTGAGTATGGTTTTGATTTTATTCTTAGCTCTTATATTACCGAAAGATGGTTTTTATACGGAGTATTTTCAGTTTACAATATTGAAGATACCGAAACGTTTGATACTGAGGTTTTAAAGCGAAATATGTGGTCTACATATAGTGTTTTACAAAATGATTTTACCTTTTTGAAAGACAAAACGCTCAACCTTAACTTAACCATGTATTGGGTTGGAAAAAATCTTCAAGGACTTAGAGAGGTTGATGGACGCTTAGCTTCAAATTTGTCAATTTCGAAATCTGTTTTCAATAAAAAAGGAGTCATTTCACTTTCAGCTGAAGATTTGTTTAACCGACAAGATTTTACTGATAGATCACGTTACTTAAACCAAAACAGTAAACTTTTTACTGATGTTGATAACCGTTATATTAAAATAGGGTTTAGATACATGTTTGGAAACACTAACCTAAGCTCTAACTCTAGAACCAGTAACCTCCAAGAGCGTAACAGGTTGCAGTCTGAAAGCAATTAGTCTTGCCATTCGGCAATAAATAAGTTGGTATCACGACCACCTCCATTATTTCGGTTTGAAGAAAACGCTAAATATTTTCCATCATTTGAAAACACAGGAAACGCATCAAATGTTTCGCCATGAGTAATGCGTTTAAGGTTTTTACCATCAAGATCAATCATGTATAAATTAAAAGGAAATCCGCGTTCAGCTTCAAAGTTTGAAGAGAACAACACTTTTTCTCCACTAGGATGAAAAAACGGACTCCAGTTGGCATTTCCTAAACTAGTTAGTTGACGCAAATCGCTACCATCAGCATTACAAATGTACAGTTCCATTTCAGTAGGTTCTACTAAACCTTCTGCTAAAAGCGCTTTATATTCTTTAATTTCTTCTTCGGTTTTTGGTCTTGAAGAACGAAAGATCAATTTAGTACCATCAGGAGAGAAGAAAGCACCTCCATCATAACCCAATTCGTTGGTAATTTGTTTAACATCAGTTCCGTCAATATTCATGGTGTATAATTCTAAATCACCACTTCTGGTAGATGTAAATACAATTTTATCACCTTTAGGAGACACTGTTGGTTCAGCATCATAACCAATTTCGTTAGTCAATTGCTTTACAATATTTCCATCTAAATCAGCTACAAAAATGTCGTAACTATCATAAATTGGCCAAATGTACTTTCCGTTTTTACGCAAAGGTGTTTCAGGGCATTCTTCATTACCCAAATGTGTTGAAGCATAAATAATATGTTTGTTATCAGGAAGAAAATAAGAGCATGTTGTTCTGCCTTTTCCTGTACTTACCATTTTAGGCGCAATACTATCAGTAAACGTGTCTGTAGCATTCATTAAAAACATTTGATCGCAACCAACATTCCAGCCTTTGTTGTTAGATTGAAATACCAATTGCTTGTCGTCAAAACTCCAATAGGCTTCAGCATTATCACCTCCAAAAGTTACTTGACGAAGGGATTTAAAATGTGTTTCTTCAGGATATATTAAAGACTCTTTTTGCTCCTTTTCAACAGCAACAGTTGTATCTTGTCTGTCGTTTGTAGTGGTTTTGTTTTCGTTTTTACAACCTAAAAGGGCTAAAGCTAAAATTGAAAGTAATGTGTATTTCATACTATTATTGACTAAATTTGCTCAAAAATAAGATTATTATCATGAAGAGAATATCGCTACTAGTTTTTTTTGTATCGTTATTAGGTTGCAAACAAACCGAAACAATAAGTAGTAAAATTAAGGATGATGTTACTTTTTTGGCAGATGATGCGCTTGAAGGAAGACAAACAGGAACCGATGGTGAAAAAGCTGCAGCTGAATATATTGCTCAAAGGTTTGAAGATTTAGGACTTACAGCTAAAGGAACCGAAGGGTTTTACCAAGCGTTTTCTTTTAAACCAAAAACAGATCCTCACCAAGAGGTTAATTACACTGTTAAGGATGGAGACAGCTCTATAACAGGAACTAACGTTATTGGGTTTTTAGATAATAAAGCAGAGAATACTATTATTATTGGAGCACACTATGACCATTTGGGGTATGGAGCAGAAGGATCGTTATACAGAGGAGAAACTAATGAGATTCATAATGGAGCAGACGACAACGCAAGTGGTGTAGCAGTATTGCTTGATTTAGCTAGAAAACTTAAAAGCGTAAATACAGGAAACAACTATTTGTTTATGGCTTTTTCTGGTGAAGAAATGGGATTACTAGGATCTAACTACTTTACAAAAAACCCGACAATAGATTTACAAAAAGCCAATTACATGCTAAACATGGATATGGTTGGTAGACTTAAGCAAGATAGTACGCTTGCGGTTTATGGTGTTGGTACGTCTCCTATTTTAAAGCAAGTTGTAAAAGCAAACAATTCTAAATTTAAAATCATTGAAAATGAATCTGGTGTTGGTCCAAGCGACCACACCTCTTTTTATAATAGCGATATTCCTGTGCTGCATTTTTTTACAGGTCAGCATGAAGACTACCATAAACCAGGTGACGATACTGAAAAGTTGAATTTTGAAGGTATGGAAACCATTTCAAGTTATATTTTTGATATTATTTCAGACCTTGATGATAACGGAAAATTAGCCTTCAGAAAAACTAAAAATGAAAGCGAAGAAACACCACGATTTAAGGTTGGCTTAGGTGTAATTCCTGATTATTTGTTTGATGGAGAAGGTATGCGAATAGATGGTGTTAGCGAAGATAAACCAGCGCAAAAAGCAGGGCTTCAAAAAGGAGATATTGTTATACAATTAGGGGATAGCTTGGTAACAGATATGATGAGTTATATGCGAGCTTTGTCAAGTTTTAACTCAGGCGATAAAACCAAAGTGACTGTAAAAAGAGGAGAGGATAAAGTAGAAGCAGAAATAGAGTTTTAGTATGGTAAAAATAGGTGATATAGAACTTCCAGATTTTCCGCTGTTGTTAGCGCCAATGGAAGATGTAAGCGATCCTCCGTTTAGAGCATTGTGCAAAGAACAAGGAGCAGATGTGGTATATACAGAGTTTGTATCTAGCGAAGGGTTAATTCGTAATGCGGCTAAGAGCGTCATGAAACTCGATATTTATGAAAAAGAACGTCCTGTTGGTATTCAAATATTTGGCGCCAATTTAGATAGCATGCTTCAAACTATTGATATCGTTGAAAAATCTAACCCAGACATTATTGACATCAACTTTGGTTGCCCTGTAAAAAAAGTAGTAAGTAAAGGTGCTGGAGCAGGTATTTTAAAAGATGTTTGCCTTATGGAAAGCTTAACTGCCGAAATGGTTAAACGTACGAATTTACCAGTTACAGTAAAAACCAGATTGGGTTGGGATCATGACTCTATAAAAATAGTTGAGGTTGCAGAGCGTCTTCAGGATGTTGGTTGTAAAGCCATTTCTATTCATGGTCGTACAAGAGCACAAATGTATAAAGGAAATGCAGATTGGAAACCTATCGCTCAGGTAAAAAACAACCCAAGAATGCACATTCCTGTATTTGGAAATGGAGATGTAAACTCTCCTGAACGTGCTATGGAAATGAGAGACGATTACGGATTAGATGGTTGTATGATTGGTAGAGCTACTATTGGAAACCCATGGTTTTTTAAGCAAGTAAAACACTTTTTTAAAACAGGAGAACATTTAGCACCAATTAGTTTAGAAGAGCGCGTAGATGCTGCAAGACGTCATTTGCAAATGTCAATCGACTGGAAAGGGGAGAAGTTAGGTGTTTTTGAAACTAGACGTCATTACACCAACTATTTTAAAGGCATTCCAAACTTTAAGGAGTATAGAACCAAAATGGTAACTAGCGACGACCCTAAAGATGTATTTGATACCTTTGATGAAGTATTAGATAAGTTTGCTGACTACCAGTTTGTGTAACTTTTTTAACTTCTTAAAAATTATTTACCAGCGCTTTATTTATTCTGCTAGACGCAAGTTTTGAAGCCAATATTCCTAAAACAGTTATAGTAACTAGCACTATTACAAAATTGATAGGTTTTATAGCGACAGGATAAGGTAACGACGGAGTTAGCATGACAAGTTCAAAAAGATATTGAAACAGCACAATTAAAAAGCCAATAACTAAACCAAGAATACCTCCTAAAACAGTCATTAAGCTACCTTGAAGAAAGAACACATTTTTAATTTGCGATACATCAACCCCAAGGTTAAATAAAGTATTTAACGATTCTTTTTTGTCTAAAATCATCATGATTAATGCACCAATAACGTTAAATAAGGCTATAATGATTACTAAAGTAAAAATAAGGTACACAGCCATATTTTCGGTATTGAGCATTTTGTTGAGAGAATCGTTAAGCTCATTTCGGTTTTTAATTTGAAAACGATTTCCAAAAGCAGCAGTTAAAGCGTCTCTAACAGTAGCTTCATTAGCATTTTCAGTAAGTTTAAGCTCAATACTACTAATTTGATTATCGTTATAATTCATAAGGTATTTAGCAGTGTTTAAATTGGAATACACATACTCATTGTCTAAATCTTCGTTAATGTGAAACACGCCTGTGTTTACAGCATTTATAGAGTTAAACGCACCTCTTACTGAGCTTATTTGTCCTTTACCTGGTTTAGGAACATAAATAGTAAGACTTTTACCATAATCTAAAACACCAAAAGACAATGTATTTGAAATTCCCCAACCAGAAACAATTTGGTTACTATCGGTTAACCAAGAACCACTTACAACCATAGTATCAATAAACGTTACACGCGTGTAATTAGCATCAACACCTTTTATATTTGCGAGTTTTTGTTTTCCGTCAAATTCCAGAATAACGCGTTCTTCAATGGTCTTTGAGTAGTATTTAATATCTGAAATATCAGCAAGTGCTAACGAATCTTTTTCAGAAAACACAAACGATTTTCCTTCAACAGGAGTCAATTTTAAATCAGGATCGACAAACGAAGAAAATTCAAGGCTAAAGTTTTTTAAACCCGCAAAACCAGAAAGCACAATAAACAATGCAGCTGAGGCTATAACAATACCTGAAGCCGCAATAACAGTCATAATATTTATAGCGTTGTTACTGCTTTTAGAAAACAGATAACGTTTAGCTATATATAAAGAAACATTCAATTATGACTTTTTTCTTTTATTAAGAAGATCAGGGTTGCTAATAGGGTTTTCTTTTCCTTTAAGAGACTTTTCAATTTGGTCAATATATTCCAAAGAGTCATCAATAAAAAATTCTAAACTAGGCATTCTTCGTAATTGATTTTTGGTACGTTGTGCTAGTTCGTGCCTAATTAATGGTGTGTTTGAGCGAATTCCTTTTAAAAGTTCCTCGCCTTTATCATTAGGAAAAATGCTTAAGTAAACTTTTGCAATAGATAAATCTACAGTAACCGAAACTTTGGTTACTGAAATGATAACACCTCTAAGACCACCTTTAGTTGCTGCACCTTGAAGCACATCTACTAAATCTTCTTGTAAAACGCCACTTATCTTTTTTTGTCTGTTGCTTTCCATGATGCAAAAATAGTTGATATTTAAGGATTATTTTATTTTTGAATACACAAAATTTATGCCTTAGGCACAAAACACCTTAAAAATGAACAAAATAGAGCATATTGGTATTGCAGTAAAAAACCTTGACGAGTCCAACAAACTGTTTTCAAGCTTGTTTGGAGAAGCACATTATAAAATAGAAGAGGTTTTAAGCGAAGGCGTAAGAACCTCATTTTTTAAATCAGGACCTAATAAAATAGAGTTGCTTGAAGCGACCAACAGCGATAGTCCTATTGCAAAATTTATAGAGAAAAAAGGAGAGGGAATTCATCATATAGCTTTTGCGGTAGACGATATAAAGTCAGAAATTGAACGCTTAAAGACAGAAGGCTTTATCGTTTTAAACGAAGAACCTAAACGAGGAGCCGACAATAAATGGGTTGCGTTTTTGCATCCTAAATCTACAAATGGTGTTTTAATTGAGTTGTGCCAAGACATAAAGGATTAAAAATTCTTGTAGAGTATTAAAATAAGTAGTAATATTGCACACTCTTTTTTAGAAGAGGTTAATAATTAGCGTTAAGCTAATGGGTCCTATAACTCAGTTGGTTAGAGTATCTGACTCATAATCAGAAAGTCCCTGGTTCGAGCCCAGGTGGGACCACAAAACAAACCGTTTCAAATTATTGAAGCGGTTTTTTTGCTTTTAACAATTATCATAATACATAAGTTGTTTATACTAAATAACACTTAAATTAAAATATATTTTTAGTTGCTAGATACTTACCTATTTTTTGTAGATTGAGCCTTTGTAAACCAAATGTCCATTTCAAACAAATTTCACTTTGAATTTTAGCCTTAATAGAATTATTAGTTACCTACCTTTTAAAAGAAATGCAATAATTTTTGCTTTAGTACTAATAACAGCAATCTATTTTGTTAAAATGGAGTTCTTCACTGAAAACACTAACATTGCTTTATATCTTAAGCTGTTTGCGTGGGTAATTGGAACGTTTATATTGATTTTAATTGGTATAGGTTTTTTATACACGTTGGTTTGCTACCTGTATTTTGTCATCAATAAGAAAACCATTAATCCTAAAATTGATATAGGATTAGATGGTAACATAAAAGGAGTTGCAGGACAAGTACCTGTTTTAATTTCTTTACCGAAAGCCATACTTCCGTTATTGGGTTACATCAAAATAAAGATAGAATTTGAAAATGGAAAACTCTCTGACACTGTAGTCATCAATAAATTTTCTCAAGGGTTTGAAAAACTATTGCCAAAAGAAGGTTCAACTTTAATTTGGTTACCAGACAGAAAGCAATATCACGTTAAAGGGTTTGTTATTAGTTTTATTGACTATTTGCAGTTTTTCCGTTTTACAACGTATAAAAAATCAAAAAACGCATTTTACCTTCATTCTTCTGAAATTGAACTTTCCGTTGATGATATTAACCCTTCAAAAACCAAAGAAGAAAAAGAAAAAATAAAGACGTCTCGTAAAATACAAGGTGATTATCTCAACTATAAAGATTTTGAAGTTGGAGATGATGTTCGCCGAATTGTCTGGAAAATTTTTGCTAAAAACAGAGAGCTTGTCATTAGAACGCCTGAGGTTATAAACCCTTATGCTTCGCACATAAAATTTTACACAAGTTTTTATAACGTTTTGTCTAAAGATCTTACTTCGGTATATGCGGTTAGTATGCTTAATTATTACAAAGATATTGTGTACAACATTTGCTTAAACATTAAGAAAAAAGACAGAAAAGTAGAATTCAATATTGACCAAGCTGTAAACGAATTTATATCGGTAAACGAGAATGATCGTGTTGGTTTTCAGCTAAGTTCGGCAAGTTGGCAAAACAACTTTTCGGTAAACGAACTGAAAGCCTCTGGAGAATCTATAATATGTGTGTCGACCTTAATTAGCTTAGAAGAGCTTACTACCTTAATTGAAAAAGGAACTTCAAACATTATTATTGTAAAAGCATCGCGACATTTAGACCATCAAAACGTGTTTAATTTCAAAAACCTATTTTTAAGACAAGATCAAAAAAGCGAACTTAACAAGCTAGCTTGGATATTTTCGGCAACACGAAAAAAACTAAAAAAGAACGAAGAAAGTATAGAAAAATTAGTGTCTAACTCTAATTTTACAGGACAGATTATATGAGAAAAATAGACTACAAAGAACTTACACTTGGGTTACTGTTTTTAATCCTTCCTACGATACTTATAATGTATCCGTTGCTCGATTTTCTGTCAGAGTATTACTCATTGCTTTTTGTCAACAAGCATGTATTAATTGGTGTTTTTTCAGCAGGAATTATCACAGCATATTTATTGCATAAAACCAAAATTCGATTTCTAATTATTTTTGGTTTACTACTGCTCATTATTAATATTCTTTACAGCTCTATTAGTGCATCGTCCTTTAATGAGTTTGATGCCTATTATGTGGCAAATCGGTTTAAAATAAACACTAGCATTTTTGTGTTTGGATGGTTTTCGGGCTTTGCAATATCACGATGGAGGTATTATTTAATAGTGTTTTCAATACTATTAACAACACTGTCAGTAATTCTCATTTCAGATATGGAAATGTCTAACGTAAACGAAATGATATGGCTTGTTGCACCAACTGTACTCTACTTGTTTTACGTACTGTTTGTAAAAGAATTGCTTAAAACTATTCAAAAGCAAGAAAAAACCAATTACGTTATGGTGGTTGGAAGAATTTTGTTGTTTTCGTTAATAGCGTTGTTTTTGTTTTGGTCAACAATACAGTTATTAGACTCAAAGATTGACCATATTCAAAACGAGATTACACAAGGTCAAAGTGATGAAAGCGATGAAGAAGATTCTGATGGCGAAAATAAGGACAAAGACAAAGACTCCAAAGATGATGATAGTAGTTCTGGTGCTAAGTTTAATTTAGATGATTATTTAGGACTTAGAGATCGATTAAACGTTTCAGAAGAACTATTGTTTTGTGCTAATATTGATAACTTTATCAACCCTACAACACCAAATCCGCAGTACATTACGCTGTATCATTTAAATCAGTACAATCCAACTTTAGAGCAATTTGAAGTTGATCCAGACAGTATTGTTCGCGATTTATTTTTACCAAACCCAACAAAAATTCCTCAATATTTCACTCAAGTAAACGACTCTGTATTGGTTTATGACAAAATGGAACGCGCTACCAAAGAGGTAAAAAGCACCATTTATATTGCTGGTCTTAGTCCTGAGGTTTTTGTGGCTCCAAGTACAGCTTATGCATGTCAACCAATTTCAATTGAAGAAGAATTTAAAAAAGACTATAAATTTGCTTACAATGTGTTTTCAGAAGTATCAGAACTTAACAGCGCTTATTTTGTTTACAATACCCAAGACGAATCGATTATTAATTATCAAGAAAATCGTTATCGCACCTTAAGACGCGCTAAAAGTTATGAAGGCGAAAACGAACGGTTTATGGACTATTATACCGAAGTTCCTGAAGGTGAGCTCTATAATAAAATAGGTCATTTGGCAGATAGTCTTACCAAAGGAGACAATACAACTATTGATAAAATATTAAGCATTCGTAACTATTTCTTATCAAAAGATGAAAAAGGAGATCCTTTATATGTCTACACTTTAACACCAGGAAAACCAACAGACCCAAACATTCCTAACGCAAGTATGTTAGATGAATTTATGTTCAACACACATAGAGGTTATTGTACTTATTTTGCAACGTCATCATTGTTTATGTTACGATCTTTAGGAATACCAACACGTGTAGCTGTTGGATTTATGACGGTTGATAGAAGTCATAAAACTCCAGGTTGGTATTGGTTTTATGGAGATCAAGGTCATGCTTGGACGCAAGTTTACATACCAGAATACGGTTGGCTAGATTTTGACATGACAGTAAGTAATACAGATGCTGAACAATCGCCACAACCTGATGGTACACCTCCAACGCCTCCAACAAAAGAAACTTATGTAGGTAAAGGTGTAATTACCGAAGTAGATACCCTAAGCAAAACAATGCAAGTTCGTGTTGATAAAATGATTATCAACGATAATGGTATTGCTCTAGACAGTACCAATCTTTTAGACATGTCGTTTGATGTTAACCAAGCCAAAGTGTTTGCTGGCGAACAACCAATTGCTTTAAAAAATGTAAAACTTGGTGACACAGCTGTAATGGTGTCTTTTGATTATAAATTAGGACGAATTCGGAAAAAATACAATAGCGAGACTATTGAAAATTACATGAAACTTTTTCCAGACCCAATTACAATTATGGAAGTTCATGTTCCTAAAATTGAAGAGGAAAAGCTAGACGACGCTACTAAAGAAGAGGAAGATAGTGCAATGAAAACCATAACAGATTGGTCAATTTATGTGCTTGCTGCAATTCTGTTAATATTATTGGTGTTAATGTTGCTGCCAATATGTTATTACTTGTGGTTGTCTAAAAAAGCTAAAAACCACAGTTCTATTACAAAACTATCTGAAGCCAATTATAAAAACGCCCACTTTATACTTAATCAAATGGGTATTCCAAGAGACCACCAAACACCTATGGTTTATGCACGAGATGTCGTTGACCCTAAGTTTGGAACTCACTTTGAGGCTTTTGTTAAAACCTATCAAAAATTAAAATATAGCGAAGACCAACTTACTAATGCTGAGGTTGATTTAATTAAAGAGTTTCATTCTGATTTTAATCAAAAAGTGTTTTCAAAGTATAGTAAGTCGCAGCGCTTTTTCAATTTTATTAAACCAAACAAATGGATTCACTACATGCTGAATCTTAATCTAAAAAAATAGTGTATTATTATGAGTCAAGACCTAGAACATACAAGCCCAAACCACACGCAAACCATTGCTGAAGATACTTCAGAAAAAAATATAGATGTATTAATTGAAAACATTGGAAAGGTTGTAAAAGGACATAGAGAGCAGATTATTCAAATTATCACTTGTCTTATTGCTAAAGGGCATATTTTGTTAGAAGATAATCCAGGTTCTGGTAAAACGGTTATGGCAAAAACCTTAGCACATTCGTTGTCTGGTGAGCAAGCACATTCCGATTTTAAACGTATTCAGTTTACTCCAGATTTGTTACCAATGGACTTGATTGGGTCGCATTTATACGATGAAAGCAACAAAGACTTCATTTTCAAGAAAGGACCTTTATTCTGTAATATTTTATTAGCAGACGAAATTAACCGAGCATCACCAAAAGTACAGTCGGCTTTATTAGAATGTATGGCAGAAAATCAAATTTCTATTGGAGATCAAACTTATAAGCTCGAAGACTTGTTTTTTGTAATAGCTACACAAAACCCAATTGAAATGGAAGGAACGTATCCTTTGCCAAATGCGCAATTGGACCGTTTTTTTATGAAGATTAGTTTTGGGTATGTAAGTGAAGACATAGAGTTAGAAATCTATAAAAAACAATTAGAAATACAGCGATCGCAAGATACTGTTGAAGCAGTGTTGAATATGAAAGATATTTTAGCACTTCGTAGTAAAGCAGAAGAAGTTCATGTTGACGACGAAATTATTAAGAGTATAAATAACATTGTTAGAGGTACGAGAGAACATTCAGGAATTATTTTAGGTGCATCAGTTAGATCTGGAATTATTCTTTTAAAATGTTTAAGAGCTTATGCTGTAATTCATAAACGAAACTATGTAATTGAAGATGATTTGGCAGCTTTGGTAAAACCAGTACTTCAGCATAGATTATTATTTAAAAACCTTAGTGCTGAAGGTAGCGCTATTGACAGTATAGTAAAAACTGAAATTTCGCGTTTGTCAAGACTTAATTTAAAAAAGTAATTTGTGAATAGTACAAGCACTAAAATACGCTTAACTTTTATATGCTTCTTTTTGGGGTTAATGACGCTCTTTGCGCAACGCATTGAAATTGACCGATTGGAACGAGAGTTTAGAGGAAGTTATAGTGGTCGTAAAGCCTATGAGCTTTCACAAAAAATGATTCAGTTAGATAGTACGTACTATGTTGGTCATTTTTTTGAAGCAAATTACAGGTATGACAGAGCTTCGGATAAAAGAGGATATGAGTCGGCAATAAAGTCGCTTGTAAAAGCTGTTGAGCTGCTTGAAAAAGATTTTTATAGAGAACTAAGACGAACTACCGATATTAGAACATATATTGACCGTTATCAATACCAAAGAAAGTATGCTATTCTCATTTATTACTTGTCAAAAAGTTATGAATATATAGATAAACCTGGTGAAGCGATTAAGGCGGTTAAACGACTTCAAAAACGCGACTTTGTATTCAATTTCGGTATTAATCCGTATAGCAATATTTCATGGATTTACTTGCGTAACAGGATGTACAGTCCAGAAAAGTATCCGTTTTTAAAATCTACAATTGAAGAAAATCTTCAACTAGCCTCTAAATATGCCGATTCTATTAAAGACAGAGACAAAAACAACCAATGGTTTATAAATACTTATTGGCCAGATTATGGAAATGGAGCGTTGCTAAGTTACTATCACTATAAAAACATTATTTACTCCCATCAACTTAAGACAGATTCTGCCGAATATTTCAGCAAACAATTAGAAAGATATGATAGGTTGTCGTATAACAACTATGGTAATCTTCAGTTTATACAAGCAAAGTATGATGAGGCCGAAGAAAGCTACGAAAAAGCACGTAAAAACGATAACTACGAAGAGAAAAGCGTAAAAGAGTTTGACTATATGCAATCTGCGGTTAAGATTTTTAAAAACGATTTATCGGCAGCAAAAACAATTATTGATAGGTCTATTAAATATCTTGGTCCATCTCCTGGTTTTGGGTGGAATAATATTGCATTAAGTAGAGCTTATTATTACTCAGGAGATTTAAAAAAGTCTAAAGAATTTCGTGATAAAGCAGCAAACTTTAAAGAAATACACGTTAACAGTACTTGGGGAGAAGTGTCGTATAATCGTAACACGCTTTTATTTAAATATTTATACCATAAAAAATCTATAAAAGAGCTAAAGTTTAGAGACAAAGGCTATTGGTATAAACCTAAAACGCTGTACGAGATTTCAAAACATCACTTTAAACAAGAAAATGCGCATTTGTTGTTAACTAGTGAATTATCTGCAGATCCTGAACGATTTATAGGCTATTACAATTTATTTGCTTCGGAAAACAATTTGTTTTTTGATGAGATTTGGGAGCTTATAAAGTATTTTAATCCTGAATACTTCATCAATATATTTGAGAAAAAATTACAAGAAGACGAGCGTGAAAACGTGCACAAATACTTTAACTATTTTATAGGACAATTTCATTTAGAAGATGGAGAATATGACTTAGCGATTGAAAAACTTGAAGGCGTTTTAAAAGACGAGCATCTTAATGCTACTAATGAAAAATTACTGATAGCTAGAGTACATGAAGCATTAAGTAAAGCCTATCTTGAAAAGGATAATATAGCCTTCGCGAATGAGCATTTGTTAGCGTTTTATATGAATTTTCCTCAGTTAGTGCCTTATTCGGAGCTTGAAATGAAGTTTAATTTAAAGATAGTCAATACAAGTTTAACACCAGAACAGGAGGCTATAGTTGAGGAACTTAAAGACAGCAATATTGAATGGGTTGAAAATGATTTAAGTTGGCCTACTTTAAAAATTAATATTACTGAAAAAGACAATGAACCTACAGTAGATTATGAAGTCTTAATTGATAACGACACAAAACTTGAAGGTAGTTTAGAGTTAAAATCTATTGAAAACCCAGGACAGTTATTAGCTTTTAAAGCTTTTGGTATCAACCTAGAATAGTTAAAAAACCACAGCCTTTATCTTCTTCCAAAGATGTTTTAAGGCAAAAGCAGATACAAGCGCAACAAAAGTTAAAATAGTAGCTTTTGTGTATTGTCCATAAATCCAATAACCTGTTGCAAACAACACGCTATATATTGTAACACATCCAACAATTGTTGCTAAAACTCCTGAAGGCACATTCCATTCTTGTTTGTTAAGGTTGAGGTCAACACCTTGGTCTTGTGCTTTTTTGACAGTGTGTTTCCAACCTGGTCCACCAGGTTGTATTTTTTTGTAAAATGAAAACAGAGTGTCGTCTTTTTCAGGCTTAGTTAAAAAAGTAACTAGCAACCAAACTCCTGTTGTTACTATAACAATAAAAGGATAAGTCATCCAACTAGGCATTAAGCCAATAGTATTTTCATTGCCAAATAACCAAGCAGATAGTGCAATTGATTTTGAATTCAGCAACAAAGAAATAATCCCAGAAACAAACATTGCCGAAATTTCACTCCACGCATTAATGCGCCACCAAAACCAACGAAGTATAAAGATTAATCCTGTGCCAGCACCAAACATTAGTATAATATTGAATAGCTGAAGCGCATTGTTAAGCAACAAAGCAAGTATAGCAGAAACAGCCATTAGAATAACTGTTGATATTCTTCCAACATTTACCAATTCTTTTTGAGAAGCATTTTTGTTAACACGTTGCACATAAAAATCATTAACGATATAAGATGAACCCCAATTAAGATGCGTAGAAATAGTTGACATATAAGCTGCAATTAACGAGGTAAGTACAACGCCTAAAAGTCCACTAGGTAATTTGGTTAACATTGCAGAATATGCAATATCATGACCTAATTTATCATCAGTAATATTTGGAAAGGCATCTTTAAGGCTTATTAAATCAGGATAAATAACTATTGAGCAAAGCGCTACAATTATCCAAGGCCAAGGACGTAATGCATAATGAAGTATGTTAAAGAAAAACGTTGCACCAATAGCATGGTTTTCGTTTTTGGCAGCCAACATACGCTGAGCAATATAACCACCACCACCAGGTTCAGCTCCAGGATACCAAGCGCTCCACCATTGTACAGCTATTGGAATAATTAAAAGCGTAATAAGCGCTTCTTTATTATTGAAATCTGGTAAAATATTTAGTTTAGAGGCTACAGTTTCGTTCTCAATAAGTGCGCTTAAACCACCTATTTCAGGCAAGTTTACACAGTAGTACGCGGCACCAATTCCGCCACACATTGCTACAAAAAACAAGATGAAATCGGTGTAAACCACGCCTTTAAATCCACCAACAGCACTAAAAATAACTGTTACAGCACCAGCAATACCTACAGTTTGTAATGCAGTAAGCCCAAGCATAACTTGCCCTATTTTTATAGCAGCCAATGTAACCGCTGCCATGGCAAGAATGTTAAAAATAATACCAAGATAAATAGCTCTAAAAGAACGCAAAAATCTTGCAGGTTTGCCACCATATCTAAATTCGTAAAACTCAATATCTGTTGATACTCCTGACTTTCGCCATAATTTAGCATACACAAAAACAGTTAATAAGCCAGTAATTAAAAATGCCCACCAAACCCAGTTTCCAGACACGCCATTAGTTCTAACAATATCAGTAACAAGGTTGGGAGTATCTGTTGAAAACGTAGTCGCCACCATTGAAACACCAAGTAACCACCAAGGCATAGTACGACCCGAAAGAAAATATTCAGCTGGATTTTGACCTGATTTTTTTGATACCATAAAGCCAATACCCAAGGTAATTGCGAAAAACCCAAAAATAAAAACGTAATCTATTGTGCTTAAATTTATCATGTACTGATTTGTATTAAATTTAATTATCTTGAAATTTAGATTAAAATATCAAGAATGAGAATTTTTAGTAGTAGTTTCTAATAAAATGATATTTAAAAATGTTTATAAATTAAGTTTAAAAACACATGTTGTCATGTGAAAAATGTAGTTTGTGGAAAATTGAAGTCTTTTTCTTACAAAAAATATTGTTTTCTGTTAAGATTGCAAATAATAAAACTGCTTTTATAAAAAATACGTATATATTAAAAATTATTGATAAAGCTCCAAATAACAATAAGTTAATGAAGTTTTAAACTTAGATTTTGTTTTAAAATAAGTTAATTATATTATATTTGAGTGCTATTAAAGTAAGTGAAAAATATATCTTTTGGCGATGCATTTCGTCGATGATTTTTGCATTTTAAAGAATGTTTGTTGGGATTTTATTTTGTTAACTCGCTTTTTTTTATACATTTACAACTTAAATTAAAATATGCTGTTAATAATAACAGTATATGTGTTCAAGTTTGAATACTTTTATTTAGAAGCGATTAAAAATTTTGTTGACACTATAGTTTTATAAATCATTACTTTTAAAATAAGGGTTAATAACTTACTTTTTATACATTAAAAGTAAAAAATGGGAATACAAAACAGGAAAATTTTAGCCTCAATCTTATTTGTATTAATAAGTTTTGTATGCAACGCTCAAGTAGATGGAACACCTCCTCCTCCAATCCCTCCACCTCCACCAGGACTTCCTATTGATGGTGGTATTGCTTTTCTGGTAGCTATAGGTTTATTTTATGGAATAAAAAAGAAAATAAAGTAATTACTCTTGCTTTAACTCGTGAAGCCTAGTTATATATTTGCCTAAAACATCAAACTCTAAGTTTACTGTATCACCAACCTCTATTTGTTTGAAAGTTGTATGTTCATAAGTGTAAGGAATAATTGCAACACTAAATTCATTTTTTTTAGAGTTTACAACCGTTAAACTAACACCATTAACAGTAATAGAACCTTTTTCTATTGTAATGTTGTTAAGTGAATCATCATACTTAAAAGAAAATAACCAGCTTCCGTTTTGCGATTCTTTAAAAGCACAAACTGCTGTTTGGTCAACATGACCTTGAACAATATGACCATCTAGTCTATCACCAAGTTTCATTGCTCTTTCAAGGTTAACACCTTCGTTTAATTTTAAACCACCAAGATTAGTTTTTGCTAATGTTTCTCTTATAGCAACAACGGTATGTTCATTATTGCCAATGCTTGTTACGGTTAAGCATATTCCGTTATGAGATACACTTTGGTCTATTTTAAGTTCAGATGAAATATTACTTTTTACTGTAAGAACTAGGTTTTCATCTTCATGGCTTAACTTGGTAAGGGTACCTATTTCTTCAATAATTCCTGTAAACATAATGTCGAATAAATGGTTAAATTTGTAACTGTAAAAATACACACTAAGAAAGTATTTTAATGAAAAAAGAAGAAAAAATTACAGTAGGAATTTCTATAGGAGACTTAAACGGTATTGGGCCAGAAATCACATTAAAAGCATTTGAAGACTCTCGAATGCTTGATTTTTGTACGCCAGTTGTTTTTGCTTCAGTAAAAGTGATGTCCTTTTTTAAAAAACATTTCAATAGTAGTATAAACTTTCATGGTATAAATAATTTAGACCAAATAGTTGAAGGTAAAGTAAATGTCTTTAATACATGGAAAGATAATGTCAATATTGAGTTTGGTAAGGAAGACCCAAAAATTGGGCAATTTGCTATAAGGTCTTTAGAGACTGCTGCATCAGCACTTAAAAGTGATAAAATAAACGTTTTGGTTACAGCACCTATTAATAAACATAATATACAATCTGATAAGTTCAAATTTCCTGGACACACAGATTATCTTGCTAAAGTTATAGGTGGTAAAAGCCTCATGTTTATGGTAACTGATTCGTTAAAAGTAGGCTTGCTTACTGATCATGTTCCTGTAAAAGATGTGCCAAATCATATTACGCCACAACTTATCGAAGACAAAATACATACGGTTTATACCTCACTTAAAAAAGACTTCAGAATTAATAGGCCCAAAATTGCAGTTTTAGCAATAAACCCTCATGCAGGAGACAATGGTGTTATTGGAAATGAAGATGATAAAGTGCTTGGACCAACACTACAAAAAATTAAAGCATCAGGAAAATTGGTTTTTGGACCATATTCAGCCGATAGCTTTTTTGGTTCAGGCAACTATAAAGGGTTTGATGCTGTGGTAGCTTCCTATCATGATCAAGGATTAATTCCTTTTAAAACTATTGCCTTTGGAAATGGTGTAAACTTTACTGCTGGCTTAGCTAAAATAAGGACATCGCCAGATCATGGAACAGCTTATGAAATAGCAGGAAAAGGTATTGCAGACGAAAGTTCTTTTAAAGAAGCCATCTTTACAGCATTAAAAATATTTAAGAATAGAACTGAATATAACGAGCTTTCAAAAAACCCATTAAAAAAAGCGCCAAAAAAGATATAAACAAAAATTGTTTATAACATCGGCTACTTAATAAAAAATTTATATATTTGCAGGCTCAAAATGAATGTGGATATGAAGTTGTTAAAAGAGTATACAATCCCTTTTGTAGGATTAAAGCTAGGGAAACATCATTTTGATTATCAAATTGATAAAAAGTTCTTTGAGCATTTTGAGTATGATGAGTTTAATGATGTTAACGTAAAAGCAGAATTGCTTTTTGAAAAAAAAACAACCTTTTTAGAATTACATTTTAAAATAAAAGGAGACGTTAACGTTAATTGTGATGTGTCAAATGAGCCTTATAACCAAAAGGTAAAAGGTACTTTTGATTTAGTTGTAAAGTTTGGCGAAGAGTATAATGACGAGCATTTAGATGTGCTTATTATTCCTCATGGCGAATACGAAATCAATGTTTCACAATACATCTATGAACTAATAGTATTATCAGTTCCAGCAAAAAGGGTTCACCCAGGAGTTGAAGATGGTACACTAGAGTCAGAAATGCTTAAAAAGTTAGAAGAATTAAGCCCTAAAGCTGAAGAAAATAAAACCCAATCAGAGGAAATTGATCCTCGTTGGAATACATTAAAAAAACTATTAACGGATAAATAATATAGAAAATGGCACATCCTAAGAGAAAGATTTCTAAAACTAGAAGAGATAAAAGGAGAACACATTATAAGGCATCAGTGCCTCATATTGCAACATGCCCTACAACAGGAGAAGCTCATCTTTACCATAGAGCTCACTGGCACGAAGGTAAATTGTATTACAGAGGTCAAGTACTTATAGATAATTCTGAAAAAGAAGAAAATTTAGCATAACTATTATGCGCGCATACAATAAAACGCTCTAAACAGAGCGTTTTTTTTATGATTAATTTTTGAAAGTCTTAAAAACAACTTAATTTGCATAATATTTGACCAAAAAAGTGGTGATTTTATACAAAAGTTACTTGTTTTTGACACTTTTACCACCTTTTTTGAGATAACTAATTAATAAGCAATGAGTAAAATCACAGCAGCAATAACAGCTGTAGGAGCTTTTGTGCCTGAGTTTGTACTATCAAATAAAGTCTTAGAGACTATGGTAGACACAAATGATGAATGGATAACAACCAGAACAGGTATAAAAGAACGCAGAATACTTAAAAAAGAAGGCGAAGGCACTTCTTACCTTGCAGTTAAAGCAGCAGAAAACTTAATAGAAAAAAAGCAAATCGATCCTAAAGAAATCGATTTGGTAATTGTTGCTACAGCTACACCAGATATGCCTGTAGCATCTACAGCAGTTTATACAGCCACTAAAATAGGAGCTACCAATGCCTTTGCATACGATTTGCAGGCTGCATGCTCAAGTTTTCTTTACGGTTTGTCAACAGCATCTAGCTATATAGAATCAGGAAGATATAAAAAAGTGCTACTTATAGGAGCAGATAAAATGTCTTCAATTATAGACTATACTGATAGAGCAACATGTATTATTTTTGGTGATGGAGCAGGAGCTGTGCTTTTAGAGCCTAATACTGAAGGCTTAGGTTTTCAAGATGAATACTTAAGAAGTGATGGCTCAGGAAGAGAGTTTCTTAAAATAGAAGCAGGAGGTTCAATATTGCCTCCAAATGAAGATACTGTAAAAAACAAACAACATTTTGTACACCAAGATGGTAGAACAGTGTTTAAGTTTGCTGTATCTAATATGGCTGATGTTTGCGAAAAAATAATGCAAAGAAACAACCTAACACATGATGATGTGTCTTGGTTAGTGCCACATCAAGCTAATATGCGAATCATAGACGCTACAGCAAGTAGAATGAATTTAGAAGATTCTAAAGTACTTAAAAACATTCATAGATATGGTAATACAACATCTGCAACATTACCATTACTATTAAGTGATTTCGAAGACAAACTAAAAAAAGGAGACAATTTAATTTTTGCTGCTTTTGGAGGTGGATTCACTTGGGGATCAATATATTTAAAATGGGCATATAATTCCTAACTAATAAAACCAATTTAATTAACTAATCTAATTTATTATGGATATAAAGGAAATTCAAAACTTAATCAAATTTGTTGCCAAGTCTGGAGCAAGCGAGGTTAAATTAGAAATGGACGATATAAAAATCACCATTAAAACAGGAAGTGACGATAAAGGAGAAGCAACAACCATTGTACAACAAATTCCAATGGCTCAAACACCAGTTGCTCAACCAGCAGCAGTTGCTGCAGCTGAAGTTGTAGCATCAACTCCTGTTGCACCAGCAGCTTCAAATGAAGATTCAAAATATGTAACTATAAAGTCTCCAATAATTGGAACATTTTACCGCAAGCCTTCACCAGACAAACCTGTTTTTGTTGAGGTAGGAAGCACTATTAAAGAAGGTGACGTATTGTGTGTTATTGAAGCGATGAAATTATTCAATGAAATTGAATCTGAAATTTCAGGAAAAATCGTAAAAGTACTAGTGGACGATGCATCACCAGTTGAGTTCGATCAACCATTATTTTTAGTAGATCCATCATAATTCGAAGTTTAAAGTTTACAGTTAAAAGTTCAAAACTATTTTAGCTAGAACTCTAAACACATAAACCATAAACTTTTAAACTCATCTAGTTATGTTTAAAAAAATACTGATAGCCAATAGAGGAGAAATAGCACTTCGTGTTATTAGAACCTGTAAAGAAATGGGCATTAAAACGGTAGCTGTTTACTCTACAGCAGATGCTGATAGTTTACATGTAAAGTTTGCTGACGAAGCCGTTTGTATTGGTCCTGCACCAAGTACAGAGTCTTACCTAAAAATGTCTAATATAATTGCCGCAGCCGAAATTACTAACGCTGACGCAATTCATCCAGGATACGGATTCTTATCTGAGAATGCTAAGTTTTCTAAAATCTGTGAAGAGCATAATATAAAATTTATTGGAGCCTCAGCTGAAATGATCTCTAAAATGGGAGATAAAGCAACAGCTAAAGCTACAATGAAAGCTGCAGGAGTACCATGTGTACCAGGTAGTGAAGGTATTATTGCCGATTTTGAAGAATGTGAAAAACTTGCAAAAGAAGTAGGTTACCCAGTAATGCTTAAAGCAACTGCTGGTGGTGGAGGAAAAGGAATGCGTGCTGTATGGAAACCAGAGAACCTTAAAGCAGCATGGGAATCGGCTAGACAAGAAAGTAAAGCAGCCTTTGGAAATGACGATATGTATATGGAAAAGCTTATTGAAGAGCCAAGACATATCGAAATACAAGTTGTTGGTGACTCTCGTGGAAAAGCATGTCATTTATCTGAAAGAGATTGCTCGGTACAACGTCGCCATCAAAAATTAACCGAAGAAGTACCATCGCCTTTTATGACTGATGCACTTCGTAAAAAAATGGGTGAAGCAGCTGTAAAAGCAGCAGAATTCATAAAATACGAAGGCGCAGGAACAGTAGAGTTTCTTGTAGATAAACACAGAAACTTCTATTTCATGGAAATGAATACTCGTATTCAAGTTGAGCACCCAATTACTGAACAAGTTATTGATTTCGATTTAATACGCGAACAAATTTTAGTAGCAGCAGGTGTGCCAATTTCTGGTAAAAACTACACGCCAAATCTACACTCAATTGAATGTAGAATTAATGCCGAAGATCCATTTAACGACTTTAGACCATCTCCAGGTAGAATAACTACATTACACGCTCCAGGAGGTCATGGTGTACGTTTAGATACTCATGTTTATGCAGGATATAGTATTCCGCCAAACTACGATTCTATGATCGCTAAGTTGATTACTACTGCTCAAACAAGAGAAGAAGCCATTAATAAAATGAAACGTGCTCTAGACGAGTTTGTTATTGAAGGTATTAAAACTACAATACCTTTCCACAGACAACTTATGGAACATCCTGATTATTTAGCAGGAAACTATACCACTAAGTTTATGGAAGATTTTGTAATGGAAAAACAAGTTGAAGAATAAATAATAGAACTCCGAATGAAAATTCGGAGTTTTTTTATGGTGTTCCTTTTGCTATTTCATGCGCAAAAGTCAGGCTATTCACTATATCTTTTTTCTTCGTTCCTCAAAAAAAGGATGCCGTTTCTATCCTTAACACAAGTCAAAAATACTACTAAAAAATAAGTACATTTACGGTAATAAACCTTTCGTCTTTTTGAATTTTAGTTACTGGGAAATAAAAACATGGTTAAGCACTATCGATTTTACTATTGTTGGTAGTGGTATTGTTGGTTTAAACTGTGCACTACACTTAAAAAATAAATACCCAAAAGCTAAAATTTTAATTTTAGAAAAAGGGATTTTACCTCAAGGCGCAAGTACTAAAAATGCAGGATTTGCTTGTTTTGGTAGCTTAAGCGAAATTCTAGATGATTTAAACACACATACAGAAGAAGAGGTAGTAAACCTTGTAAAAAAACGTATTGAAGGATTACGATTATTGCGAGAAAACTTATCTGATAAAGCGATAGATTATCAGCAATTGGGTGGTTATGAGCTTTTCTCTGAAACAGACCATGAATTATATGAAGATTGCTTGTCCAAGCGAGAATCAGTAAACAGCTTGTTAAACTCTATTTTTAAGGCTGATGTATTTGGTTTAAGAGGTAACGACTTTAAGTTTAAAAACATCAAAGACAAGTACGTTTTTAATCCGTTTGAAGGTCAAATAGACACTGGTTTAATGATGGAAGCTTTACTAGAAAAAGTGTTGCATAAAGGCATTAAAATACTTAACAACCTTACACTAGAAGCATTTGAGGAAGCAACTGCTTCGGTTCATCTAAAAACCAATGCATTTGAGTTTAAAACCAAAAAGCTAATAATAGCCACAAATGGTTTTGCGTCTCAATTATTAGATGAAGATGTAAAACCTGCAAGAGCCCAGATTTTAATTACAAAACCCATTGAAAACTTACCCATAAAAGGAACGTTTCATTTAGATAAAGGCTATTATTATTTCAGAAATATTGATAATAGAATCCTTTTTGGAGGTGGCCGACATCTTGATTTTAAAGGCGAAGAAACAACAGTATTTAATCAAACCAAATTAATTCAAGACCAACTAGAGCTGTTATTAAAAACCACCATTTTACCTCATACACCTTTTGAAATTGAACATAGATGGAGTGGTATTATGGGAGTTGGTAATCAAAAGAAAGCTATTGTTAAACAAGTGTCCAATAATGTATTTTGTGGTGTGCGTTTAGGAGGTATGGGAGTTGCAATAGGTAGTAGTATAGGTAGAGAATTATCAGAGTTAATTTAAGTGAGTATCAAGCAAGAACTATACAGTCAGTGTTTAAATTTTGTTGAAAACAGAATTGAAGCTATCAAACGTAACATAGAAGAAATTCAACAATCATTACTTTCTGAAACCAAAAGTAGTGCAGGAGATAAGCACGAAACAGGACGAGCTATGATTCAGTTAGAGCGAGAAAAAGCAGGTGAACAACTTAGAGAAGCTGAAGCTTTAAAAGAGGTTCTTTTTAAAGTAAATCCTTTAAGTACAACTTTAAAAATTACCTTAGGAAGTGTTGTTTACACTAGCGATTTAAATTATTTTATAGCAATAAGTACTGGTCAAATACGTATTAACGGAATAGCTTTTTTTGCAATTTCTCCACAAACACCAATAGGTCAAAAACTAACAGGGAAAAGGATAGGTGATGAGGTTGTTTTTAGAGATAAAACCTTTAAAATCAATAAGGTCGAGTGACAACTTCTAAACACACGTTTGCTCTTTTTTCTAGTTTGGTATGGTGGTTAAAAAATACCGAACTTCCATTGTATATAGCTTCAATTAAAACATGTGTTCCCTTAAAGTAAGACTGTTTTACGGTAACATTCAGCTTAGAGTTTTCAACCACTTTTAATTGATGTGCGTAGATAATTTGACCACCAATAGTATTAAACTCTCCAAAAAAAGAAGCAATTAAAGGTTCTTTAGGATTTTTAAAAAGAGCTTCAGGTGTGTTGTTTGCAACAATTTTTGAATCGTTTAAGACTAAAATTCGATCAGCATATCCTAAGACGTCTTCTTTATCATGTGTGGCAACAACGCAAGCAATGTTTTTTGCTTTTAAATAGTTAAAAAGATTTCGTCTTAGACTTTGTTTTTTAAAATTATCAATATGGCTAAAAGGTTCATCTAGCAACAATATTTCAGGTTGTTTTGCAATAGCTCTAGCTAACGCTACACGTTGTTTTTGACCTCCACTAAGCAGTTTTACTTTAGTTTTGGCAAAGTCATTTAATTCAACTACTTCAAGAAGTTCATTAACGCGTTCTTTTTTCTCTTCTGGAAAAAAATTAGATAGGAATGCGCCTATATTTTCTTCAACAGAAGTAAAAGGCATTAAATCGAATTCTTGCGATACATATTTCATAAAGGGATAGCCAACAACAAGATTATACTTAGGGCCTAAAATTTCGGTCGTATTCCAAAACAGCTGTCCTTTGGTGCAATCCAATTCTCCGTAAATAAGCTTCAGCAGTGTTGATTTACCTGAACCACTTTCGCCAATAATTGAGATATGTTCTCCTTTTTTAACAGTGAAGTCAATATCTTTAAGTATAAAATCTTTACTGTATTTAAATGAAATGTTCTTTACGCTTAGCATGCTGCAAAAATACCATAAAAAAATCGCTCATTTACTTGAGCGATTTTAGAAATTTTATATAAAAGTATGTTACTGTTTTATAAATTTTTGAGTTTTAATTGAATTTCCAGAAATGATTCTTAAAACATAATTTCCTGAACTTAAGTAGGATACATCTATGATTGAACCATCTAATTTAGCATTGCTAACACGTTTACCTGAGATATCGAAAATAGTGTAAATAGCACTTTCAAGGTTATCAGCAGGAAGAGAAATATTCAAAAAGTCTTTTGTAGGGTTAGGGTAGATAATTAAGTTATCTGTTAGCGTATCGTCCAACCCAAGAGTTTCTCCTTCAACAACAACTACACTAGTATTTATTGTTGGGTTTTCAACAATATCTATAATACCAGAAGGCCAATAAATAGTAATATTATTAATACTTGTTTGAGAGCCTAAACCAAAGTGAGTATTAAGTGTACTCATGTATTTAAAGCCTTCACCACTTCTTACGTCTCTTATTTGAGTACCAGAATCTGTATGAATTTCAACTCTGGCTCCAATACCATGAATATTGCTAACTGTACCTACAGTATTAATTGTTATCCAGTTGTTAGGTGTTGTATTGTTCCAGTATATGGTTTCGTTGTAGTAAGCATCTATAAAACCATCATTGTTTAAGTCTCCAAACGATCCGTTGGCGTAACTCAATTGCGCATTATCTATATCTTCAAATGTGAGGTCTCCTTTTCCATACATAATTGTACCATTACAAGCAATGTCTAAAAAACCATCATTGTCAAAATCATAACTTACGTTTTCATGACCAGTAGGAGCAGTACTTACACCTGCTCCAGAAGTTACATCGGTAAAAGTACCATTACCATTATTTCTCATTAACTTGTGACTTCCTGAACTTGCACCAACAAACACATCCATGTCTCCATCGTTATCATAATCTCCCCAAGTTGAAGACCATGTCTGCATTGGGTCGTCAAGTCCTAAGGCAGTAGCGTTTTCAGTAAAAGTGCCATCTCCATTATTGGTTAACATTTGATTGGTTCTTCTCGCAACTTCTCCTCCGCATTTAGCAATAAACATATCAATATCTCTATCGTTATCATAATCAATCCAGATAGAGCCATAATTACCACCAGATGAATAATCGCCTAATCCACCTTGGTTAAATGTTAGGTTGCCATTTCCATCGTTAATATAGAAAACGTTAGGAGCAACATCATGACAAACAAAAGCGTCGAGATGCCCATCGTTATTGATGTCAACAAAGTTTGTGCGTTGAGAAAATACGTCTTCAGGACCAGAGATTTCAGTAAAAGCAGTACCTGTATCATTTGCCTTCATAAAAGTAACTCCAAATGTATTTCCATAAACTAGGTCTGTATATCCATTAGCATCAAAGTCTGCTGCTGCCATACTCCACCCAGGCATAAAGTCAGCTTCAGGTGTCGGTAAATTAGCTTCATTAAAACCTCCAGTACTTAATTGGTAATGAATATTTACATTAGTATTTGATACAGAAACGATATCGTCTAAGAAGTCATTGTTCATGTCTACAACAGTTAAATCGTAACCAGAGGCAACATCTATTGGATCTTGAGTAAAGTTAACTCTAGATAATACAGGTGTAGTAAAGTTAACAGGACCTATCCAATTGCTATAATCTCCACCTCCACAATTTCCTCTAACATAAACTTCATAAGTTGTATTGTCTAATAGGCTACTAGCCTCATAAGGATTATTATAAGTTGTGCTTTCTCCTGAACCTGTTGGCACTCCTGTTCCAGCCAATTGAATAGCTATTTCCCAAGATGATTCTACATCACCTGCTTGCCAAAAAATATCTGCAGAATCATAAGAAACGTTACTCACACTAAGGTTAGTTATATTAGGACAAGCAGGAGGCATTTGAGAGTAAATGGTTGGTGAGGTAAGACAAAATCCCCAACCCCAAGAACTATTATCATTATAATGAATTCGATATTGAAAGTTTGCCAGTTGGTTGGCAGTAAAAGCTGAAATGTTTAAATGACCTGCATTTAAGGCTTCAGGTGGACCAGCACAAAAATTGCTGTTTGGCGCACCAGATGAATTAGAGGTAATAGGAGTTCCCCAACTAATCCAACTCGAAGCGTCATCGTCCCAATACTCTAAACTTAAAGATTCATCTTGATAAATACTAATAACGTAATTAGCGTCTACTAGTATCCATGTTTCCCCTGCATTATAAGCATTGGTTAGATTAATTACTGGAGAAACAGCAGCAATATTATTTATAGAGTTATCACCAGCTTCGTCTTCATCAAATGAAAATGTTGATGAATCTACTGTTGGGTTTTCTACAAAAATTAATGGATTACTATCATAGGTTCCTGATAGTGTCCAGTTGGTATTTGGCCAATTGGCTGATTGATTTAAAACTTGAGCACTTAAGCAGCTCGAAATTAAAAATAAAACTAGAGTAATTTTTTTCATATCATGATTAGTTTTAATTTATTGGCAATCTGTATTTAAGGAGTTTATCCATTCTTCTATTAATCTAACGCCTTCAACATGTTTTAAAGTTCTACCTAGTAAAGGCATTCTATATTGATCTTGCACAGAATTAATTCTAAAGTGTAGTATGGATTCGTTAAAGTTGTTTGGTGTTACTATTGTTGTTAGCCCTTCGACTTGCGTATCAGCATCAACACAAACACCCATGTTTTCTTGGTTGTCGTTTTCGTTAAAAGCAAAACGCATTGACCTGTACTCACAATAACTCTCGTCTGAGTGACAATGCGCACAGTTTATATCAATGTATGACCTAGCTCTAATTTCTAAAGGAAGCGACCCATCTTCCCAGTTAACAGTTGATACGATGTTGGAAGGTATGGTGTTTTCTAGGTAACCAACCTCAATCCACTTGTTTAATTGATTCTTTAAACCTTCGGAGTAATTGTATTCTTTATTTATATTTTGCGGTTTAGGACCAATAGGAAGTGGAGTTCCAAATTTGTTATGGCAAGTGAAACATTCATTTTTGGAGGGTATTCGGTAATTAACCGTTTTAAGTTGTGAGTTTTCTATCCACTCGATACTTTTAAAGCTGCCATCATCTGTAAAAGTCGCTTCGGTTTGTTCATCATTCCAAACATATTTTGCAAAATCCCAACCTTCATCAGTCATGTACATTAATCGGGTTTCAATAAGTACGGTTGTATTTGTTGGTTGAACATTTTCGTAATAAAAATTTTTAATCAGTACTGTACCAACAGGAAAATCGAAAGGACTGTGATCATTAACATATTGAGCAGAAACATTATTAGGCATCCATAAAAAACGTTTTTTATGAGCATAATCACTAAAAAGAGGAGAACTAAGATCGTAAGGAACAACTCCTGAACTAGGATTTAAGTCTTTTAAAGTTCCAGTAAAAAACCCATACTCCGATAAGTTTTGATAAGGTATTTCGTTAAGGTTGAAGCTTACGGTTGAGGCTGAAGTCACAGTAATAGATACAGTTTCAGTAACACAGATTGAAGAGTTTTCATTTTCACAAACTGTGTAAGTAAAGGTGTCTTGACCAGTAAAGTTTGGACTTGGAGTGTAAACCACAAGGTCATCTAAAATAGTTTGCGTGTTATTGTTTAAAATTTCCACAAAACCATTAGAAGCAGTAGTTATTGTTAAAAATCCTTGTTCGGGAATATAACCATCGTTTTCAAAAATAGCTATTTGAACAGAAACAGACTCTTGAGTTGAAGCAGTATCAAGACTTGTTTCAATTTCTCTTGAAACGTAATTATCGTCTGAACCACAAGAAAAGCAAACAAGTAATATTCCTAATAACAGAGCTTTTTTCAACATAAGTAAGAAAAGAAGCCTAATATAAGAAATATATCTGCTTAAAGCTAAAAGCTTTTAAAATATGATGTGTTTATTGTTAAATGGTTTAGTATTTGATAAATTTTTGGGTTTTAATTGATGCGCCATATACTACTCTTAAAATATAGTTTCCTGAATTTAAATGTGAAACATCAATAGAGTTTTGGCTAAGTTTAGCATTTACTACACGTTTGCCAGTAATATCAAAAATGGTGTAAAAGGCATCTGCTAAATTGTCTATTCTTCCTAAGTTTAAAATGTCTTTAGTTGGGTTTGGATAAAGAATTAAATCATTAACCATTGAATCTTCTAGTCCTAATGTATTAGCTCCTTCTACAATTGTAATACTTCCGTTAATTGAAGGGTTGTTAACTTGATCGATAATTCCTGATGGCCAATAAATTCTTATATAGTTTATAGAGCTATCTGTACCAATACCAAAATGTGTATTTAATGTACTCATGTGCCTAAAACCAGTTCCGCTTTGAACATCTCTAATTTGAGTTCCTAAAGCAGAATTAATTTCCACTCTAGCTCCAATACCATTAATATTACTATAACCACCAGCTTGATCTCCAATGGTAATAATTTTTATCCAGTTATTACTGTTGCCATCATTTACATAAACGCTATTAGTAAAGACATCTAAGAAACCATCATTGTTTATATCGCCAATTGAGCCACTAGGAGGACCACTATATACATTAAATTTTAATGTGCCATCACCAAACAAAATAGATCCATTTGAAAGCACATCTAAATACCCATCATTATCAAAATCACCTGCAACACACTCTATTCCTTGATTAGCGCTACTTATACCTGATCCTGCAGTAACATCAGTAAAAGTACCATCATTATTGTTGCGCATTATTTTATGGTCGTTTGCAGTACTTGAGCCAATGTAAATATCCATATCTCCATCGTTATCAAAATCACCCCAAGCCGAAGACCAAGTTTGCATTATATCGTCTAAACCAGCTACAGTTCCTACTTCGGTGTAAGTTCCATTTCCGTTGTTTCTGTACAACTGGTTTGTTCTTCTTTCGGTACTACCGCCACATTTAGCCATAAACATATCTATATCTCTGTCGTTATCATAATCGACCCAAATAGAACCATAGTTTCCACCCGAAGCATAATCTCCTAATCCATTAGTGTTTTCATAGATGAGATTATTAGAACCATCATTAATATAGGATACGCTAGGAGCCGTGTCATGACAAACAAATGCATCTAAATGACCATCATTATTAATATCAACAAAGTTTGAACGTTGTGAAAAAACATATTCAGGACCAGAGATTTCGGTATATGCAGTTCCTGTTGAGTTAGCTTTCATGAATGTTACACCAGAGTTCCCACCATATAAAAGATCATTGTACCCATTAGCGTCCCAATCTCCTGCAGCTAAACTCCAAGACGGTTTATAATCAGGATAAGAAGTAACTATTTTGGTTTTTTGAAATGCTCCTCCAGCTAATTGATAACGAATAAAGATATAAGGTTTTTCAACAGTTGTGTAAATAGGGTCACCTTCAATATCATATCCTGAAACGTAAGTTGAATCGGTATTAACGGCAACTAAATCGTCTAGAAAATCACCATTCATATCTACCATACCTCTTTTGTAAGAACCAGACATTCCAGAAGCCTGAGTTGTAAATGTAACAGGAACAGGAGGAGTTGGAGGATTTTCGGTTAATTCAAAGTCAAAGTCATTACTATCTGTATACTTGTTGTCCCAAACAATGTAGTACGTTTGATTTGCAGTTACCTCTACTGTTAACACAGATAAATACGAACCAGTATTTGTTCCTGTAAATGTACCTGAATCATCATCACCACCAACACAAGTTAAACTTCCACAGGTTCCTGTGTAAATGTGTAAGCGAGTGTCTTTATTTCCATTAACAGGAAGGTCAGAACTCACCGTAATTGAATAATCAGCAGTTGGCACATATTTAACCCACTCAGCAGCAGTAACACTTGAGCTACTACCTGTTATACAAAAATCACTTGGTTCATCGCCATCTATTGTTCCTACAGAGTAAGTTCCGGCAGTAATTGTTGGAGCATTAAACGCATCAGTACATGAGTTATAACTTTGAGCGTTTACTGAAACAGTAACAAAAAAGGCAAAGATTGATATTATTATAGGTTTCATAATTAAGTTATATAAGTAGTATTATTATTCACATATAGTATTTAGCGAGTTTATCCATTCTTCTATTAAGTCAACACCTTCTTTGTGTATTAGTGTTCTTCCTAATAGAGGCATTCTCAAGGATTCCTCTGTTGTATTTAATCTTGTTGGTATTACAGAGCGTTGTATGTTTCCTGGGCTTACAATATAAGTTAACGCAGGATCAATAACTGTATGAGGTTCAACACAAACGCCTAGGTTGGTAATATCTTCTGATTCATTAAAAGCAAATCTTACAGGTCTATAATCGCAGTGTCTATCGTCTGAATGGCAATGGGCACAATTAATGTCTAGATAAGATCTAACACGAAGCTCTAGAGGCTCGCTTTCATTACTCCAGTCAACAACAGAGTAGATGTTTTGAGGAACACTTCCTGTTAAATAACCCATTTCAATCCATTTTTGAAGTTGGTTTTTTGTGCCATCTTCATAAGAAAAACTTTTGTTTAAGTTTTGTGGTTTAGGACCTATTGGAATTGAAGTGTCACTAGATGATTTATGACAGGTTAAACATTCTGCTTCTGCAGGAATACGATAATTTACATTTCTTTCAATATTGTTTTCAGTAAAACTGAAAGCTTCAAAACTTCCGTTTAAATCAAAATTAGCTTCAGTTTGTTCTTCGTTCCATTTGTAATTTGCAAATACCCAACCTTCTTCCTTTAAAATCATTAACCTTGTTTCTAGAATTTTGGTTTGCGAACCAGGAGAAACAGTATCAAAATAGAAGTTTTTGATGAGAATTGTTCCAACAGGGAAGTTAAGAACAGAATGGTCATCAACATAGCTAGCACTTACATCTTCAGGCATCCAAACAAATCGTTTTTTGTGAGCATAATCTGAAAACAGAGGAGAAATTAAATCATAAGGTAAAACACCATAAACAGGGTTTAGGTTTGATAAGTCTCCTTCAAAGAAATTATATTCAGAAAGTGTTTGATAAGGAACAGACTCAATGTCAAAAACCACAGGAGACGTTTCAATAGGGTCTTCGTCTTGAGGCAAAGAAATGTAATTGTCGTCTTTGGCACATGAAAACTGTACCAAAACCAACATAATCAGACCGATACGCTGTAAGTAATTTTTTAGCATTTACAGTAAAATTTGGACACCTAAGATAACTATTCACGTAAAGCAAATAGAATTAATTAGTTGTACTACACGTTTTTACTGTTTATTTGAGTTAAAATGCTATTTTTTATATTAAATTTTCTTTAATCAAGTACTCAGCAATTTGAACTGTATTTGTAGCTGCCCCTTTACGAAGGTTATCGCTTACAATCCAAAGGTTTAAGGAATTGGGTTGTGAGCCATCTCGTCTTATTCTTCCAACAAAAACATCGTCTTTACCGTGTGCATTTATTGCCATTGGGTAAGAGTTGTTTTGTAAATCATCTTGAACCACAACACCATCAGTGTTTTCTAAAATATTTCGTACTTCTTTAAGGTCAAAATCATTTTCAAACTCTACATTAACTGCTTCACTGTGACCACCAGCTGTAGGTATTCTTACAGCAGTAGCAGTGACAGCAATAGTTCTATCATCAAGAATTTTTTGAGTTTCTCTTACGAGTTTCATCTCTTCTTTTGTGTAACCGTTTTCTTCAAATACATCGCAATGTGGAATGGCATTTCGGTGGATTTGATATGGATAAGCCATTTCTCCTTCTACTCCTGCCATTTCATTTTCTAGTTGTTTTACAGCTTTCACACCTGTTCCAGAAACGGATTGGTAAGTAGAAACTACAATACGTTTTATTTTATATTTTTTATGAAGAGGAGCCAACGCTAAAACCATTTGAATTGTAGAACAGTTAGGGTTAGCTATAATCTTATCGGTTTTTGTAAGTGTGTTAGCATTAATTTCTGGAACCACTAGTTTTTTATCAAGATCCATTCTCCATGCCGAAGAATTATCAATAACAGTTGTTCCTACTTCAGCAAATTTTGGAGCCCATTCTAATGAGGTTCCTCCACCAGCAGAAAATAAAGCAATATCAGGACGCATTGCAACAGCATCTTTTAGTCCAACAACAGTATAGTTTTTACCATTAAACAAAACCGATTTTCCTACAGAACGTTCTGAAGCTACAGGAATAAGTTCGGTTAAAGGGAAGTTACGCTCGCTAAGAACATTTAACATTACTTCTCCTACCATACCTGTTGCACCAACTACAGCTACTTTCATTTTTTAATGCTTTTATAAATTAAGTTAACAAAGCTAAGTATTAATTCCTTTGTATTGAATGAAAAAAGCCTTCGTTTTTTCATCAACAAAGGCTTTTTAACAATAAATTTTCAATTGTTAAATTATTAACAAGAAACTACTTTTTTAATAAGTCTCTAATTTCTGCTAATAACTCATTATCTGATGGTCCTGCAGGAGCTGCTGGAGCAGGTTCTTCTTTCTTCTTCATTTTGTTAACTCCTTTTATAACCATAAACATTACAAAAGCAACAATTACAAAGTCGATAACGTTGGTTAAGAAATCTCCCCATAATACAGCAACTTCACCAACGGTTTCACCTGCATCATTTAAGGTGCCTTCGGTAATGATCCATTTTTGGTCTTTGAAGTCTGATTTGAAAATTAATCCAATTAAGGGAGAAACAATTCCGCCTGTAAACGAACTTACTACTTTGTTAAAAGCAGCACCCATTACAAAGGCAACAGCAATATCTACCAAGTTACCCTTCATTGCGAATTCTTTAAATTCTTTAAGCATAATAAATTGTTTTATAGTTAGTATGTTACTAAAATAACTAAAAAAATATTACAACACATTGAGTTAATCAATAAAAGTTCTTTTGATGCGTTGGGATATAGCAGTTAAAATTTCGTAGGAAATGGTACTTGCCGAGGAAGCAAGGGCTTCAGCAGTATATGTATTATCAAACACAATAACCTCATCTCCTTCTTCGCAGTCAATAGTTGTAACATCTACCATAATCATGTCCATACACACATTACCAAGTATGTATGCACGTTGATTGTTTATGGTAACAAACCCTTTTCCTTTACCATATTGTCTTCCAATACCATCAGCATGCCCAACAGGTATTGTTGCGGTTTTAACTAGGTTTTTGGCGACAAAACCTCTATTGTAACCAAGGCTTTCTCCTTTATTAATATGATGAATTTGCGAGATTACAGATTTTAAACTTGCAATGGGTTTTAAGTTTTTGTTTTGTTCAGCTGAATTACCAAAACCATACAAGCCAATACCACTTCTAACCATATCAAAATGTGCTTCAGGGTAATTTAAAATACCAGAAGTATTGCACATATGTTTTAAAACAGAATAACCTAGATTGTTTTCAAAAACGGATATGATGTTTTTAAAACTTTGTATTTGAGATAGTGTAAATTCTTTTTCGTTTAAATCTTCACTAGCTGCCATATGCGAAAAAATAGATTTCACTTTAACAGCATTAGTTTTTTTTAAGGTGTCAATAATCTCTTTGCTGTCATTCTCATTAAAACCTAATCTATTTAAACCTGTATTAAATTTAATATGAATAGGATATTGCTGCTGCTTTTCTTTTTCAGCTTCAGCAATAAATGCTTTTAAAACTTTAAAGCTATATATACTTGGTTCTAAACAGCGTTCAATAATTGTTTTAAAATTTGTAGGTTGAGGATGAAGCACCAAAATAGGTTTGGTGACACCAGCATCTCGTAATGTTATACCTTCTTGTACATAAGCTACCGCAAAATAATCAGCATTTAAATCTTGAAGTTTTAATGCAATTCTACTAGGATCACTTCCGTATCCAAAAGCCTTAACAACAGCAAGAAACTTAGTGTTTTCTGAGGTTTTAGAAGTAAGGTAATTATAATTGTGCTCTAAAGATTTTAAGTTAATCTCAAGCGTAGTTTCTTGAACTTTAGGCATTGTCGTCTTGTGGTTTATTAGAAAGATCCTCAGGATCATTAACCTTCATGTTTCTTACCTTATCACGCAACATGGTTTTATAAAAAGCAGCTCTACTTAAAGGTTCGTATTCTTCAACTTCACCTAATAATACAAGATTATCATTTTTAGATTTTCTATAGCTGTACTGAGCCAGATTTCCTGTTTTTGTGCATATAGCGTGTACTTTTGTAACATATTCTGCAGTTGCCATTAAATAAGGCATTGGACCAAAAGGATTACCTTTAAAATCCATGTCTAAACCTGCTACAATAACTCGAATACCTTTGTTAGCTAAGTCGTTGCAAACTCTTACAATTTCATCATCAAAAAATTGAGCCTCATCAATACCTACAACATCACAACCATCAGCCAAAATAGGAATGTTGGCAGCAGCAGGAACAGGAGTTGAGCGAATTTCGTTAGAGTCGTGCGACACAACTTTTTCATCGTCATAACGTATGTCAATTGCAGGTTTAAAAATTTCTACTTTTTGTCTTGCAAATTGAGCTCGTTTTAATCTGCGAATCAATTCTTCGGTTTTACCCGAGAACATTGAACCGCAAATAACTTCAATCCATCCAAATTGTTCTTTATGATTTACTGTATTTTCGAGAAACATTTTGTAATTTTAACACTAAAACAGGGAAAATTCCCGTTTGCATAAAGGTGGCGTAAATTTATTAAAAATCAAAAGTATAATTTGGATTAAATTTTAAAAGTTATGAAGAAGAAATTGGAATCAGAATTAATTAGCATTGCGCATCGAATTCTTAAACTAAAAGGAAGAGAAGATGTTGATAAAATGCATGCTGAAGTATCTGCTCTGTATGAAAAACTTACCGTTTTAAAGTTTGCCCAAGAAAACTTTGAAGATGATATGCCAACTATAGGTGGAGACTCGTCGTTTTTTGGAATGTTGGATGTTGCTTTCAATAATAAAGTAAGTGACAATATTGAGGTTGAAGACAAAATTTACATAAACCTTGACGATGTTGAAGACGATGGCATTATGGAGCCAGTAATGGAAAAGATTAAGGATATTGTTGCCCAAATGCCTGAAGAAACCCAACAAATTGACGAAGTGTTTGAAAAAGCGATTCCTAAAACCAATTATCATAAAAACGATTTAGAAGAGTTAACAGCTGATTTTAAAGAGATGCCAATTTTTGAACCTGTTGCCGAAGCTAAACAAGACATAAAGAAGTCGCTTAACGATAAGCTAAAGCGAGGAGGAATTACTATTGGTTTAAATGATAAAATTGCATTTATCAAGCATTTGTTTGATGGTAAAAATGAAGATTACGACAGAGTGCTTTCTCAAATAAATACATCAAGCTCTTTTCAAGAAGCGAGTAATTTAATTCAAAATATCGTAAAACCTGATTACAACCAATGGGAAGGAAAAGAGGATTACGAAGAACGCTTCATGGAAATTATTGAAAGTAAGTTTGATTAATAATTTAAGTACAACCAACCCATAATAGGTTTTTGTAGTTCTGGTATTTCTAGTATATAATAATATGTGCCAACAGGTAATAAGCTAGAGGTTTCTGGGAATCCCATATTTGGTTTTCCATCCCAATTATTTCTGTAGTTATCACTTTGATAAATTTGAACTCCTAAACGGTTAAAAATCTTAATTCGGTTTTCAGGATAATCTTCAATACAAGGAATTACTAAAAAGTCATTTGAAGAATCATTGTTAGGAGAAATTCCTTGAGGTATTTCTAAGCAATTGTTTACAGCAACTTCGGCATTATCGCTATTGTTTGTATCGTCCCTATCAGTTTCATTTACTGTGCCCAATAAAGCAATGTTTAATAGGTTTTCAGAGGATAAAACACGAGCAGTAATCGTTAATGTTTCTAATTGACCGGAAGTAAGTGAAGCAATTGACCAAGTAAAGCTTGATGCATCAAAAACGCCTTCAGAAACAGTTGAAGATATGTACTCATAACCACTAGGTAAATTGTCAATAACCTCAATAAGTGTAGCTGTAGTTTGACCTAGGTTACTTGCGGTAATTGTAAAAATCACCTCTTCACCAATAGAAACTTCTTCTGGCGAAACAGATTTTAAAATTTCAATATCTACATCAGTAGTGTCTTGTAAAACCGTTAACTCAGCATAGGTTTGCGAAGTGTCAATATTGTTTTGGTCGCTAAAGTTAGAACTGTCATTAATGTGAGTGCCAATGCTACTAGATGTCACCGAAACTGCAAAAGTACAGCTTGCAACACCTTCAGGAAAGGTTAGGTTAGTTACGCCTACAAAGGTGTCTCCAATTGTTCCTGTAAATGTTGATGTACAACCATTGTCTTCAACCCAATAGGCTTCTCCAGAAAGTACTACACCAGCAGGTAAATTATCGGTAAATGAAATGTTGGTTTGCGAAGGGTTTGAAGCAATATTGTAAACTGTAAAAGTTAAAGTGCTTTCTTGACCTTCAAAAATAGTATCAGGATCAAACGCTTTAGTTAAAGTAGGTGCAATAACTTGTACGTTGCTTATTGAAATATTTGTTTCAGGAGTTAACTCATTATTTTCAGCAATATCTGGAGTTGCTTCGGCAGTATTGTTAAAAGCTCCACCAAAACTTGGTGCAGTAACAGGAATTCGTATTCTAACAGTTGAACCAGATTCCATATTAGGAATTACACCCGAAATAGTATTTCCGGTTACCGAAAAGCCACTCATGCAAGTAGCAGTACCAGCAGTAACGCTACATGTTGGAGTTCCAACAACTGTAAAGTTAGTGTCTAATATGTCTTCAAAAAATATGTTTGTAGCGTTAGAGCTTGTTGTGCTATTACTTATGTCAATTATCCAATCAAAAGGCTGGTTAACTGTAACTTGAGTGAATTCAGGAAAGGTTTGTACAATTAAATCTACACAAGGTGCTAAATATGAAGTTACTTGAGAACTGTTATTTGAAGGACTTGCATCAATAATATCATCACCAATATGATTTGCTGTAACATTATTTATAACAGGAATAGCAGCGCTTGAACAACCAGGTTGCCAATTTACAGTTGCTTGAAATGTTACTGAACTTTGCGCAGGTAATTCCCAATTGTCTTCAACGGTAATTCCCCAAAATTCATCAAACTCACCATCTTCTGGTTCACCATCAAAAACCACATCTATGTTTGCGTTTGTAATAGTAAAACATTCAGCAGTACCAGTTGTTGAAACACATTCAACAGAAAGTAAACTAGCAGAAACAGGTATGCTTCCAGCTAAAGTCATATAATCTGAAAGCTCGATAAAAGTGTCTACATCACCAGCATTTGTAACGGTTATTTCATAAGTGATTGGTCCCCAATCTGTAGTGTTGTTAATGTCTCCACCTTCAGGTAATTCTGGTGCAATTTGTGTTTTTATAACTTGTATATCAGATGCAGGACAAGATGCAGTAGGAGGTAATGTAACAAAATCACTTTGAGCGCTATTTTCAATATTTGAATCAAAAAGCTGACTTTGCATAATGTTGGTTCCGCTTCTTACATGAGCAAGTGTATTTTGTGTACTTGTTGAGCACTCTGGTTCTAGGAAAATTACTGTTGTTTCAATAGTAATGGTTGCTCCAACAGGCATAGTAAACGTATCACTAGCCCACAACGTATCCATATCAGTAATAGTAAAATCATCACATGTTACATCTCCTGTTGTGCCTATACAGGTTATACTTATTATATCCCAAGTTACTGTAGTAGATAGGTTTTGTAGAAAGAAAACAATAGGAGCGTCAAGAGGTCCATTATTACAAACTGTAGTTTCAAAGGTGACTTCTTCTCCCCAATCAACAATGGTCGAAACATCAGGATTTGTTTGAATAGTATCAATACAAATATCAGTAACATTACATAATTCTGCAGTCAATAAATTAGTTTGAACTAAATTAGAACTATCCGAAGATTCATTAACGTGGTTTAGCTCAATATTAATATAACTATCTACAATTATTTGCTGTGGATCAAAAGCACAACTAGGTTGTAGAAATTGATAAACAACCTGAAAAGTTATTGAACCGCCTGAAGTAAACACATGAGGTGTGCCATAACTAAAAATAGCTGACGTTGTATTTACAACAGTTAATGTACCATTTACAGTAGAGAGATCTGGACACTCTGTTCCGTTGGTTGAGCCAACACATTCTATAGATTGTAATTGTACAACTGGTTGACCATATTCAAAAGGAGATTGCAATGTCATAAACCCAGTTATTCCATATAAAGGGTAAGAAACACTACTATTATTGGTGATTGTAAATTCATAAGTTACAGTATCGTTCCAGGCGCTAATTCCTGTTCCTTCAGCAGGACTTATTTGAGAATATATTACCGAAAAATCAATAGGTATGTCAATAACATCAATAGAAATTATAGACTGGTTGTTTGATGTATTGGTGTCGGTAGTGCCTGATGGAGGAGAGACTAATGCATCAAAAGCAATTCCTCCAATATCTGTAGGCGCATTAACATTAATTCGTATTTCAACGCTAGAGTTATTGGGTAAACTAGCAACACTTCCTGTGAGGACGTTATTGAGTTCAAGGTTGAAATTTTCGGCATCACTTGCACCTCCTAAATTGTTTTGCGAAACATAAGAGTTAACAACAACGTCATCATTAAGGTTTAAAGAAAAAGTAGCATTACTTACCGCATTTCCAGAATTTATAATTGTAACTATGTACTGAAATTCTTGGTAGATTTGAACCTGAGAAACATCGGTTCCGCTTAAGTTTTGAGCCTCTACAACTACGGCTAAATCTGTCGTTTGAGCAGATAATTTTAAAAAACAGAGACAAAAAATAACGAGGCTTAAAACGCTTTTGTACATAGGTTGGTTTTTACAAATAGATGTCAAATAATAAAAATGGTTGTGTGAAGATAGTTTAAAAGATTGTAAATTTGACTGTTACTTAGCATTTATGAGCAAACTTTATATTGTACCCACACCAATAGGAAACCTAAAAGACATGACTTTTAGGGCTGTTGAAGTATTAGAACAAGCCGATTTGATTTTAGCTGAAGACACACGTACTTCAGGGAAATTACTAAAGCATTTTGAAATCACTACTCCTATGCAATCGCACCACATGCATAATGAGCATAAAATGGTTGAAAGTTTAGTAAATAAACTAAAAAGCGGAACAACTATAGCACTTATAAGCGATGCAGGAACACCAGCAATTTCAGATCCTGGATTTTTATTAACGAGAGCTTGTGTTGAAAACGCTATTGAAGTAGAGTGTTTACCAGGAGCAACCGCTTTTGTACCTGCTTTAGTAAATAGTGGTTTGCCTAACGATAAATTTGTGTTTGAAGGCTTTTTGCCTGTAAAAAAAGGTAGACAAACACGATTGACTTTTTTAGCAGAAGAAACCAGAACCATGATTTTTTATGAAAGCCCTCATAAACTTATAAAAACGCTTACTAATTTTTGTGAGTACTTTGGTGAAGATCGCCAAGTATCTGTTTCTAGAGAGTTAACAAAACTCTATGAAGAAACTGTTAGAGGTACTGCAAAAGAGGTTTTAGAACACTACACAAACAAGCCACCAAAAGGCGAAATTGTAATTGTGGTTGCTGGAAAGAAGTAATTTGAAATTCTGAAATTGGATTCAGAATTAAAAACTGTTTAATGCAAGAGCTACTAAACAACATAAAGCAATGTACTATTTGTAAAGACCATTTGCCACTTGGTCCAAACCCAGTGGTTTCAGCACATAAAAACTCTAAAATTGTAATTATTGGTCAAGCACCAGGAACCAAAGTACATGCGTCTGGGATTCCTTGGGATGATGCTAGTGGAAAGCAACTTAGAACATGGCTTAATGTTACTGACCAAGAGTTTTACAACCCTGAATATTTTGCCATTATACCTATGGGTTTTTGTTATCCAGGAAAAGGGAAGAGTGGCGATTTACCTCCACGACAAGAATGTGCTCCACAATGGCATGAGTTGTTGTTACAGCAAATGCCCAAAGTAGAACTTGTGATTTTAATAGGTATGTATGCGCAGAAGTATTATTTAAAAGAGAAGGCGAAGCAAACACTTACCAAAACAGTAAAAGACTTTAAAACGTATTTGCCACACTATTTTCCGTTACCTCACCCAAGCCCAAGAAACCGATTTTGGCTAAGCAAAAACCCTTGGTTTGAAGTTGAGGTGTTGCCTGAACTTCAGAAAAGAGTTAATAGCATTTTAATATAATCAAGAAATCTATTTAGTTTATTATCAGACTTTTGTTTTGTAGCTTTTCTGTATTTAGCAATTGCAAATATTTGTTTTGGATTTAAGTTCTTAAAACTTTCAATAACATCAAGTTCATGTTTTTGTTTTCTTCTCATTACAAAATAACACGGAACAAATATGATTATAGCGATTAAGACAATAGCGAGTATAATTTGCAGGGGAAAAACGAACATAATTTTATTCTTTAAAAACTAAATTAAACTAAGCTGATAAATACAACTGTGACAAGGTTTAAGCTGTCATATTTATATAACGAAAAAGCATATTTTCTGTTTGAAATTCAAATCAGACACATTAATATCTAAGATTACAAGTAGCCTTGTAAAGACTAATATATATCTAGGAAATCAATACAGCAGCAAACAAAGTTGTATTTGATTTTAAAAAGAAATTAAGTGAAGAATCAGTTGTTTTATAACCCAATAAAATACTTTTGGTATTCTAATAGTTCTTGTGGGTTTTCTTTTGCGTTTAAACGTTTTATCTCGTTGCCATCTTCATCAAGTTCAATAAGGTAAGCTGTATCACCATCTTCAAAAAATCGTAAAAACTTAGCAAGACTTCCGTCTTCATTATAAAATTTGGTGGCTTCAAAGCTGTCGTAATTGGAGTTAATCTGCTCACTATATACTTTACCACCTCTTATGGTTTGGGTAATAGTTCTACCGTCTTTTATAAAGGTTTGCGATACAATATTTCCTAAAATATCATAAGCTGAAGACTCTACAGATTTTCCGTCTTTATAAGTTGCTTTAGTGGCAACTTGACCGCTTTCAAAATACGTTTCAACAGTTCCAGTTATCACATCATTGGCATACATAACGGTTTTTTTCAACGTCCCAGAAGGGTAATACGTTTTTTCAGCTCCATGCTTTTTACCTTTAGAATAAATGGCATGAGAGAAGATTTCACCATTATTATGAAAAAGTAAATAATCACCATCTAGCAAGCCTTCTTTTACACTAAACTCTTCCCATTTGGTAAGTTCGTTTCCCACAACATAGTAACCATCCATTATTTTTTTATTCTTTTTATCTCTGTAAATAGAATGACCATTATAAGAATCGACCACATACTGTCCTTGCTCAATAAAAGTAAAAGACTTATCTGTTTTTTCAGTTTGGTTTTTACAACCAATAACCAATAGCAATAAAAGAAGAAGGCATAGTGTTTTTTTCATTTTTGTGTGGCTTATTTATCTTTTAGATAATTATACTTTTTCTTCAGCTTTTGCTCATCAAATGAGAGTGCTAAACCATATAATAACGAGGCAACAATGACTATTTTCCAAAGAATTCCGCTATACAAATACATTGGGTCGTTTAGATACAATAAGAGATAATAACCTAAGATTAATGCAAGAGACAGTGAAATAAACAGTATGGGTTTTTTAGGGCATAAATAACCAAAGATTATCAAAATAATACCTAAAACACAATAGAAAATAACATCTTCAATACTGTAAAGTTTTCTATAAACTAAAAACGCATTTAAAAATTGGAATGCAGCAATAATGTATAGTATTTTTTGAACTCTGTTTTGAGAATCTTTAGCGTCTCCAATTTTCGTTTTATTGGTGATTTGTTTTCCAATGAAGATGGCTTTTTCTTTTTCAGTTCCTGATAAAGGATATCCACAGTTAGAGCACTCAAATTCTATTTGTGAAACAGTCTCTTTGCAGTTTGGGCAGTTTAAATCTGTCATTGTCAATTTTTATATATGTTTTCCCTTATTCCAACCGTGTTTTCCTAAATACTGTTCACCACTTTCAACAGCTCCATTTTCAATACTTGTTCCCATGCTATCATTCCAACGGTTTAGGTAACCAAACAACGAAATGACACCTAACATCTCCACAATTTCACCTTCGTTCCAATGCTCATACAATCGTGTTTTTATGGAGTCGTCAACAGCATTTGGTACTTGACTAGCAGCCAAACTAAAATCAAGAGCTGCACGTTCAGCTTCAGAAAACGCAGGATGCGTTCTGTACTCCCAAATATTATCTAGTTGCTCCTGTTCTGCTCCATAGCGTTCCGCTGCTCTTATAGCATGCGCTTGACAATAACGACAACCTGTAGCGTTACTACTCACCCAAGCAATCATACGTTTTAAGGCCGAAGTAACTCTACCTTCATTAGCCATAACTGCTTTGTTGAGGTTGATAAATGCTTTTGAAATGTCAGGACGACGTTGCATAGTTAATACCGAATTTGGACAAAACCCTAAGGTTTCATTGTAAAAATCGGCTAGTTTTTGAGTTTCAGCATCGTGGTCTGGAGATAACGGAGTGACTAATGGCATAATCTATTTTTTAGTGGTATTTTTGAAGTAATAAGACACCTCTTTTTTGTAATTTAATGAAATTTTAAGAGGTCTTTTACGTCTTAAGTAATTAAAAATTTATTCATTACAATAAACAAAAAAATCTTCAAACATGACAAATAAAGTCTCTACACATTGGAAAGGAAATTCGCAGTTTGAATCTGATAACCCAAGCGGAAAAACCCTATTTATGGATACTTCGGAAGAACATGGAGGGCATAATTCAGGATTACGACCAAAGGCAATGATGTTATCGTCACTAGCAGGATGTTCAGGTTTAGACGTGGTATCTATTTTAGATAAAATGAAAGTGAAAATCTCTGATTTCAGAATTGACACTTACGGAGAATTGACCGAAGAACACCCAAAATATTACCATACTGTTTCAGTTGAATATCATTTTTATGGTGATGATTTAAACGAAGACAAAATAAAGAAAGCGGTAGATCTATCGGTTGAAAAATACTGTGGTGTGATGGAAATGTTTCGCAAATTTGCTAATGTGAAAACGGCAATTCATTATCACAATTCATAAATATGCGCTGGACTTTAAAGCCAAAACCAGATACTGAAAAATTAAAACAACTACAAGAAGCACTTCAGGTTGATGGGATTGTTGCTACACTATTATTGCAACGAGGCATTGAGACTTATGAAGCAGCTAAAACCTTTTTTCGCCCAAGCTTAAAAGATTTGCACAATCCATTTTTAATGAAAGATATGGATAAAGCGGTTAATCGTATTGAGCAAGCATTGACTAATAACGAAAACATTTTGGTGTATGGCGATTATGATGTAGATGGAACGTCTTCGGTGGCTTTAATGAGTTCATATCTTAAAACAAAAACCAATCAGGTGGCTACATACATTCCAGACCGTTACGACGAAGGTTATGGAGTGTCTTTTAAAGGTATCGATTTTGCGCATGACAATGAGTTTTCACTTATTATCGCTTTAGATTGTGGTGTAAAAGCTATTGATAAAGTAGCTTACGCTAAAGAAAAAGGAATTGATTTTATTATCTGTGACCATCACAGACCAGGTGATGAGCTACCAAATGCTATTGCTGTTTTAGACCCAAAACGAGACGACTGTGAGTATCCTTACAAGGAGCTTTGTGGTTGTGGTGTAGGCTTTAAACTCATACAAGCATTGGCTTCAAAAGAAGGAAAATCTGCAGAGGGTTTAACTGAATATCTCGACTTGGTCGCAACAGCAATTGGCGCAGACATTGTTCCTATTACAGGAGAAAATAGGACTTTGGCGTATTATGGATTGCAAGTGATTAATGAAAATCCTAGACCAGGAATACAAGCTATTATTGATCAAGTAAAAAAAGAAGAACTTACTATTACTGATGTTGTATTTATTGTGGCTCCTCGTATTAATGCTGCAGGACGAATGCAACATGGTGATTATGCTGTAGCGCTTTTAACAGAAACCAATTTTAACCAAGCCAAACAATACGCTGAAGAAATTGAAGCGTTTAATACTGATAGGAGAGAAGCAGATCAACAAATAACAGAAGAAGCACTTCAACAAATAAAAGCGCATAATGAAGAGGAGCGTTTCACAACAGTTGTATATCATAAAGAGTGGCACAAAGGTGTAATAGGTATTGTTGCGTCTCGTTTAACCGAAACCTATTACAGACCAACACTAGTGTTTACTAAAAGTGGAGATAAGCTTGCAGCTTCAGCACGTTCGGTTTCTGGATTTGATGTGTATAATGCACTAGAGGCTTGTAGCGCACATATCGAGCAGTTTGGAGGACATAAATATGCAGCAGGACTTACCTTAAAAGAAGAAAACTATGAAGCCTTTAAACAAGCCTTTGAAGACGAAGTTTCTAAGACAATAGATAAAACCTTGTTGGTTCCTGAAATAAAAGTAGATATGCAAATTAGCTTACCTCAGGTTAATGATAAATTGTGGCGTATTATTCGTCAGTTTGCACCTTTTGGACCTAGTAATATGACACCTATTTTTATGAGTGAGAACCTTAAAGATACTGGCTATGGAAAATGTGTGGGTGAAGAAGATAAACACTTACGTATTACAGTAACTCAAACAGGACAAGAAAAACTTGTAGGTATAGGTTTTGGTTTAGGAGACAAATACGATTTAATTACGAATAAAAAACGGTTTAAGGCAGTGTATTCCATAGACGAAAACCATTGGCAAGGACATGTGAGTTTACAGTTAAAGTTGAGAGACATAAAATAAAGCTTTGTCATTCTCAACTTGATTCAGAATCTATACAATGAATTTCGTGTCGTAGTATGGGAAGACAAGGTTAAACTAAAATAATTTCTTTCAGTTTCCGTTTTTCTAAAATGAAGTATAAACTACTCACTTTTTCCCTTTTGTTTCAAACAATTCTTTTTTCACAAAACCTGGTTAAAAATCCAAGTTTTGAACATAGAAAGAGAGACAAGTGCTTTGTGTTTTTGGGAGACTTTGATAGTCAAACTTTAAATTGGTCGAAGCCCAACAATGGAAGTACAGATTCTTTTCTAACCTGTAGTTCTAACTTGGGAACGAAAAACTACAACGGTCAGCAAAGTCCTAAAGAAGGAAATACATACTGTGGCATTTATACATTTTCTCCTTACAGTAATTACAGAGAGTATATTCAAGGAGAATTAAAAGAGCCTTTAATTGCAGGAAAAACGTACAAAGTAAAATTCTATGTAAGTCTTGCTGATATGGCTACGCATGCCATTAAGGAACTTCAAGTGTTATTTACTGAAGAAAAAATAAAAAGCTGTTTTGATAAAAATAGTTGTGAAAAAGTAATAGTTCCTAAAAGAGCAACTACCCAAAGGTTCATGTTACACTCTTTGAAAAATGAAGGCTTTTTAGAGGAAAGAAGTACATGGGAAGAACTGTCTTTTGAATTTGTTGCTTCAGGATTTGAAAACTTTTTATCCATAGGAAATTTTAATAAAGATGGTAAAACAGAACTAAAGGAAATATTAACGGTTAGCCGAAAAGACAATAAGTTTTCTTACTACTATATTGATGAGGTTTCAGTTGAAGCAACTGAGAAATCAACTGAAGAAAAAACGACTTCACACACTAACAACACTACTAAAGAGTCATTTAAAAACAACACAACCTATGTCTTTAAAAATGTGTTGTTTGATTTTGATAAAGCCACTCTTTTAGAAACTTCTAAAGTAGAACTTAATACTTTGTATGACTATTTAAAAGAACATTCTGAACTCCATATAGAAGTTTATGGACATACAGATGCTGTTGGTACAGAAACAAGAAATGAAGAATTATCAAAGTTACGAGCAGAAGCTGTTTCCAATTTTTTAGTTGAAAAAGGGTTAGAAAGTCATAAAGTAAAATGGTTTGGGTTTGGAAGCTCTAAACCAAAAGTAAGTAATGATACAGAAGCAAATAGAGCAATAAACCGACGAGTAGAGTTTAAACTTATCAAAAAATAAATTCTTTATTTAGATTTATTCTAAATAATTTTATCTTTGTAGTACAAAACCACTTCTCATGGAACAAGATATCTACAAAATATACCATAATAATTTCGGAATTTCTTTTAAATGGATTAACCCTCAAACCGAAAAGGTAAAAGGAAAAGTGCAACTTATATTTAGAGATATGGGTTTTTATCTTACACATAACGAGATAAAACAGTTTTATAATTGTGTTTGTGCCGCAAAAAACACGCAACCTTGTAGTTGTTGTCAATCAAACATTGATAGTAAAAATATTCTGCTTAAAACACCAAGTAATAAAATAGATATTGCAGTTAATGAAAAGGAATTATCTCAAGTTGAAGATTTAATAAAAGGCACATTATTTCAGTTAGATTTAGAGTATTATTTAGAGACACTTTGCAAAAATTAAAATAAGAAACTTGGATGTTTTACTTTTGTGTCAAAATCTAAACCAACAGTTTTTGAGAGGTTATCATCTTGAAAAACCTCTTTAAATTCCTGTTTCCATAGGAAATGAATATGGCAAAAAAAGACCCTTACGCAGCACTTCGATATAAAGAGTTCAATTTATTTATACTAGTTCGTTTTGCTTTGGTTTTTGCATGGTCAATGCAATTTATAATTATTGAATGGCAAGTCTATGCACTCACCAAAGATCCATTATATATTGGTTTAATTGGACTTATGGAGATTATTCCTGCATTAGGAATGGCGCTTTTTGCAGGACATATTGTAGATCAAAAAGAAAAGCGGAATCTTTTAGCTCTTTGTATTGCTCTGTTTTCAATTATTAGTTTTGGATTATTCTGGATTACGTCTCCAAGTGTTTTTGAAACATGGTCCACAAAACAAATACTCTATTGTATTTATGCTTTAGTGTTTTTTGGAGGACTACTACGTTCGTTTTTTGGCCCAACTATTTTTTCGTTAGTGGCTTTAATTGTTCCTAAAAAAATATATCCTAATGCAGCTACTTGGAACAGTTCTACATGGCAAATGGCAAGAGTTTTGGGTGTCACTTTCGCAGGATTTTCAATTGGTTGGCTTGGAGAGAATGAACAAATGGGTGTGCATTGGTCGCTTTGTATTGTGTTTGGTTTAGTAATGTTTTCACTGATAATGTTATATCAAATTAAACGCAAACCCATTCTTAACCCAAACATTGGAGAACCAGTAGTTAAAAGTCTAAAAGAAGGTGTTTCATTTGTGTTTAAAACAAAAGCTATTTTGGGAGCCTTAACCCTAGATATGATTTCGGTACTGTTTGGTGGTGCAATTGCCTTGGCAGCAGTTTTTGCCACTGATATTTTAAAAGTAGGACCTGAAGGTTTTGGAATTTTGGTAGCTGCACCTAACATTGGTTCGTTTTTAACTATGTTGGTTACAGCATATATTCCTATTGTAAAGAAAGCTGGTATTAAACTGCTAGTAGCTGTGTTTGGTTTTGGGTTGAGCATTATTGCTTTTGGCTTGTCAACCGTATTTTGGCTTTCAGTAGCAGCTTTGTTTTTTAGTGGAGTGTTTGATGGTGTGTCTATGGTAATTAGGCAAACCATTTTGCAACTTAAAACACCAGACCATATGCGAGGACGTGTGTCTTCGGTAAACTCAATGTTTGTTGGCTCTTCAAACGAATTGGGAGCTTTTGAAAGTGGTTTGACTGCAAAATTAATGGGAACAGTTACTGCTGTAGTTTTTGGAGGAACAATGACATTGATTACTGTAATTACAACAGGATTGGTTTCGCCTTCATTTAGAAAATTGGACTTGACAAAAGATTTAGAAGAACACGAAAAAGAAGACTAGTGTCTTTTCGAGTGGAATTCTGATAAGAATTCTGTATCGAGAAACTAGATTGTAAACTTCACTTGTTTTCGATACAATTTTCTTTATGAAAATTACTTAAACTGACGTGAATACGTTTTTAGTTCCATTGTTGTGCCATCAAAAACACCATAGGTATAGTAGTTGATCCAATCACCAAGGTTAATGTATTTTGAATTGTTTTCCAACGCAATTTCAAGTGGTAAATGTCTGTGACCAAAAATATAAAAATCGCGATGTTTTTCAGACTGTTTGCGTTTACAGTATTGTACTAACCATTCGTTGTCTTCACCTAAAAATTTAGCATCTTCTTCACCTGAAATCAATTTGTTTTCAACCGATAGGTATTGTGCTAACTTCACTCCTAAATCAGGATGTAACCAACGAAACAACCATTTACAAAAGCGATTGGTAAACACCTTTTTCATACGTTTATAACCCTTATCTCCAGGACCTAAACCGTCACCATGACCAATGAAAAAGCTCGTGTTATTAAATGTAAATTCTTTAGGCTTATGATATACAGGAATGTTAAGTTCTTCTTCAAAATAGCCATTCATCCATAAATCGTGATTGCCAACAAAATAGTAAATAGGAATACCAGAATCAGAGATTTCTGCCAATTTACCAAGTGTACGAGTAAATCCTTTTGGCACTACGGTTTTGTATTCAAACCAAAAATCGAACAAATCTCCCATTAAGAAAATTGCAGCAGCATCTTTTTTAATCTCGTCTAACCAAGCTACAAACTTTTTTTCACGAGGGAGCGATGCCTTTTTATTTGGTGCTCCTAAATGATTATCAGAAGCGAAGTATATTTTTTTTCCTTTTGGGATGTTCATCGTTTATAAAAAATGTAATCAGTTACTGGTGGCTCAATTTCTTGTTGTCTTAAATCGGAAATAAGTTGCCCTTTATGGTGCGTAAAATGATTAGCAATATGAAACAAAATATCTTTTACTGTGTTTTCAAAATTATCGCCTTTTGAATTTGTGTACTTTATTGTTTCTTCAAAATCAAAAGTATCAATAATTTTTAATGTATCAACATAGTTGGTTTTGTCTATGTCTTTACAATTTTTAAGTGCATGTAATTGGTGTACTCCAAACGAGTCTGTTTTCAATATTCGTGCATTCCATATTTGATGTGCGTTTAAGCAATGCGAAAACAACGGAATGGTTCTTTTTGATATTGAACCAGAATGTTCCAAAAACAGTTCTATCAACTTTTGGTTAAAGTAGTGATGATAATCAAATATACTTTTAAAAAACGGTTTCATTTAATTGTCGCTAGCATACCATTCGGCAAAACTGGTTTCGGTTTCCTGAAGCTTTAAGGAATGCAGTTTTATGTTTTTTGGTAATCTGGTTTTGATTTTTTCAGCAAAATCAATGACCATCATCTCACTGGTTGGTTGGTAATTTACCAACAATACATTATGTCCTCTATCTTCAAGTTCTTTTGCTAACTCTACATGAGGCGTGTTTTTGTTGAACACTGTAGCATGATCAAAAACATCAACTATTTCTTCTTTTACAATTTTTTTTAAATCGCTAAAGTCTATAACCATTCCAAATTTAACATTGGTGTTGTCTGCTATAGGTTGACCAATAACTGTAACCGATAGTTTATAGCTGTGTCCATGTACGTTTTTGCACTTTCCATCATAGCCGTAAAGTGCATGTCCTGTTTCAAACGAAAACTGTTTTGTAATTCTAATATTACTCATCAAAAAATATTTTCATTACAAAGATATTGAATTTGTAAAAGCAATTGATTTTTAGATTACTTTTGCGCGCTTTTGTTTAAAAATTATGAAAGATACTTTGGTTGAATCTCAAATTTTTGAGAATATCGATTTTGTTGAAAACCCTCAGTACGAAAAGGTTATCAACGATATTATTTCGCAACAATACAGTGTTGTTGAAGACTTTTTTTCTAAAGAAGAAGTGCATGCTTTAAGGCAGTCGTTGTTAGAAAAACATGAAGAAGATCGGTTTAAAAAAGCAGCTATTGGTAATCGCGTTAATGAAGTGATTGTAAAGTCTATTCGTGGCGATGTGATTTTATGGATAGATGAAACTAAAGCTAACGCAGCAGAGCAATTGTTTTTCAACAAAATAAACAGCTTAGTAAACTACTTAAATAAAACCTGTTTTTTAGGAATATTGCACAAGGAATTTCATTATGCATTGTATCCAAAAGGAACGTTTTATAAGCGTCATTTAGATACATTTCAAAATGATGATAGAAGAAAACTGTCGTTTGTTTGTTACTTAAATGACGAAGATTGGCAGCCAGAAAATGGAGGTGAACTTGTATTGTATCTTGATGAAAACGGAAATGAAGTTCCAAAAAGCATTTATCCTTTTCCTGGACGTGTAGTCATTTTTGAAAGTCAAATTATTGAACACGAAGTAAAACCTGTAGAAACGGAAAGGTTGAGTATTACAGGATGGTTAAAAACCAGATAAAACTAACGTCTTTTTCTTCGGTTGTAGAAATAAATAATTATTAATACTATTGCTAGTATAAGAAACAGTCTATTACCCATAATTGTTTTTTTGAACTATTAAAACCCTAAAGTTACTGCTTTTGTGTAAGTGGTAAAAATAGTTTTCTAAATTTTATAATTAACGGAATGCCTCTGGCTATAATCCAAATGGTTAACGCAATAAATACAGCGTGTAACTTAAGGTTGTAGTTATCTAGTAAAAAAAGCGTTGGCACAAATACCAAAAACGTAGAAGCTAAAAGTAAATTACGCAATATTTTCATTTTTCCTAAGCCTTTAAAAACGCCATCAAAAATAAAGGCTAAAGCACAAAGAGGTTGCATTGCTAATACAATCCAAAATACTGAGTAAAATTCATCTAAAACAGCAGTTTCTTGAGTGAATAATCGTCCAATTGGATAATAAAGAATACCTCCTAAAACCGCTAAAACAAAACCTAAACCAATTCCATATTTAATTAAGGTATTGCTTAATTTAATTAAATCACTATACTGCTTTGCGCCAAAGAGTTTTCCTGATAAAATGTTACCAGCACTCGCATAACCATCAATAACAAATGCACCAAAAAACCAGAGGTTAATGGCAATAGTATAAGCAGCAATATAATTTTTGCCATAGGCTGTAGCAAACCTAGTCGCAAAATATAATGTGATGTTTAGCGCTAAGGTGCGTACAAATAAATTAAGCACCATTAAAGAGAAGTTTTTAATCTCTTTGTTAAAAGGCAGCTTAACCATAAGCGGGACATCGGTTTTTTTAAGTATAAAGTAAGCGGAAAGCAAAGCCATTAACAATTGAGCAACAACACTTGCATATGCAGCACCTTTAATATGCATTGGTGCAATAAACCCTTCAACACCATACACTAAAACAATATCTAAAACAATATTTGTTAAAGCACCAACAACAGCAATTATCATAGGATGAAACGTGTTTTGTAAACCTCTAAATGTTCCAAAAACTGCAATGGTAAATAAGGTAAACGGAAACCCAAAGACTCTAATTTTGTAATACTCACTACAGTATTCTAGAATTAAACCAGAGGCATTATAGAGTTTGAAAATAGAATTTGTAAACGGATAAGTGCCTACGATAATCAACAAGCTTAATGATGTTATGATTAAAATAGCTTGTGCAGGCAGATTTTTAACTTCATTAATTTTATTTGCACCAAGGTATTGCGAAATAATTGACGAAATAGCACTTCGGGTTTGTCCAAAAATCCAGATAAGCATAGATAAAAACGTGCCAACAATACCAACAGCAGCGATTGACTCTGCTGTATTTATTGGAATATTACCAATAATTGCAGCATCAGTAAGCGATAATATAGGTTCTGAAATCCCTGAAATTAATGCAGGTATTGCTAATCGGTTAATATGTTTTGTGCTTATGTCTATATTCAAAATACCAATTCGTAACAGTAAAAAGGATATTCACTTTGTTTAGGAAAATAAATGTCACCTAAACGTTTGTAACCTCTTTGTTCGTAAAATTTTTGATTTCTTTTATTTTGAGAAAATGTATCAAGTCTAACTGATTCGTAATCGTTTGTTTTTGCAAATGTTTCAGCAAAGTCCATAAACTGTCGTGCGTATCCTTTTCCTTGATGGTCAGGATGAACAGCTAACCTATGAATGTAAATGTTTTTTTCATTTTTAGTGAGCCATTCAATAGGTATATATTCTTCATCCATTAAAGAAGAAATTACTACACATCCAATAATAGTGTTGCCAATTTCCAATACATAAAGTTCTGATTGTGCTACATCGTTTAAAAAGGCATTTTCACTTGGATAATGTTCATTCCATTGATGAATGTTGTTAGCTATCATGTGTTTAGCACAAGCGTTAGTGAGCTGTAGTATAGAACCAATATCGTTAAGCGTAGCTTTGCGAATCATTAATAATGTTTATTTTTGCGAGTAAATTTACTTTTAATTTATAGAATATGAAGAATATTTTAGTTCCTGTTGGTTCGTCAAAAAATGCAGTAAGTCATTTACAGTATGCAGTTGATTTTGCTAAAGCGTTTGGTGCAAAGTTGTATGTAGTACAAGTTTATAACGTGTATACCAAGGCAGGAACTATGATAAAAGTAGATGATATTTTGGAGCGTGAGAGTTTGGAGTTTTTAAAATCTCATGTAGATAAAGTAGATAAAAAGGGTGTTGAGGTAGTGATTAAAACCTTTAAAGGAAAACTTGTTGATACGCTTGAATTGGTTTGTAAATCATTAGATATTGATTTAATAATGATTGAGCCAAGAACAAATTCGGTTAAAGAAGAAGTGTATTTGGGTAAAACGTCTGGAAAGATTATTAAACAAACCAATATACCAGCATTAATAGTACCTGAAGGATATGTATTTAAGCCTATTGTGTATATTTTAATGGCATTAAAATCTGCTGTTATTAAAAATCATAATGCACTAACACCACTAAAGTCTATTAAAGACCAGTTCAAGTCAATTGTAAATCTTTTATTGGTGAAAACACCTTTTTATAATGAAGGTGACTTTGACGTAGATCAAGAACTTTCAGCATTAATAACCAATACCACGAAAAGTGAAAATGCAACGACATTTCAAGGCGTATTGGAGCATTACAAAGACAATGACCCTGACTTACTTTGTGTGGTAAGACGTAAAAGAGGGTTCTTCACTAAGCTTTGGGAGAAAAACACAATACTTAAAAGAGATTTTCATAGCTCTAAACTACCTGTTTTAGTACTTAGCGGATTAAAATAATTTTAGCATTAGCTTATTGTTAGAATTTTGAATTGATAGTAAAAGGTCAATTACTTTTACGCCACAGTTTGTCTAAGATATTGACAACTTTATACTGTTAATGGTACTTTTGTGACTTATAATCGAGTTTTTTGATACTCGATAAGGCTTTTTTGTAAGTTTCGACTGATTAATAGCACCCCAAATGAAATTTATACTACTATTCTGCCTGCTCAGTATAGGATTGTATGCGCAAGAAAATGCATATAACTTAGAAGAGTCTTCAAACAAACTTTACAATTTTGCTGAGTTTACTGCAACTGACAAACCTGAATTATCAATTGAAGAGGTTTTAAACAGCAATTTAGAATTTACTCCACTTACTTCTGACAATCATAGCATTGGTTTTACTTCACAGAGTTTCTGGACCAGATTTAAACTTTTTAACCCAGATAGCGAATCAAAAACTTACTATCTACAAACAGCAAGACCAATAACTGATATTGCTGATTTATATCAAATATCAAAAAATGGCATTGAAAAGTTTAGTAGTGGAGACCAAATTCCTTTTAATGAAAGGCAGGTTGAACATAGAGAAACCATTTTCAAAATAACATTACCAGCTAATACAACTCAGCAATTTTATTTGCATTTAGCAAGTGATGGCGAAACCATAAACATACCATTAGATATTTACAGTGAGTTTGATTTTTGGGTAATGAACTATAAACAACAATTATTTTTAGGGTTGTTTTATGGACTATTGTTTCTGGCAGGTGTAATTTATCTTTTCTTTTACACCAGTTTAAAAGAAAAAACATTTTTGTATTATGGGTTTTATGTGTTTTCAATTGCTTTAATGCAAGGTGCATTAGATGGTTTAATCTTTCAATATATATTTCCAAATGGAGGCTTTATAAATAGTAGAGCAGTAATGATAGCTGCATTGGCATCAAACTTCTTTTTACTTAAATATTGCGAGTACTTTTTAAAGGTAAAACAGCGAACACCAAAAATACACAGTGTTTTTAAAGGCATTTATATTTTTATTGCTGTATTATTTGTTATGGTTGTCTTTAGTGAAAAGACACTTGAACTTACCTACCCAATAGCAAACTTAAATGGACTTATAAGCTTAGTTTTTATACTTGCTACATTATTTATAATACGTTTTAAAAAGATAAAAATAGACCCTTATTTTTCTATTGGAATTTTCTTTTTAGTAATAGGTTTGTTAGGCTTTGTAATGAATAATTTAAGCCTATTACCAAACAATTTCTACACGCTCAATAGTGCCAAATTTGGTTCAGGTTTTGAGGTGATTTTCTTATCGCTTTCCATGACTAATCTCATCAAAAGGTTACGCATGGAAAAGGAGAAATCTCAGGTTTTAGCGTTAAAGAAATCGGAAGAGATTAGTAAACTAAAAACGTATTTTATGTCTAACATGAGTCATGAATTACGAACACCCATAAATGCTATTATGGGTATTGCTGAGAATCAATTAGAAACTAATAAAAGCAATACAAGCAGAAAGAATTTTGAAATCATTAAAAATGCGTCTCTTAGTTTGTTGAGTAACGTAAATGATATTCTAGATTTTGAAAAGATTGAAAAGAAAGAACTTAAGCTAAGAAGTGAAGAGTTTAACCCTTCTGTAGTACTTAATCAGATAAGCTCAAATTGGAAGTTAGAAGCCGAAAAGAAAGGGTTGACTTATGCTTTTGAAATGGATTACAACATTCCTACGAGAGTAAAAGGAGATAAAGAGCGGTTTGTTCAAATAATAAACAACATCCTCAACAACGCCATTAAATTTACAATAAAAGGAGGCGTTCATTTAAAACTTAGCTGTACTCAACAGCCAAATGATCTGTCGCGTTTTTCTTTCGTGGTTTCTGACACAGGTGTTGGAATGTCTGATGATATGAAAGAGAATATGTTTGATAGTTTTAACCAAATGAAGCATGATAACAAAAGGCAATTTGGAGGAATTGGTTTAGGAATGACCATCGCAAAGTACTTAGTTGAACTTTTTAACGGTACAATTAGTATAGAAAGTAGCGAAGGAAAAGGGACTAAGGTTTTTGTTGAGCTTCCTTTAGAAGTTATTAGTAAACCTAAAGAGGAATCTTTTTTAAATGTTAACCAAAAAGACCCTTTAAAAGTCTTGGTGGTTGAAGACAATGTGATGAACCAAATGATTATGCGCAAGCTTTTAGGAAGTTCAGAGCATATTAATTTTGCTGTGGCGCAAAACGGTCAGGAGGCTTTAGAAATTCTAAAAAAAGATGTTTACGATGTTGTTTTAATGGATTTACAAATGCCAGTAATGGATGGTTATGAAGCCACAAAAATTATTAGAAGTGGAACATTAGGACAAGTTATTGGCGAAATTCCTATTATAGCAGTAACAGCTGATGCAATGCAAGAAACCAGACAAAGAGTGCTTGATATTGGTATGAATGACTATATGACCAAACCAGTAAATAAAGACTTATTAATGGAAAAAATAAATTACTGCTGTAAACCTAAACTACAAATAGCATAAGTGGGCTTTAAACTTCTTTTTCTATAAATTCGATATTTGGATTACAAATTTCTAAAATGAGATTTCTTAACTCTACCGTATAGTTCTCTAAGGTTTCTTGAGAAATTAATGTGTTTTTGTTTTCAGTGAATTTTAAAAACCCACTGCCTAAGTTTTTAAACGAAATTATTCCTGCTTCAACAGGTGCTGTAAACGGCTTTTTAGAGTTTAACATATATGCATAAGCCAGTATTTGAAATGGTTTACTGTATTTATCATAGTCGGTAGTTAGATCTTCCCATTGAGAAATTTTAACTTTAGAAGCCTCTACTTTTCCAGATTTATAATCAATAATACGAGTAGTACCATTAAACTCATCAATTCGGTCCACTTTTCCTGTTAAATAAACAGGAAAGTCTAGTTCAGGAATATCAATTTTTACTTTATTATCTTCTTCAACCGAAATAATTTTTATAGTATTTCCTTGCTGAAGCGCATCTATTTCTAAATCTAAAAAATTAGAAACATACCGCTTTGCTATTTCAAAAATGATAAGGTTTTTACCTTTTGTGGTATCCCCTTTTTTATATTCATTTTTAAAGTGCTTTAAAACAGTATCATGTATTTTAGGCTTCATTGCTTCAACGTTTTTAGAAGTAAGCTCTTTGCCAATGTAAGGCGTATAAAAGTCCTCTAAAGTGTTGTGGATTGTAGTCCCTAACGTATTAGTTGCAACAGTTTCTTCAACATCATCAAACTCTTTAATTCCGAGAATTTTTTGCTTATAAAAGTCAATTGGGTTTCTAATGTAATTTGTTAATGAAGAAGGCGAAAACCCTTTTTCTGCAATTTCTTTTATGCGCGATAGTACTGCATCAGTCTTTTTAATTTGAGTGAGACTTTGTTGAATAGCAGGTACTTTAGGCGACACTATGTAGTGGTTAATATTGTGTGTGTCATCAATTTCTAATTGAGTGATAAATCTACTTTTTTCATTGCCTTGTAACACATCTGGTTCGGTATTATAAACCAAAAAAACAGTGTTAGCTCGTTGTAATAGCCTATAAAAATGATATGTGTAAACTGCATCTTTTTCCTTATAGGTTGGCAGGTTGTTTTCTATTTTAACATCAAAAGGAATAAAAGAATTATTACTTTTTCCAGCAGGTAGAACACCTTCATTAACCGAAGCAATAATAACTGTCTCAAAATCGAGAACTCGAGATTCTAGCATTCCCATAATTTGAAGACCTTGCAGAGGTTCTCCCTTAAAATCTAATGTTTCGTTTTTAATAAGTTCTCTATATAAACCATGTAAAGTATTTATAGATTCAATATGCTCATGTTTTGTCAACATTAGTCCTAATGTATTGAATATTTCATTAAACCTATATAAGTACTCTAATGAGAGTAATTGTTTTGATTTATCCTTGTCTAAAAACGCTTTAATAGACATGATAAGTTTGCTACAATTTGATAAACCTCTTCTTGAATTATTGTTCCAATTATTGAAAAGGAGTTCTAACAACTCTGTTTTAGATGGAGCTAATTCAGTAATCCCTTTAGCAGTAATATTAGCAATATTATTGTTTTGAATATGGTCAATTATTATGTCTGCATGGTCAATATCATTATCAACAAGAAGCGGTTTTATAAATTGATGGGACAGTATTGTTATTACATCTTTGTAATACAGAGTTTTTGAAGTTGATTTTTGAATCGCAAATAGCTTTTCAAACAAAGACGCCAATGGAATTGCATTTAAAGGTAAACCCATAGTAATATTAATGGGACCAATATCTTCAGGCATTGAATTTAATAAAGGCATTAATAGGCTTTCATTGCCTAAAACAACAGCTGTGTTTTTTAATGAGTTCTTCTCGTTTTTTAAACGCTGAAGCAACTCACCTATATATTTTACTTGACCAATATTTTTTGGAGTACCAATAATATCTATGTTCTTTGGTTTGGAATAATTGTTCGATAACCAATTGATTGGGTTTTTTCTAAAATAAGGCCAATTCGCTTTATGTTGTCTTATAAACATACCAGCATCATGAATTGAATCTTTAAAAAACCGTTGGTCTAAATCCCAATAGATAATAGCTATATCTTGCTGTAAAAGTTCTTGTATTATGGTTTCTTCGGCTTTGTTAAGTGCGTTAAAACCAACAAACACAAATGTCTTTTCTTGGTTTGCAATTGTGAACTGTTCAAGGTTATTTACTGCTTCCCTATACACCAAGCCTTGGTATCCTTTTCGCTTTGAAATGAGTTGGTCGTTTAATAACTCATAATATTGTTTTAAACGTTTCCAAAAGGCTAGATAGTTTTTAATATAATCGGTTTGATTTTCATCAACTGACCAATGATGATGCTCTATTTCTTTAATAGCAGTTAAGTAATCAAAAATATTTTGAGGCGCTACAAGATAACGGTCTATTTCATTAAAATCTTGAAGCAGTATTTGAGCCCATTTATAAAATTGATCAAAGGGCTCCACATTTTCTTTTGGAGTTACCTTAAGATATACATCATAAAACTCAAAAATCAACTCAGTATTATTGATGTATTGTAAGTTAGATAGTGTTTCTACAAATGTTTCAGTAGAAAGAATTTCAGGTGCAAAAAAAGTGCTTTTAAATACTTTAGATAATTCGTGTTTTAAGAAAACACCAGCTCTTTTACTAGGAAGTACAAAGGTTAATTCTGAAACGTTGAGGCTTTTTTCATGTATGTCAATAATAACCTCTTCTATAAAACTTGTCATATCATAAAAATAAAAAACGCTCCGAATTTCGGAGCGTTTTTTAAACTTATTTTATAGTGTTTTAAAACTTAATTATTTTTTAAGTTTTACTTCTACACGTCTGTTGTTTTTTCTTCCAGAAGCAGTAGAGTTAGAATCTATTGGGTTAGCTTCACCAAAACCAGCAGCAGTTAATCTGTCAGCGTTGATACCGTTAGCGATTAAGTAATCTCTTACAGCGTTAGCTCTTCTTTCAGATAATAATTGGTTAGATGATTTAGATCCAACGCTATCAGTGTGTCCTTCAATAGAGAAGTTAGCTTGTGGATATTCTTTAAAGATAGCAGTCATAGCTTGTAATACAGGATCAGTTTCTTTTTTGAAAGAAGATTTTCCAGTATCAAATAAGATAGTTCTAGCGTAGTTGTTTAAAGTTTCCATTACTTCAGCAGTAGGAAGAACTTCTGGGCAACCATTGTTAGCAACAGTACCAGCTTCGTTAGGACATTTATCGTCTTTGTCTAATACACCGTCACCATCAGTATCTGGCCATGGGCAACCGTTGTTAGCAGCAGGACCAGCTTCGTTAGGACATTTGTCATCTTTATCAGCAACACCGTCACCATCAGCATCTGGACATCCAGCTAAAGCTTTTAAACCAGCAACTGTAGGACAGTTATCATCTTTATCAGCAACACCGTCACCATCAGTGTCAGGGCAACCGTTAAACTCAGCTAAACCAGCTTCGTTAGGACAATCGTCTTTAGAATCTTCAATACCATCGTTGTCAGAATCTGGACAACCGTTGAATGCTTCTAAACCAGGAACGTCTGGACAAGCATCATCTTTGTCATATATACCATCTCCATCAGTATCTTTTCCACCAAATTTGATAGCAAGACCAACTGAATGTTGGAAGTGAGTAGCTAAATAATCTTCAAATGCATGTTTGTAAGATGTTTGTACAGTTAAACCAACGTTTTCACTAAACCAAAGGTTAAAACCTGCAGTACCATTTAATGTACCAGCTCCGATTTCGTTGATCCAAGTGTAACCACCACCTACTCCTAAGTAAGGGTCAATTAATTTAGAGTTGATTAATTTTGCAAAGCTATATTTTACTGTACCATCTAAAGCGTAGTAAGATAAATCGTCAACTGTAGAATCACCAAAGCTATCAATTTCATTGATAGAACCAGCAGCAGTTAATGTAAACCCATCACTTAAATATCTAGAAACAGATACTGTAGATAATGATGGCAAAAAGTTGTAGTGATCACTAAGGTTGAAAAACTCGTCAAAGTATTCACCTAACGGAGCATCTTCTCCAGTAGGATAAAAGTCAACTGCATTTACACCAATTCCAACAGCCCAAGGATTGTTTTCATCTTGTGCATTAGCATTGAAGCTTAATAAAAGCAACATAGCGAAAAATAATCTGCTAAGATTTTTCATATTCTAATAATTTTAATTTTAAGTGTTAATTGTAAGCAAAAGTAAGTTGTTAAATTTTATTAACAAAGACAAATATATAAAAATATTGATTATTTGCCCTAAAATAGAGGTGTTTGGAACAAATTTAAATTATTTCTAAAGATTTCCCAACCTTAATAAAAGCAGCAATAGCCTTATCTAAGTGCTCTTTTGTGTGTGCTGCCGAGAGTTGTACTCTAATTCTTGCTTTTTCTTTAGGAACTACAGGGAAAAAGAATCCAATCACGTATATTCCTTCGTTTAAGAGCATTTTTGCCATTTTTTGAGACAATTTAGCATCATATAACATCACAGGAACAATAGCTGAGTCTCCGTCAATGATGTCAAAACCAGCGTCTTTTAACCCTTTTTTGAAGTAAGCAGTATTGCTTTCTAAAGTATCTCTTAATGAGGTGTCTTTGGCAAGCATATCAAAAACCTTAATAGAAGCTCCTACAATTGCAGGCGCCAATGAGTTTGAAAACAGATATGGTCTTGAGCGTTGACGCAGTATTTCAATAATTTCTTTTTTGCCAGTTGTATAACCTCCCATTGCTCCTCCAAGAGCTTTACCTAATGTTCCGGTTATAATATCTATTCGTCCTAAAACGCCTTTGTCTTCAAGTGTTCCTCTACCAGTTTCACCAATAAAACCAGCAGCATGACATTCGTCAATCATAACCAACGCATCATACTTATCAGCCAAGTCACAAATTTCATCTAAAGGCGCAACTAAACCATCCATTGAAAACACTCCATCTGTGACAATAATTTTAAAGCGAGCTCCATTTTCATTAGCTGCAATTAATTGCTTTTCAAGATCTTCCATGTTGTTATTTTCATAACGGTATCTTGCTGCTTTACATAAACGAACACCATCAATTATTGAGGCGTGGTTAAGCGAGTCAGAGATAATAGCATCTTCTTTTCCTAATAATGGTTCAAAAACACCACCATTAGCATCAAAAGCTGCAGCATAGAGTATAGTATCTTCGGTACCATAAAACTCAGCTATTTTTTCTTCAAGTTCTTTATGAATATCTTGTGTTCCGCAAATAAAACGAACAGAAGACATTCCAAATCCATGTGTGTCCATTGCGTCTTTAGCAGCTTGTACAACTTCAGGATGTGAGGATAAACCTAAGTAATTATTAGCGCAAAAATTTAAAACTGTTTCTCCAGTAGTTAAAGTAATTTCGGCACCTTGAGGCGAAGTAATTATACGCTCTTCTTTGTAAAGACCAGCTTCTTTGATGTCTTTTATTTCGTTTTGTAAGTGTTGTTGTATCTTTCCGTACATATCGTCTTTGGTTTTTTACAAAGTTAAAATTCTTTTACCTGAATATCATCATTTATGTACACAAGAATTTTTTTGGTGACGTTGTAATTCATGTCTTGTAAGACTGAGGTGTAGAGTTCTAACTGTTGCTTGTGAGAGCTTTTTTCAGCTCCAGTTTTGTAGTCTATAATTATTGCTCTATTGGTGTTTATTACTAAACGGTCTGGTCGTAAAATTTGACCGTCTTTAGTAATGATATCTCTTTCATTGTAAATCAAATTATCGTTTTCAAAGTAAGGTTTTAGGAGTTGGTGATCAACAATTTTTAAAACCATTGGTTTTAGTTCGTCGTATTGTTGACTATTGATAGTTCCTGATTCGATGTACTGATTGAACACAAAATCAATATCTTCTTTGGTTTTAATTTCAGCCATGATATTATGAACCAAATTCCCTTTTTCAATAGATTTTTCTTGATCAGTATCCCATAAATAAGCCGAATTGGTAATGATATTTAAATTGTGTTGCGCTCTTGAAGTAGAAATAAATAGCTCTTGTTGAACGGTTGGTTCTGCTTCATGTGACTGTAATGTTCTTTTTGGGCTTCCAAAAGTATATTCGGTTTGAGTATCATTCCACAGTGCTTTAGATTTTAAGAAATTGATAAAAAGCCCTGAATAGTATTTTAGCTTCTCTTCGTTTTTAGCGTCTGTGTCATATTCTGAAATGACATATAATTGTTCAACAGCTCTAGTCATAACAACATACAGTAAGTTAATGGCATCGAGCTCTAATTCAGATTGATAGTTTGTATAAATTTCGTTACCAGTGTTATCTAATTCCTCAAGGTCTTTATTTAGGTTGATGTACATGTGCGAGAAACCATTAAACGCTTCAGTATTTACAGGAAACCAAACTTTTGGAGATATGTCAAAATATATATTCTGATTAGCATAAGGGAAAATTACCACAGGAAATTCTAATCCTTTAGATTTATGAATAGTCATTATTTGTACTGCATTATCGTTTTGTGATGATACAATACTTAGCTTGTCTTTTTTGCGTTCCCAAAACTCTAAAAAACCAGAAATACTAGAACCGTGTTTTTGTGAAAAATCGAGAATTTCGTCTAAATAAAACTGAATATAAGCATTTGAGGTTGCATTTAATTTAAAGGCTCTTATAATATGTTCTACGGCTTCATAAATTGGCAAGCTAGAAAATGTCCCAAAGTGAAAATTGAAGTCATACTCTTTCAATGCAGTAAATAGTTTGCTTGATGGTAAATGCACCAAACTACTAACAAAATCATGTTTTTGTTCAAGTTTTAAGCTGTGTTCAGCAATGAAGAACAAAATATCACATTTTACTTCATTATTTTGAGGCTGTATGCTTAGTTGTAAAATGGACGTTATAAAGTTAACCTCAGGAGCGTTTTTGAGCATAAGCGATTCTGAAGACACTACATTTATTCCATTTTGGCTTAAATATTCAGCAATTGCGATTCCTTCTTTACTTTTTCGGGTAATAATACAAATATCACCTAGCTTAAAACCATTGTCCAAAGCCTTGTTAATTGAGAACAGTGTTTTTTCACAATATAATTCATCTTTATCTTGATCTTTGGTATTTAAAAATGAGAGTTCTACATAACCGTTTTCTTGAATAAAAACGTCTTGTGAACTCGCTTGATAAATAGCTTGATGTTCAGGACTTGATAGCGCAAAATTACTAATGTGCTTAAAGAAATCATTATTGAAATCTACAACAGTTTTAGTACTTCTAAAATTATAATCTAAATGCTTGGTGGCAATCTCAATATGAAACGGATTGACCTTTTCGGTATACATATCAATAAACTGTTCAGCTTTTCCTCCTCTCCATCTGTAAATAGCTTGTTTAGCATCTCCAACTAGCATTATGGAACCTGTTTCGCCTTTTAAATTTTCACCAGAAAGCACATTGTCTGCTAAAGGAATTAGGTTTTGCCATTGCAAAACCGAAGTGTCTTGAAATTCATCAATAAAGTAATGTTTAAACTTTTCACCCAAACGCTCATATATAAAAGGTGCTGGTTGGTGCTTTATTTCTTTACGAATAATAGAATTAAATTCTGAAATCAGTAAGAGGTTGTCTTCTTCTTTCAGTTCATTTAAAGTATTGTTTATAGCGTTTAAAACCGAAAGAGGCGTAATGTTTTTTATGCAATTGTTTAAAAATTTATATTCGGAAACCGCTTGTTTTGTATCGTTAAAAGCTAAAATAAGTTGAGGCTGTATAGCATTAATAGTTTCCGCAACTTCATTTGAAACACGTTTTGGGTATAAGGTGTTGCCTTCAAGAAGGTCGTTTTGCCAACCTAAATTAAACGATACATTTACATCAGAACTACTAAGTTTTTGAAAATACTTAGGTAAATAGCCTCTGGAAAAATCGTTGTGTTCTAAACCTGCTTCATTTATTAGCGTTAAAACTTTATTTGATGTTTCTACTAGGCTTGACTCTTTGGCTTTGAGGGTTTTAATAAGTACAGACTTTAAATCTGAAAAATCCTTTAATTGCTTACCTTCAAGTTGCTCAATAAATTCAATATCATTTTCATTGACCAGTAGTTTAGCAATTGTATTAAAATCATAAGCGATGTCCCAGCTTCTATCGTCATCGGCTTTTTCAATAGCAAAGTCAACCAGCACTTTAGTTAGTTGCTCATCTTCTCCTGCTTTATCAATCAGTTTGTCAACAGCTTTAGCAAGTAGATAAGGTGTGTCTAGTTCAACTTCAAAATTTACAGGAAGTTTTAAGTCGTGTGCAAATGTTCTAATAAGCCTATGGTTAAACTTGTCAATAGTTGAAATATCAAAAGACGCATAGTTATGAATAATAGTTTGCAGTATTACTTTTGACTTTTCATGAAGCTCATTAGGAGAAATATCAAGCTCTTCAACCAAAAGGGAGAACATACTATTAGGATTTTCTATAATTGAAGTCTCAGAAAACGCTTTAAGCATATTTATAATACGCTCTTTCATTTCATTTACTGCCTTATTAGTAAAGGTTAGAGCTAACACAGTTCTAAAAGCAAGTAAGCTGTTGGAGTTTAGTAAAATTTTCAAATACTCTTTAACCAGTGTAAACGTTTTTCCGCTACCTGCAGATGCATTATAAATGGTAAAAGAACTGTTTTTTAGCATGTAGAAATTTTTGATACAATATAAAAACAATCAATAGATTGATAACAATATATTATTTTAAATCATCTGTTTTTTTACGTATTATGTGTAAATTTGAAGAAATAAACAATAACAACATAAAAATCAAATATTATGGCTTTTGAATTACCAAAATTAAAATATGCTTACGATGCTTTAGAACCAAATATTGATGCACGTACAATGGAAATACACCATTCAAAGCACCATCAAGGATATACAAACAACCTAAATAATGCAATTGTAGGAACAGACTTAGAAGGAAAAACAATTGAAAATATCTTAGACAATTTAGATATGGACAATAAGGCTGTAAGAAATAATGGAGGAGGTTTTTACAACCACTCATTATTTTGGGATGTTATGAATCCTGAAGGAAAAGGATATTTATCAGGAGAATTAAAAGATGCTATTGAAGCAGAATTTGGTTCGGTAGATGCTTTTAAAGATGCATTTAGTAAAGCAGCAGCAACTCAGTTTGGTTCAGGTTGGGCTTGGTTGTGTGTACATAAAGGCGGAAAAGTTGAAGTATGCTCTACGCCAAACCAAGATAACCCATTAATGCCTGGAGTAGGCTGTGGAGGAACACCAATTTTAGGATTGGATGTTTGGGAGCACGCATACTATTTAAATTACCAAAATAGAAGACCAGATTATATTAATGCATTTTTTAATGTAATTAACTGGAATGAAGTAGAAAGACGTTACGCAGAAGCAAAATAGTTTTTCTAAAAATAAATTAATGAAGAACCAAGCTGAATAGGCTTGGTTTTTTATTTCTATAAATGAAAAAAGGTGAACGAGTGTCCACCTTTTTTGCCCCAAATCTACCATAAACTTAACCTACTTATGTTATGGTGACAGCAAATATATAGCGACATGTTTTAAACTGTTAAATTTATTAGATAAACGACACATAAATTAGCTTAAAAGATTTTTTGTTAGTTAAAAATGTTGATATATCTAAGGGTTTTAAAGATTTTGAGTTTTATTAGCTTAAATCGCTTTTGAGAGAAGACCTATTTTGAAAAAATAAAAAAGGTGAACGAGTGTCCACCTTTTTTGCCCCAAATCTACCATAAACTTAACCTACTTATGTTATGGTGATGACTAATATAGAGCTACTTACAGTAAAGTGTTAATAAAATAGATAAACGACACAAAAATTAGTTTAAGGAATTTTTTGAGCTTAAAATGAGATATAATGAAAATGTGAAAGGAAATTTTAAACGAATTGCATAAAAAAAGGTGAACAAGAGTTCACCTTTTTTTGCCCCAAATCTACCATGAACTTAACCTACTTATGTTATGGTCTTACTAAAGTATGCGTAATTTGTTAACAAAGTACAAATATTAGATGAAATGCATTTTTTTTAGATAAACAACGCGTTTTTTCGGATAAAGTGTGTTTTTTCTCGGTTTTTTGCTTAATAAGCACGCTCTTTATTTCCTTCGTAAAAATTAATGAAAGCCCTGTTAACCACTCTGTTACCTCCAGCAGTTGGGTAGTTGCCTGTAAAGTACCAATCGCCTAAATTTTTAGGACAAGCTTTGTGTAAATTTTCTACCGATTGAAAAATGGTTTCCACTTTAGCGCTTACTGTGTCGTCAGAGATTAATTCTGAAATCTTATCAGAAATTTCTTCGTCAGTAAATACATCATATAAATCTTTTACAAAATTGTGTACATCTTTGTCTTCAAGATCGACCTGAGCTTTACATTTATTATAAACTTCTTCAACTAAGTGATATTTGTTGTTTTCTTTTAATAATTCTAACATAGCTCTAAAAGCAATTAAATCTTCTAGTCTAGCCATGTCAATTCCATAACAGTCAGGATAACGTATTTGAGGAGCAGATGAAACCACAACAATTTTTTTAGGGTTTAATCTGTCCATCATTTTAATAATACTCTTTTTAAGGGTTGTACCTCTTACAATACTATCGTCAATGATTACAAGATTATCATTTGGTTTTATAACACCATACGTTACATCATAAACGTGCGCAACCAAATCGTCTCTACTACTGTCTTCAGTAATAAATGTTCTTAGTTTAACATCTTTAATAGCAACCTTTTCTATTCTAGGTCTTTCCGATAGTATTTCAGTAACACGTTCAGCCGAAAGCATACCGTTACCATCTAAAATAGCTTGGGTTTTCTTTTCGTTAAGGTGTTTTTCTACAGTTTCAATCATTCCAAAAAACGACGTTTCAGCAGTATTTGGAATGTATGAAAATACAGTGTTTTGTGTGTCGTTATTAATAGATTTGAGCACTTTAGGCATTAACAGTTTACCTAGCTCTTTTCTTTCTTGATAAATTTCGGCATCACTTCCTCTAGAAAAATAAATACGTTCAAACGAACACGCTTTTCTTTCAAGTGGCTCTATGATTTGTTTTATTGAAACTTCTCCAGATTTTTTGGTAATAATAGCGTGTCCTGGTTCTAGTTCTTTTACTTCTTCAAACGGAACATTAAAAACAGTTTGAATTACAGGACGCTCAGAAGCTACTACTACAACTTCATCATCTTTATAATAATATGCAGGTCTTATACCAGCAGGATCTCTTAATACAAATGCATCTCCATGACCAAGTAAACCAGCCATAGCATAACCACCATCCCAGTTTTTGGATGACTTTTTTAGGATCTTTGCAATATTAAGACGTTCGGCAATTAATGGAGAACACTCATGTTTACTGTAACCTTCTTGCTTTAGTTTTTTGTAAACTTTAGAAACAGCATCATCCAAAAAATGACCGATTTTTTCCATAATGGTAATTGTGTCGGCTTTTTCTTTTGGGTGTTGTCCTAATCTTACAAGACCATCAAATAACTGATTAACATTGGTCATGTTAAAGTTTCCTGCAACAATAAGATTTCTGTGCATCCAGTTATTTTGTCTTAAAAACGGATGAACACTCTCTACACTGTTTTTACCAAATGTTCCATAACGAACATGACCTAAAAGCACCTCTCCTATGTAAGGAATGTTCTTTTTTTGTGCTTCTACATCATCAGCATATTCAGGATGTTCACTTAATTCTTTATTGATACGATCGTTAATTTGCCCAAAAATATCTTGAATGGGTTGTTGAGCAATAGAGCGCACTCTACTTATATAACGTTCTCCTGGAGTTGTATCTAATTTAATGCTGGCAAAACCTGCACCATCTTGTCCACGATTGTGCTGTTTCTCCATCATGAGATACATTTTGTTTACGCCATAAAAAGCACTCCCATATTTTTCTTTATAAAATTCTAATGGTTTTAAAAGCCTTATTTGTGCGATTCCGCATTCGTGTTTTAAAGCATCACTCATTGTGTTGTGTTGTTGTGAGTTACAAAAATAAAACGCGCTCAGTTTTGAGCGCGTTGGTTTATGTTAGTTCAATATCAAATTGTGTTAAGTCTTTAAACTGCTGCAAGCGTTGATGAACTTCTTTTTTAGGGAGGTTTTTCATGCGCTCTGTACCAAATTTTTCTACACAAAATGAGGCCAGTGTAGAGCCATAAATAACAGCGTTTTTCATGTTTTCAAAAGAGACATCTCCTGTTTTTGCTAAATAACCTGCAAATCCACCAGCAAAAGTATCACCTGCTCCAGTTGGGTCAAACACCTCTTCTAGAGGTAAAGCAGGAGCATAAAACACACTATCGTTATGAAACAATAATGCACCATGTTCTCCTTTTTTAATAACTACATATTTTGGTCCCATTTCATGAATTTTTCTTGCTGCTACTACAAGAGAATATTCTCCTGTTAATTGTCTAGCTTCTTCATCGTTAATGGTAATAACATCAACACGCTTTATAACATTGTGTAAATCTTCAAGCGCTGAGTCCATCCAAAAATTCATAGTGTCTAAAATAGCCAGTTTTGGCTTTTTAGTCATTTGATCCAAAACACTAGATTGTACTATTGGGTGTAAGTTACCAAGCATTACAATTTCAGCGTCTTTATAATCTTGTGGTACAACAGGATTAAAATCAGCTAATACATTAAGCTCAGTTGCTAAGGTATCTCTAGAGTTCATGTCGTTATGGTAGCGACCACTCCAAAAGAACGTTTTACCGTCTTTTATGATTTCTATTCCTGAAATATCAATATTTTTTTCAGATAATAAATCTAAATATTCTTGAGGAAAATCTCCTCCAACAACCGATACAATTGCAGAATCTACATTAAACTGTGAGGCAGACAAACCTATAAAAGTTGCTGCTCCACCTAATATCTTATCGGTTTTTCCGAAAGGTGTTTCAATAGCATCAAAAGCTACAGTACCTACAATGACTAATTTACTCATAAAGAGATTTCAAAATTTTGTGCAAAGATAGGGTTTTAAGCTCTAAATAACGAATATTATTTTCTGCCGAAATCTGCAGGAATTTCTCCCCAAGCTTTGGTTTCCCATTTTACAATTACAGTAGTGTAAGTATTGTTTTTTAACCAATTTACTGCTCTGTCAACAAGTTCAAAGAGTACCTTGTTTTTATCATTGCGCTCTAGTTTGGTATTGCAGGTTTTCTTTTTTACCCAACTCATTGCAGTTTTAGAATCGGTATATATTATGCAATTACTGTTTTTCTTTTTTAGCAGAGCTAAACCATGAACAATGGCTAAAAATTCACCAATATTATTTGTGCCTTCTTCAAAAGGACCTTGAATAAAAAGCTGCTTTTTGGTTTTAGTATCCACACCTCTATATTCCATTTTTCCAGGGTTTCCGCTAGAAGCTGCATCAACAGAAATAGAGTTGTAATTAGGCTGACCTATTTTTTTTAATTGTTCTTCAGAAAGTTCACTTTTAAATGTTTTGTTTTTCCCTACGTAGTCAAAATAATTACCTTTTAAAGCCTTTTTAGCGGCTTCAAATGTGGGAAACGATTTGTATTGAGCGCCTTGAAAATCTTTTATTTGAGCTTTGCAATCATCCCAAGACTCAAAAACACCTGTGTGGTGACCTTTCCAAACTGTGTAGTATTTTTTCTTTTTTTTGGACATGAACTACTAATTTTCAAAAACAGCAACAGCTCTTACAGGAGAACCTGTTCCTCCTTTAATCTTTAAAGGTAAGGCAATAAAACGAAATCTTTTTCTTCCTATTAATTTATATAAATTAACCATGTTTTCATAGTGCGTAAATCCTAATTCACCACAAATATGATGTACTTCTTTGTTTGAAATTCCTGAAACACCTGGAGACATTGTTTCCACTCCAAAAGCAGCAATTTTTTGATTTCCCAACCATCTGGCTGCTTCTGCACTAATTCCTGGTCCTTTGCTCCAGTTTTCCGTTCCAAATGCTTTTCTATAATGGTCAGTATAAATTAATACAGTATCATTTTTTTTAATACTTACGCCTTGCTTTTTACAAGCAGTTTCCAAATCACTTATTTCAATTAGTTCTTTAAAAGATTTGTGAGAAAGGTCTAAGCAAATTCCTTCTGTATAAAACATTGATAAAGGCATTGTGTCGATAGACTGACCTTTATATTGTTTTGCCATGTGGTTTAAAGCGTCAACATGAGTGCCTGTATGCTCGCCTAATTCTAGTTTATGTACAGCAGGCGTTTTGGTTTTAGAATCAAAATCGCCATCCCAATCTTCGTGGGTGTTATGAACAGACATTTTTACTTGAGGCAAATCTTTATAAACAGGCATACCTTCATAAATGTCTTGGCTTAAATCTATAATTTCAGTCATTGCCTTAGTATTATGACTTTAATAAGTCTTCAACTACTTTTGGAAAATGCTCCATTTCAAGCTCATGAATTTTTGCCGCTACAGTTTCAGCAGTATCAGATGATTCTACACTACATTTAGCCTGAAAAATAATAGCACCTTCATCATAGTTTTCGTTAACATAATGAATGGTAATACCAGTTTCGGTTTCGTTATTTGCTACAACAGCTTCATGAACGTGCATACCGTACATACCTTTTCCTCCATATTTAGGTAATAAAGCAGGATGAATATTAATGACTTTATTAGGGAAATGTTGTAAAATATGCTCAGGAAACTTCCATAAAAAACCAGCTAGTATTATTAAGTCTGGTTGAGCAGCTTTTAGGATGTTTAGGACATCATCGGTTTTTGAGAAAGCAACTCTGTTGAATGATAAAGCGCTAACGTTCAGGTTTTTTGCGCGTTCTAGTACTTTGGCATGAGGATTGTTGGTCAACACCTGAATAACAGACGCATTATCTCTGTTGTGAAAAAACTTAATTAAATTTTCAGCATTGGTTCCACTTCCGGACGCAAAAATTACAATACGTTTCATTTACAGATATAATGTTAGGATTATTCGAAACAAAAAAAAGAATAATTATTAACAATTAGAAGCCAAAATAGAAATACTTAAAAGTAATTTTAGTAAATTACATTCACATTTTTAAAGTAAAGATGTGTATTAAATAAAGTTTTTTTATTTTTGCGCTCTAATTAAAACTTAAAATTTAAAAATTATGTCAGACATTGCATCAAGAGTAAAAGCGATTATCGTAGACAAATTAGGTGTTGATGAGAACGAAGTTGTAACTGAAGCAAGCTTCACAAACGATTTAGGAGCAGATTCATTAGACACTGTAGAATTAATTATGGAATTCGAAAAGGAATTTGATATCCAAATTCCAGATGATCAAGCTGAGAACATTGCAACAGTTGGTCAAGCTATCTCATATATAGAAGAAGCAAAATAATTCACGTTAATTTATGGAATTAAGGCGAGTTGTAGTTACTGGGTTAGGTGCACTTACTCCTATAGGCAATACCAAAGATCAATATTGGGAAGGCTTATTACAAGGAAAAAGTGGTGCAGCACCTATAACATATTTTGATACTGAAAAGTTCAAAACCAAATTCGCTTGCGAATTAAAAAACTTTAACGCTACCGATTTTCTTGACAGAAAAGAAGCTAGAAAGATGGACAGATTTACGCAATATGCAATGGTAGCTTCTGATGAAGCTATTGCAGATGCGAAACTAGATCTTGAGGCTGTTGATAAATTGAAAGTTGGAGTTATTTGGGGAGCAGGTATTGGAGGTTTGGAAACATTCCAGGACGAAGTACTAAACTTTGCGGCTGGAGATGGAACACCAAGATTTAATCCATTTTTCATCCCAAAAATGATTGCAGATATTGCTCCAGGAAACATATCTATTAAACATGGATTTATGGGTCCTAATTACACAACAGTATCTGCCTGTGCATCCTCTGCCAATGCTATGATTGATGCTTTAAACTATATTCGTTTAGGGCACTGTGATGTTATAGTAACTGGTGGTAGTGAAGCAGCAGTAACCATTGCTGGAATGGGTGGTTTTAATGCTATGCATGCATTATCAACAAGAAACGAAAGTCCTGAAACCGCTTCAAGACCTTTTGACGCAACCAGAGATGGTTTTGTATTAGGAGAAGGCGCAGGAGCAATAATTCTTGAAGAGTACGAGCATGCTAAAGCAAGAGGTGCAAAAATATATGCTGAAGTTATTGGAGGCGGATTGTCTTCAGATGCGCATCATATGACAGCTCCTCACCCTGAAGGTATAGGTGTAATGGCTGTAATGAGAAATTGTTTAGATAATGCTGGTATAAACCCTGAAGAAGTTGACCATATCAACACGCATGGTACATCAACACCTCTTGGAGATGTTGCTGAACTTAAAGCGATTTCGGAAGTGTTTGGTGACCACGCAAAACACATCAATATTAACTCTACTAAGTCCATGACTGGACATTTACTTGGAGCTGCAGGAGCTATAGAGTCTATTGCTGCTATTTTAGCAATAGAACATGGTGTAGTGCCTCCAACAATAAACCACGAAGTAGTAGATGAAACTATTGATCCTGAATTAAATTTAACATTAAATAAAGCTCAAAAAAGAGACGTTAAAGTTGCTATGAGTAATACATTTGGATTTGGAGGTCACAATGCTTGTGTATTATTTAAAAAATTAGATTAATTCCTGAATGAATTACATTCGTAACATATTAAATTCCCGTTCTAACGATAACGGGAATTTTTTTTTGCAACTAAAAAATATTCTAGGGTTTAAACCCAAAAACAAGAACTACTACATTACTGCATTTACCCATCGTTCTATGAATATAAAGGACAAAAAAGGAAATGCAATTAACTATGAAAGGTTAGAGTTTGTTGGCGATGCCATGTTAAGCTCAGTAATAGCAGCTTATCTTTTTAGTGAAGTTCCTCATGGAGATGAAGGCTATCTTACAAAAATGCGTTCTAAAATTGTAAGTAGAGAACACCTTAACGAATTGGGTAAAGAGCTTAATTTAATTGACTTTGTAGAAAGCAAAATTTCAAAATCCAATTTTGGTAATAACATTCATGGTAATCTTTTTGAAGCCTTAGTTGGAGCCATATTTTTAGACAGAGGTTATAGATACTGCGAAAAATTTATTTTTAAAAGAGTAATTAATCCGCATGTTGATATTGAAACCCTCGAAGGTAAGGTTATTAGCTACAAAAGCTTACTTATTGAGTGGTGCCAAAAAGAAAAAAAGACCTTTGACTACAATGTGTATGAAGACACAGGAAACGATAACCTAAAACACTTTTCGGTTAAGTTATCTATAGACGATAAAGTGGTGGCAAAGGCAAGAGCAACTTCAAAAAAGAAAGCCGAAGAAAAAGCTTCAAAACGTGCTTTTTTTGCGTTTCAAAATAAAATCACCAAATTTTTTAACGAATAATTAGACGCTTGTAAAAATTCAAACGTTTTCGTTAACAGGTCTTGATAAGATTAATGTTAACTTCATTTTTTAATTATTATATTATACTATATTTACATCGTATAGTTGATTAATTATGGCATTGCATAAATTACTTGTTGACGATTTCTATGATGCTTCTTTCACGCTTTTAGCTATTCATTGCAGACTGGAAGATTATAGATTGGCTTATCTTCTTAATAAAAATTTAGAGATAAATTTAGAGCGTAAACCACAAGATTTAGACTACAAGTATTTTTCGGCATCTTACTCTATTTATGAGTGGGAAGACAAAGAACAATACACTACTTGGAACCTCATGTCTAACGTGTGTAAAAAAGAAGAAGACAGCCTGCAAAGTACAGGATCTTTATTTGAAGCTCAAGGCAAAGTCCTAAAAACATATCACCTATTACCAGAATTGAAAAACGTTGACTATCTGTTTAAAATAGATAATGACACCCAATATTTAAACGAGAAAATAATTCTCAATAAAATACAGTCTATACCACAAGTTATCACAGCTTACAGTGTAGATGTAGAACAACTAAAATCTAAAGACCACTTAATTTTTTAATTAATGCCAAAAAGAAAGAAAACCAAAATAGTAGCAACATTAGGACCAGCAACCAGTACAAAAGATGTTTTAAAAGGCATGCTTGAGGAAGGTGTTGATGTGTTTAGAATTAACTTTTCACATGCCGACTATAAAGATGTTGAACAGCGTATAAAAATGATAAGAGAGCTTAACGATGAGTTTGGATACAATGCAGCCATTTTAGGCGATTTGCAAGGTCCAAAACTTCGTGTTGGCGTAATGAAAGGCGAAGTCATCGTTAATGAAGGTGACGAAATTATTTTTGCAACCGGAAAACGTTTTGAAGGCACAAAAGAACGTGTTTACATGACTTATGATAGCTTTCCACAAGATGCAAAACCAGGAGAACGCATACTTTTAGACGACGGAAAATTAATTTTTGAAGTGGTTTCAACCGATAAAAAATCGGAAGTAAAAGCACGCGTTATTCAAGGTGGACCCTTAAAATCTAAAAAAGGAGTTAACCTTCCTAACACTAATATTTCACAACCTGCACTTACTGAAAAAGATATCGAAGATGCCATTTTTGCAATAAAAATGCAAGTAGATTGGATTGCGTTATCGTTTGTGCGTCACGCTGAAGATTTAATTCAGCTCGAAGAACTTATCAAAGAACATAGCGAACATAAAATTCCAATTATCGCTAAGATTGAAAAACCTGAAGCTGTTGAGAATATCGATAAAATTGTTGCTTATTGCGACGGATTAATGGTAGCTCGTGGTGATTTAGGAGTAGAAATTCCAGCCGAGGAAGTTCCGCTTATCCAAAAGCAATTGGTATTACGAGCAAAACGTGCAAGAATTCCTGTAATTATTGCTACGCAAATGATGGAAACCATGATTTCTAGTTTAACACCAACACGTGCTGAGGTTAACGATGTGGCAAACTCGGTTATGGATGGAGCAGATGCAGTAATGCTTTCAGGAGAAACATCGGTTGGGAGTTATCCAGTGCAAGTTATTAGGCAAATGGCAAACATTATTAGAAGTGTTGAAGATTCGCCACTTATACAAGTACCACAATCGCCACCACACATTCGTACCAAGCGTTACATTACAAAATCTATCTGCTACCATGCAGCACATATGGCAAACGAAATTGACGCCAAAGCCATTTCTACATTAACCAATAGTGGTTATACAGCGTTTCAAATTTCGGCTTGGAGACCAAGTTCTCACATCTTGGTATTTACATCCAACAAACGTATTTTAACACAACTAAGCTTGCTTTGGGGAGTTAAAGCGTTTTATTATGATAAGTTTGTAAGTACAGATGAAACCATTGAAGACGTCAACGCTATTGCCTGTAAAAAAGGCTATCTAGAAACAGGAGATATGCTGGTAAGTCTTGCTGCAATGCCTATACAAGAAAAAGGTATGGTAAACACACTAAGAGTTACTGAAATTACAAGCTGTAGTTTTTAAATTATTTTTTGGGCGTTACCACAAGGGTCGCGCTTTCCGCAGTCGCTCTCTTTGAGGAGCTCCAACAATGCTGCAATCGCTAACGCAAATAAAAAAGCCACTGAAAATTTTCAGTGGCTTTTTTATTTTAGTAGATAGTAGCTTGTTATTGGTTTAGCAATAAGCGAGTAATAGATTATACACGTTGTTGTAGCTAGTACTTTTGTTTATTTATTCATAATAATAAAGAGACCTTATTTGTCCTTCACCGTCATTTGTGCTCCAACTGTCAGATACATGGAGGGGAAAGCCATTTTGCTGATTAATAAAGTCGTTATACGTAGAATTATAAAACCCTCCATTTGTAGCGTTGGGATAATAACTTGAAACGCTAGAGAATTGTTCATTAGAATAACTGGCTTCATTTAATGAAACAGCTTGACTTATTAAAGGTGTTAAATAGATGTGTGTTAGAATTGTATTTGTCGCTTCACGTATTGGATTCTGTGAAGTTTCTTGATATTCCCAAGTAGAACCAGAAACACCATTTGTTATAGTATAACTCTGAGTACTCTCTATATATAAATACTGATCTGTTAATTTTTCGATTAGACGATTTGAATTATCATAGGAATAATGTGAGATGCTATAATTAGGTAAACTATTATCGGTATATGTATAATAAGTCCTGCTCTGGATTTTTCCATTTGCGTTTAATTGAATATTTAGGATTAGTTCGTTGTTTTGATTGTAACCACTAATTGTGCTTCCAGAATATTGGTATTGTATTACTGAAGTCAAAGACCCGCTTTGGGTGGTAGTAGCTATGACTTGACTATTGCTATTATACTCATAATTAACTGTAGTTGTATTAACTCCAAAAATTTGGGATACAGAAACTAAACGATTATTTACATCATAATCAAATGTTACATTGTTACCATTTTCATTTTCATAGGAATCAAATCGGTGAGTGCCACTATTTAATGAAAAATATTCTTGAGAGTCTAAAATATCCTCATTAACGAAAGGTCCGCCTATTACGGGAGCATATCGATTAACAAAGTAGTTTTTTAATATTAACAAATTCGTTCCCATGCCAGAAAAATCTGTTGGGTCTAACGGGTCAGTGTTTTCGGTTAGTTCAAGTTGATTGTTTCTGCCATCCTCATCACAATCGGCAAAATTCCAAAAAATGTCTGGTTCCAAATTTTGACTAGAAAGTACAAATTCACAATTATCAGTTGGGTCTGTTTGATCAATCCTTTCAGTTCCATTAGAAACCCCATCGCCATCACAATCAAAATTATACCAATGGTCTTTTGGTTCAACAGTCTGATGGGAAAAGACAAAATCACATTTGTCTTGCGGTGAAGTAAAGTTTTGGTCTATAATTTCATCATTATTGTAATCTAATTCATCTTTATTGATTACACCATCTCCATCACAATCTGAATTTCTCCATGAATTAGATGTATCAGGATAGTATTGATGTTCAAGAACAAAACTACACTGAATCTCTGGGTCAGTTCCATCGATTACTTCTTGATGGTTTGTCACACCATCACCATCTATATCTTGGGGATTTATTTGCTCGGTTTCATTATCACTATCGTTACTACAATTAAGTGCAAATAGAGAAAGAATGGTTATGAAAGCTATTTTCTTCATTTAATTTTGTTTTTGTATTGGCCTACTATAATAAAGATATGTGTTATTTCAATAAACTATATCGACAGTTAAACGAAGTACGACTATTTTTTGATAAATTCAAATAGCTTAAAACTCAAACTGCAGTTGTACACTCACTGCTTTTTCGGGTGTTTTTACAGTGGCTTTTTTATTTAGGAACATAGCAACTTGTCATAGACGAGTGCTAGAAAGTGGGTTTTCGTTTAACATATTTGTATATGAAAAAAGTTGCGAAAAAATTCTCAAGATCTTTTCCATAATAGCCGAAAGGTAGTAAAAATGCGTTGAAATTCCGACAGGAATTTTGATCACAATAAATTGCAGTAATTGTAAGCTATAGTTTATAGGCTGCAGTTATTATTTAGAATATCATCCAAAGAAGGATTATATAGATTATTTGTAATTACTAATTCTCCATAGATGCCATTGTTGAAGAGATTTGTTAGATCACAGAAATCAGACAATAATTCATTTGGTGCATCCCAACCAAACTGTGTTTCACCTCCAATTATAATATCATCTGTTACTAATAAGTTTTCTAACCCAATTAATGAAGTTAAATTATCATTATTCTGAATATATAAATTTCCATTTATAGCTGTCAAGGTTTCTGCACCTGATAAATTAGTCAGAAAATCACAGTTTTCTATCATTAAATCACCTCCAATTGTTGATAATAAAAGACCTGAAAGAGAAGTTAATGCATAACCCGAAGAAATCTCTAAATTTCCATTAATAGTATTCAGATTATCTAAACCCGTAAGATTTTGAAATAAAGAACGCACAATTTTAAAATCACCATTAATTTCAGTTAAATTATCAAGACCACTAAAATTTTCCATAGTATTAATAGAACGAATATAAAAATCACCATTTACAACTGTTAAATTATTTAGTCCATTAAGGTTAACTAAATCATCAACAGAAATAGATAAATTACCTACTTCTTCTAATGAGGATAAAAATCCTAAGTTATTTATATCAGTTATAAAATTTGGGTCACCAATATTTAAGTCGCCTGTAATTTCAGTATAATTATTTGAACCAAAAGACTCTACCTCCTCTTGAGTCAATAAATTGACATCACCAATAAAAATATTTTCATTATTTTCTAATGAATTGTCATTGGAACAAGAGAGAAATGAATTAAGCAGTAATAGAAATAATGTTTTTCTCATAATTTAGTTATTTGTGGTTCTCATGATATAGATGTAAATATTATTAAATGGTTGTGTTAAGTTTTTAAAAAAATTACAACTAATAACTTTCTTAAAGACTAGTTTTTAGCTTATGTTAAACGAAGTTCGACAATTTTTTTGATAAAGTCAAATACCTTAAAATTCAAACTGCAATTGTACACTCACTGCTTTTTCGGGTGTTTTTACAGTGTTTTTTTTATTTTAGGAGATAGTAGCTTGTTATTGGTTTAGCAATAAGCGAGTAATAGATTATACACGTTGTTACCAGTAGTTTTTATTTAAAAAAACCTAATTCTTTCAGAACTGTGAGTTTTTTTAATTCAAAAAGTTCATTCGGATAATTACCATATAAAACCTTAACCTTTCCATTTTTAATCTCATAATAAGGTTCAGGGTATTTTTCTTTTATTAATTCCAAATTCTCTTCTTTAAACTCAAATTCCATTGGTTTTTCAAATTCAATTTTTCTTGGCTTTATGTGAAATGTTGAATCAATTTTTCTATAGATATAAGGATTATATGGCGAAGCCCATTTTCCGTCAATAGTTTTATATAAATTGTGATATTGATATTTGACATGAATTAACTCACCACAATAATCAGCAACATATATTAATACATTTTCAAAATCGCTATATTTTTTTATAGAAAAATGGTCATACGAAATAAAACTTATTGTATCTTTAGGATAATCACCATGCAAATTTTCAAGGATTTTATATTTAGCATCATACTTTGAATCCATTGAGATTATATTGCAATAATAAACGTCATCAGCAGGTTCTACATTTATTTTTTTTCCAATAAACGCATAAAGCATTTTAGGTTTTTCTTTGCAAGGAATATATTCAGTGCAAACTTTTGGTTTTAATTCAATTCTTATACTATCTCTTTTAGCCAAATCTGAAACAAGATATGATTCAGTTATGTGTTGCGGAGATTTGAAAAATAATGAGTCAGTCAATTTTACCTTTATTTTAAAATTTCCATTTTCATCTGCTGTCACAAATAAATCTTTGTTTTTAGTAATTTCTGAATGTCTATTGTATTTTGGTAAATCTGCTGAAAAATATTTTGAAAGTGTATCGTTAACTGAAATTCTAACTCTATTCCTGTTTTTAGTAGTATCAATTGCAACTCCCTTGATTATAACTTTTTGCCCAAAAGTAATTGAACTGAAAAGCAGGAAAATTATGACTAAAATGTTTTTCATGAATTTTACATTTTGATTTTCAAATTTAATGTTGAATTACGTTTACTAAAAACTAAAATGAGCGAGTATGTCTTTTGACTGAGTAAATGATAAAGATATGGATAGTTTTAATCATCAATATCACAGTTAAACTAAGGTCGATATTTTTTTGATAAATTCAAATACCTTAAAACTCAAACTGCAATTGTACACTCACTGCTTTTTCGGGTGTTTTTACAGTGCTTTTTTTAGAAGTTTCAGTGTTTAAATTAGATAATGAAATACCCAATAAACGTACCGAATTGCTCAACTTGTCTTGGTACAATAAATCTTTAGCAGTCTCTAAAATAATACTCTTATCACTAATAAAATAAGGTAAGGTTTTACTACGTGTTTGTAGTGTAAAATCGCTGTATTTTATTTTTAAGGTGACAGTTTTTCCAGCAACTGAGCTTTTGTTTAAACGTCGTGCTACTTCTTCAGCAATATGGTCTAGTTTTTCAAGCATAAACACTTCAGAAGACAGGTTTTCACTAAAGGTGCGTTCAGCAGCTAAAGATTTTCTGGTTCTATTTGGCTTTACTTCGCTGTTATGAATGCCTCTAACCACATAGTAATAGTAACGCCCAGATTTACCAAAATGTGCATCTAGATATTCCAGTGATTTTGCTTTTAAATCCTTTCCTGTAAAAATGCCTTTTTGGTACATTTTTTCGGCAGTAACCTTACCAACACCATAAAATTTTCTAATGTCTAGAGCTTCTAAAAACTCAAGCACTTCTTCAGGATTCACGGTTTTTTGTCCATTAGGTTTATTGTAATCGCTAGCTACTTTTGCAATAAATTTATTGATAGAAATTCCTGCAGAAGCAGTTAAGCCAACTTCATTAAAAATACGTTGCCTTATATCTTTAGCAATAAGTGTTGCGCTTGGGTGTCCTTTTTTGTTTTGGGTAACATCAAGATAAGCTTCATCAAGCGATAACGGTTCTACCAAATCGGTATAATCATGAAAAATTTTCCTGATTTTTTTAGAAATTTCATGGTAGCGATCAAAACGCGGACGCACAAAAATAAGCTCAGGACAAAGACGTCTTGCTTTAACGCCACTCATAGCACTTCTTACACCAAATGTTCTGGCTTCGTAGCTTGCAGCACTTACAACACCACGTTTACTACTACCACCAACAGCAATGGGTTTACCTTTTAATTCAGGATTGTCCATTTGCTCTACAGATGCATAAAAAGCATCCATATCTACATGAATAATCTTTCGTATTGGTAAATCGTTTTGCATAGTGTAAATTTACTAATTCCTGCGAAGGCAGGAATCTCAAAATTTGTATTTTAAAGCGTGAATTGATATCCTGCTCATTTAGTCAAAACTATGATTGAAATAGAACGTAAATTTTTAGTAACTTCTCATGCGTTTAAAAACCAAGCGTATTCAAAAATGCATATAGTACAAGGGTTTTTAAATACTGACAAAGCACGAACAGTTAGAGTAAGACTGAAAGGCGATAAAGGTGTATTGACTGTAAAAGGACCATCTACAACTGATGGATTATCGCGTTTTGAATGGGAAAAAGACATCGATAAAACAGATGCTGAAGCGCTTTTAAAACTCTGCGAAAAAGGAGTGATTGACAAAATGCGTTATGAGATTAAAGTTGCACAACATATCTTTGAAGTTGATGAATTTTTTGGAGATAATGAAGGCTTAATTATTGCCGAAGTTGAACTAAGCTCCAAAGATGAACATTTTGAAAAACCCGATTGGTTAGGAGAAGAAGTAACAGGAGACATTAAATATTATAATTCACAAATAAGCAAAAAACCATACAACACTTGGAAGTTATGAAAAGACTATTACCATTGTGCATTGTAGCATTATTATATGTTGCATGCAAAGAAGAGCTTAAACAAACCACTACTGAAATAGAAAAACCCATTGAGGCTGTTGAGGACTCAACCCTTATTGAAGTAGATGAAGAGGCAACACATGAAAAGTCTATTAGTGAGTTAAAAAATGAACTTACAGCAAAAGGGTTTAAGACCTTTGATTATGTTGATGAAAAAACGCAAGACACTATAATCATGCAACAGTATTTTATTGCTTTTTTAAAGCGAGGTACAATACGAAATCAAAATGAAGAAGAAGCTGCAATTTTACAGGAAGAGCATTTAGCACATTTACAAAAAATGTATGATTTAGGTTATGCTGATATTTCAGGACCTTTTGGCGACGATGGAGATATAAGAGGTATTACCATATACAATGTGCCAACACAAAAAATGGCCGACAGTTTAGCAAATGCAGATCCAATGGTACAAGCAGGACGACTGGAAATTGAAATCCATCCTTGGTGGGCAGCAAAAGGGTTTCCTTTACGATAATAAAAAAAGCCACTCATTTTTGAGTGGCTTTTTTATTTAATGATAGTTAGTAACTAACCTTTTTATTTGTTTGAGAACGATTCAACCGTTTTCATGTTATTAACTTTATACATATCACCAGCTTTAGTAACCGCTTCTTCTAAAGAGCTTGTGGTAACTTTAGCTTCGTCATACTCAACCATTGCTAAATGCTTGTCAAAATCTACAGTAGCAGATTTTACACCTTCCATTTTAGCAAGTTTCTTTTCGATGGTTTTTGCACAACCAATAGCACATGTCATTCCTTCAATACCAAACTCAGCTTTTGCGTAAGTAGCATTTGGGTCCAACTTTACTGAAGTTTCTTCAACATTGGTCTCTACAGTTTTAACTTCAGGTTTTGCATCGTTTTTACAAGACACTATAAAAAGTGCTAAAACAGAGACAACTAATATATTTTTTATTGTTTTCATAATGAATTAAATTTTTCTCCTTTAGGGTATTTAGTGAATTTTAATCTGAAACAAATCTAATAAATATTGCTGTTTTTAGTGAAATAATTAACGAATTTTGTGATTTACAGCAATATTGCATAAAAAAACCGAAGTGTATAAACTTCGGTTTTTAAAAAATTATTTAAAGACTTAATTAGTCAAAATCAGCATCAGATACACCTTCGTTGATTTTAACTTCTTTAAGTTTAAACTCAATAACTTGTCCCATTTGACTTCCAGATCTAACTCCAGGAAACTTTAATCCTTCAATTAACTGGTAGTCTTTTAAATCGGTTTCTTGGCTTTGAGTTTGACCTTGCATATTAGTTGTTTGAATCTCTTTTACTTTTAATCCAGTTTCAACATCATAAAAATACGCTAGAGAAATTACTTCTCCTGAAACTTCAACTCTATAAGCATCTTTACCATCAATAGACTCAATTCCAGCTAATTTTACATTATCAGCATTAAGCATATTTAATTCTGGGAATAAACCAGCCATAATGCTCATGTCTTTAGCCATATTTTCTGGTAATGGGTTTTTGTTCATTGTAACTTTTTCTTGAGTCATTACAACAGCCATCATAGGGCTACCATTCATAGAAATGCTTTGAGAAGCTTTTCCATCAAGACGTTTTTCTTCACTTACAATAGTTGCTCCCATTGCTGATGCTTCGTAAGAGACTAATATAGAGTTAGTAGATTCAATTTTTGCTTTTCCACCAACAGCTTCTAAATAGTCATTAATAACTTTTTTGACATCTACACCTTCAGGCATTGCTACATCATAGGTTGGTTTTTCAACAGGGTTTGCATATGCATCGTAATATTTAATTGGAATACCTGTTTTTTCAAGGTTTTCTAAAACATCACTTCCTTTACCTACAACTACTACACGAGCATTTTCAGTTTTAAAGTATTTGTTAGATACTCTTTGTACATCTTCAACAGTTACATCGTTGATTTTTTGAAGATAAGTAGTATAAAAATCTTTAGGTAAGTTGTTTAACTTGATGTTTAAAGCATAGTTAGCCACAGTTTGTGGTTGCTCTAATCCCATAATAAAGTTACCAACATATTTTGCCTTAGCGTCTCTAAGTGTTTGTGGGTCTACAGGTTCAGTTTTAATACGATTGATTTCTTTTAATGCTTCAACTACAGCACTATCAGTTACCATGTTTCTAACTTTAGCAGAAGCGTTGAAACGCCCTAAACCATATCTGCTAGCTCCAAGACTAGAGTAAGCTCCATAAGTATATCCATGCTCTTCACGAAGGTTTTTAAACAAGTAACCTTCTCCACCACCACCTAAGATGTTGTTTGCAATTAAAGCTGCATGATAATCTTTATCATTCATTTTTAAATCAACATTGTTAGTTACAGTAATGCTTGATTGTGTAGCTGTTGGGAAATCTACAAAATTGATTTGAGTGTATTGTGCATTAGGTGCAGCAGGAAGGACTTTATTAGAAACGTCAATAGATTTTTCCCATCCATCAAAGTGAGCTTCAATTTGTTTTTTAATAGTTCTGTAGTCAATATCACCTATAACTACTAAATAAGCGTTGTTAGGATTAAAATACTTTTCATAAAAAGCAACTACATCTCCAAAAGTTATATTGTTAATAGTTTCTTCAGTTATGTATTCACCATAAGCATGATTTTTTCCATAAGCTAGTACGTTACGTACACGACTACTAATAGCGTCAATACTTTTTTCTTCTTGTTTTAGGCTTTCAATTAGTTTTACTTTTTCTTTTTCAAACTCCTCTTCAGTTAATAAAGGATTAATTGCAGCATCTGCCATTAATTCTAAAACACGATCAGAATATTTTGATAAAGAGCTAGCGAATCCACCACTAAACCCAAAGTTAAGACTAGCACCTAAAAAGTCTATTTCTTCATTAAACTCATCTTTAGAAATAGAAGTAGTACCATTTCCTAACATGCTTCCTAAGATGCTTTCTACACCTGCTTTTTGACCAGTAGCTATTGGGTTGTTGTCAATACGTAATGAATATGATACTCTTGGTAATTTATGATTTTCAACAACCAATACTTTTAATCCGTTTTTTAATTCAAACTCACTAGGAACTTCCAACGAAATTTTTGGTTCTGGTCCTGCTTTAGGTGGTTTAGAACGGTCTATTTGAGCAGTAACACTTACTGTCACAAAAAACAGTACAATTAATACAGATAGTTTTGTTTTCATGTTATTATATATCGTTTTCATCTTAGTTTTCGTCTTTTTGAGGTAAGTATTCCAATTCTACACGCTGATTAGGGCTAAGATATTTTTTTGCCACATCACGAATTTCTTCTCTAGTAATTGATCTGTAAATATCAATTTCTTTATTGATTAAATTTACATCTCCATAAAGTAGGTAGTATGTAGCTAATGAGCTTGCAATACCTGCAATACTTGAGTTAGAGTTTACAAATTGATTTTCAAATTGATTGATAAGTTTTTGGTAATCACGCTCAGAGATTAATTCAGTTTGCATTACAGCAATTTCCTCATCCATTTCAGTTAAAAGTGTTGTTAAATCAACTTCTCCTAATGGAATAGCAAATAAAGCAAATACACTGTAATCCATTTGACCAAGGTTTACAGCTTGTACAGCTAAAGCTTGTTTTTGTTCGTCAACCAACTTTTTGTACAATACAGAACTTTTCCCTCCACTTAAGTAAGAAGAAATCATGTCTAAAACATAAGCATCTCTTGTTCCAAAACCAGGAGTTCTATAAGTAGCTATAATTGCTGGCACTTGAATGTTTTTGTCAAATGCTTGAGCTTTGATAGTTTCAGTAATTGGAGTTTCTTTAGGGAAGTTTCTTACTACTTCAGGACCTCTTTTTACTTCACTAAAATAATCGCTAACCATTTTCTTGGTTTTATTAATGTCAATGTCTCCAGCAACAACTAAAACCGCATTATTTGGCCCATAATAATCTTTGAAATATTGATTAAACTCTTCTAAAGTAGAAGCGTCTAAATCTTCCATGTAGCCAATATTAGGGTCTTTGTATGGGTGAACTTTAAACAAGTTTGATCCAATAGCCTCTAAAATTCCACCATAAGGAGCATCATAACGTTGGCGCTTTTCTTCTTTTACAACTTCGTTTTGAGTATCAACACCTACCTGGTCAATAACTGGATGAAGCATTCTTTCAGACTCTAACCATAACCCTAACTCCAATTTATTTGAAGGAAAAATTTCATAGTAGTACGTTCTGTCTTGAGAAGTATTAGCATTAAATGTACCACCATTTGCAGGAATAATTTTCATAAATTCCCCACGCTCAATGTTTTCAGACCCTTCAAATAAAAGGTGCTCAAAAAAGTGAGCAAACCCTGTACGAGGTGCATCAGGAGTTCCTCCAACATCTTTTCCACCTACGTTGTACATAACTGAGGTGATAACAACTGGAGCAGTATTATCTTGATGCAAAATAACGTGCAATCCGTTATCTAGATCAAATTCTTCAAATTCAACTTCTTGTGCAGATGTAGCAAAACCAGCTAATACAAATGCAGCTAAAGTAAATAAGCTTTTTTTCATTGTGAGTTTGTTTTTAGTTTATAATATAAATTGTAAGTCTTCGAGTTGCGAAAAATGTTACAAGTTTCACAAAAATAGTAAATCATACTACGCATTGTGTGAAATAAATGTAAAAAAGAGGCATAAAATTATTTATATACGCAAATTTTCACGAAATTTAAAGGACTTGATTTCAAACATTTATATTATGAAAACATCTTTTTCGGTAGCATTAAAATATGGAATTTTTATTGCGGTAACTTTAATCGCCTATTTTTTGTTTGTAAGATTGTTTAATCTTCATGAGAATATTTGGTTAAGACTTTTTAATGGGCTTATTATGGCCACAGGTATTTATTACGGCATAAAATATTATAAGTTATCTGTTAGTGACAGCTTTACTTATATTGACGGTTTTAAAACAGGGTTAATTACAGGTTTTGTAGGAACGGTTTTATTTACAGCTTTTATGGCTATTTACATGTTTCATATTGACCCAAAATTTACTGAAACACTTTTAGGAGAATGGTTTAGTAACTATGGAGAAGGCACTGGAATTTTAGTGTTTATTATCTTAATTGAAGGATTGGCTTCAACCGTTGTGCTCACCTTAACATTCATGCAATTACTCAAAAAAAGCTATAATATCTCTCAAAAAGCATAAAAGGTTTGTAGATTAAAGATTTAGGCGTATATTTGCACTCATTTTTGAGTAAAATTATTAACACAAACTTAAACGTTACGCTATGTACGCAATTGTAGAGATAGCAGGGCATCAATTTAAAGTTGAAAAAGACCAAAAAGTTTTTGTTAACCGTTTAGCAACAGAAGAAGGTGAGAAAGTTTCTTTCGATAACGTTCTTTTAATTGGTGATGGTAACAATGTAACTGTAGGCGCCCCAGCTATAGACGGAGCTCAAGTAGGAGCAAAAGTCGTTAAGCACCTAAAAGGTGATAAAGTTATTGTTTTCAAAAAGAAAAGAAGAAAAGGTTACCGTGTAAAAAATGGTCACAGACAAGCCTTATCTGAAATCGTAATTGAAAGCATCGTAGCTTCAGGAGCTAAGCCAGCTAAAAAAGCTGAGAAAGCAGCTCCAAAAAAAGAAACTAAAAAAGCTGAACCTAAAGTAGAAGCTAAAGCTGCACCAAAAAAAGCAGCAGGGAAAGCTGACGATTTAAAGAAAATCGAAGGTATTGGTCCAAAAATCGCTGAAACTTTAATTGAAGCTGGTATTGCAACTTATGCAGATTTAGCTAAAGCTAAACCAGAGCAAATTTCAGAAATCATCGCAGACGTTCGTGGTAGTCATGTACCAGACACTTGGCCAAAGCAAGCTAAATTAGCAGCTGATGGAAAATGGGATGAATTAAAAGAATTACAAGACAAATTAGATGGTGGTATAGAAAAATAATTTCTGTATCATTTAATATTAACAATATAAAACCTTAATACAATGGCTCATAAAAAAGGAGTAGGTAGTTCCAAGAACGGTAGAGAATCAGAATCGAAACGATTAGGTGTTAAGATTTTTGGTGGTCAAGCTGCTGTAGCTGGAAACATCATCGTAAGACAAAGAGGTACAGCTCACAATCCAGGAGAGAATGTGTATGCTGGGAAAGACCACACTTTACACGCTAAAGTAGATGGTATTGTAAAGTTTGAAAAGAAAAAAGGTGGTAAATCTTACGTTTCTGTAGAACCTTTCGAGGCTTAAGAAACAGTTCTTTTAAAAAATTAAAGCGGCTAGATGTATTTCTAAGCCGCTTTTTTATTTCATAACATTAACATCATACAAACAATAAGTTTGGGTAACACTTGTAGCGTTTCTTTATAGGTTTATAAAATAGTTTGCATTTTGTCTACTTATAAACAAACCATTACAATATTTGCTTTTTTTATATCTGTGTCTCTTTGTGCTCAAATGGCAATCAATACTACAAATGAGATCGACACTAAGTTATATGATTTAAAAAAGGAACTTGAGTTGGCTAAAACCAGTTCCAACACTTCAAAAACAGCACAAGTGCATGTTAAACTAGGAGATTTTTTTAGTCGCTTAGAACTCTATAGTGAAGCGATAAAGAACTATCAAGCGTATCTTGATATTCATAAAACTAAAGATTCAGGACTGGTTTATATTCAAAATGCACTTTCAACAATAAACCTTGATTTAAAAAAGTATAGTGAAGCCAACAAGTATGCGCAAAATAGCTTAACAATTTCTGAAGACATAAATTATTCAAGAGGAAAAGCAAAAGCAAATGCTTTGTTGGGTAGTGTGGCAGAAAAACAAGGTAATTATGAAAAGGCTTTAGAATTTCAAAAGTTAAGTCTTTCTATTTTTAATGTGCTAAATGACAGTACAGGTTTAGCAAGCACCAATGAAAATATTGGAAGCATTTATGAAGATTTAGAGCAGTATGACTTAGCATATCAATATTTTAAAACTGCAAATACGTATGCTAAGAATAGTGAAACGGATCTTCAAATTAACATCATTAATAACCTTGGTGATGTCAATCGTAAAACAGGTAATTATAGTAAAGCGCTTGGGTATACTGAGCAAGCTTTAATGCTAGCTCAAAAAACTAATAATGAATCTCAAATAGAAAGTGCTTTAAAAGATTTAGCAAGAACTTATGCTGATTTAGGAGATTACGAAAAAGCATACAGTTACCTTAATAACCAAAGCATAGTTAACGAACAAGAACTTAGACAAAACAATGCCGAAATAGTAAGTGCAATGCAAGTATTATATGAGGTAAAAGAAAAGGAAGCCGAAGTTAAACTTCTAAACAAACAAAACCAGATTAATAAAGTAAGACAGTATATTATCTTAACTATTACTGGAGCCATTATTTTGGCGCTTATTGTTGGCTTATTGTACTGGAAAAAGAGACGAAAACACGAGAAACATATTTTAGAATATCAACAACAGTTACTACAAGCCGATTTAGACAAAAAAACAGCCGAAGAACAAGCTCTAAAACGCGAAATAGATATAAAAGTATCTTCGTTAACTAATTATAGTTTACACATTGCGCATAAAAACAAAATGCTTTCTGATGTTTCAAAAACACTTACCAAATTAAAAGGAAGAAATAGTGAGCTAGTAAAAACCAAATTACAAGAACTAGCAAGTGAAATTGAAGCTGACTTAAACAATAATAATGAGTGGACAGAACTTATGGGTTATTTTGGTCAAATTCATCCAGTGTTTTTTAAAATTTTAAAACAATCGGCTTTAGAAAAGTTGTCGTCTTCTGAAATGCGCTTATGCTTATTACTAAGATTAAATTTATCATCTAAAGAAATCGCAGAGATACTTCGTATTACTTCTGATAGCGTTAGAATTGCTCGATACAGACTAAGAAAAAAATTACCGTTAGACTCCAAAGACGATTTGCAAGCCTACTTACTCAATTTATAGGAAATGTTTTCCAAATCTTTATCTAGTGTTAAGTAATTGTAAATGTTGCTATGTTTTATAGGTGTTTTTCAAGGGTTAGTTACTATTTGTTAACACATTCTAAAGCTACAAAACATGGCTTAGGTCTAGTTTTGTCTAAAACAAAATTAACCTATCAATGAAACATTTATTTACTTTACTATTATTTATATCTGTATCCTTTTATGGGTTTTCTCAGTCAGGAAATCTACAAGGTATTATAACAGATGACAACGGAATTACAGTTCCAGGAGCAACTGTAATGATTGAAGAGCTTAAAAAAGCTGTCGTTTCCGATTTTGACGGTAAATTCACTATGGTAGATATACCTGAAGGCACGTATAACCTTTTAATTAAATATTTGGGTTATGCCGATTTTAAGCAAGAAGTAACAGTGACTGCTTCTCAAACAACAGAATTGAACATTACACTAACTTCTAAAAGTACTGAGCTTGATGAAGTAGAGGTTGTGGCTTATGGTTTTGGAAGTCAAGCCAGAGCACTAAACACTCAAAAAAATAAAACAAACATTACCAATATTGTATCAACTGATCAAATTGGGAAATTCCCAGACGCTAATATTGGAGATGCTGTAAAGCGTATTCCTGGTATTACAATGCAGGTTGACCAAGGTGAAGCGCGTAACATTATTGTTCGTGGTCTTTCTCCTCAATTAAATTCAGTAACATTAAACGGAAGCAGAATTCCTTCGGCTGAAGGCGATAACCGTAACGTACAAATGGATTTAATTCCATCAGACATGATCCAAACTATTGAAGTAAACAAAGCAGTTACTCCAGATATGGATGGAGATGCTCTTGGTGGTTCGGTAAACCTTATTACTAAAACGTCACCTCAAGGATTCCGTTTATCTGCAACAGCAGGTTCTGGTATTAACTTTATTACTGACAAGAGAATTTTAAACGGATCTTTCTTAGTAGGAGACCGTAGCAAAAACAATAAGTTCGGATGGATGGTTTCAGCATCTATTAACGATAACGACTTTGGAAGTGACAATGTCGAAGCAGAGTGGACTGATGAGTTTGAGTTTAACAATGGAGATGAAGATAATCTTGAAGGAGTTGACGTAAACCCTTATGCTAATGTATTTGAAATTAGAGAGTATTTAGTGCAACGTGTGCGTAGAAGTTTTTCAGCTAATTTAGATTATAAGTTAGATAAGAATAACACAGTTTACTTTAAATCTATCTATAACTGGAGAGACGATAGAGAAAACCGTTTTAGGTTAGAACACGAAATTTTAGATGGTGAAGATATTGGAGCAGGAGATTTTTCGGTTGATGCTAATGGAAACTTAACGATGTTTCCTGTAGAAGCTAAGCGTCAATCAAAAGGAGGAATTGACAGCAAGCGAAATAAAAATGCAAGATTAGAAGACCAACGTATGCAAAACTACAGCTTAGGTGGTGAGCACTTGTTTGGTAAAGTTCAAATGGATTGGATGGCTTCGTTTTCAAAAGCTTCAGAAGAGCGTTTAAATGAGCGTTATTTAGAGTATGAAAGTGAATATGCAGTTAACTTTAACAACAATCAAGATAAACCATTGTTTTCACCTGTAAATGCAGCTGATGCTAATTATGAGGATTTTGAGTTTGGTGAATTAACTGAAGAAAACCAATATACCGAAGAAAAAGACTTTAACTTATTTGTTAATGCACAAGTACCAATGTCTGTTGTAAACGGTAGAGATGGGTTCTTAAAGTTTGGAGCAAAAACCAGATTGAAAAACAAAAATCGTGAAAACGACTTTACAGAATATGGTGACGAGACTGGAGCTTTGGAGTTTTTAGGAATGGTACCAACAAGAAACTATTCTGATTCTGATTTTCTTGCAGGTGGTCAATACCAAGTAGGTAATTTTGCAAGTCCTGAATTTTTAGGAGGTCTAAACTTAAATGACTCTAACTTGTTTGAAGCTGAAAATCTTCCAGAAGAATATATTACTGCAAACTTTGATGTAAACGAAAACGTATATGCTGGTTACGCAATGTTAAACCAAGATTTATCAGATAAGTTAAGCGTACTAGCAGGTGTAAGATTGGAGCATACTTCTATTGAAAGTGAAGGAAATGAACTTGAGTTTGATACTGAAGGAGATGTTTCAGGGATTAACGTTGTAAAAGACAAAAACTCATATACTAATATTTTACCAGGTGTTCATTTTAAGTATAACCTTAACGACAACACAATATTACGTTTTGCGTGGACGAATACTTTGGCTAGACCTAATTATGTTGATTTGGTACCTTATAGAGAAATCAATAACGAAGACGAAGAAATTTTCTTAGGAAACTCTGAGTTAGACCCAACAACATCTATGAACTTTGATGTTATGGCTGAGCACTATTTTAAATCAGTAGGTATCATTTCAGGAGGATTATTCTATAAAGATATTCAAGATTTTGTGTACACTTTCCAAAGTGAAAACGAAGATGGATTCGAAGTATACCAACCATTAAATGGTGACGATGCATCAGTATTTGGAGCTGAGGTTTCTTTTCAACGTCGTTTAGATTTCCTTCCAGGATTTGCAAAGAACTTTAGTGTTTACTTAAACTATACGTACTTAACATCTAGTACAGATGGTATTCGTAATGAAGATGGTGAAGAGCGTACAGACTTAGATTTACCACAAACAGCACCTAACATGTTCAATGGTTCTTTAGGGTATGCAGGTAAAAACTTTAGTTTACGTTTATCAGCTAACTATTCTGATGCTTACATTGATGAAATTGGTGGAAATGCGTTTGAAGATAGATATTATGATGAGCAACTTTTCTTAGATTTTAATGCTAATGTTGCTATCAACAAAAACTTGAGCTTATACCTTAACATCAACAACATTACCAATCAACCATTACGTTATTATCAAGGTGTAAGTAGTAGAACTATGCAAATGGAATACTACGAAAAGCGTTTAACATTTGGTTTAAAGTATGATTTGTTTAAGAAGTAAGAAGATGAAGAACACATTTATATTAGGCGCTATTGCTTTAGTACTGTTTTCTTGTGGAAACGGATTACCAGAAGTTGCGCCAACACTAAAAACCGAAAAACTACCACACGATAGTGATGATCCAGCAATATGGATAAATCGTGAAAATCCTGAGCAAAGTATTGTATTTGGTACAGATAAAGATGAGGTAAATGGAGGTGTTTATGCTTTTGATTTAGACGGAAAAATCATAAAAGAAAAAAGCCTTACAGGAGTTAGCTATCCTAATAATGTTGATATAGAATATGGTTTTAAATTGACTGATTCTACTGAAACTGATATTATGATGTTTACCGAAAGAGAGAAAAACCAAATCCGTTTATACTCAGTTCCTGATATGAAACCTTTAGATAATGGAGGTTATAAAGTGTTTACTGATGAAACTAATATAGAAATGAAAAGACCTATGGGAATTTCAATCTATAAAAACCCAAAAACAGGTGAAGTTTCAGCATTTGTAAGCAGAAAAGCAGGACCAACTCAAGGTTATCTTTATCAATATGCTTTGGTAAGTGATTCATTGGGAGTACATGCTAATTTATTGAGAAAGCTAGGAACTTTTAGCGGACAAAAAGAAATTGAAGCTATTGCTGTTGACGATGCTTTAGGATATGTGTATTATTCTGATGAAGGTGTTGGAATTAGAAAATACCATGCTGATCCAAAACAAGGAGATAAAGAAATAGCATTGTTTGGCAGTGAATATTTTAAAGATGATATTGAAGGTATTGCTATAGCAACTGACAATGGAGATAATGGATTTTTGATTGTGTCTAACCAGCAAGATCACAGCTTCAATATTTTTAAAAGAAGTGATAATAGTTTTGTTAAAACGATAAACTTAGGAACGATAGAAACCGATGGTTGCGATGTAGTAACAGAATCCCTTGGTAAAAAATTTCCAAACGGATTGTTTGTGTCTATGAATGACCAACAGGACTTTTTCTATCACGCCTTAGATTCTCTAAAGTTAAAATAATCGCTGAGTTATTTTTTTAAATTGATTAAGAGCCCTTTCCTAATTTTTTGGAAAGGGTTTTTTATTAAACAATTTCCATCTTCTTCAACAGGAAACTCGCGTTCATGTTTTGGCAAACGCCTTTCTTAAGTTTATAGTCAAAAAAGAGTTCGTCGTTTTTAATTTCGGCATCAAAGTAGTAGTTCTTTACAGCCTCTAGTTCAGCTTCTATTTCAGTAAGGCTTAAATCGTGTGTAGCTATAATTCCTGTAGCATTTTGACCCACTAATTTTTCTACAAATTTCCTTGATCCAATGGCTTTGTCAGTAGAGTTGGTACCTTTTAAAATTTCATCTAAAATCACAAAATAGTTTTTGTCCTCAGCAATAGTGTCTACAATAAATTTCAGTCGTGTAAGCTCACTAAAAAAGTACGAACTATCATCGGTCAACGAATCTGTAGTGCGCATACTTGTAATGAGTTTAATTGGCTTGTATTTGCTTGTTTTCGCACAAACTGGTAAACCAACATTTGCCATAACAATGTGCAACGCAACTGTTCTTAAAAAGGTACTCTTACCTGCCATATTTGCACCTGTAACGATGAAAAACTGCTCTCGTAATAATTCTAAATCGCTATCAATTCGCTTTTCAGCATTTAATAAAGGATGTCCTAAACTTTCGGCTTTAATTGTAATATTTTCTGAAGTAATTTCAGGATAACTAAAGTCTTGATGATTATACGCATAGTTACCCAAAGTGTTGTAGGCATCAAAAGACGTCACCACTTCAAACCAATCTTCAACCTTATGCGCATACTTGCTAATCCATTGCTCTACGTGATACGTTTGCCTTATATCCCAAAGCAAATACCCATTTCCAAAAATGGCTGAGATAAAGTTATTTCGGTTATCTAAGGCGTCTAAAGCTTTTGAGAATTTTGTAAATATCTGTGAGGCTTTTTCACCTTCAGACTGTATTTTTTGTTGCTGTTGTTGCAATAACTCAGACTGAAATTCTTTCTGTTCAATTTCTTTCAGTAATAAAGCATATTTCCTAAACGTGTCTTTAGCTTTTTCGGTGTTTTGGGCAACATTATTAATTGATTTTAAAAATCTTCCAGTAATCGCTAAGCCTAAAAGCAACCAATATCCAGCATATTTTATTGGAATAATTTCAGTAAAACCTAAGACCAAAAGTGCTACTGAAGCAACACTAAAACCAATTGTTAACCAATATAATGTTGCGTTTAAAAATGGTTTGTAACCCTTTAGCCATGCAATAATAGATTTTGCAGAATGCTCCACTTTTACACCTTGCGCTACACCAGAATAGTATTGCCTCCATTCAGGCTCATCAGCTAATTCTTTAATTGCATTTTGTCGAGCTTTAATATTAGTAATATCGTTTGCCAACAAACAATTAACAAGCGATAGCGTGCCTTCGTTTATAGTTGTTCTGTTGATGTATTGAAAGAAAGAACCTCTTCCAAATAAATCGATATCTAAACTATAGGCATGAGCAGGATTTTGAAACACTTTTCCATCTGCTCTATCATAAAAATCACCTGAGGCTATTTTGATTTCATCCTCATTAATAGTAGCTAATCGCTTGTGCAGTTCGCGTTTGCTTTTAAGATCTGTATGTCTGGATAGTAAAAACAGAAACACAGCAATGCCAACCACAGCTATAATTACTGCAACTTGCCAGTTTTGATAGGTTAGATAGATACCAAAGCCAGCCAACAAAAATACAGTAAGCCTAAGCACACTGTATAATCCCATTTGTTTATAAATGCGTTTTGATTCTGATTTATGATGCTCTAAATGAGTTCTGTAAAATTTATTTGGGTCTTGCATTTAAATTTTTATTCAAAATAAAATCCCAAGATATAAATTTACCTTGGGATTTTTTGATTTTATATACGTTTGAAGACTTCGACAAGCTAAGTCTGACAGCTTCACTTTTAGCTTTTAAAAGCCGCTTTTAAGTATTCGCGATTCATACGAGCAATGTTTTCAAGAGAAATACCTTTTGGACATTCAACTTCACAAGCACCTGTATTAGTACAGTTACCAAAGCCTTCTTCGTCCATTTGCTTCACCATGTTTAGTACACGATCAGTTGCTTCAACTTGACCTTGTGGTAATAATGCAAACTGCGATACTTTAGCACCAACAAATAGCATTGCAGACGAGTTTTTACAACTCGCTACACAAGCACCACAACCAATACATGTTGCAGCAGCAAAGGCATCATCTGCATCATGCTTATTTACAGGAATAGCGTTCGCATCTATCGTATTACCAGAGGTATTTACAGAAATAAATCCTCCTGCATGTTGTACACGATCAAAAGCACTTCTATCTACAACTAAATCTTTAATTACAGGGAAAGCTGTTGCTCTAAATGGCTCTATTGTAATAGTGTCACCATCCTTAAACATTCGCATGTGTAACTGACATGTTGTTACACCTCGATCTGGTCCGTGAGCTTCACCATTGATATAAAGTGAACACATACCACAAATACCTTCACGACAGTCATGATCGAAAGCTACAGGTTGCTCACCTTGCTCAATAAGTTGTTCGTTTAAAACATCTAACATTTCAAGGAAAGACATATCTGGTGAAATATCACTTACTGGATAATCTACCATTTTTCCTTTATCGCTTGCGTTCTTCTGACGCCAAATTTTTAAGGTTAAATTCATAGTCTTTCTTATTTATACGAACGTTGTTTTAATTCAATATCTTTAAATTCCAAATCTTCTTTATGAAGCACTGCATCTTTAGGTTCTCCTTTGTATTCCCAAGCTGCTACATACGTAAAGTTTTCGTCATCACGTTTTGCTTCACCTTTTTGAGGACCATCTTCTTCAACAGATTCTTCTCTAAAGTGACCTCCACAAGATTCTGTTCTGTGTAAAGCATCTTTAGCAAATAATTCTCCTAACTCTAAAAAGTCTGCTACACGACCTGCTTTTGCAAGTTCTTCGTTGTATTCATCAGCTGTTCCTGGAACTTTTACATCTGCCCAGAACTCTTTACGAAGTGTTGAAATCTCTTCAATAGCTTCTTTTAATCCTTTTTCGTTACGAGACATTCCTACTTTGTTCCACATGATTTTTCCTAATTTCTTGTGGAAGTAATCTACAGAATGTGATCCGTTGTTATTGATTAAACTTGCTATTCTATCTTTTACATTTTTCTCTGCTTCTTCAAACTCTTTAGTGTCTGTAGAAATAGGTCCTGTTCTAATATCATCAGCTAAATAATCTCCAATGGTGTATGGTAATACAAAGTAACCATCAGCTAAACCTTGCATTAATGCCGAAGCACCAAGACGGTTAGCACCATGATCAGAGAAGTTAGCTTCTCCAATGGCATATAATCCAGGTACGGTTGTCATTAAGTTATAATCTACCCAAATTCCTCCCATGGTATAGTGTACCGCAGGATAAATCATCATTGGTGTTTCGTATGGGTTTTGATCTACGATTTTTTCGTACATCTGGAATAAGTTACCATACTTAACTCTTACAACTTCTTGACCTAATTTCTTAACCAGAGCTGCATCGTTTTCATCTAAACCTTTAATGTGAGCTTGCTCTTTTCCGTAACGTTGAATTGCCGAAGCAAAATCTAAATAAACGGCTTCACCAGTTGCATTTACTCCGTAACCAGCATCGCAACGCTCTTTAGCTGCACGAGAAGCAACATCACGAGGTACAAGGTTACCAAACGCTGGGTAACGACGCTCTAGGTAATAATCTCTATCTTCTTCAGCTATTTGTGTTGGTTTTAATTGACCAGCTCTAATAGCTTCTACATCTTTCATGTGTTTTGGTACCCAAATACGACCATCATTTCTTAAAGATTCAGACATTAACGTTAGTTTAGACTGATGATCTCCAGAAACCGGAATACATGTTGGGTGAATTTGTGTATAACAAGGGTTAGCGAAGTAAGCACCACGTTTGTGCGCTTTCCAAGCTGCAGTAACATTACTTCCCATCGCATTAGTTGATAAGAAGAATACGTTACCATAACCACCTGTTCCTAAAACAACAGCGTGCGCTGAATGTCTTTCTATTTCTCCTGTAATTAAGTTACGTGTTATAATACCACGTGCTTTACCATCAACGATAACAACATCTAGCATTTCGTGACGGTTGTACATTTTTATTTTTCCACGACCAATTTGGCGGTTCATAGCAGAGTAAGCACCTAATAATAACTGCTGACCTGTTTGACCTGCTGCATAAAACGTACGCGATACTAATACACCACCAAAAGAACGGTTATCTAAAAGTCCGCCATATTCACGTGCAAAAGGCACACCTTGTGCCACACATTGGTCAATAATATTTGCTGAAACCTCAGCCAAACGGTATACGTTTGCTTCACGAGAACGGTAATCACCACCTTTTACAGTATCGTAAAATAATCGGTATGTTGAATCACCATCTCCTTGATAGTTTTTTGCTGCATTAATACCACCTTGAGCCGCAATAGAGTGCGCACGTCTTGGTGAATCTTGAAAGCAAAATGCTTTTACATTGTAGCCTAACTCTGCTAAAGTTGCAGCAGCAGAACCACCTGCTAATCCTGTACCAACAACAATAACATCAATAAGACGCTTGTTTGCTGGGTTAACAAGATTGATATGATTTTTATAATTTGTCCATTTGTCTGCAATTGGACCTTGAGGTATTTTAGAATCTAAAGCCATATTAGATATTTTAATGTCCTGTTAAATGATGAAACAATGCAATAAAGATGAATCCTGCTGGAATACCTATTGCATAAATTTTACTAAATGTTTTCAATCCTTTTGTGTACTTGTTGTTAGCACCAACCGATTGAAATGCCGAATTAAAACCATGCAGTAAGTGCAATGCTAAAAACACAAATGCTACTACATAAGCTCCAACACGAAGTGGACTATGGAATTTTTCTACTAATTCGTGAAAGTATCTGAACTCACCATTGTGCATACCAGACATATCACCAACAATATATTTTGTATTAATCTCCGGAATCCAGAAATCAATAAAGTGAAGCACTATAAAAGCTAAAATTGCTAAACCACTCCAAATCATGTTACGGCTCATCCAAGATGAATTTGCAGCTCCATTGTTTTTAGCATAGCTTATTTGTCTTGCTTTGTTGTTTTTAATTTCTAGTACAAAACCCATCACAAAGTGAAAGATTACACCAAAAATTAATACAGGTTGCAATAAATACTGTACAGCCCAAAACGTTCCCATAAAATGAGAAGCTTCGTTAAATGCGTCTGCACTAAAAACTGAAAGAATATTAATTGCAAAATGCTGTAATAAGAAAATCATAAGGAAGAATGCCGAAAGTGCCATGGCAAATTTTCTTCCAATCGAAGAATTTAGAATTCCGCTCATTGTTGAAGTTTAATTTTTATCCCAACAAAGATAAGCTACATTGCTGTTTTAGACAAAGCTCAAACGTTATAATTGTGTATTTAGAATGATTTTAAACAGAAATTAATTTGAAACCATAGGAATTAACCCACGAAGTCCCATATCAACCACTTGCTCTCCAGCACTTGGTTCGTATTTTCCGTCAGCATTAACTTCGGTCCATTCAAAACTGTTGTTTATTGAAAATGAAAGTGTTATTACAATATCTTGGGTTTCATTTCCTGTTATAGTAAATCCATTTTCAAACTCACCAGTAACCACACAAGACCCTTGAGGTATAGGTGATGAGTCAAATAATGGGTTTGGAACTGTTGTAGCACCTTCTGGAGCTTGCCCTTGGGTAACAAACCCTTCGGCTTCAAAAGCCCAAAAACCTTGTAGTTTATTTCCATTTACGTCTATGGTTTCACCATTCAAATCAAAAGATGTGATGTAGGTATTGTAGCCTACAAAACTACCTAAGGTACCAGTATAATCTGTACCATTTAATAGAAAATCAATTTCTCCTTCTTGGTAAGCTAATGAGACACGAACCCACTCATAAGTTCCTGCTGTGACATCACTTAGAGGGATAGTTAAAAAAGTTTCATTGTCACCAGCAAACTGAGCATTTTGAAAGTTAATAGCATTGTTTCCTCCAGCTGTTGTTTCGTCTCCTGAAAAAATAACTTCACCATCACCAAGCGCTGTAAATGCTCCAGGAGCCAATTCAATATAGTTGGCACTCATACGGTTTACGTTTGGCGACTGTGCAGCATTTCCTGATGGAATAGTTGCTGGTTCTCCAATATTGTTTAATCGTTCTTGGTTTGGGTCAAATTTTAGTTTTATGACTAAATTAGGGTTGTTTGCTTGTTGGTTGTCATCATTATCTTCACTGCACGCAAACAAGAGCAAACACATTAAACAAGTAAAAAGATTTAGAGTTTTCATAAGATTTGGTTTTTCTTTATAACTCTAAAATACTAATAAAAGTACGTTTAATCCAATTTTTTTAAATGCTCTGTGAACGTTTCAAGATAAAACGCATAGTCTTCAGGATGCAATGTTGCTTTATTTTTTTCTAGAACGTCTAAGGCTTTTTTGTAGTATAATTTTGCATTTTTTAAGTCTCCGTTTTTTTCATAAGCTTCAGCTTTACTATCATGTAAGTTTGCATCATTTGGATAGAGATTTAAAGCCCAATCAAAAACGTTGAGAGCAGCTTTTGGATCTTTATTTAAGCAATCATAACCAAACATATTAGCTTCATCAACAGTGGGCAAAACTTCAAATCCAGCCCAATTGGACAAGTCAGAATAAAATGCTTTAAGATGACTTAAAAAGCTTTGTTTGTCATCATTTAAATAATTTTGTTTTTGAGTTTCGCTCATTACCCAAAGGTCGCCAAAAGCCATCAGTCCTTGTGATATTGTTGGTAAAGGTGAAGTAGAGTGGTTTTCATCTTGAAAGACTTTGTAGTTGTATTTAAGTCCTTTTGGTTTATGATAGGAAATAACATCATCCAATTTTTTTAATGATGCAGCAAATCTATTTTCCATATTTCCAACAGTTCCTGCGCTTACAAAAATGAATTTGTTGAGTGTGTCGTGAGTTTTGAAATAAGCATCAAATCGATGCACTAATTGCTCATAATCGTAGGAAACGTTTGGACTAATTGCAATAATGCCTTTGAACATTTCGGGATGCGATAATATAGAATTCAGCACAAAAGTTCCACCTAAAGAATGACCTATAGCTAAACGCAAAGGCTTTGTTCTATATGATGATTCAACAAGCGGAAACACCTCTTGTAGTAAGTAATTTTCCAATAGATAGGCTTTACCAATTTCAGTGTTTTCCCAATCAGAAACAGTGCGTTCATCTATACTTTTTGGTGTAAATTCTCTAGGTCTATGTTTGGTTTTAATACCAACAATTATAAACTCGGTAAGTTCACCAATTTGAGCCAAGTAATCTGTAATACCACTAGTCATATCAAACATGGCGTCAAATTGTGCGTCAAATAAATAAATAGTAGGATAAGTTTGCTCTTGCGATGCAGTGTATGAATACGGTAAAAATACTCTTATTTCGCGAGCGTCGTCAAAAACTTTAGATGCGATTGTATGTGTTTTTGAAGTGCCTGAATATTGTTGAGCTACTGTTGAATAGCTTAAAAAAAGCACGATAATAAATGCAATTGTTCGTTTCATTGATAGGATGAGTTTTATAATCATAAAGCAAAACTAGCAGTTGTTATAATTAAAAAATTGTAGAAATGGGACAGTGTCTCAATCTATAAATTTTGAGATGTTACGAGTTTAAAATAGTCCAAAAGGTATCTTCTGTACCAAGGTGAGATAGATTGCCAAAAAACGCTTTTGGGTTAAATCCTGTTACTTTTTTAAAGTGTTTGATAAAATCGGCTTGATCATAATAGTCGTTTTGATAAGCCAAATCGGTTAAAGCTGGTTTGTGCTTTTGATAAATGTCAATTGCTTTTCTAAATTTTATGAGCGTAGAAAACGCTTTAGGAGAACAATTTAGGTGTTTTTGAAATAAACGCAACAAGGTTTTTCGGTTGATTCCTAAAGTATTCGAAACCTCTTGTATATTTAACTCTGTTTTGAATAGTAAATCAACAGCTTTTAAAAATAGCTCATCTTGGAAATGAGTAATTTTAGAGCTGAAAAAAGCGTCTAATAGTTTTGTTTTTTCATGAGTTGAATTAGTGCTGTAAACCTGAGTTAGTACTTGCTCAAAGTCTTTTCCGAAATAATCAAAATTCACTTTTGGAGTCTCTGTGACAACTGTTGATAAGGGTTGTGACAAAAAATGATTTAAGCCTAAAGGCTGAAACACAATTCCTATTTTATCAAAAGGCGCTTGTATAATTCCTGATCTTGCAGTTAAATGAATACCAGTATAAATAATTTCAAAAGACTGTTTTGCGCAAGGCGTTACTCTTGACTCTGAACCAGAGAAACTAATTTTAGATTGCTTGTATACTGTTATAGCATTTCTATAATGTGGATAAAAAATATACGACTTAACAAAACCTTCAGTATTAGAGGCATTAAAATAATAATATGCAATGTATTGCTGTAAAGCCTTATTATTTGGTTTTACAGTAAAATAGTGTTCGTTTTCATGCATTATTTTATTTCAAACTTAGTACTTGTGCCATCAATTTGAACAGTATAAGTTCCTTTTGGTAAATAGTACTTTCCGTTTTCAGATTTGTTAATGTCTAAGCTAGAGTTTTCTTTTTCTAATGCTTTTTTGCCTTTTTCGGTTATAGTTAAATCGTAGCTAGCGTAATTGAATCCTTTACTTGAAGTGACTTTAATAGTATTTAATTCAGAATTATTTTCTGATACAATTTTTATGTTCTTAGGTTCAGATGAGTTTGAATAAAATGCAATTTCAATTTCAGGTTCAAAAGTATCATACCATTGTCCCCAAGAACTTCCCCAACGCGAAGAGTGTCTTACATCGTTTACATCAAATAAGGTAATAGCATTGGTTTGCATTTTAGAATTCATTTGCTGTAAATGCGCAATATTGGTTTTATAGATGCTACGACCATGCGTTCCTAATAGTAAATCATTTGCTTCAGGTTGAATAACAATATCATGAACAGCAACATTAGGTAAGCCATTACTAAACGCTTCCCATGAGCTTCCTATATCAAAAGAGACATAGGCTCCATTATCGGTTCCTAAGTACAGGATGTTTTCGTTTTTAGGATCTTCTTTAATAACGTTTACTGGAGAAGCAGGAATGTTTGAACCAATATTTTCCCAAGTTTTTCCATAGTCGTCACTCATATAGGCATACACTTTAAAGTCGTCCCAACGATAACCATTCAACGTAGCATAAACACGTTCTTTTTTGTGTTGCGAAGCAATAACACGACTTACCCAAAGGTCTTTAGGGAATGTGCTTGATATGTTTTGCCAACTTCCGCCAGCATCTTTAGTGATTTGTACTAGACCATCATCACTACCTGTATAAATTAGTCCGAACTGAAAAGGTGACTCGCTAATAGTTGTTAAGGTTCCGTAGGCAACATTTCCTTTTTTTCCACCATTGGTTAAATCACCACTTATGGCTTGCCAATCGGTTCCTTGATTCATGGAGCGCATTAACTTGTTTCCTCCTAAATACAAGATGTCTTGATTGTGAGGTGATAGTAAAATAGGCGTTTGCCAGTTAAAACGATAAGGGTTTTCTCCTAATTCGTGTTTTGGTTGAATATAAGCTTGGTCGTTAGTTTCTAGATTCAATCTAAAATAGTTTCCAAATTGATAACCAGTGTAAACGATATTGTGGTTTCTACTGTCAATTTGTACTTGCATACCATCTCCTCCCATGATGCTTTTCCATGGATATTGACCACTTTGATGCCAACTTTTATCTTCTCTTGCAGTATGAGACCCAACCCAAACACCATTGTCTTGCAATCCTCCATAAACGTTATAAGGACTTGCATTATCTACATTGATAGTATAAAACTGGCCTACTGAATTTACATTAAGTTTTTCCCAACTTTCACCATCGTCATAGCTCATGTTTAAACCACCATCATTACCATTAATTAAATGACCAGATTTTTTAGGGTTTACCCAAAGTGCTTGGTGATCGCTATGAACGTTTTCTGCACTAATAGATTTAAAAGTTGCTCCACCATCTTTTGATTTTAAAATTGGTACGCCTAAAATGTAAATACCATTTACATCTTGAGGGTCAACACGTATTTCTCCAAAATAATAACCATAACTATAGTATAAATCGTCAATGTAATTTTTGTGAGTTTTTTTCCAAGTTGCTCCACCATCTTCACTTTTGTAGACTTCAGCTCCAACAACAGGAGTGTCAAATAACATGGAGTTAGCATCTTCAAGATATCTTGCTAAGTCAATTGGTTTTACAGTACCACTGCTTACCAGTTGCTTTACGTTTTGTGCTCTGTACTTTTCTTGAAAACCGTTGGTTTTTAAATACTCGTTTAGCTTTTTGTCGTCAAGTTTTAAAAACGCATCAGTGGTCATGGTTTTAAAATCGTCTTTTGAAAGTGCGTTTGAAGTTTCTTTTTTACCTTCAGAAGTTCTTCGGAATTGACTGTCATGCAATGCATAAACGACATTGTCATTAAATATAGCTAAACCAATTCTACCTACTCCAGTTCCTGTTGGAAAACCACTTCTTTCAGTTGAAATTTTAGTCCAGGTTTCTCCAGCATCAGTACTTTTATATATTGCAGAATTATTTCCGCTTCCATCAAAATTCCACGCTTTTCTGTCTTTAGTCCACGATGCAGCATACATGATATTGAAATTGTTAGGAGAATGTTGAACATCAATAATTCCACTCATATCATCTACAAATAATTTTTGTGACCATGTATTTCCACCATCAGTAGTTTTGTAAATTCCGCGTTCTTGATTAGGAGAATATAAATGTCCTGTAACACCAATAATAACTTCGTTAGGATTATTAGGGTTTATAAGAATTCGTCCTATATGATGAGAATCTTTTAAACCCACATTGATCCAGTTTTTACCATTGTCAGTCGATTTTAAAATTCCAATTCCAGCATAAGATGAACGAGAGCTATTATTTTCTCCTGTACCAACCCATATGGTTTTGTTGTTCCAGTCTACTGCAATATCTCCAACGTTTTGTGTATTTGCGTTATCTAGAATTGGTGTAAAGGTTGAACCGTTGTTTGTTGTATGCCAAACACCTCCTGAAGCATAAGCCACATAAAACTCGGTTGGGTCATTAGGGTTGACATCAACATCAGTAACACGACCACTCATTACAGTAGGCCCAATGTTTTCAAAAACAATGTTTTTAACCAATGAATTTTGAGTTAATTTATTTTTTTGTTGAAGTGCTTTTTCAACAACATCAGCATTGGTTGAAGGTTGTTGGCTAAAGCAAAAAAGAGAAAAAAGGGCTGTACTTAAGAAGAGCGTGTTTTTAAATTTCATGATGTTGGTTTTCTTGGAATGAAAATTAACGATAATACTGCTAGTTGCAAAATTTGGATTAAAAGTTTAACAGAATATCATAACATGCTTGGGCTTGCGTTTTTGTTTGCTTATTTTTGAAAAAATGAAACGTTATTGTCTAGTTGAGCTTGTCGAATCTAAAGCTTTAATCTAATAGAAAAACAGTTAGATAAATTCAGCGTGACAGATAACTAAATATTAATAAGATTCCCATTTTCAAGGGAATAAAAAAATAAATTTTTCTTATGAAATATCACCCAATAGATAGCAAACTTTTTATAAAAAACCGTAAAAATTTTATGTCGCAAATGAAACCAAGTAGTTTGGCGGTTTTTAATAGCAACGACATCTATCCTATAAGTGCAGATAGCACGATGCCTTTTGAGCAACATAGAGATATTTTTTATTTAAGCGGAGTAGACCAGGAAGAAAGCATTTTAGTGCTTTTCCCTGATTGTCCAAATCCTAAGCATCGTGAAATGTTATTCTTAAAAGAAACCAACGCGCATATTGCAGTTTGGGAAGGTGAAAAACTAACTAAAGAAGCCGCTTTTACTACTAGCGGAATCAAAACCGTGTATTGGTTACAAGACTTAGAAAAAATTATGTTCGAAGTCATGACGCAATGCGATACGGTTTATATAAATACTAATGAACATTACAGAGCCAATGTAGAAACTGAAACACGCGAAGACCGTTTTACTAAATGGCTTAAAGACAAATATCCTGCACATTCAGTAGCTAAGAGTAATCCTATTTTACAGCGTTTACGCTCGGTAAAAGACCCAATAGAAATTGAACTCATGCAACAGGCTTGTAATATTACCGAAAAAGCGTTCAGAAGAGTATTAGGTTTCGTAAAACCTGGTGTTTGGGAGTTTGAGATTGAAGCTGAAATGATGCACGAATTTTTAAGAAATCGATCTAAAGGTTTTGCATACACGCCTATTATCGCTTCAGGGAATAATGCTAATGTGTTACATTATATTGAAAACAACCAACAATGTAAAGATGGTGATTTAATTTTGTTTGATACAGCTGCTGAGTATGCTAACTATTCAAGCGATTTAAGCCGAACCATTCCTGTAAATGGTAAGTATACCGAACGTCAAAAAGCAGTTTACAATGCTGTGTTGCGTGTAAAAAATGAAGCGACTAAACTATTGGTTCCTGGTACTATTTGGGCAGACTACCATGTGGAAGTTGGTAAACTTATGACCTCTGAATTATTAGGTCTTGGATTATTGAATAAAGCTGATGTGCAAAACGAAAATCCTGATTGGCCAGCGTACAAAAAATACTTTATGCATGGTACCAGTCACCATATTGGTTTAGATACGCACGATTATGGTTTACTACACGAACCAATGCAAGCCAACATGGTATTTACTGTTGAGCCTGGTATTTATATTCCAGATGAAGGGTTTGGTATTCGTTTGGAAGATGATGTAGTAATCCAAGAAAGAGGAGAACCTTTTAATTTAATGGGTAATATCCCAATTGAAGCAGAAGAGATTGAGGAGTTGATGAATTCATAAACAAAAAAACGGCAATTTGCCGTTTTTTTAATTTAATATCACTTCTGTTTCGAAAACATATCGATTTAACTTCCGTAAGGTTTCTTGTTTATCACTTGTATTAATCAACAGCGATATATTATTATTACTTCCACCATAGGCAATCATACGCACATTAACGTCTTGTAATATCTGGAACAGTTTAGGGGTATCAGGATGAAATACAATGTTATTACCTACTAAACAAACAATAGTTCTGTAGTCGTCTATTTCAACTGATGCAAATTTTTGTAATTCTTCTGAGATGTGTTGTAGGTGAGAGGTGTCGTCAATAGTTAAGGACACTGCAATTTCAGACGTGGTAATCATATCAATTGAAGTTTCATATTTTTCAAAAACCTCAAAGACTTTCTTCAAAAATCCGTGAGCTAACAACATACGAGCCGATTTAATCTTTATAGCAGTAATACCATCTTTAGCTGCTATGGCTTTTATACCTTCACCATGAATGGTATTTGTAATTAAAGTTCCATGAGCTTGTGGAGCCATAGTGTTTTTTAAACGCAACGGAATGTTTTGCTCTCTAATTGGCATAACCGTTTGCGGATGTAAGATTTTAGCACCAAAATAAGCCAACTCAGCAGCTTCGTCAAAAGACAAGTTTGAGATGGCTTGCGTGTCTTCAACATAACGTGGGTCGTTATTATGAAAACCGTCAATGTCTGTCCAAATTTGTACTTCTGTAGCATTAATTGCAGCTCCAATAATTGTTGCAGTATAATCACTTCCACCACGTTGTAGGTTGGCAACTCCACCTTCAGAATCCAAACAAATAAAACCTTGTGTAATGTAAATGTCTGCTTGTGGTAATTGCTCAATACAACGAGTTAAGTTTTGTTTGATGTAAAAATTATCTGGTTCATGGCTTTTATCGATACGCATAAAATCGAGTGCTGAAATCAACTGTGCATTAATACCTTCCTGTTGTAAAAATCTACTGAATAAAAAGGTAGATAAAAGTTCGCCTTGAGATACAATTCTGTTATACAATAACTCAGTATGAGTTTCTTTAGCCCAAAGACTCAAAGATTTAAAAACCGATTGAGTATAAGCTTGAGCTTCTTTATGCAATTGCGAATCTTGTAGTAAACCATTAACGACATCAACATATTTTAAACGTAAATTCTCAATAAGTTGAGGTGTTAGGTTGACGTTATTGTGTTTTATAGCTTCAGAAATCGCCACTAGCGCATTAGTTGTTCCAGACATTGCTGAAAGCACTACAATCTTTCTGTTGCCATTATTAATGATGTTTTTTACGTTGGTCATATTTTCAATAGACCCTACTGATGTTCCGCCAAATTTTAAAACTTGCATAGTCTTGTTCAATTAATTTTGAAGCAAAGCTATATTCAAAAGAGTTTAAACACATGAAATTTAAAAAATTAAACTAAATTTGCACACACTGTTAAATAATTAACAAAATGAAAACTATTGCAGCTTGTGTTGAAGAGCTTTTGGTAGCACAACCTTTTTTAGAAGAAGCCTTGTCTAGAAATATAATTAACTATTCCGCTTTGGCAGAAGAATTGGCAGATCCTGTTAGTGAAATGCTTAGAAAGCCTGTAAAAACTGGAGCGATAATGATGGCGTTAAGGCGTTATAGTCCGCCAAAAGATCTAGGAAATTCACCACGATTAAAACGCGTTATTGAAAGTTTGGGAGATATTACTGTAAGGTCTAATTTAAGTGATTTTACATTTCAAAATTCTAAAACACTTATACTAAGTCATTCTAAGGTTTTGCAACATATTGATGCGCAAAGTAATGTGTTTTATGCGTTTACTAGAGGAATTCTAGAGAGTAATATTATCATTTCGAGTTCACAAAATGCTTATATAAAAGAAAATTTTAAAGATGAAACCTTATTGGGACTCAAAGAGCATCTTTCAGCAATAAGCATTAGTCTTCCTGAGAACAATTCAAAAGTTACAGGATTGTATTACCAGATTTTTAAGCGATTAGCTTGGGAAGGTATCGCATTGTACGAAGTTGTATCTACCACTAATGAGTTTACTGTTTTGGTTGAAGACGAAGTGGTTGATAAAGCCTTTTCGGTAATCAAACGTCTAAAAAGTTAGTCGTACATCTTTTTAAGATCGTTTTCAAACAGTGTAAATTCATCGTTATAAAAGGCTTTAAAATTTTCTTCGCTTACTTGTCCAGGAAATGGTGCATAGTAATGTGTAGGACTGTTTTCGTCGTTTCTCCACACAAGTACATAAGACAGCTCCAAGTCGTTTTCTTTTAAAAGCTTTAGTAAGGTATCAGTCCACCAAGTCGTGTTAGGGATGGACTCTAATCCTGTTTCGGTAAAAGCAGCAAGTTTGTGTTTCTCTTTAGCGTAATCCGAAACAATTTTCAGTTTTTTGGCAGCAGTTTCCAAATCATATCTATCGCGACCTAAATCGGCATAGTTATCCATTCCAACCATATCTACCCATTCATCACCAGGATAACGTTCTAAAAATTCTTCTTCGGTAGTAAATCTGTTATCAGGAGAAAAGGCATAAATAAAATTATGAACACCCAACTCATCTCTCAAGTAACTAACGGTAAATTGCCATAAACTAATAAATTCTTCTTTTGAGCAGTAAGGTTTTCCCCACCAAAACCAATCGCCATCAAACTCATGGAAAGGTCTAAAAATAACAGGAACCGATTTTCCATCAGCTCCTTTCAGGTTGTTTGCCCAATACCCAATTCTTTTAAGGATATTTTTATACTCATGATGAGCTTCACCACCAGGAATTATATATTTTACAGCAGGTTTTGAGATAGAATCCTTCCAATAAAAACCACCTCCAGAAACAGGATTGTTAAAATGCCATGCAATTGTGGTAATGCCTCCTCTATTGTAAGTGTCTTCTACATTTTTTTTTAATTCATGCATTACTTGTTGTGTTCTACGTTCGCTAATCCCTGAAAAATTTATAAAATCAACACCTATAACTGCTGGATGAGAACCCACAACAGATTTTACATCACTTCGGTTCTTGTCATCTTTCCAGCCATGACCATATTCAGTGGCATGTTGGTGTCCAAAGAGAATGTGTTTTTTAGAAGTTTCTTTTAAATTATTAAAAAGATTTATGGTTTCGGCAGTAGCGTTTTTGTCTATTAAATGATTGGTTGAGGTTTTTGAACAACTAAACATTAATAAGGATAAAAGAACAAATAGCGAAAGTAATTTCATAATAAAATAAGGTATAGGTTCAAAATTAAAGGTTTTAAGTATTCTCCTATAACACTATCTTTGCATTTCTTTATAGAATAATGACAATAAAATATAAGAACATAAATTTATACTTTACTGATGAAGGTAAAGGCGAAGCAGTAGTCTTGTTACATGGTTTTTTAGAAAACTCTACTATGTGGACTAATTTAGGTCCTGAGATTTCCAAAAACCACAGAGTTGTAACCATAGATTTACTGGGTCATGGACAAACAGATAGTATTGGTTATATCCATACTATGGAAATGATGGCTGAAGCAGTAAAAGCTGTATTAGAACATTTACAGATTGAACAAGCAAATTTTATTGGCCATTCAATGGGTGGATATGTTGCTTTAGCTTATGCAGAAAACTACACTAGTGATGTTACAGGTTTGTGTTTAATGAATTCTACCGCTCAAGAAGATAGTGGCGAACGTAAGTTAAACAGAGACAGAGCTATAAAGGCTGTTAAACAAAATCATAGAGCCTTTGTGAGTATGTCTGTTGCCAATTTGTTTGCTCCCGAAAATCGAGAAACGTTAAAAGAAGCAATTGATTTTGTTAAAGAACAAGCTTTGGAGACTTCGCTTCAAGGTATTGTTGCAGCATTAGAAGGCATGAAAACGCGTAAAGACAGAACACGGTTTTTTAAAGCACTTCCTATAAAGAAAATGCTTATAGTTGGACGTAAAGATCCTGTTTTAGAGTTTAATACAACGGTATCTCATGTTGAACATTCTGATGTAAAAATTGTTGAATTTCCTGATGGACATATGAGTCATATTGAAAATACGAAAGAATTAACTTACAATATTTTACGTTTTATCGAAAAATAGAGCTTTTAAACAGTTTTTATTTTGTTTTTTTCTAAGTTAACAGTCCCAAATCTCGATAACATGAAAAAAACTACAACTAACCCAGCCTCTAAACTAATTTGTGATTTTTTTGGTCACAAATATGAAGTATCAAAAAAAGTAACTTCACACGTAAAAGAATACACTTGCAAATGTTGCAAAAAGCAACTTACTACAAATAGCAACGGAAATTTAACTGAGCTTACGCCTAAGTACAAAGAAATCAATATTATCCTTGAAGAGATTTACACAAGAAGGATGATACGTTTAAAGTCAAAAACACTCAGTTCATCGATATATTAACAATTGCTTGTAAGTTTTTACTTGATTTTCATATATTTAGAAATCCTCTAAAGTAATAACTAAAATAGCAAGTCAAGTGAAAAATCTCTACTGTTCTTTATTTGGTCATGAGTACAAAGTAGCTAAAAAAGTTACGTATCATGTCAAAGAGTACAAGTGCAAAAACTGTAATGCACAAACGACCATTAATGGTAAAGGAGAAATGATTCCTTTAACACCAAAATACAAAGAAATAAATTCGGTTTTAGAGCGTATACACAACCGAAGAGTTCACAACAAAAAACAAAAAGCGCTTATTCCTGATTATTAAGAGCGTTCCAACCCTTAGCAACTATTGGAATTTTAGCTTCTGCTCTAGTTACCAAATGCATTCCGCTGCTTTTTTCTGTAATAAATCCTATAACACTCAAATTTGGGTTTGCTTTAATTTTAGGGTAATCGTCTTGAGAAATCGTCATTAAAAGTTCATAATCTTCTCCACCATTTAAAGCTACAGTTGTACTGTCTATATCAAACTCTTCGCAAGTTGAAATTACTTGAGGGTCTAAAGGTATTTTGTTTTCATACAATTCAACACCAACATCGCTGTGTTTGCACAAATGAATAATTTCAGAAGACAAACCATCGCTTATATCAATCATAGATGTAGGTTTTACCTCCAAGTCTTTTAGAAGTTTTACTATGTCTTTTCTAGCTTCAGGTTTTAATTGACGTTCAATAATGTACGTGTACATGTCCAAGTCTGGTTGGTTTTGAGGGTTCACTTTAAACACTTCTTTTTCGCGTTCTAAAACTTGTAAACCCATGTATGCTCCACCTAAATCACCAGTAACAACAAGTAAGTCGTTAGGTTTTGCTCCTGATCTATAAACCACATCATCAGTTGCAACTTCACCAACAGCAGTAACCGAAATAATTAAACCAGTAGTTGAAGAGGTGGTGTCACCACCAATAACGTCAACACCATAAACAGCAGCAGCAGTTTGAATACCACTATACAACTCTTCGAGTGCTTCAACAGGGAAGCGGTTAGAAACAGCAATAGAAACCGTAATTTGTGTTGCATTGGCATTCATAGCATACACATCAGAAAGGTTGACCATTACACTTTTGTAACCTAAATGTTTTAAAGGCATGTAGCTAAGATCAAAATGCACATTTTCAACTAGCATATCGGTTGTAAGCACAATTTGTTTAGACTTAAAGTCTAGCACAGCAGCATCATCACCAATACCTTTAATGGTTGATTTGTGTTTAACCTCAAAGTGTTTTGTTAAATGATCTATAAGTCCAAATTCTCCTAATTCTGAAAGTGGAGTACGTTGTTGATTTTTATCTTCTATCATGCTGCAAATTTAAAGATTATGAAGTAAAAACTTATGCCATTTTATAAATTAATGAGCAAGCAGCTGTGTTATCTGTTTAGCTTATGCAACTATTTGCTAATATAATGTTAGGTTGTATGGTAAAACCCTTCTTATATTGTATATTTGCAGTCAATTTAGACGTAATTAAAACAATTATGATTAAAGTATCAGATACAGCTAAAAAGAAAGTTGTAGAGTTAATGACCGAAGATGGTTTCAACTCAGCAACAGACTTTGTTCGTGTAGGTGTTAAAAGTGGAGGTTGTTCTGGTTTATCGTACGATTTAAAGTTTGATAAAGCACAGAATGAAGAAGATAAGGTTTTCGAAGATAATGGTGTAAGAATAATTGTTGATAAAAAAAGCTTTTTATACCTTATAGGAACAACTCTTGAGTATTCAGGAGGTTTAAACGGAAGCGGATTTGTATTTAACAACCCTAATGCTAATAGAACATGTGGTTGTGGTGAATCATTTTCACTGTAATTTTTTGAAGCGAGATAACTAATGAGTAAGTATACCGAAGACGATTTAAGAGAAGAGTTAAAAACCAAGGAATATGAGTACGGATTTTATACAGATATAGAATCTGATACTTTTCCTGTAGGTTTAAACGAAGATGTTGTTCGTGCTATTTCTAAAAAGAAAGAAGAACCAGAGTGGATGACTGAATGGCGTTTAGAAGCCTTTAGAGTTTGGGAACAAATGGTTGAACCAGAATGGGCAAATGTAAACTACGAAAAACCAGATTTTCAAGCCATATCTTATTATTCAGCACCTAACAAAAAGCCTAAATATGAAAGCTTAGATGAGGTTGATCCTGAATTATTAGAAACGTTCAATAAGCTAGGGATTTCTTTGGATGAGCAAAAGAAACTTGCAGGAGTAGCAATGGATGTTGTTGTTGACTCAGTTTCTGTTGCAACAACCTTCAAAAAAACATTAGCAGAAAAAGGTATTATTTTCTGCTCAATTTCAGAAGCAATTAAAGAACATCCAGAACTTGTAAAAAAATACATAGGAACGGTTGTTCCAAAAACCGATAATTTTTACGCAGCATTAAACAGTGCAGTATTTAGTGATGGGTCGTTTTGTTACATTCCTAAAGGTGTACGTTGCCCAATGGAATTATCAACCTATTTCAGAATTAACCAAGCAGGAACAGGACAATTTGAAAGAACACTTGTGGTTGCAGACGAAGGCAGCTATGTAAGTTACCTAGAAGGCTGTACAGCTCCAAGTAGAGATGAAAACCAATTGCATGCAGCAGTTGTTGAGCTTATTGCTATGGAAGATGCTGAGATAAAGTATTCAACAGTTCAAAACTGGTTCCCAGGAAATGCCGAAGGTAAAGGAGGCGTTTACAATTTTGTAACCAAACGTGGATTGTGTGAGAAAAACTCAAAAATTTCTTGGACGCAAGTTGAAACAGGAAGTGCTGTTACTTGGAAATACCCAAGCTGTGTGTTAAAAGGAGATAACTCAGTAGGTGAGTTTTACTCTATTGCTGTAACTAATAATTTCCAGCAAGCAGATACAGGAACTAAAATGATTCATTTAGGAAAAAATACTAAGTCAACCATTATTTCAAAAGGTATTTCAGCAGGAAAATCTCAAAACTCTTACAGAGGTTTAGTTCAAATCAGTTCTCGTGCAGACAATGCTCGTAATTTTTCACAGTGTGATAGTTTGCTAATGGGTAATGAGTGTGGAGCGCACACATTCCCATATATTGAAGCTAAAAATAAATCGGCTCAAATAGAGCACGAAGCAACAACCAGTAAAATTGGTGAAGACCAGATATTTTACTGTAACCAACGTGGTATCGATACTGAAAAAGCAATCGCCTTAATCGTAAACGGTTTTAGCAAAGAAGTATTAAACAAGTTACCAATGGAGTTTGCTGTTGAAGCACAAAAGTTATTAGAAATAAGTTTAGAAGGCTCAGTTGGATAAACACTAAAAACAAACAGATGAAAAAAATCTTTTTAGCACTTTTAGTATCTGCAGTATTGTTTTCATGTAAAAACGATTCTAAGAGCGACACAAGTTCTACCGAAACAACTATCGAAAATGTTGATGGTAAAACAGCAAAGCAAAATGATGGATTGACACTTGTGGTTGGGGAGTTTGTATACTATGCTGATGCTGCTGTTATTCAAACCAATACTACAGTGTATGGAGTTGTTATCGATAAAAAAATGCATGAGCTAAACGATATGGCTCAACAATACAAAAAAGAAGCTACAGATTATGTGACTGTTGAGGTTAGAGGGGAAATAATTCCGAAACCGAAAAACGAAGAAGGTTGGGATTACAGAGTAGAAATTAAAGAAATACTAAAAGTTTCTGCTTCTAAAGCAGATGAGAATAACGTTATAAAATTAGGAACAAAATAAGATATGTTAAAGATAGATAACTTACACGCAAGTGTTGAGGACAAAGCAATACTAAAAGGAATTAACCTAGAGGTTAAAGCAGGAGAGGTACATGCTATTATGGGGCCAAATGGTTCAGGTAAAAGTACTTTGGCATCAGTAATTGCAGGAAGAGAAGACTATGAAGTTGAAGAAGGTGAAATCATTCTTGAAGGTGAAAATATCGATGAGTTAGCTGCTGAAGAGCGTGCACATAAAGGTATTTTCCTATCCTTTCAATATCCTGTTGAAATACCAGGTGTTTCGGTTACCAATTTTATGAAAACAGCCATCAACGAAACACGTAAAGCAAAAGGACTTGAAGAAATGCCAGCTAATGAAATGCTGAAATTAATTCGTGAAAAATCTGAGCTTTTAGAAATTGATCGCAAGTTCTTATCACGTTCATTAAATGAAGGTTTTTCAGGTGGAGAGAAAAAGCGTAATGAAATCTTCCAAATGGCAATGTTAGAACCAAAATTGGCTATTTTGGATGAAACCGATTCAGGTTTAGATATTGATGCTCTTCGTATTGTTGCAAATGGAGTAAACAAGTTAAAGAGTAAAGACAATGCTGTAATTGTTATTACGCATTACCAACGTTTATTGGACTATATCGTTCCAGATTATGTACATGTTTTACATAACGGGCGAATAGTAAAATCAGGACCAAAAGAATTAGCTCACGAGCTAGAAGAAAAAGGTTACGATTGGATTAAAGAAGAAGTTGGCGCATAAATGCCAGTAATCAGTTAACAGTAAGTGGTAGTTGATATCACAAACTGAAACTGCAAACTGTAAAAAATGGAATTAAAAGATAAATTAGTCTCATCGTTTTTTGCTTTTGAAGATCATTTAGAAGATGCTTCTCCAATTCATGATATAAGAAACGAAGCTATAAAAACATTTGAGCAAAAAGGATTTCCTACTAAAAAAGAAGAAGCTTGGAAATATACTTCTCTTAATAGTGTTTTAAAACACGATTACAGCCTTTTCCCAAAGACTGAAAATGCTATTGAGTATAAAGATATCAAGCCTTACCTAATTCATGATATTGATAGTTATAAAATTATTTTTATAGATGGTAAGTATTCTTCACACTTGTCTCAAACCACACACGATGGTATTGACGTTTGTTTAATGTCTGCTGCTTTGGCTAAGCCTAAATACAGATTAGTTATTGAAAACTATTTTAATAAAGCTGCAACAAAAGACAGTTTGCCATCATTAAATACAGCATTTTCTAGTGAAGGTGCATACATTCATATTCCTAAGAATAAGTTGGTTGAAAAACCAATTCAAATCGTGCATTTTTCAACAGGAAATGAAGCCGCTTTAATGTTGCAACCACGTAATTTAATTGTTGTTGACGAAAATTCTCATGTGCAAATCATAGAACGTCATCAAAGTCTTACAGATAACCCTGTATTGACCAATTCAGTAACTGAAATTTTTGCAAACAAGCGTGCTATTGCTGACTATTATAAAATACAAAACGATAATCAAAACGCTTCATTAATTGATAATACGTTTATCAAGCAAAAGCAAGAAAGTCATGTGTCTGTACATACGTTTTCATTTGGAGGAAAATTAACAAGAAACAATCTTAATTTTTACCAAAATGGTGAGCGTATAGATTCTACTTTAAAAGGCATCACAATTATTGGAGATAAGCAGCATGTAGACCATAATACTTTAGTACATCATATAGAACCAAATTGCGAAAGTCATCAAGATTACAAAGGTATTTTTGGAGATAGTGCTACAGGTGTGTTTAACGGTCAAGTTGTTGTTGAAAAAGAAGCACAAAAAACCAATGCTTACCAGTCTAACAACAATATTTTAGTTAGTGACAAAGCAACTATCAACTCTAAACCTCAATTGGAGATTTTTGCTGATGATGTAAAATGTTCACATGGTTGTACTATTGGTCAATTAGATGAAAGTGCTATGTTTTATATGCGTTCAAGAGGAATACCAGAAAAAGAAGCAAGAGCGCTTTTAATGTATGCATTTAGTAACAATGTATTGAATTCGGTAAAAATCCCAGAAATAAAACAACGCATTACTAAGCTTATCGCTAAAAAATTAGGCGTTAATATTGGGTTTGATTTATAACGGTTTATGTCTTTAAATGTAGCTGACATACGAAAAGACTTTCCAATACTTTCAAGAAAAGTCAATGGCAAACCATTAGTGTATTTTGATAATGCTGCAACTTCGCAAACACCACAACAGGTAATTGATTGTATTGTTGATTATTACAGTGGTTATAATGCTAATATACACAGAGGTGTTCATACACTAAGTCAGGAAGCAACTGACAAATACGAAGAAGCTAGACTGAAAATACAAGCGCATTTTAATGCCAAAAAATCTCACGAGATTATTTTTACTTCTGGTACTACGCATGGTATTAATTTAGTAGCTAATGGGTTTTCATCACTATTAAAAAAAGGTGACGAAATTATTGTTTCTGCCTTGGAGCACCACAGTAATATTGTGCCTTGGCAAATGTTGTGTGAACGCACAGGAGCAACGCTAAAAGTCATTCCAATGAACCAAGATGGTGAGTTGGTTATGTTAGAATTTGACAAGCTATTGTCTCAAAACACCAAATTGGTGTTCGTTAATCATATTTCAAATGCACTAGGGACCATTAACCCAATTGAGGCTATCATTGAAAAAGCGCATCAAGTAGATGCTGCGGTTTTAGTTGATGGAGCTCAAGCGTGTCCACATATTAAACCAGATGTTCAGGCTTTAGACGTTGATTTTTATGTCGCTTCTGCGCATAAAATGTGTGGTCCAACAGGAGTTGGTATACTTTACGGAAAAGAAAAATGGTTAAACCTGTTGCCTCCATATCAAGGTGGTGGCGAAATGATTGCTGAAGTTACTTTTGAAAAAACAACTTATGCCGATTTACCTCACAAATTCGAAGCAGGAACACCAAACATTTGTGGAGGCATTGCTTTTGGAGCTGCAATTGATTATATGAATGCAATAGGTTTTGATGCTATTGCAAACTATGAGCATGAGCTACTTGAGTATGCTACTGAAAAGTTGCTCGCTATCGATGGACTTAAAATTTACGGAACTTCTAAGCATAAAACATCAGTTGTTTCTTTTAATTTAGAAGGAATTCACCCTTATGATGTAGGAACTATTCTAGATAAACTAGGTATAGCTGTTCGTACAGGTCATCATTGTGCACAACCTATTATGGATTTCTACAAAATTCCTGGTACTGTTAGAGCTTCATTTGCATTTTATAATACTAAAGAAGAGATTGATGCTTTAGTAGAAGGTGTCAAAAAAGCACAAATGATGTTATCTTAATAACAATTCATTAATTATCAATTAATTAACATTGTTTTAACTCTTTTTTAACTAAAAGAGGGTGATGTGTTTTGTCGAAAAATTAAATATTTTTTATTAATTATGTTAAAAAATTGCTAAATAATTATATATTCGGCAATATTTTAAATTAAATACTACATAATTATGAAAAAAACACTTTTAGGTATGGCTGCTTTGGCTTTACTTTTTACGTCATGTAATGACGATCAAAATGAGGTTTCTAATACCGATCAATCCAAAGTTGATATGAGTGATTTTTATCTCTATACCGATGCTGATACTGATGAGGCTTCAAGAATAGCTGAAGGTAATTCAAAAGCATGTTATTCAATGGTGAATTTAAACAGGCTTTTAAATGAAAATCCTAATTTAGAGCAAAATATGTTCGATATCGAATTCAATTCCCGTAAGTTCATTGCTGGTAAAAAAGGTGGAAATGGAAACGGAAATGGAAACGGAGGAGGCTCTGGTGGAGATGGTGGAGATGGAGGCTCTGGTGATGATAACCTTGGAATAATTAACATTCCTGTTTATGTACATGTAGTTTATAGTAACTCAAACGAAAACATTAGTGATAATCAAATTAATTCTCAAATTGATGTTTTAAATGAAGATTTTAGAGCAACAAATAGCGATGCTAGTCAAGCACCAACAGAGTTTGCAGGTCTTGTTGCAGATTCTGAAATCACATTTTCATTAGCAGGCGTGTTTAGACATTCTAACTCAAGAACATCTTGGGGAACTAATGATTTAGTTAAAAGTACTTATCCTCCTATAACTCCTGAAACACATTTGAATATTTGGGTTTGTAACATAGGTGGAGGCATTTTAGGATACGCTCAATTTCCTGGTGGACCAACTGCTACCGATGGTGTTGTTGTAGGGCCTAATTTCTTCGGAACAACAGGATATCTTTCTGCTCCTTTTGATGAAGGAAGAACTACTACACATGAAGTAGGACATTACTTAAATTTACGTCATATTTGGGGAGATGGAAGATGTCGTCAAGACGATTTTGTATCTGATACTCCTTCTTCTGATGGTCCAAATTATGGATGTCCATCTTATCCAACGGTTAACTGTCGTTCAAATGACATGACAATGAATTATATGGATTATGTAGACGATGCATGTATGTATATGTTTACTGAAGGGCAAAAATCAAGAATGCGTTCAATTTTTGCATCTGGAGGACCAAGAAGTGCTATGGTAAACTAAACCTTTAAATTATATAATTTTTTAAAAGACGTCAATTTTGGCGTCTTTTTTGTATTATTAATTATCTAAACCAAAAATACGTAGAAGATGAAATTAATTTTACTCATATTAAACCTAGTACTATTGAACTCTTGTGGAGCATCAAAACAAGATTCGCTTACAAATAGTAATGAGAACGCTATGAATAGAGAAAAAGTGACGTTATCAGGAACTTATAAAATAGTAGTCATTGATGATAATGAGACATTACCTGACGATTTGACCATTTCCTTTGATAATAAGACAAATAAAGTATCAGGTTATTCTGGTTGTAATCAATTTATGGGAGATTATACGTTTGAAAATGATTCAATTACTTTTGGACCTCTAATGTCTACAAAACGATTTTGTATGGACAGTATTAATACAATTGAACGAAAAATGCTAAGTGCATTATCTAAAACCCAAACATTAGTTTTCGTAAATGAAGAGTTGAGTTTTATGAGTGGAGACACAGTGGTATTAAAAGCTTCTAAAACCGAAACAAAGTCTAATAAAGTTGCACAAGAAAGCGATTATATAATTGAGTACTCTGCAACTACAAGAGGATTTCATAATTCGTTAAAATTGCAAAATGGTATTATGACTACTCTAAAAGGAAGAGATTTAAAAGAAGCTAAAAAAACGTGTTCTGAAGAAGATTTAGCTACTTTAAATAAATTGATTCAAGAATTAGATTTAGAAAAATTAAATACACTAGAATCACCTTCAAAAGCTCATCAATATGATGGTGCTCCAATAGGTCGATTAATAATTGAATATAAAGGAAAAACCTATCAAACACCTGCGTTTGATGCTGGAAACCCTAATAAATATGTTGCGCCTTTAATTGAAAAATTATTGGCAACTGCCGAAATGGGTAAATAATTGAAAAGCTGTATAACTATTCGTATTTTTGCATAAAAGAAAGACTGTGACAATACAAGAGATACAAAACGAGATTATAGACGAATTTTCAATGTTTGATGATTGGGAAGAACGTTACCAATACATGATAGATTTAGGTAAAACACTTCCACTGATTGATGCACAATACAAAACCGACGATTTTATTATAAAAGGTTGCCAAAGTAAAGTTTGGGTACATGCCAATTTAGATACAGATAAAGTTGTTTTTACAGCAGATAGTGATGCTATTATTACCAAAGGCATTATCGCTATTTTAATTCGTGTATTCTCAAACCAACACCCGAAAGACATCATAGAAGCTAATACAAATTTTATTGATGAAATTGGACTAAAAGAACATTTATCACCTACTAGAGCTAATGGTTTAGTAAGTATGATAAAACAATTAAAAATGTATGCAGTTGCATACCAAACACAATTAAATTAATATGGAAACCACAATAGATACAAACGCTTTAGGTGAAAAAATAGTAAAGGTTTTAAAAACTATTTTTGATCCTGAAATTCCTGTAGACATCTACGAATTAGGTTTAATTTATGACGTTTTTGTTAACGAAGATTATGATGTGAAAATCTTAATGACTTTAACAACGCCTAATTGTCCTGTTGCTGAAACATTGCCTTTAGAGGTTGAAGAAAAGGTGAAATCAATAGACGAAGTAAAATCTGCTGAAGTAGAAATTACTTTTGATCCGCCTTGGAGTCAAGATTTAATGAGCGAAGAAGCCAAGTTAGAACTTGGTATGCTTTAATAAGGTTTTATAAATGCCAAGACGTACGCCTACTTCATTAAAAGACGATAAAAAACCTAATCTTAAGTCGTCTTTTAATGCGCTTGTTTACATTCCTAGGTTTTTTAGAGAAATCTGGAACGTAAACAAAAAACTTTTTTTACTTGCTGCCTTTTGCAGATTAATTGGTGCATTGCTTCCTGTTATTATTTTATGGGTTGGAAAACTCATTATAGATGAAATTATTCTTCAAACCTCATTAGAGGTTACAGATTACACCCAACTTTGGACCTATGTTGCTGTAGAATTTACCCTAGTTATTTTATCAGATTTGGTAAGTCGTGCTATTTCACTAACTGATGGTTTACTTGGCGATGAATATAATATTGCAACTTCGGTTACTATTATAAAAAAGACCAATCAAATTAACATTAGTCTGTTAGAGGATGCCGATTTTTACGATAAGCTAGAACGTGCCAGAACACAAACCACAGGTCGTGTTGGTCTTATGTCTAATGTGTTAGGACAAGCCCAAAGCGCTATTTCTATTGCAACACTTGTGGCAGGTTTAATTTATTTTGAACCGTATTTAATCATCTTGTTGGTATTGAGTATAATTCCGTCGTTTATTAACGAAGTTCGCTTTAGTCAACAACAATATTCATTGGCTAGAAGCTGGACAGCTGAACGCAGAGAATTAGATTACTTACGATTTATTGGTGCCAATGATAAAACAGCAAAAGAAATAAAGCTTTTTGGACTTACAGATTTTGTTGTAAATCGGTTTAAAAACCTTTCAGAAGAATACTATGAACTCAACAAAACCCTTGCTATAAAACGTTCAGCTTTAGGTTTTGTGTTTAACGTTTTGGGTTCATTAAGTTATTATGGTGCTTATGTGTTTATCATTTATCGTGTGCTTTCTGGCGCTATTACACTAGGTGAACTTACGTTTCTTTCTGGGTCTTTCAATAGGCTTATGAAAAACCTTCAAGACTTTTTTTCAAAATTCACACGTATTTCTGAAAGTGCTTTATATCTTAAAGATTATTTTGATTTTGTTGATATTTCTGTGGCTTCAAAAACCAAAGAAGATGTACCATTACCAAAACAGATTAAACAAGGTTTTGAGTTTAAAGACGTGCGTTTTTCGTATCCAGGTTCTGAAGTTGAAATATTAAAAGGCATTTCGTTTACATTACAAGCTGGTGAAAAACTAGCATTTGTCGGTCAAAATGGTGCAGGAAAAACCACATTAACCAAACTGTTATTACGCTTTTACGAACCAACTTCTGGAGAAATTTTATTAGATGGTATTAATATAAATCGCTTTAATAAAGCCGAATATCAAGAGTTTTTTGGAGTGATTTTTCAAGATTTCTTTAAGTATGAATTTACTGTAAAAGAAAACATTGCTATTGGAGACATTGACGAACTGAACAATCAAGAAAAAATTGAAAATGCTGCTGAATTAAGTTTAGCAAATGATGTGATTTCAGAGCTAAAACACGGTTACAACCAACAATTAGGAAAACGTTTTGTAAACGGCATGGAACTTTCTGGTGGACAATGGCAAAAAGTAGCTTTAGCAAGAGCGTATATGAAAAACGCCGAAGTAATGATTCTAGACGAACCTACATCAGCACTTGATGCCAAAGCTGAAAGTGATGTATTCACAAGGTTTATTGGACTTACCGAAGGAAAAACAAGCATTATTATTTCGCATAGATTTAGTACAGTTAGACAAGCCGATAGAATTTTGGTTCTAGAAGAAGGTCGTGTTCTTGAAATAGGAACTCACGAAGCGTTAATGGCAAACAAATCGTTATATGCTGAATTATTTACACTTCAGGCCGAAGGTTATCAATAGCTTTCAACATATTAAACACTCGATTTTCGAGTAAAACAATTTATCTTTGTAGTATGGCAGAAGAAATTATAAACAGAGTCGCAAATAGTAAACTTGTTACTATAGATTTGGAAGACTACTATCCAAAAGGGCAACGCGTGTTATTTGATATAAAAGACTGGCTGTTTCAAGAACTTATTTTAAAAGAATCTGATTTTAGAGCTTTTGTTAAAGAGCACGATTGGTCACAATATCAAGATGCTTATTTAGCATTAACGTGTTCGGTAGATGCCATAATTCCATCTTGGGCATATTTACTTATTACATCGCATGTTTCGGCTTATGCCAAAAAAATTGTAGTTGGTGATTTGGTGACTTTAGAAACAGCAATTTATCAAGATATTATATCGCAATTAGATGTTTCAGACTATTCTGAAAAACCTCTTATTATAAAAGGATGTGCCAACAAACCTATCCCTGAATCTGCTTATACCTTGCTTGTTTCAAAATTACAACCTATAGCAAAATCTATTATGTATGGTGAAGCTTGCTCAACTGTACCTTTATATAAGAAAGGTAAAATGTGACTTTTGTAATAAAGTTGAGTCTAAGAAAAAGACTATTTTTGTACAGTAAAAATTTGATTTAAAAAGAAGTATAATGAAGAAACTATTATTTACAATTGCTTTAATTACAGTAGCGTTTACAACTAACGCTCAAACAATGGAAGAACTAAAGGCTGAACAAGCAGCAAAAAAGGATTCGATTGCAGCTATACAAGGTAGAGTTAATGCTCTACAAGCTCAAATTGATGCGCTTCCAGGATGGAGAGTAGGTGCTTTTGGTACAATTGGAGGAAGCATTTCTAACTTTAACAACTGGTATGCACAAGGAACACCAAATAACTCATCAGGTAGTATAGGTGTATCTTTTAACGGTTATGCTAATTTAATTCAAGAAAAATATTTCTGGAGAAATGCTTTAACAGCAAACCTTAACTGGATTAAACTTGATGATAAGGATACTGATTTAGATGATGATGATTTTAACCCAACAACAGATGTGTTTAACTTATCATCTTTATATGGTAGAAATATCACCAACAAATTAGCAGCTTCTGCATTATTAGAATACAGAACGACACTTTTAAACAACTTTAACGATCCAGGATATTTAGATGTGGGTGTTGGTTTTACTTGGACTCCTGTTGATAATTTAATAGTTGTTGTTCATCCTTTAAACTACAACTTTGTATTTGCTGATAATGATGCAATTTTTGATTCATCTCTTGGTGCTAAAATTGTAGCAGACTATACAAGACAAATAGGAGCTGTAAGCTTTAAATCTAACTTATCAATGTTCCAAAGCTACAAGAGCTCAGACCTTTCTAACTGGACATGGACAAATTCTTTTGGTTACACACTTTGGAAAATGATTGGTGTTGGTTTTGACTTTGGTTTAAGAAGTAACAAACAAGAAGCGTTAAACTATGCTTTAGGTAATTTTGATCCTTTATCTGGAGATGACGAGCCTTCTTTTGGTAATGTAGATAATGATTTACAAACCTATTGGACATTAGGATTAAGCTATAAATTCTAATTGAAATTGAATATAAAATTAAAAAGCACGCTAACTAGCGTGCTTTTTTTATGATTCGAAATCTTCTTTGGAATAATCTGGATACAAAAAGTGATTGTAAGGGAAGCGTGTGATATGAATTTTTCTAACTTCATCATAAACACGTTTTCTAAAGTCTTCTAGGTTCTCTTTATTCAATGCAGAAATAAACAAAGCATAATCACCTATTTTATTCATCCAAGTGGTTCTCCACTCTTCAAGAGAGTAATGTGCTTTGGTACGTTCTTCCATTAAATCGTCTTCATCAAATGGTTCGGCTTCATAGGCATCAATTTTATTAAACACCATTATAGTAGGTTTGTCAGAGCTATGAATTTCATCTAATATTTTATTAACCGATTCAATATGCTCTTCAAAATTAGGATGCGAAATATCGACCACATGAAGTAATAAATCAGCTTCTCGAACTTCATCTAAAGTACTTTTAAAACTTTCAACTAATTGAGTTGGTAGTTTTCTAATGAATCCTACTGTGTCTGTCATTAAAAACGGAAGGTTTTGAATAACTACTTTTCTTACAGTAGTGTCTAGCGTTGCAAACAGTTTATTTTCGGCAAATACTTCACTTTTACTTACAACATTCATTAAGGTAGATTTTCCAACATTGGTGTAACCTACAAGTGCAACTCTAACCATTTGACCTCTGTTGCCACGTTGCACAGACATTTGTTTGTCAATGGTTTTTATTTTGGCTTTAAGCAATGCAATTTTATCACGTACAATACGTCGGTCAGTTTCTATTTCGGTTTCACCAGGACCACGCATACCAATTCCTCCTTTTTGTCGCTCAAGGTGAGTCCACATTCCTTTAAGTCTAGGTAGCAAATATTCGCATTGAGCAAGCTCAACCTGTGTTCTTGCATAACTGGTTTGTGCACGTTGTGCAAAAATATCGAGAATTAAATTGGTTCTGTCCAAGACTTTGCAGTTAAGTATTTTACTTATGTTGCGCTCTTGGGCTGGAGATAATTCGTCATCAAAAATTGCGGTACCAATTTCATTTTCATTAATAAATTCTTGTACGTCATTCATTTTACCAGACCCAATAAAAGTTTTTGGGTTTGGCATATCCATTTTTTGGGTAAAACGTTTTACCACTTCGCCACCAGCAGTATAGGTTAAAAACTCAAGCTCATCGAGATACTCTTTGGATTTCGATTCGTCTTGTTCTTTAGTAATTACACCTATTAAAACTGCTTTTTCTAACGTTATGTCCTTTTTTTCTAGCATATATTAATTTAAAGCACAAAGTTACACAATTGTTTGCAGTTTAATTTTCTTATTTTTAGAGCTTCCTTTAGTCTATTCTTTTAAGCAAAACTACATTCAATGCAATACACGATAGCGTTTTATAATATTGAAAATTTATTCGACATTCATAATGATCCATTTACTAATGATGATGATTTTTTACCAACTTCGGATAAAAGATGGACTCAAAAAAAATACGATAGGAAAATTTACAAAATTGGATCGGTAATTTCACAGATTGGAACTGATGAGAATACTACACCTCCAGCAATTATTGGTTTAGCTGAGGTTGAAAATAAGCGTGTATTAAAAGATTTGCTTGCGAGTAAAGATTTGCAATCCATTAATTACGATTATGTGCATTATAATTCACTTGATGAACGAGGAATAGATGTTGCTCTTATATATAATAAGGATGTATTTACAGTAAATTCTTCTGAAACCTTCAATATTTTCATCACAGATGAAGATGGTGAAATAGATTTCACTAGAGATGTTCTTTTGGTTTCTGGTATGTTGGGAGGAGAAGAAATACATATTATAGTTAACCATTGGCCATCAAGAAGAGAAGGTGAAGAAGCATCATCATATAAAAGAGTGTTGGCTGCTCAAAAGAATATTGAAGTTGTTAACCGTTTAAAACAAGAGAATCCTAATTCAAAAATTATTGTTATGGGCGATTTTAATGATAACCCAGATGACGATAGTGTTGAAGAGTTAGTGGCAGGTGCAAACCTTTATAATCCAATGCAAAATTTAAGAAGCATTGACAAAGGAAGTCTTAATCATGATTTTAATTGGAATGTTTTTGACCAAATAATGGTATCAATAAATTTTCTTGAGACTAAACCAAATACATTAAAATTTTCTGACGCCAATATTTTTGACTCAAAATTTTTAACACAATATAATGGTAAGTATAAAGGTCAGCCTTACAGAACTTTTGTTGGAAAAAAATACAAAGGCGGATTTAGTGATCATTTTCCAGTATTTATTGAGTTAAGAAAAACAGATTAAAAAAGTGCTTAATCATTTTATCGGAGATAAATGCATTTAATCTATTATCATAATGTTAATGGGTTGTTAAGATACTTTTTTTTTATCTTCGGTAGCTTATCAGGTATTGCTTAAATACTATGATTGTTTATAACCCCAGATTAATTTTTATAAACATAGTATTAAGGTATTAACAATCAATATCTTGAGATTATATAAAATAATTTGTTCAATTATTAACTGCTAAAACCAAATGAAAAAAATTACTATTTGGCTAAGTTTAAGCTTTTTGTTGGCATTTTGCCAAACATCAATAGCGCAATTTAGCTGCGATTCCCCTATTATGATAACCGATGGTTATACAGCTGACGGGATAACTACACCAGGAACAGCTGGAATTGAAGATTGGAATGACCCAAATCCAGATTCATGTACTTCAAATGCATTCTATTGGGATGACGACGTGTACCTTTTTGGGTATACCGCTGGAGCTAACGATGAAGAAATATCTATGACTATTTTTACCAGAAATGGTTGGAACGGTATTGGTATCTTTTCTGATTGTAACGGTACTGCTCTAGAAGGGTGTTTAGCATCTGCAAGTTCAACAACAGGTAATGTGTCTCAGACAGTTTTAGCAAATGTTGGAGCAGGTGAAACCGTTTACATTGCAATTGGGCAATGGGGATCACCAAATGACTTAGATTTTGACGTTACAGCGTTTAATGCTGTAGAATTAGTAGACCCTCCATCTTGTTCTACTTTTACCACTCCAGTTGACGATTCGATTGATGTACTTGAAGATACAGCTATCAATTGGACTCAAGCTACTGGTGGAGCAACAGGATATAGAATTTCCATTGGAACATCTACAGGAGGTGTCGATATTGTAAATGACCTAGATTTAGGAAACGTGTTAACTTATACACCAAGCACTCCGTTAGCTTATAGTACTGAGTATTTTGTTAATGTAACACCATATAATTCTAATGGAGATGCTCAAGGATGTGCTGAGTTAAGTTTTACAACTAGAGAAGAGCCACCAGCAGGTTCTATTTGTAGCAACCCAATAATGGTAGCCACACCATTACCTTATGTAACAACAGATGATACTTCTAATTATGGAGATGATTACACTGGAGGACCAGGAGCTAACTGTGGTTCAACTTCAGGATATTTAGGAGGAGACGATGTTGTGTATTCATATACACCAGCAGTTGATACTTCAATTGATATTGCATTATCAGGTGTAGGTACTTATACAGGTATCTTTGTATATACAGATTGTGCTAACATAGGTTCGCAATGTGAAACAGGAGCTGTAAATGGATTTGCCGGAGGAGATATGCTGATAGATAATTACACTGTTACAAGTGGAACAACCTATTATATAGTAATTTCAACATGGCCATCGCCTCAAAGTACACCTTATACATTAACAATTACTGAAAACACTTGTGTAGACGCTGAGGCAATATTTTCAACGGTTAGCGATTGTGCTAATGGTGATCAATTTTTAGTAGAAGTTGATTTAACTAGTTTAGGTTCAGCAGGGACAATTACAATTAGTGACGACCAAGGTAGTACACCACAAACAGTTGATGCTGTAGGAGTTTATACTTTTGGTCCATATGCACACGGTACACCAGTTATCATGACAGCAGCAAACGATGATGATTCAAACTGTACATTGGTAAGTGCCAGTTTAACAGAGAACTATTGTTTAGACAATATCGTAGATTGTGCTGTAGGACCAGTAAATACAACATTCTGTTACTTTAATAATATAGACGACGATCCATCAGTAGCAACTTTTAGTTATACAAGTACAGATGGTAGCCAATTGAACCTGACTATAAACGCAGGTCAAATGGAAGGTTGTTGTGATGAATTAGTTGTAATAGATTCAGATGGAACAATATTATACAACCAAAACACACCAAACCCAGCAGGATTGACATTCCAATCTTCTGGAGATACAATATCATGGTACATTAACTCAGATGGTTCAGTAAGTTGTGAGAACAATGGTTACACACCATTTGATGTAACAGTTGCTTGTGCAACTTGTGAAAATCCAGAAGCTACTTTTTCAACGGTTAGCGATTGTGCTAATGGAAATCAATTTTTAGTAGAAGTTGATTTAACTAGTTTAGGTTCAGCAGGAACAATTACAATTAGTGACGATCAAGGTAGTACACCACAAACAGTTGATGCTTTAGGAGTTTATACTTTTGGTCCATATGCGCATGGTACACCAGTTATTATGACAGCAGCAAATGATGATGATTCAAACTGTACATTGGTAAGTGCTAGTTTAACTGAGAACTATTGTTTAGACAATATAGTAGATTGTGCAGTAGGACCAGTAAATACAACATTCTGTTACTTTAATAATATTGACGACGATCCATCAGTAGCAACTTTTAGTTATACAAGTACAGATGGTAGCCAATTGAACCTAACTATAAACGCAGGTCAAATGGAAGGTTGTTGTGATGAATTAGTTGTAATAGATTCAGATGGAACAATACTATACAACCAAAATACACCAAACCCAGCAGGATTGACATTCCAATCTTCTGGAGATACAATATCATGGTACATTAACTCAGATGGTTCAGTAAGTTGTGAGAACAATGGTTACACACCATTTGATGTAACAGTTGCTTGTGCAACTTGTGAGAATGCAGAAGCTACTTTTTCAACGGTTAGCGATTGTACTAATGGAAATCAATTTTTAGTAGAAGTTGATTTAACTAGTTTAGGTTCAGCAGGAACAATTACAATTAGTGACGACCAAGGTGGTACGCCACAAACAGTTGATGCAGTAGGAGTTTATACTTTTGGTCCATATGCGCATAGTACACCAGTTATTATGACAGTTGCAAACGATGATGATGCAAATTGTACATTAGTAAGTAACAGTTTAACAGAAGAATATTGTTTAGATAATATTGTTGACTGTGACTTAGGACCAGTAAACACAACATTCTGTTACTTTAATGACATAGATGACGACCCGTCAGTAGCAACATTTACCTATACAAGTTCAAATGGTTTGCCTCTTAACATTACATTTAATGATGGTCAAATGGAAGGTTGTTGTGACGAATTAGTTGTAATAGATTCAGATGGAACAATACTATACAACCAAAATACACCAAACCCAGCAGGATTGACATTCCAATCTTCTGGAGATACAATATCATGGTACATTAATTCTGATTTTTCAGTAAGTTGTGAGAACAATGGTTACACACCATTTGATGTAACAGTTGCTTGTGCAACATGTATCAATCCTCAAGCAACCTATCAAGTAGTTGATGATTGTGATAATGGTGATCAGTTTTTAATTGATGTTAACGTAACATCTTTAGGAGACGCTAACTCGTTAACTATTAGTAATAACATTGATGCAACAACTGTTTCAGTACCTTCAGAAGGAATTTACCAAATTGGACCATTCCCTTTCTTAGTTGATGTTGTGGTAACTGTAAGTAGTGATGATGATGTTAATTGTGTAATTAATAGCTCACCAATTCAGTTATTGGCTTGTCCGCCTGAAAACGACAACCCATGTAATGCTATAGTGGCTAGTGTGAATGAGGACAATTCATGTGATTTAGTAACAGCAGGAACTATAATAGAAGCAACACCTTCTGGAGTTCCAGATGGCGAATGTGGTGGTGACCCAGACGATGATGTTTGGTTCCAATTTACAGCATTAAACGAAGTTCAGCTGATTTCAATTACAAATATCACAGGAGGAACTACAAACTTAGATCATGGACTTTATGAAGGAACATGTGACGGTTTAACCGAGTTATATTGTTCAGCAGACACAGCAAGTGTAACACCTGAATTAGTTGTAGGAAACACATACTATATTAGAGTATTCTCAGGAGGTTCTGTAGGAGAAACAAGTACTTTCGATTTATGTATTAAAGATGCACCAACAAATATAATCTGTGAAAATGCTGAAAACTTCTGTCAAGAAGGAGGAGCATTAGTAACTTCAAATATTATAGGAATTCCAGACCCTAACGATATTGCATGTTTAGGATCTGCACCAAACCCTACATGGAACATCATTCAAATTGGAGATCCAGGATTAATAGAAATTGAAATTTCTCAAGTAGATGATAATGGTAATGGTATTGATGTAGACTTTGTACTTTGGGGACCATTTGAATCAGTTGCAGATTCTTGTACTGAAATAGCTTTTGAAGATTGTCCTTCTTGCCCAAACAATACAAGTAACCCTGACTTTTACCCATTTGGTAATATAGTTGATTGTAGTTACTCTTTTGTTTCAGTAGAAAACTTAACAATTGATAATGCTCAAACAGGAGAAATATACATATTACTAGTTACTAATTTCTCTGACGATCCAGGAACAATCTCAATTAGTCAAACTAATGGAGGAGATGATGGAGACGGTAACGTAACAGCTGAAATAGAAGTAGATTTAGGACCAGATCAAAGTTTCTGTGGTTTCCCTTCTTACGATTTAGTTGCAGACTCTCCATTTGCTGATAGATATGAGTGGTATTGTGATGGATTCATAATAGAGGGAGAAGAATCTTCTGTTTTAACAGTTACTGAGTCTTGTACTTATACTGTTATTGCTTATGATGACCAATGTGATGCACAAGCTCAAGATCAAGTAACCGTTATTTTCGGATTAGAGCCTGTTGCTAACCCTGTAGATGATATTGTAACATGTGATGATGCTTCAGGAGACGAAATCGAAGACTTTGATTTAGAAATGCAAACTGCAGGAATATTAGGAGCTCAAGATCCTAGTTTATTTAATGTAACGTATCACTTGACGCTTACTGATGCTCAAACTGATACAGGCGCTTTAACATCTCCATACACTAACATATCTAACCCGCAAACTATTTATGTAAGAGTAGAAGATGCAAATCCAGATGCTTCTTTCTGTTTTGCGACAACAAGTTTTGATTTAATAATATCAGGACCAACACCAACAGCAACAAGTATAGATATAGAAGCATGTGATGATAATTCAGGTGATGGTATTGAGGATTTCGATTTAGCAGCTTATGATGCTGATATATTAAATGGTCAAGACCCAACGGAGTTTACAGTTACTTATCATGAAACTGAAGCAGATGCTGAAGCAGGTCAAAATGCTATAGATACTTCTTCACTTTACACAAGTGACTCTCAAACTATTTATGTAAGAGTTGAAAGCAATTCAGCATTTGACTGCTACTCTACTACTAGTGTAAATTTAATTGTGCTTCCTATTCCTGTTGCAACATTTAACACGGCAGATGTTGATTATGAGGTTTGCCCTAACGCAACAGTTCCAATAGAAATAGCATTAATCCCTCAAGGGTATTCTGAGTCAGATGTTACTGTTGAATGGTATCAAGATGGAGGTCTTATTAGTGGCGAAACAGGATTAACCTTACCTGTTTTAACACAAGGTCTTTATACAGCAATTATTACTTATAACGATTCTAGTTGTACTTACGAAGTATCAGAAACAGTTATAGAATTAGAGAGTTGTGTAATACCGGAGGGTATTTCCCCAGGAGTAAGTCCAGGACAGAACGACACATTTGATTTAAGTAGTTATGGTGTAACACGATTAGAGATATTCAACCGTAATGGTGTATTAGTATATTCTAAAGATAACTACACAAATGAGTGGTATGGACAGAGCAATAGTGGAGATGAGTTACCAGTAGGTACTTACTTCTATACGATGATCTATGAGAATGGAGCAAAGAAGCGTAGTGCTTGGGTATACATCAACAAATAAGACTAACCGAAATTAATCTAAGAACATGAAAAGACTCACAATACTAATACTAACGCTCATAGGCTTTCAGGTCTTTGGGCAGCAGGATCCACAGTACACACAGTACATGTATAATATGAACGTCATTAACCCAGCTTATGCAGGCTCAAGGGAGAATCTAAGTTTTGGTTTACTGTATCGTACGCAGTGGACAGGATTAGAAGGAGCACCAAAGACAGGAACATTCTTTGGTCACCTTCCCGTAGGCGAGAAAGTAGGATTAGGGTTATCGATTATATCAGATAACATAGGACCAGTAAACGAGACCAATGCTTATGCGGATTTCTCGTATACACTTCGATTAGGAGGCGAACACCGCTTGGCGTTTGGTGTTAAGGCAGGCGCAACGTTTCATGATATAGGACTCACAGGTCTTGATGTAGTGGATCCCAACGATCCTTTCTTCTCGGAGAACATCAACAGTGTGACACCAAACATAGGCGCAGGAGCATTTTATTATACAGACCATTACTATTTGGCAGTATCTGTACCGAATATTTTAAATTCGGTACACCTTGATGCCAATGGTTTTGAGTTAGGCTCAGAAGTTAGCCATTACTTCATAACAGGAGGATATGTGTTTGACTTATCACAAAATACCAAGTTGAAGCCATCGTTTTTGGTGAAGTCAGCCTTTGATGCACCAACCTCTTTTGATGTAAACTTAAATGCGTTGTTTTATGATAAGTTCGAGATAGGAGCCTCTTATAGGCTTGATGATTCATTTTCAGGGCTTATCAATTTTGCGATTACCCCATCGCTACGTATAGGTTATGCTTATGATAGTGTTACTTCAGATATAAAGAGGTATGCACCAGCATCGCATGAGTTTATGTTATTGTTTGACCTTAACTTCCCTAAGAAGGTATCACGATCACCAAGATATTTCTAACCATTCAAGCCAAACCAAAGATGAAAAACATACAAAAATATTTATTGATAACCTTGCTGAGTGGATTAAGTGTAACAGCTCAGAACAAGGACACCAAGAGAGCAGACAAGCACTTCAACAGGTTTGAGTTTGTTGAGGCAGCAGAAGAATATTCAAAGTTAGTAGAAGACGGAAAAGGCGACAGTTATGTATACGGTCAATTAGCCGAGTCTTATTACAATGTATTCAATACAGAGGAAGCAGAACGCTGGTACGCCAAGGCACTGGAGAGCAGTGACAACCCAGAGATGATTTTTAAGTATTCTCAAATGCTTAAGGCCAATGGGAAGTACGAAGCGTCCAATGTACAAATGGCTAGATTTGCAGAGATGCGTCCAAGTGATGATAGAGCCATTGCTTATAAGAAAAATCCAGACTATCTACCAAAGATATTAGAAAAAGGCAAGAAGTTCAATATCCAAAATATGGGCTTTAACAGCAAGTATTCTGACTTTGGAGGAACGCTACAAGATGGTAAGCTGTACATTACATCAGCAAGAAACACCTCACGTAGAACCTATGGATGGAACGAAGAACCATTTTTAGATATTTATGAAATGTCAAAGAATGCAGATGGAACTTATCTAGCAGCAGCATTAGTAGAAGATAAAGTAAACACAAAGTATCATGAAGGAGTAGTATCATTTTCACCAGATGGAAACACGATGTACTTTTCAAGAGAAAGTTTCTTTGAGAAGATGTACGAGAAAGATTCTATCACCAAAAACAGATACAGTGTACTGCAATTGTTCAAAGCAACTAAAGAAGGGGATAAGTGGAGCAATGTAGAAGGCTTTGCAATCAACAGTGAGAACTACTCGGTAAAAAACCCATCAGTAAGCGCAGACGGAAAGACATTATACTTTGCATCTAATATGCCAGGTGGCTATGGTCTTTTTGATATCTACAAGGCAAGCATCAACGATGATGGTACATTAGGAGAAGCAGAGAACCTAGGACAGAAGGTAAACACGCAAGGACAAGAGATGTTTCCTTATATAAGCAGTAATGGAACGCTGTACTTCTCATCAAACGGTCACTTGGGCTTAGGAAACCTAGATGTATTCCATACCAAGGAGATAGACGGTAAGATGGCACCAGTTAGAAACATAGGAGTGCCAATCAATAGTAATGCTGATGACTTTGCATTTAGATTAGATGAAGAAAGCGGAGAAGGCTTTGTCTCATCAAACAGAGAAGGCGGAGTAGGAAGCGATGATATTTATGCTATTAAGAAACTACAACCATTATGTGATGTACTTATCACAGGAACAGTAACCGATTCAAAGACAGGTAACCCAATTAACGCAGCATCAGTAACGATGTATGATAGTAAGGGGAATAAAGTATTGTCAAAAGTAACCGATTCGGACGGTACTGTAGAGTTCATTGTAGAGTGCGGAGAAGGTTCAGCCCTTGAGGTGTCTATGGACGGATATGAGAGTAAAAGAGTAACAGTAGAAGGCTCAGAGGAAGAAGAAGTAGCAGTAGCTATAGCACTGGATCCAATAGAAGAGATAGTGGCAGTGGACAGAGTAAACTTAGACCCAATTTATTTTGATTTTGACAAGTCTAACATTACCTCACAAGCAGCATTTGAGTTGGATAAGTTGGTACAGGTGATGCAAAAGTATCCAGAGATGGTTATCTCAGTATCGTCACATACAGACAGTAGAGGATCAGCATCATACAACATGGCCTTATCGGACAGGAGAGCAAAGACAACAGTATCTTATGTAGTCTCTAAAGGGATAGACAGATCAAGAATAACAGGATCAGGAAAAGGAGAGAGTGAGCCTAAGGAAGACTGTGGTTCAGGATGTACAGAGGAACAACACCAGATGAACAGAAGGTCGGACTTCATCATCGTTAGTGGTGGACCTATGTAATATTGCTTTGAAAAATAAAGCTTAACTAATATAAAACACTAGCCTAATGAGAAAAATTACATTATTTGTTTCGTTTTTCATTATTTGCTTGTCAATGCAGTCGCAGACTTATTTGCAAGAAAATTTTGATACAGAAATACCAGCAACCTGGACAATTACAGATGGAGGAGCTGCAACAGGAGATTCTTGGGTATCTGGATTACAGGGAGGTTTTAACAGTTTAGATGGTTCAAATGGAGCTATTGTAGACAGTGATGCTAACGGAAATGGAACGTTGCTTCAAGAGACATTGACCTCACCTGTTTTTGATAGTTCAGCAGCAACAGGACTGTTTTTAGATTTCCAGCAGTACTTTAATAGTATTGGTGGAGATGCTGCTATTGTAGAAGTTTATGACGGTTCTGCATGGGTAGAAGTATTAAACCAAACAGCAGACGTAGGAACTTTTGCTACACCAGATGAACAACATATAGATATTACAGCCTATGCAAATGCTAATATGCAAATTAGGTTTTACTATGATGATGGAGATGTTTGGGCTTGGTATTGGATGATAGATAATGTACATGTTTATAATTCTACATGTAATAATCCTTCAGGTTTAGATGCATTAGTTAATGCAACAACAGTTGATTTAAGTTGGATTGAAGGAGGAACCGAAGATGCATGGGAAGTTATTAATCAAGTTGCAGGAGGACCAGTGCCAACTGAAGCCGATTCAGGAGTTTCTGTAGGGACTAACAGTTTACAAATAACAGATTTAACCGAAGGTACTGATTATGAGTTTTATGTTAGGGCAGATTGTGGTGCAGATGGGTTTAGTATCTGGGCAGGACCATTTGTTTATAGAATTAGTGGACCTGGAGAAACATGTAGTAATCCAATAATGGTAACCACTCCATTACCTTATGTAACAACAGATGACACTTCTAATTATGGAGATGATTATACTGGAGGACCTGGAGACGATTGTGGTGTAGGTTTTGGTTATTTAGGAGGAGATGATGTAGTATATTCATATACACCAGCAGTTGATACTTCAATTGATATTGAATTGTCAGGAATTGGTACGTATACAGGTATTTTTGTATATACAGATTGTGCCAACATAGGAACACAATGTGAAACAGGAGCTGTAAATGGATTTGCCGGAGGAGATATGTTAATTGATAACTTCTCTGTTACTGGAGGAACAACCTATTATATAGTAATTTCAACATGGCCATCACCTCAAAGTACTCCTTACACATTAACAATTACAGAAAACACTTGTGTAGATCCAGTGGCGACTTATGAAGTAGTTAGTGATTGTATTAATGGACCACAATTTTTTGTTGATGTAAATTTAACCGATTTAGGATCGGCAGGAACAATTACAATAAGTGATAACCAAGGTAGCACACCTCAAAATGTTGATGCCACAGGTATATATACTTTTGGACCATTTGCTAATAACACAGGAGTTGAAATTTCTGTTGTTAATGACGATGATGCCAATTGTGCTCTTTTAAGCCCAAGTTTAACCCAAGAAATTTGCTTGGATTATGTAGTAGACTGTACAGCTGGTCCAGTAAACTTTGTGTATTGTTATGAAAATAACGATACCAACGTATTTACTTTTACTAGTAGTGACGGAACACCGCTTAATTTTGTAATTAACTCAGGACAAGTAGAAAATGGTTGGGATGAATTACATATTTATGATACTGATGGAACCGAGTTAACACCACCAGATTTTTATGGAAATAATGGGGATGTTTCTGGAGTAAACTATCAATCTTTAGGAGATACAATATCATTTACAGTAACTGCTGATGGTGTATTTAGTTGTGAAACTGAAGGTTACACACCACTTGATATAACTGTTAGTTGTGCTACATGTATTAATCCGCAAGCTACGTATGCTATAGTTGATGATTGTGATAATGGAGATCAGTTTTTAATTGATGTAAATGTTACCTCTATGGGTGATGCAACATCATTAACAATATCAAACAATATAAATGCTGATACAGTTCCAGCTAATGCTGAAGGAACCTATCAAATTGGACCATTCCCTTTCTTACAAGATGTAATAGTAACAATAAGTAACGATCAAGATGGGAACTGTGTAATTAATAGTCCTGCAATACAGCAATTAGCTTGTCCACCAGACAATGACAATCCATGTAATGCAACAGTTGCTTCAGTTAATACAGATGATTCCTGCACATTAGTTACACCAGGTACAGTACTAGCAGCAACAGATTCTGGCGTGCCATCTGGAACATGTGCTGGAAACCCACATGATGATGTATGGTTTGAGTTTACTGCTAATAGTGAAGCACAAATTATTTCTCTAGCAAACATCGCTGGAGGAACATTCAATTTAGATTTTGGTGTTTACGAAGGAACATGTGATAATTTAACTGAATTATATTGTACAACTGAAACTGCTGGAGCGGTAACAAACTTAGTTGTTGGTAATACATATTATGTAAGAGTATTCTCGTTTGATGGAGAAGATAATACAACAACTTTTGATCTATGTATAAGACCTTCCCCAGGTAATATAGTAGTTGACCAAACAACTTATACTATTGAAGAATTAGTTCTTGATATTTTAATTGATAGCCCTTGTGCTCAAGTATCAAACATTACATATTCAACGGGAACTGATTTCGGTCAAACAAATGGTATCGGATACTTCTATAGAGAAAGTGATGGATTCCCATTTGAAAACGGAATTTTATTAACATCTGGAGATGCTAGTAAAGCTAGAGGACCTAATGATAATGCTATGAGTGATGGTACTAATGCTTGGTTAGGAGATGCTGATTTAAATGATACAGTAGGAATTACTTCTAATAATGCGTCTATTATAGAATTTGATTTCGTGCCTCTAAACGATGAAATTAGTTTTGATTTCATTATGGCATCCGAAGAATATAATGGAAGCACAGGAGGAACCTTTGAGTGTACATATTCAGATGCATTTGCCTTCTTATTAACTGATGAGAATGGAATTACTACTAACCTAGCTGTATTACCAGGAACTAATACACCTATTTTAGTAACTAATATTCACCCAGAAAATCCTGGTTGTCCAGCTATTAACGAACAGTATTTTGGAGGATACACACCTAATAACTTACCACCAATATCTTTTGATGGTAGAACAAACGTATTTACTGCTCAGTCTGCAGTTAATATTGGTGAAACCTACCATATTAAACTTGTTATTGCTGACGCAACTGATTCTGCTTTAGATTCTGGAGTATTCCTTAAAGCAGGTAGTTTTGATATTGGAGAAGTAGACTTAGGTGTTGATATAACAATTGATGCTGGAACTGCAGTTTGTGATGGGCAGCCTGTTGTTTTAGACACTCAAGCACCTCAAGTAGATCACGTTTGGTATAAAGACGGATTTTTAATTGAAGGAGCAACAACTTCTATATTAGAGGTAACTGAAGCTGGAGAATATACAACTCAAATTATTTTCTCCCCTCAATGTATCATTTCTGATACAATTGTAATCGAGTTTTTACCAAACCCTGAAGTTGAAAGTACTCCTTCCGATTTAATTGCTTGTGATGAATCAGGTTTTGGAGAGTTTTATTTATATGAAGCTGATACTGAAGTTTTAGCTGAAGGTCAAAACCCAGATGATTTTACAATATCTTATCATTTAACTGAACAAGATGCTATTGATAATGTAGGTGAGTTAACAAGTCCTTATACTAATGTGTCAGACCCGCAAACAGTTTATGTGAGAGTAACAAATAATACAACACAGTGTTACTCTACTACTAGTCTTAATTTAGTTGTTGAAGATCCATTATTTACATCTTTCCCAACAGATGTTAATTATGAGGTTTGCCCTAACGCAACAATACCAATTGAAATAACAGCAATTCCTGAAAACTATCAAGAATCTGAAGTAACAATTAATTGGTATCAAGATGGAGGTCTTATTGATGGTGAAAACGGATTAACTATACCAGTATTGATTGCTGGATATTATGAGATTGAAGTTATTAATAATACAACAACATGTAGTTATATAGCAGGTATTGATATCGTTGAATTAGAGAGTTGTGTAATACCAGAGGGTATTTCCCCAGGAGTAAGTCCAGGACAGAATGACACATTTGATTTAAGTAGTTATGGTGTAACACGATTAGAGATATTCAACCGTAATGGTGTATTAGTATATTCTAAAGATAACTACACAAATGAGTGGTATGGACAGAGCAATAGTGGAGATGAGTTACCAGTAGGTACTTACTTCTATACGATGATCTATGAGAATGGAGCAAAGAAGCGTAGTGCTTGGGTATACATCAACAAATAAGACTAACCGAAATTAATCTAAGAACATGAAAAGACTCACAATACTAATACTAACGCTCGTAGGCTTTCAGGTCTTCGGGCAGCAGGATCCACAGTACACACAGTACATGTATAATATGAATGTCATTAACCCAGCTTATGCAGGCTCAAGGGAGAATCTAAGTTTTGGTTTACTGTACCGTACGCAGTGGACAGGATTAGAAGGAGCACCAAAGACAGGAACATTCTTTGGTCACCTTCCCGTAGGCGAGAAAGTAGGATTAGGGTTATCGATTATATCAGATAACATAGGACCAGTAAACGAGACCAATGCTTATGCGGATTTCTCGTATACACTTCGATTAGGAGGCGAACACCGCTTGGCGTTTGGTGTTAAGGCAGGCGCAACGTTTCATGATATAGGACTCACAGGTCTTGATGTAGTGGATCCCAACGATCCTTTCTTCTCGGAGAACATCAACAGTGTGACACCAAACATAGGCGCAGGAGCATTTTATTATACAGACCATTACTATTTGGCAGTATCTGTACCGAATATTTTAAATTCGGTACACCTTGATGCCAATGGTTTTGAGTTAGGCTCAGAAGTTAGCCATTACTTCATAACAGGAGGATATGTGTTTGACTTATCACAAAATACCAAGTTGAAGCCATCGTTTTTGGTGAAGTCAGCCTTTGATGCACCAACCTCTTTTGATGTAAACTTAAATGCGTTGTTTTATGATAAGTTCGAGATAGGAGCCTCTTATAGGCTTGATGATTCATTTTCAGGGCTTATCAATTTTGCGATTACCCCATCGCTACGTATAGGTTATGCTTATGATAGTGTTACTTCAGATATAAAGAGGTATGCACCAGCATCGCATGAGTTTATGTTATTGTTTGACCTTAACTTCCCTAAGAAGGTATCACGATCACCAAGATATTTCTAACCATTCAAGCCAAACCAAAGATGAAAAACATACAAAAATATTTATTGATAACCTTGCTGAGTGGATTAAGTGTAACAGCTCAGAACAAGGACACCAAGAGAGCAGACAAGCACTTCAACAGGTTTGAGTTTGTTGAGGCAGCAGAAGAATATTCAAAGTTAGTAGAAGACGGAAAAGGCGACAGTTATGTATACGGTCAATTAGCCGAGTCTTATTACAATGTATTCAATACAGAGGAAGCAGAACGCTGGTACGCCAAGGCACTGGAGAGCAGTGACAACCCAGAGATGATTTTTAAGTATTCTCAAATGCTTAAGGCCAATGGGAAGTACGAAGCGTCCAATGTACAAATGGCTAGATTTGCAGAGATGCGTCCAAGTGATGATAGAGCCATTGCTTATAAGAAAAATCCAGACTATCTACCAAAGATATTAGAAAAAGGCAAGAAGTTCAATATCCAAAATATGGGCTTTAACAGCAAGTATTCTGACTTTGGAGGAACGCTACAAGATGGTAAGCTGTACATTACATCAGCAAGAAACACCTCACGTAGAACCTATGGATGGAACGAAGAACCATTTTTAGATATTTATGAAATGTCAAAGAATGCAGATGGAACTTATCTAGCAGCAGCATTAGTAGAAGATAAAGTAAACACAAAGTATCATGAAGGAGTAGTATCATTTTCACCAGATGGAAACACGATGTACTTTTCAAGAGAAAGTTTCTTTGAGAAGATGTACGAGAAAGATTCTATCACCAAAAACAGATACAGTGTACTGCAATTGTTCAAAGCAACTAAAGAAGGGGATAAGTGGAGCAATGTAGAAGGCTTTGCAATCAACAGTGAGAACTACTCGGTAAAAAACCCATCAGTAAGCGCAGACGGAAAGACATTATACTTTGCATCTAATATGCCAGGTGGCTATGGTCTTTTTGATATCTACAAGGCAAGCATCAACGATGATGGTACATTAGGAGAAGCAGAGAACCTAGGACAGAAGGTAAACACGCAAGGACAAGAGATGTTTCCTTATATAAGCAGTAATGGAACGCTGTACTTCTCATCAAACGGTCACTTGGGCTTAGGAAACCTAGATGTATTCCATACCAAGGAGATAGACGGTAAGATGGCACCAGTTAGAAACATAGGAGTGCCAATCAATAGTAATGCTGATGACTTTGCATTTAGATTAGATGAAGAAAGCGGAGAAGGCTTTGTCTCATCAAACAGAGAAGGCGGAGTAGGAAGCGATGATATTTATGCTATTAAGAAACTACAACCATTATGTGATGTACTTATCACAGGAACAGTAACCGATTCAAAGACAGGTAACCCAATTAACGCAGCATCAGTAACGATGTATGATAGTAAGGGGAATAAAGTATTGTCAAAAGTAACCGATTCGGACGGTACTGTAGAGTTCATTGTAGAGTGCGGAGAAGGTTCAGCCCTTGAGGTGTCTATGGACGGATATGAGAGTAAAAGAGTAACAGTAGAAGGCTCAGAGGAAGAAGAAGTAGCAGTAGCTATAGCACTGGATCCAATAGAAGAGATAGTGGCAGTGGACAGAGTAAACTTAGACCCAATTTATTTTGATTTTGACAAGTCTAACATTACCTCACAAGCAGCATTTGAGTTGGATAAGTTGGTACAGGTGATGCAAAAGTATCCAGAGATGGTTATCTCAGTATCGTCACATACAGACAGTAGAGGATCAGCATCATACAACATGGCCTTATCGGACAGGAGAGCAAAGACAACAGTATCTTATGTAGTCTCTAAAGGGATAGACAGATCAAGAATAACAGGATCAGGAAAAGGAGAGAGTGAGCCTAAGGAAGACTGTGGTTCAGGATGTACAGAGGAACAACACCAGATGAACAGAAGGTCGGACTTCATCATCGTTAGTGGTGGACCTATGTAATATTGCTTTAAGTAAAAAATAAAAAAAGCTCTATCGTAAAAGATAGAGCTTTTTTTATGAGATTTTTACCAGAAATAGTATGGCAATAGCTATGGTTACAATTGGTAAAAGTATTAAAGAGACAATACTATATTGAGGATTGTTACTCTTTGTTTTAGTATTAAGAATTTTTCGTTTTTTACCACTATAGTACATCCAATTTCTAAAATAAAGTGCTATTGAAACTAAGATAAAAAGTGTCCAAGCTTTAGAGGATGACATAGTATTTACTTTCATTTGAGCTAAGAATTCAGAAAAGAAAATACCTAAAAGCAATACTAATGAACATTGTACTAAAGAAATGTAGGCAACACTAATTGTGTTTGAACGCTGTTTATACCTTTTTTTTATTTGATTAAAAAAGGAAAAGAATAAAGTATCAAAGGTTGTCATTTATTAAATATAAAAAAACCTGCTAAATAATTTTAGCAGGTTTTTAATAAGTTATCTAGCTTAATTAATCTACAGATATTTTTACATTATCAACATGTAATGTCATGTTTTGGTTTGATGTATCACTTCCTGTATATCTAAACGCTATATAAGCTGTTCCTGTATAAGAAGAAAGATCTACAGAACCAGAGCTTACCCAAGTAAACCATGTATCAAAATCTACAATATAACTTTTGTTTACTGTTAAAGTTGTCCAAGTTGCAGTTGTTACTCCATCTTCAGTACCATCAAAATCAGTTGAGATTAGTACTTCTAAAGGGTCATGACCTGCATCAGGATAAGCATGCTCAGTTGCAAAAGTAAATGTTTCACCTGTTTGAGCATCCATATCAATCCCTGGAGTGATTAACCAAGCAATATTAGAAGAGTCTCCAGAGTTATAAGGATTAAGCTCAGCATAACCGTTTCCAGAATATACTTGCTCAGTCCAAACTACACTACCAGCTTCAGCATAGTTAATCCAACCATCAATATTAAGTTCAGTATTATCGATTGCCGAACCAAATCCTTCTTCAAAAACAGGATCGCAACGTTGATCGTTAAAGTCAATATCACTAGTATCATTAAGGCTTAATACTATTTCATCTCCTCCGTAAGTTTGGTAAACAACTCCTGATATAGTTCCTCTGAATTCAGTTGGAACAGGTAAGTCAGAAAAACTTGCAAATGAGCTAGTAAATACATCAAATTCATAACCTGATTCACAACTAGACATTGCTCTTTGTGTATCAAAATCATCATAAGGATCAACAAATGGTCTACCTTCTAAATCACTTAAAAACTGCATGTTTTCTAACGACACAAACATTCCTAAGTGTGAAGAGTTAATGTCTGAAGGATCTACAACTAAAGGAACAATGGTTTCAGTAACATCAGATCTAAAAACATAGTCAGGTACCATAGCAGCTGTTATTTCAGTTACTTCATCACCATCTTCTAATCCAATACTTAAAAGTTCGTTAGAGTTTTCTCCAATGTATAATCCATTTAAAGAAACATAAACTTCTCTACCCTTATTAAATTGATTGTATGAATCAACTTGATTTAAAAGTATACCTATTGCTGCTGTAGGGTTTTCAGGTGCATCTTGCATGTAAAACTCTTTATAGAAATTTCCTGTTAAATCTGAAGAAGATACATAACCTTTAACAACAATATTAGATTCTATTGCAGTAGGTGCTCCATTATATAAGTTTTTTACATCTGCAATACTCATCATTGACCAGTTGTCTGACATAGCTACAGAATCTAAAATACGTTGAAGACCTAAGTTTTCTTCAGTTCCTAAATTACTAGGAATAGTAAAGTCGTCATCTTCTACACATGAAGTAATAGTAAATAATACCATTAAGCTTAATGCGTACGTTAATAATTTGTTTGTTTTCATAATTTGTTAATTAATTTTATTTAATTTTTCTTTTTCTAGAATCTAAAATACACATTTACAAAGTAGTTAGTACCACGACCGTACCAATATTTTGGTCCAAACACTCTTTTTGGGTTTGCAGTGTCGTCTCTAAGCTCTCTATAATTAGCGTTTCTACCTTGTTCAAAACCTCCAGTTTTGTACTCTTTGTCCAATAGGTTACCTACACTTGCAAAGAAACCAATGTAGTAATCGTCAATTTTCCAAGATTTTCCTCCTATAAGGTTAACTACCATATAATCGTCAAATTCTTCTTGTTTTAATAACTCAGTAGCAATAGCTTCATCATAGTCATTAAATGGTAATCCATCAGCATCTAAATAGAAATTTTCAGTTCTTGTTAATGGATTAATATCTAAGTATGCGTTTGAGAAAAAGTTTGCTGTTGCACCAAACCACCAGTAGTCTGGATCACGATATTCAAAACCAATTGAAGCAGCACGTTGTGGTCCTCCAGCAATTTTATAATCTTTTAAGTTAGCTTCTCCGTAAGAGATTGAACCATCTTCTGAAGTGAAACTAGCTGATGTTAAGTATAAATTAGGATTGTTATCGTATGTGTATTGTCCTACTGAAGCAGCACCTTTTAACTTAATTGTAGGTGTTACTTGCGCTTCAATACCAAACTCTGCTCCTATATGTCTTTTATCTATACCTTGTAATACTTCTTGAACAAAAGCAGAAGTTTCGTTATCCTGAATATCAAAACCACTTAAACCATCAGCATAGTAAAAAGATACTTCGTTAGCATCTTCTATTTTTGAATAGAAACCTGTAAGTCTAGCTTTTACAATTGGAGATCTAAAAATATAGCTTGCATCAACTGAGGTTACTTTTTCTTCTTCAATACCTCTTACGATATTGTGGTTTTCTCTTGAGTTAGAGTACGTGTTTCTTAAAGAAGGTGCTCTTGTAATGTAACCAGCGTTAACATCAAATAAGTGTTTACCTGTAATTTTATAAGTAAATCCACCTTTAGCACCAAAACCAGTAAATGATAGTTTTTCACCTTTACCGTATGAACCGTCTCCAGCAAATCTACTGTGTTCCCAAAGACCTTCTCTTTGGTATTGTGTGCTTGTTAAGCTACCAGCAACATAAAAATCAACTTTGTTGTATTTAAATTGTGCTTGAGCATAACCTGAAACGATATCGGCATGTAAGTTATAGTTATATCTAAACTTGTCTCCTTCACCTACACTTCGGTCAGGGTTTTGAGCATCAAATTGATAACCATCAAAAGCATCTACGTTTAAAGCTCCAACAGTAGAACCTAAAACATCAATGATTTCACCAAAATTTTCTGATTTTAATTTTCTGTAATTAACAGAAGCATTTAATAATATATTTTGAGAAAGCTCAGAGCTTAAAATAGTATTAGCTGTAATCTGCTTGTCGTCACTTCTGTCTTCATATAAAACATAAGCAGCATTATCACCATTAATATTATTGGTAAGGTTGGCGTCTATAATTCTGTTCCAGTCTAACTGACCATCGTTAATAAATTCTTGTTCAGCTGTATAAGCACCTGCATAATCAGGACCATCATTATCTGCTAAAAAGTAACTTGGTAGTTTTTGGTAATAAGCAGGACTTGGGTTAGCTCCACCTGAGAAATCTAATCTACTATTTCCTAATTTACCAAATTGGTAAGCAACATTTGTGTTTAAAGATGTTTTGCTGCTAATATCCCAATAGTGGTTTAACATTAAAATTGGTTCTTCAACTTCTTTTACACGAGAGTTACGCTTTTCACCATCTAAATAACCCCAATATTCATTATACTTAATTCCTTTTAAGTCATAAATTTCTTGTGTGTTAGGAGAAGATTTTCCTCTTCTGTTAGGCGCATAAATTGAAGTAAAGTTTATGCTGTGCTTGTCATTTATTTTTTTCTCTATAGAAGCAAAAAATGAATTAGCATCATATAGTGTTGCATCTTGGAAACCTTCATTTCCCCAACGTCTTCCTACCATAAAAGTGTAAGCCCAACCACCTTTTACTAAACCAGAAGCATAACTAGCCATTAAACGGTTAGTATAACTTCTATTTGAAGATGAATATGTAATACGAGCACCTTTTCTGTAGCTAGAAGCTCTTAAATTAATATTAGTAGTTCCTAAAACACCACCAAAGTTGTAAGCAGAAGGTGTTAAACCAGTAGTTAATTCTTGGTTACGTAACACGTCATTAAGTCCACCCCAATTACTCCATTGTGGTCTTCCGTCAAAAACTTTGTTCATTTCAATTCCATTAAGTAATATGGAACCGTTTTCAGAATCTAAACCTCTTACTCTAAAGAAAGAAGAACTAAATTCAAAGGCAGCAGTACGCTGAAAGATGTCTTGCGATGATTGTAAAAGACCAGAAATGTTGTCGGCAGCACTGGTATCATCGTTTAACTCATCGTCAGAAAGAGTGATAGTAAATAAATCAACAGAGTCAGAGACATCAATATCTAATGTCATGTCTGTAATATTTACTGTTCTTCCTTCATTTACTACAATAGGATATCTTTTAGTAGTATATCCATTTTTTGAAATTCTTAAAACTTGCTCACCTAGTGGCACGTTTGAAGAAAATGTAAACTCACCAAGAGCATCTGTAGTAGTTGTTTGTTGTGTTTCTTCTATTGTAATCGTTACACCAGGAATTGGTTCAGATGTTACTGCATCTTTAACACTACCTTTTACAATTGTGCTTTGAGCATACATTGTAAGAGATGAAAAAATTCCAAATAGAAAAATTAATAAACTTTTTTTCATACTAAATTTTAAGTTAATTGTCTTGTCTACATTAAATAATTATTATTTAAGGCGTGCAAATTTACATTATTTATAATAAATATATACTTTTGGCCTGAGTTTTGTACTCATATTAATGATAACATAACATAGCTATAAATGAAATACTTGAAAATTTGTGCTGCATTACTACTTGTAGCATCTTTTTTTACCGCTAATGCGCAAGAGAAAAAGAAATTTAAAATTCACACAGTTGCTTTTTACAATTTAGAAAATTTATTCGATACCATTAATGACCCATTAAAGTTTGACGAGGCGAGTCCAATTATGGAAATGAGCGCTAACAGACAAGAGGTTTATGAGAAAAAGGTTAAAAATATGGCGAGAGTAATTTCTGAAATTGGTGCAGATGTTACAGGAAACGCTCCAGCTATTATTGGTGTTTCTGAAATTGAAAACAGAGATGTACTTGAAGATGTTGTTAACGATCCTCAATTATTAGATAAAGACTATGGTATTATTCATTACCATTCACCAGATGCTAGAGGAATTGACGTTGCTTTATTGTATCAAAAAAAGTTATTCAGACCAATAAGCACAAGTTCTCACGAGTTGAAACTCTATGATGATATTAGTAGAAAGCGTGTGTATACTAGAGATCAACTTTTAGTGAGTGGAGAATTAGATGGAGAGTTAGTGCATGTTGTGGTTAATCACTGGCCTTCTCGTAGTGGTGGAGAAGCACGTAGTAGACCAAAGCGTGTTGCAGCAGCTAAACTTAGTAAGCGTATTGTAGATTCGCTTCAGTCTATCGATCCTTATGCTAAAATATTCATCATGGGCGATTTAAATGACGATCCTACCAATGAAAGTGTAAAAAAGGTTCTTAAGGCTGAAAACAATAAAGACAAAGTAAAACTTAAAGGAATTTATAACCCTTATGAAGATTTTTTCAAGAAAGATGGCTTAGGAACAACAGCATATAGAGATGCATGGAGTTTATTTGACCAAATTTTGGTTACTAAACCTTTAATTGAAAAAGATTACGATTCATTTAGAATGTACAAAGCAGGTATTTTTAACAAAAACTACTTAACTAATAAATATGGACGTTATAAAGGATATCCATTAAGAAGTTTTGCAGATGGTGGATTTACCGATGGCTTTAGTGACCACTTTCCAGTATATGTTTATGTCATTAAAGAAGTAAAAGAATAAGAAGAATTTTCTTCAAATAAAAAAAGCGCAAATATTTATTTGCGCTTTTTTTATTTAAGCTATACCCAACCAAATTTTCCATGGTATCATATACAATACAAATGCTAACGCAATAGTATAAAATATAGCCAAAAGTTTAAACTTAGGTTTAGAAGTTAATTTCTTTTTATGTTTGGAATAGCCAATTGTAATAAGTACAACAGCAATAATCATCGCAAAAGGATGCTCAATAATTTTAGAACGTAAATCATCATTTCCCATGATACTATTCATTCCCATATCACTAATCAAAGCCATATAATCAGATACAAAAAAGAATATTAACCCTAATAAGAGCTGTATATGAGAAGTAATAAGAGTGAATAATGAAACTCTAAAATCAAAGGCTTGAAATTCTTTGTTGCCAAAAAACTTAACAAGAGCATTAACAGTAGCAATGATTAAAACCAAAAGCACCAAGTAAGCCCAATAGGAATGTAAAAATTTAATAGTATCGTACATAGTTAGTATATAAAATGTTTGTAAAACAAAAATAGCGATTTTATGGCATCAATAAGCATAAGCTTATTCTGAAATTGTAAAATGTCGCTTCGCTTCATTACCAAATTCATCTACCACAGTAATTAAGTGCTTACCTTGTTTAGGGATAATGGCGAGTTCGTGGATGTCTTTCGTGCTTCCCATATAAATATCATCAACATACCAAAACACAGTAGTTTCAGGTTTTGAATGGGCGATTTGGAGCACTAAATCGTTGGTTGAACCGTCAAAATCTTTTGGCAGAAAAATACTGTTGTTTTCCTTCGGATAAATAAATGCCATTGAAATACTGTTTTCACCCAAACAATCACTTCTAAATTTGGGCAAAGGCTTGTAAAACGGGTTTTTGGTTTTGTAATAATACCCCATCAAAGGTGGCAGCACAAACCACGATTTATGTATAATATTGCTTGTGCTTTCGCAGGAAGAATTCACTTGAAAGGTTTCGCTTTTATCCAAATGCACCAACACATGATATGGACAAGGTTTGGTTTTCAATCCGCTAATTTGAATGAATTTATTTTCGGTATCATCACAATTTGGCGATGCTCTATGACCACTTTTTTTACAGATAGTAACCTCTTGCATTTCATCAAAAGGTTTTGCAAACCATGGGCTGTTGGGTAACACATCAAACACATCAAATAAAATAGGAGCTGCAGCTTGTACTCCAACCAAACCTGGTCTGCCTTCTCCATCGGCATTTCCAACCCAAACACCAACCACGTAATCTGTTGTAGTGCCAATAGCCCAAGCGTCACGAAAGCCAAAACTGGTGCCTGTTTTCCAAGCAATTTGTTTAGAACCATCAAAAAACTCCCAGTTTTCATCACCTTCTGGTCGGTTTACTTCTTTTAAACTTTCGTAAGTGAGATAAATGGAGCCTGCATCAAACAGTGTTTTTTCACTGGTTTTTTTTCCGAAGTCAACCGTTTCCGAAGCTAAAAATGTAGGTTCACAAAACTCGTTGGAATAATATTCGCTCGACGTTTCAGAAAAGTGATTTAAGGTTGAAGATAATGCTGCGTAGCTTTTGCATAAATCCCAAAGATTGCTTTCGGCACCACCAAGAATAAGCGATAAACCGTAATGATTAGCATTGTATTTTAAATCTTTAAGCCGAAGTGTTTTTAGGTAATGATGAAATCGATCTAACCCAAACTCCTGAAGCATCCTCACCGAAGGCACATTCAGTGAACGCGACAAAGCTCTACTTGCTGGTATGGCACCATCGTATGTTTTGTTGTAATTTTCGGGATTGTAACTCCCAAATTGGGTCGGTACATCGGCCACTAAAGTGTTGGGTAAAATATCACCAGCATCAAGCATTGCAGCATATAAAAACGGTTTTAAAATACTACCTGTACTTCTGGGTTTATCAATAATATCCACATCTTTTTGATGGGATTTATCTGTAGGCGTGTTGCCAACGTAAGCCAAAACCTGTCTGGTTTTTACATCTAAAACCAAAACTGCTGCATTGTAAATTTCATTCTGACTTAATTGATTGTAATGTCTTTTTACAATGCGATTAACCTGTTGCTGTAATGGTGTGTTGATGGTTGTTTTTACGTGTTTACCAGAATAATTTTGAGCCACTTTTTGCAACAAATGAGGTGCCATTTGTGGCAACGGATACGGTTTTTGTGGCAAACTTTCAGCAATAGATAAATTATAGGTTAACGAATCAATGATTTGGTTTTGAAGTAGTTTTGCTAAAAGACGGTTGCGTTTTTTAAGTAAGCGTTCCTGATTTTTCCCAGGATAAATTAAACTAGGAGCATTAGGTAAAACAGCTAAAGTGGCACTTTCAGCCCAAGAAAGTTCATTCGAATTTCTGTTAAAATAGCGCCACGAAGCAGCATCTAAACCAACGACATTGCCTCCAAAAGGTGCATTGCTGCTGTAGTAAGAGAGAATTTTATCTTTTGAAGTTCGCAACTCCAAGCGTGTTGCTAGAATGATTTCAATGGCTTTTTCAAAATAGGTTCGGTTTTTACCTTTTCTGGATAAGCGAATTACTTGCTGCGTAATGGTGCTTCCACCACGTTTTATACCATCAGATTTTAGATTTTCGCGTAAAGCTTTAAAAATGGAAACCGGATTAAAACCAGGATGTTTGTAGAAATATTCGTCCTCAAACTGAATAATACAAGTTTTGAATTTCTCTGGAATACTATCGTTATGCGGAAATCGCCATTGACCGTCTTTTGCAATTTGAGCACCTAATAATTCGTCGTTTTTACTAGTGATAACCGTTGCAGTTGGGTCTTTGAAAAGTTGTTTTGGCAAACAGAAATAATAGGCAATCAGCAATACAAAAAGTACTACTGACTTTATTTTGTTGTTTTTTATGTAGGTTGTTATTTTCTTCACAAATTAAACTCATACACACGTTCTACTTTGCAAATTTTCACATTGTACCAACTGTACCAATCTTGTCTGCCTTTTTGTTGCGCTACTAGATGATCGGTGTGCTGTTTCCAGTTTTTTATAGCTTCCAGACTTTCCCAATAGCTCACTGTAATTCCAACTTCGTTTCTTGCGCTATCCATACCTAAAAAGCCGTCTTGAGTTTTGGCAAGTGCTTCCATTTGGTTTGCCATTTCTGCATAACCTTCAATATGCTCTTTTTGAGTTGAAGTGAAAATGACTGCATAATATGGTTTAAAATCTTTCTTCATAATATGAGCTTTCTTTTGTCCCAAGTTAAAACTTGAACTCCTTTAGAGTAGTGTATTCTATCAGGTTTGTTATTAATTAAGTGATTGAATTTAGTGTAATCTAGTTCTAACTTTTTTATAGAAATAGATTCCATTGGCCATTCTACGTGATGCACATCGTACTCAATAATATGGTTTTTATAATCCTGAAAAACCGCATAACGTTCGGTTAGCCAAATATCGGTTTCATCTTTTATAATCTGTTTGTTGTCAAAACGATATTCAGTATAAAATGAATTATTGTAATTGTTGTTTTTGGAAGCGAAGCTAAAATCTGTTCGTTCCATTTTAGAATAATAATAGGGAAATTTAGACATTGCTTTTAAGACCTTGCACGATGAACGTTTACCACCTTCCATACTTAAAAAATAAACACTGGGTTTGCCATTGCAAGTAATATAAACGCGTATGTTTATCTCATGAAAATCTGATATGTGTGGGACTTTCGGTAAACTTCTTACACCAATATTATTCATATTAAAAGCCACTAAACTCACCCAAGTTTTCCCGTGAATCGTATCTACCGATATACCTTTAGGTAGAAAAGGTAGTATTTGTTCTGGAGAAACTTTCCAATGCAAAAAAATGGCTTTGTTCCATTCTTGATAAAATTTCCAAGAGCGTGAAGGAATTTCAAAAGGTCTGTGTTTGGTATGTTTTATAACTTCTTTTGCTTTCATTTATTTCTCAACAGTTACCCACTGGCCTTTAGTTCTCACTAAATACTCATTATCATACATCGCTTCGGCTTGAATTCCTGGTAAATAATAGGTTCCTAAATAGGAAGCGTTCAACATCACGTTAAAGGTTTTGGTACCATGTTTTCCTTTTTTACTTAAATCGAAATAGAAATTCACGCGGTCGTCTCTTATGTCGGTATAACGTGCTTGACTTGTTGTTGTATCGCCAAAATCGGTAAAACGTGTATTGACGATTTCCCAACCTGAAGGGAAAATTTGCGTTAACGCCACATCGTTCACGTTTTCATTTTTAAGATTACTTACGCTAACGGTTGCTACAAAATCCTGACCTTGTTGCAGTTTGGAAACATCTATTTTGTTACCTTTTAAATCTTTGTATTGCACCGAAACACTCAATCCGCGTTGTTCTGCAATTTCTTCACCTAAAGGTAATTTTCCTGAATTTAGCACACGCACATACACCACATTATCAATGTTATTGGTAAACGAAAGTGCATTATTGCCGTCAATAACGTTGAGTTCTCGCTGCGCAATGGCACTTTTGGTGTTTATGCTTTCGGTTTTGCCATTGTTGGTGTAGCTTATGTTCAAGGCTTTTCCGCCATTGGCTTCCACCATTTTCGCCATAGCCAACAAGCTGTAGGCTGTGGTTTGGGTACTCATCCAACGATTTCCAGACAACTCTTTGGCAATGTATTGCGCCAATTCGCGCTGTTTTGGGTTTTTGGTCAAGACCATAGTTTCCAATGCCATGGCTCTATTCCTATCTATCGAACCGTAAGTATAGTAGTTGTATCTAGGCGGTTGAAAATTAATATTGGCACGTTGTAAAATGCTTTCACTCGCTTCTTTTTGTCCTGCCAATGCGTATGCTGCTGCCAAGCGCCATTTGGCTTCGTTGGAAATTTCCGAAAACTCACGCAAACGGTTCATGCTTGCTAAATCGGGTTCGCCAGCTAACGCCAAAGTGTATAATCGGTAGGCTTGCGCTAAATCGGAATTGTAGGTTCTGTAACTCGGTCTCCAATCGCGAGCAGCTTGTTTTTGATAGCTTAACCAATTGTTTTTGAAGGTTAGCGGCAATACAAAACCTTTCTTTTCGGCTTCCAACATAAAATGTCCTGCATAACTTGTGCTCCAATCGTTGGCGGTATTTTCTCCCATCCAATAACTCATTCCGCCATTTGGCTGCTGAAAATGGGCTAGTTTTTTAATACCATTTTCAATGTTAGATTGAATGTTTTGCTTTTTATCATAAGTTAAATCGAAAATATCACTCAAGAATAACTGCGGAAATACTGCCGAAGTAGTTTGCTCCAAACAACCGTGAGGATATTGAATTAAATACTGTAATCTTCGAGTGAAATCCATTGGAGGCAAGGTTGAAAATTCTACCGTTGCACTGTTGCTTCCTACAACGCCAAAGGTTGAAAAATCCAATGTACCTGTGGCTTTAGCTTCTAAAGTTTTGTCGATAGCTTTTGAAGTAATTGGATTCGGATTCACCACATCCAATTCGACTTTGTAAGTCGATTTTTCGTCATTTCCGGAAGCAATCACTTCAATAATATTGATGCCTTTTGCTTTACTGACATCCAATTCAAAATACGCCATTTGCTCATCCGGTTTTGCAAAACTCAAGTTTTGGGTTTGCGCACCAACTACGGAAATACCATCGCTTAATTTCAAGCTAATATTGACGTTTTTCACTTTGTTTTCCATCGCAAAAACAGTCACTGGAAGGATTACTTTTTCGCCAGGGCTTAATTTCCGTGGAAGCGAAGCCAACACCATCAACGGTTTTTTCACTTGTACGGTTTTGTCGGTACTTCCGTAAGCTTCTTTGGTATTGTCTCCGGCAACCACCATAGTGCGAACCGAACCAATGTAGTTTGGCAGTTTGATGCTGTGCGTGTTGTTTTCACCAGCTTTTAAATTAAAAGGTCCTAAATAGGTGACCACAGGTTTAAAACGGTTGGCTTTTTTGTTTTTTCCAGCCAATGCGCTACCGTCACCACCAATGGCAAATACTTGGTCGATGCTACCAGAATATGCGCCAATAACATCGTCGAAAATATCCCAAGTTTTTACGCCCAAAGCTTGCCGCTTGTAAAATTCGTCCCAAGCATTTGGTGTTTTAAAACGCGTTAAATCGAGCAAACCTTCTTCGACCATCGCAATAGTGTAAGTCATAGGTTTGTTGTTTTTTTCTGAAACCGAAACCTTAAATTCTTGTTCTGGTTTTAACACATCTGGCATTTTTAGTTGAGGTTCCAACTTGGTATTTGGGTCTTCCACCATAAGTGGAATGACGCCATACAAACGGATGGGTAAATCGTTTGCCGAAATAGCGTGCGGTTGCAACAACGAAATATTTACGAATACATTTGGCGCCATTACATTGGTTATTGGAACATCAACAACCGTTTCGCCTTGCTGGGTTTTTACCCATCTGTAATCGAGCACTTCGGTGCCATTTTCTATACTTACCAAAGCACGACCTTCGTTACCGGAATTAAAAGTGATTTTTGCCGTTTCGCCAACATTATACTGTTCTTTATCGGCTGAAAACACTAACATTTTAGCCGCTTCTTTATCGTTTGAAGGTGCTTTTTGCCACCAGTTTTTATAGAAATAAGCGGTTCGTCCTGTGGCGTGACCACTTTTTGGGTCAACCACTCTAATGAGATAACGACCACGTTCGTTATCTGGAATTTTTATGCTGAATGACCCTTTTCCGTTGGCATCGGTATTCACTTTGGTGTCTAAATACGGCCTGTGGTAGGTGCTCGATACGTAACTCGACAGGTTGTCGTAAGAGGAATTCCACCACCAACGCCATTCAATTTTATAGACTTTTACTTCAAGATTGTTGCGTTTAATTGGTTTACCATCTTTATCGACCACAACCACATCAAAGGTTTGGTTTTCATCTGTGTAAAATGAGCCGTAGGCGTTTCCTTTAGGAGATTTCAACCCAACAAACGACTGGTAAGGTGCATATTGTTTGGTAAAAGCATCCATTGAGAAATCGCCACCATTTTCAAAAGTGCGAACCAAAAATTGTACGTTCAACATACCTGGAGCATTTTTGCCGACTTCCAACTTTTTGTTGATGCTTGCTAAACCATCAGCATTTACATTACCTTCAAACACGTTGATTTCTTCGGTGTTGAATTCGCGTGTTGGGTCGTTAAAAACGTAATTGGTATAATTTTTAAATCCTGAATACGATGTACTGAATTTCGCTTTCACTTCAGCTTTTAGGTTTTTTCCAGCAGCTCCGTGAAGCCATTTTACGTCCAAAGTTCCGTTTAATGGTTCGTTGCTGGTTAAAATCTCTTTTTCAAAATCGACTTTAAGTTTTAATCGGTTTGGTTTTACGGTTTCAATTTTCAATCCTTTATTAAAGGTTGCGCCTCCAACCGAAACTTTGGCGTTGTAATTTCCGGTTTTATCTTCAGTAGAAGTCGGTACAGTGAACGTATAAAAATTGTTGAGGTTGTCTGCAGTAATATTTTTGTAAACTAACTTGCCGTTAGGGTCTGTAATTTCCAGTTTTACGGGATGTCCTTTTGGGAGTTTGTTGGCAACATCATTTAGCATAAAAGTTAAATACAGCGTGTCTCCAGGTCGCCACACACCACGTTCGCCAAAAATATAGCCTTTAAGTCCGCGTTGTAATTTATTTCCTGAAACATCAAATTTACTTAACGACAACGAATTGCCATCAGCTAATTTCACATAAGTTTTGTTAGAGCCTTTGGTGACAATGGCAAACGACGCGTGTTTTTCGGCATCAATAGTTACGAGTCCGTCTTTGTCGGTAAATAAAGAAGCGATTTCTTGTTGCTGAAAGTTATAAATTTTAACCGACGCATTGGCTTCAGGATTGGTTGTTAAAATATCAGTTACCGCAAAATAATAGGAATTGTTGGTGCTTTTTTTAGCAATCACGCCCAAGTTTGAACCCAATAGATTTTGAGATACGATACGGTTTTCGTTGTAATACGCTTCGTGACAAGGGTTATCGCGTTCACGCCAATTGTAAGTGTAGTTTCGGTATCTGTACGTGAGGTTGTCCCAATATTCTTCTTCTTTTAATTCTTCGTCTTCGGTAAAAGTCTCATTGTAATCGCCTTCGTAATAATAGTCTTCTTCGTAGTAATAATCGTCGTATTCATCATCTTCTGCATTGGTGACAGAGGTGTTTGCAGAGCAATCGTACAACGAATAATTTTTGTTGAAACTCAATTCCACACGATACATTGCGCCAGCATCAGCCTTAAAATAATGGGATAAATCAATGCTGTAGGCTTTCCATTTTCCAGTGTTTTCGGCAGCAGTTTGTAGTTGAATGGTTTGTTTGGCAATACGACGACCAACTTTTTTAATGTTGTATTCGTTGTTACTGTTGAGGTTGTTATCTTGTAGAAATTGTAAAATATTATCTTCAAAAATCTTGATGATGCGTACATCAACAGCACTTAAATTTACCGCTTCAAAGTTGAATTTTAGTTCCTGTGAATTTGGTAAAATGGTACCATTGCTGATTAATCGAACTTGTGGTTTTAATTCTTCAAAAGCAATGCTTTCAGAAAACGGTTTTTTGAGTTTAAAGCCTTCATCGTTGGAAATGCCTTGAAACACATCAACCAGAATATTACCAACCAGTTTGCTGTCTGGATACACTTTTAGCACGTTGCCATCAACAACATATTTTGGGTTTTTTACATTTTGAATAGTGACCAATCCGTCGAAATTTTGCTGCTTCTTTAATGGGTCGGAAAAGTTTATGGAAAGGTATTGTTCAGGTGATTGAATAACATCTACATCAATAATAGTGAAGTTGTTAATACCTGGAATGACTACTTTGTTTTCGCCAGAATTATCTGCTTTTATAGCTTTTCCATTCCATTTTACGAGAATTTCGCTATCCTCAATTTTTCGGTTGATGCTATCAATTCTAAATTCAAAAACTTTTGAACGCGTGTTGTTTTCATTAAAAACAATGGACAAATTTTTTCCGTCTTGAGAGGCTTCAACCAATTTTTTAGCATCTTCTAAATTAATCACATCTGCCGAACGTAAAATAGACTCTAGATACTGCCAGTTTTTGCTGTAGGATTGTAGGTTGTTGGTAACGATACTGAAATTTGGCGTGATAGTTTTAAACTGAAAGGTGTAATCTTCAAACCCTTTCGGAATGTTGTCGTAAATCTTGTTCAGTTTTACTGTAACTGTGTATTCTGTTGCAGGTTCTAGAGGTTCATCTGGAGTAAAAATTAATGTGTGCTTGTTAGCTACTGTTAGTTTTCCTTCGGAATGTGGTGAGATAGACACTATTTTATCAGCAATTTCTTGTCCCATTTCCCAACCCTCGACATCGTTTGCCAAATTAATTTGAATAGGATCAACCACCGAAACCAACCCTGAAGAGGTGTAACTTATATAGTCTCTAAATTTAAAAATGTTGTCGGTTTCTACTTCTTTCTTTTTGCAGGATGCGACTAGCGTAAGCACAGCTACGATAGCCAAAAATTTTCTTAATGGCATAGATTGATGGTTTTAAAAAATTGAACTTAATAAAAAGAAGTGTAGGTAATTCCTTATAAAATAATTACGCTCAATTTTTAAGTTTTAGTCTTTGGGTTACTGTTAAATAAGTCTTAAATTTTTAATTAAACTTAAAGTTTTAAAGTTACGTTTTTTAAAAATGAACTCTCAAGTTAAAACGACAATTTATTAGTATCTTCGCATAAAAATTTAATAATTCATAAAAAAACGACAAATATGGATGCAATCGCTACCGATTTCGGAATAAAAGAAGCGTTACAACAATTAGGAGTTAAAGATATAAATGAAGGTACATCTACAGGTGTAAATAACTTCTCTAATGGAGATGTTATTGAAAGTTATTCTCCTGTTGATGGAAAATTGATAGCCAAAGTAAAGGCGACAACAAAAGACGATTATGAAAAAGTGATGCAAGCAGCTACTTCAGCATTTAAAACTTGGAGAGTAATGCCTGCGCCACAACGTGGAGAAATAGTACGTCAGTTTGGAGATAAATTAAGAGAAAAGAAAGAAGCTCTTGGTAAATTGGTGTCTTATGAAATGGGTAAATCTTACCAAGAAGGTTTAGGTGAAGTTCAGGAGATGATTGATATCTGTGATTTTGCTGTAGGGTTATCTCGTCAGCTTCATGGTTTAACGATGCACTCTGAAAGACCAGGACATAGAATGTATGAGCAATATCATCCGCTTGGTGTTGTTGGGATTATTTCTGCATTTAATTTCCCTGTAGCTGTTTGGTCATGGAATACAGCTTTAGCTTGGATTTGTGGTGATGTATGTGTTTGGAAACCTAGTGAGAAAGCTCCAATTTGTGGAGTAGCTTGTCAAAACATTGCAGCTGAAGTTTTTAAAGCCAATAATTTACCAGAAGGGATTTCTTGTTTAATAAATGGAGATTATAGAGTTGGTGAAATGATGACTAAAGATACACGTGTACCTTTAGTATCTGCAACCGGATCAACAAGAATGGGTAAAATTGTAGCTCAAGAAGTTGCAGGGCGTTTAGGCAAAAGCTTACTGGAATTGGGAGGAAACAATGCAATCATTGTTACACCTGATGCTGATATTAAAATGACTGTTATAGGAGCAGTGTTTGGAGCTGTAGGAACTGCAGGACAACGTTGTACTTCTACAAGACGTTTAATTATTCACGATTCAATATACGATAAAGTAAAAGACGCTGTAGTAGATGCCTATAAGCAATTACGAATTGGTAATCCATTAGATGAAAACAATCATGTTGGACCATTAATTGATACTGATGCAGTAAAAATGTACCAAAATGCATTAACACAAGTTGTTGAAGAAGGAGGAAATATTGTTGTTGAAGGAGGAGTGCTTTCAGGTGAAGGTTATGAAAGCGGTTGCTATGTAAAACCAGCAATTGCTGAAGCCAGAAATGATATGAAAATTGTACAGCATGAAACTTTTGCTCCAGTGTTATATTTATTAAAATACTCTGGTGATGTAGAAAATGCTATTGAGATGCAAAACGGTGTAGCTCAAGGGTTGTCTTCAGCGATTATGACTAATAACTTACGCGAGGCAGAGCGTTTCTTATCTCATGCAGGAAGCGATTGTGGAATTGCTAATGTAAATATAGGAACGTCAGGAGCTGAAATTGGTGGAGCCTTTGGAGGTGAAAAAGAAACTGGAGGAGGACGCGAGTCTGGTAGTGATGCTTGGAAAGTGTATATGCGTCGCCAAACAAACACTATAAATTATACTACTGAGTTGCCATTAGCGCAAGGAATTAAGTTTGATTTATAAACTGTTTTTTTAAATAAATTAAAGCCACATCAAACGATGTGGCTTTTTTAGTTTTAACAAACTTTTAGTGTTGTTTTTAAAATTTTTGGAACTGTTTTTGAGTTATTGTTTTAAACGTTTCAGGTTTATGTAAGTCAAACATATATGAATCAAAAGCACATTCAACACTTATATTGGAGAGCAGGTTTTGGTATTACACCAAAGCAAATAGAGCAACTTATTGGTAAAACCAAAATACAGGTAGTTGATACGCTCTTTAAACAATCTTCAAAGACTACTCCTTTAGTAATTGACTTAATAGAGCTCGAAAGTTTTTCTGTTGATTGGCTTAAAAAGAGTAAATCCATTAGAAAAGATTTTATGAAAATGAGTCGAGAAAAAATACTTGAATTTAATGGTGCTTGGATGCAAAGACTCACTGATACTAATGAGTTACTACGAGAAAAAATGACTTTGTTTTGGGCAAATCATTTTGTTGTACAAGACAGCAACGCACTATTTGTTCAGCAATATAACAATGTTTTAAGACAACATGCTTTGGGTAATTTTGGCGATTTTGTAAAAGCCATATCCAAAGAGCCTGCAATGATAAAATACCTCAACACCAAACAGAACCGAAAACAAAGCCCTAACGAGAATTTTGCAAGAGAATTAATGGAGCTTTTTACTTTAGGAACAGGCCATTACACTGAGCAAGATATTAAGCAGAGTGCAAAAGCATTTACAGGATATAATCATGACTTTGAAGGTGATTTCAATCTTAGACAAAGACAGCATGACACAGGGTTTAAATACTTTTTTGGTAAGGCAGGAAAGTATGATGGGGATGATATAATTGACATTATTTTAGAACAAAAACAATGCGCCAAGTTTATATGTGAAAAGGTGTACAAGTATTTTGTGAATGATAGCGTAAATTCAGTTCATATTGAACAGATGGTGAATCAATTTTATCCTAACTATAACATTGAAAAGTTAATGCGTTTTGTTTTTTCAAGTGATTGGTTTTATGCTGAAGAACATATTGGTTCAAAAATAAAATCACCAGTTGAATTAATTATTGGGATAAATAATACTGTGCCATTTAAGCTGAAAAATGAGCGCGATTCTTTAAAAATTCAACGCATTTTGGGTCAAGTATTACTTTCTCCTCCTAATGTTGCTGGCTGGAAAGGTGGAAGAAGTTGGATAGACAGTAACACAATTATGATTAGGCTAAGATTAGCTTCGGTTTTATTGAATAATGCGTTTATATCTAGTAAAGAAGATGGTGATTTTGTTGATGCTTATAAACAGCGATTATTGAAAAGAAATAAAAACAAGCTACCTTTTCAAACAGATGCTAAATGGTCGGTTTTTGAGTCTAATTTCAGTAAAACAAAGATCAATGACCTTAAAGAGTATATTATTCAACAACCTTTAAACAATGGTACGCTGTCTTATCTTAATAATTTAAACAAATCTTCAAAACAAGATGTATGTATTCAACTTATGTCGTTGCCAGAATATCAAATGTGTTAAGTTATGGATAGAAGAAAATTTATAAAAAACTCAACCTTAGCAAGCAGTTTGTTTTTTGTTCCAAGCTTTGTAAAAGCCTTTGAAACAGTAGCAAGTTCTAAACTAGGCTTTAAACGATTGGTCATTATTCAATTGTCAGGAGGAAATGATGGATTAAATACTGTTGTTCCTTTTAGAGATGATTTGTACCATAACGCAAGACCAACAATAGCATTAGGAAAAGACGATGTTTTAAAGTTGAACGATGATATAGGATTACACTCTAGCTTGGGTCCTTTAAAACGATTGTATGATCAAGGTTACTTGTCTATAATAAACAATGTTGGGTACCCAAACCCTAATCGGTCACATTTTAGAGCTACTGACATTTGGCAAACCGCAAGCGGCTCTGAAGAGTATAAACAGAGTGGTTGGATAGGTCGTTTTTTGGATAATTATGGCGAACATCCTTACAATGCCATTGAAATAGATGACAGTCTTTCATTGGCTCTAAAAGGTGAAGAGTTTAATGGTATTGCAACTAAAAACCCTGAAGTATTATTTAAAACCGCAAACGACCCATATTTTAGAGGAGTACTTAATCACTATAATGATGAGCACTTAAGTGAACACAATTTGGGCTATTTGTATAAAAGTATGATAGCTGCAGAGTCATCAGCAAAGTACATTTATGAAACTACAAAAACGATTAGTTCAACTCAAGAATATCCTAATAACCAATTTGGAGTGCAGCTAAAAACAATGGCTAAATTTATTAATTCAGGTATTGATACTAAAGTGTTTTATTCCTCTTTAGGAGGTTTTGATACTCATGCAAACCAAAAAGGCACACATAGTAGGTTATTAGAAATTTATGCAGAAAGTATTGAGGCTTTTGTAAAAGATTTGAAACAGCAAAACACCTTTAAAGACACGCTCATTTTAACGTTTTCTGAATTTGGGCGACGCGTAAAACAAAATGCAGGACATGGTACAGATCATGGTTCAGCAAACAATCTATTTATTGTTGGTGAAAACCTAAAGCGACAAGGACTTTACAATGATATGGCTAGCTTATCTAACTTGGATGCTAATGGTGATATAAAATTTGAAATCGATTTTAGGTCTATTTATGCTACAGTATTAAACAAATGGTTAATGGTAGATGATACTAAAATTTTGAACAAAAACTTTATGAACCTAAAGTTTATATAAAACAAAAACCTTACTTCAATGCCGAACTTTTATCGGGAGAAATAAGGTTGATTTGTAATTGATTAATAGCACTGCTAAAATCATAAAAATTAAATATATAGGTAAAAAAATACTATGAGATGCAGAAAAAAATGTATGAACGGTAAATTCAATAAAAAACTAGCTGTATTTCACTTTTCTTAAAATTCTCATCGTGTCTTTATAAAGCGAATACACGTTGCTTTTATGTGCCTTTAAAAATGGTTTAGCTTCGTCAAGTTTATCAATAGCTTCATGAAAAAGGTTGAGGTAACATATTAAGTATGTTGCTGGTAAGTTTAATAAATCTTCTTCTTCATTTTTATTTAAAAGAAGCCCTTTTTTTAGTTTTTCAAGAATTTTATTGTTGGTGTTGTATATATGATGAAGTACTTTTTTGTCGTATTGTGGAGGCTGAAACAGTAGCTGTGTATTAATGCTGTAGTTTGCGTTGTTTTCAAAACTAATTATGGTTTCCTCTAGAGGATAATACTTATAAGAATTTTGAAGTCCAAGACTAACGTATTCAACTATTTTAAAAGAACTTTCAGTGTATTCAATAGAAACTTCATCGAGTGTTGAATAAAACAAGCGCACTTCTTCGTTTATCAATTTAATATCTACTCTTGAAAAGAATATTTCATTTTTCACTACTTTTTTTTGTCCAGACCAACACACTACAAAGTATTCTTTAAACACCTTATATTGAGGGTTAAAATCTTTACGTTTAGTCATAAAATCAAACACGCCATCAAGTGTGTGTTCTATATTGTTTTGCGCATGAGATTCAATGGCTTCAACAAGTTTTGAATTGACATCTTTTATTTCAATATCAAACACTTTGGGCATGCTCATGCTACCATCTCTAAAAAAGACTGAGCCACCATAATATTTCCAAATGTTTTTTCTTAATGAAGTAATTTTATCATTAGGTCTAATGGTTACCAAACCCACAACTTTGTCGTCAGGTAAGTGAGGAAATGGAATGTTTTCGTATTGTACAATAGGAGGGTTTGTAAGATAAGCGTTGATGAGGTTTTGAATTTTACTATCGTCAAAAAAATCAACGCCAATAATAGCATTATCTGAATCTTCAACACCAATAACTATATAAGAATTGTTTTTAGGGTTGCTATTAGATAAGGCGCAAATGTGTTTTAAAAATTTAGCTTTTCCTTCCTTTTGACTAATATCAACTTTTCGCTTTTTGTCATAAAAACTGTTCTCATCGTTATGAGCTAGTAGGTTTTTTATGAGTAAGCGTTTATTAATCATAATTTAAATTTCCTGTGAAAGCAGGAATCTATATTATAGTTTAATGTTCTTTTTTTACAATAGTCGAGCTCGCTTGAGCAGTAGGAAATACAAGTAGGTCAGCAATATTTACATGAGTAGGTCGTGTTACTGCAAAATGAATTATTTCAGCAATATCTTCAGCTTGTAGTGCCTTGTAACCTTTATAAACAGAGTCTGCTTGCTCACCTCCTTTAAAACGTACTTTAGAAAACTCGGTTTCAACCAAACCAGGATTTATAGCAGTTACTTTTATTCCAAATTCGTTTAAATCTATTCGCATACCTTCAGTAATCGCTAACACGGCATGTTTGCTGGCACAATACACATTGCCTTTTGGATATACTTCTTTTCCTGCTGATGACCCAATGTTTATTATATGACCTGATTTTCGCTCAGTCATTTGTGGAATAATCGCTTTGCTAACATAAAGTAAACCTTTTACGTTTATATCCATCATTGCGTCCCAATCGTCGAGATTTCCATCTTGTATTGGGTCAAGTCCATGGGCATTTCCTGCATTATTGATTAATATATCAATGGTTTTAAAATTTTCAGGTAACGAAGCAATAGCATCTAGTGTTTCGTTTTTGTGTCTTACATCAAAGTTAAGAGTCACGACATCGGTTTCTTTTTCTAAAGCCTTTTTTACAATCTCTAAACGTTCTTGCCTACGACCACAAAGTATCAAGTTAATACCATGTTTAGCAAATAGGTGTGCTGTTGCTCGTCCAATACCACTTGTGGCTCCAGTGATTAACGCTGTTTTTTTCATAGTCTCTTTTTTTTATTTTCTGGCGGGATTAGATACTTAGAGTTTTCAGTTTTATAATATGTGTCGATGATGAAAAACATACAAAAACTAAAAATGCAAGTGATACAAATATGCCACGAAAATGAAACAATTTTACTTTCTGTTTTGTCAGGAAAAAATCTAATGATTGCTGCGGTTAATCCCATTAAAAACATTACGGACCAAAAGAGGTATATATTTTTCTGATAGGGAAGTTTAACCATAAAAAAGCCTATAACTATTGAAATAGAAAAATAAACTAATAACCTAAGCATTAATTTAAAGGCTTTTTTCTTCATTATATTTTTTGTTTTAAGGTACTTTATGGCCTTGGCAAGCAGTTAAAATTAAAAACCAATCTTCAAGATCTAAATCAATAGTAGCAGCCTTTGAGGCAGCAACAATGCGTTCTTTATTAGTAGTTCCAACAACAGGTGTTATTTGAGCAGGATGCTTTAATATCCAAGCCAAAAGTAGTTGGTCTTTTGAGGCGTTATATTTATCAGTTAATGCTTCTAGTTGCTTGTGTATGCGTTGGGTTTGGTTAGTTTCATCTTTAAAAACTGTTCCTAGAGGAGACCAACACATTGGCTTTATACCGTTGGTTAACATATAATCTAATGTGCCATCGTGCATAGCTGTGTGTTGTGTAAGTGAAAACTCAATTTGGTTTACATCTATATCTATTCGTAACCCAAGAAGTTCCATTTGTGAAGGTGTAAAATTTGAAACTCCAAACGATTTTATCTTCCCTTCTTTTTTTAAGATTGTAATAGCTTCAGCAATTTCATTAGGATGCATTAAAGGACTCGGTCTGTGTAATAATAATAGATCTAAGTAATCGGTTTTTAAATGCTTTAAAGAGTTTTCGGTAGACCAGATAATGTAATCTTTACTGTAGTCATAATGTTTCACTTTATTATTGCGGTTTTCAGTAATATACTGTATGCCACATTTACTTATCAGTTGTATGTGTTCTCTATCAATGCCACTTTCTGCAAAGGCATCACCAAATTGAGATTCATTGGTGTAACCTCCATAAATATCAGCATGATCAAAAGTTGTGATTTGTTGTTCTATGCAATGGTGCATAAAGGCCTCCATTTCTTTTTTAGAAAACTGTTTTCCCCAATTTCCCCAGGTCATCGTACCTGCAATAATTTTAGAATAGTTCAAGAGATTTTAATGTTTATTGTAATTATCAGATAAAAATACTTAAAACACATTTATTATTAAACTTTTGTTGGTTTATATATTTATTATGAATTGATTATTAGTTGTTTATTCGTGGTTTCATAAGGGGAAACATCTAAAATGCTATTTAGTGCGTACATATTTATGTAACCAAAAAACAATTAATATGATTTTTATGAGACAAGCTAAATTAATTTTAATGTCAGTTTTAACACTAGGTTTCTTAGCATGTAGTGATGATGATACAACAAGTTCTCCACAAGGAACATCAAAGATTTCAGTAAAATTAATGGATGCACCTGGAGATTATGACAATGTATTTGTTGAAGTAGTTGACGTTATGGTTAAAGTAAATGACGACAGTGATGATGATAGTGGATGGGTAAGCGTTGCAGCTATAAACACAGGAGTTTATGATTTACTAGAACTCACAGGAGGAATTAATGTGCTTTTAGCTGATGATTATGAAGTGCCTTCAGGAACACTTAATCAAATACGCTTGGTTTTAGGCGATGACAATACAATTGTAATTGATGGGGAAACACAACCATTAAATACACCTTCAGCGCAACAATCAGGTTTAAAAATTCAAGTAAACGAAACACTGCTCCCAGATTATGAGTATACTTTTCTTTTAGATTTTGATGTAGATGAGTCTGTGGTAATTGCAGGAAACTCAGGAAATATTAATCTAAAGCCTGTTATTAGAGCTTCGGTTGAAGCTGAAACAGGTATTATTAGCGGAAGTGTTTTACCAATAGGAATCCAAACAGAAGTTAGTGCAACCAATGGTGTTGATACTGTATCTGCCTTTGTAGATGAATCAGGTTATTTCCAATTAGTAGGATTAGCTTCAGGAAGCTATACTGTTACAATAACTCCTGATGTAAGTTCTGAATTGCCAATACAGACTATTGAAAATGTTGAAGTCAATGTAGGCTCAAATACTGATTTAGGCGTTGTAACCTTAGAGTAAATTATTAAAACATATAAATATTTGTTAAAGCGTAGTGCAATTGGCACTACGCTTTATTTTTTAACCAATTATTAACAACAGCACACAAAAAATTTTAACAATTTGCATCACTCAAATAAGCATACTATATTCGAGCTTTTTAAAAACCAAAAAATGATGGAAGATACAAGTACAATTGATATTAAGTCAATTAACGAGAAAATTGAAAAAGAAAGTGCTTTTGTTGATTTACTTACTTTAGAAATGAATAAGGTAATTGTTGGGCAAAAACACATGGTTGAACGATTACTTATCGGATTACTTGGACAAGGTCATATCCTTCTAGAAGGTGTTCCTGGTTTAGCAAAAACATTGGCTATTAATACGCTTTCTCAAGCGGTTGATGGTAGTTTTAGCAGAATTCAGTTTACACCAGATTTATTACCTGCCGATGTTACAGGTACATTAATCTACAACATGAAGCAAAACGACTTCTCTATAAAAAAAGGACCAATATTTGCCAATTTTGTACTTGCTGATGAGATTAACAGAGCACCTGCAAAAGTACAGTCGGCATTACTAGAAGCGATGCAAGAAAAGCAAGTAACTATTGGTGACGACACCTTTAAATTAGATAAGCCGTTTTTGGTTATGGCAACACAAAACCCAGTTGAGCAAGAAGGAACTTATCCGTTACCTGAAGCACAAGTCGACCGTTTTATGTTGAAAACAGTTATCGATTATCCTAAAATTGAAGAAGAACAATTAATTGTTCGTGCTAACTTAAAAGGTGCTTTCGAAAAAGTAAACCCTGTAGTATCACTTCAACAAATTCTCAATGCTCAAAAAGCAGTTAGAGAAGTGTATATGGATGAAAAAATAGAAAAGTACATCCTCGATATTATTTTTGCTACACGTTATCCTGAAAAATATAAACTAGCCGATTTAAAACCACTAATTTCTTTTGGTGCATCACCTCGTGGAAGTATCAATCTTGCAACTGCTGCAAAATGTTATGCTTTTATAAAGCGTCGTGGATATGTCATTCCTGAAGATGTTAGAGCTGTGGTTTATGATGTGTTGCGTCACAGAATTGGAATTACTTACGAAGCCGAAGCTGAAAATGTAACTTCAGTAGACATCATTAATAAAATCGTAAACGAGATTGAAGTACCTTAATTAGTTGGCAGTATTCAGTCGTGAGTCTTCAGTGCAAAACTGAAAACTAATTACTGGATGCTATTTTAGGACTGCTTACTGCATACTGAACACTGCATACTAAAAAAAATGGATACTAAAGAATTACTAAAAAAAGTACGAAAAATAGAGATTAAGACACGTCGATTGTCTGATCATATTTTTGGTGGTGAGTATCACTCAACCTTCAAGGGTCGTGGTATGACTTTTTCTGAAGTAAGGCAGTACCAATATGGTGATGATGTTCGTAATATAGACTGGAATGTAACTGCACGTTATAACGAACCATATATCAAGGTTTTTGAAGAAGAGCGAGAACTTACCATGATGCTTATGGTAGATGTTTCAGGTTCTGAATTTTTTGGAACCGAAGCTCAGTTTAAAAATGAAGTTGTAACCGAAATAGCTGCAACACTGGCCTTTTCTGCAACTCAAAACAATGATAAAATCGGGCTCATTCTCTTTTCAGATGATGTTGAGCTGTATATTCCACCTAAAAAAGGACGCTCGCATGTACTTCGTATTATACGAGAGCTTATAGAATTTCAACCTAAAAGTAAACAAACCAATGTTGCTGAGGCGTTAAAGTTTCTTTCTAACGTAATGAAAAAGAAAGCCATAGTTTTTGTGCTTAGCGATTTCATTACTGATGACTATAAGCAAACCTTAAAAATAGCATCAGGAAGACACGATGTTACTGGTATTAGGGTTTATGATAAACGCGAAGAAGACATGCCAAATATAGGTATGGTACAAATGCAAGACGAAGAAAGTGGCGAGTTAATGCTTGTGAACACTCAGTCTAAAACAGTAAGACGTAACTACAGCAAATATTATAAAGAGCGAGTAGATTATTACAAGGATAGTTTTACAAAATCTGGTGCAGGAACTATTGATTGTCGAGTAGACGAAAGTTATGTGAAAAAGTTGCTAGGGTATTTTAAACGTAGAGGATAAAACAATTTATGATTAACGATTTTAGAAATATGAATTTTAAAATAAAGAACAGAACAATGTTATTGTCTCTGTGCTTTGTGCTTTGTTCTGTATTCTCTTTTGCTCAGGTTACATCATCAATAGATTCTACTAAAATCAAAATAGGCGAGCAAATCACTTATAAAATTCAAGTTGAGGCAGACACCATTGCACTTGTGGTTTTTCCTGAAGGTCAAACATTCTCGCCTCTTGAAATGATTGAGTCTTATAAAGTAGATACTACAAAGCTCGATGCCAAGTATAGTCTCATCAAAAAATATGGTTTAACACAGTTCGATTCTGGTCACTACACCATACCAAGACAAAAAATTGTTATTGGAGATAAAACTTTTTTTACCGATTCGTTAAAAGTTGAGGTTTCCAATGTAATTGTCGATACGACCAAACAAGGTCTTTATGATATTAAACCTCTTATAGGTGTTGAAAAAAGCAAATCTAATTGGATAACAACTCTACTTATTGTAATTGCTATTTTAGCATTAGTTGCCTTTTTACTGTATTGGTTTATATGGCGAAAAAAACCATTAACCGAAGAAGAGGAAATTGCATTACTTCCACCTTATGACAGAGCAAAACTTGCTTTAAAAAAGCTAGATGAAACTAATTACCTTCAAAACGCTGAGTTAAAAGAATACTATTCAGAATTGACCTTTATTATCAGAAGGTATTTAGATGAAAAGGTCTATGATAAAGCCTTAGAAAGTACTACGGACGAGCTGATTTCAAGATTGAATCTTTTAAAAGATGCTAATCAAATTGACATTTCAAAAGAAGACATTAAAAACCTTGAGAACATTCTTAAGCGTGCCGATTTAGTAAAATTCGCAAAATCTGCTCCAGATGTTGCACTAGCCGAATTAGACCGAAATACTATTGATCTAGAAATTGACCATGTAAAAGAAGCCTTACCAGAACCTTCTGAAGAAGAAAAACTGCTTGACCAACAGTATAGAGAAACGCAAGAACGTAAGAAAAAGAGAAAGAAAATTATACTAACTGCTGCAATAGTTTTAGCACTTATGGCAGCAACTTTTACTGGGTTTTCAATTAAATATGGGTTTAACTATGTTGTGGATACCATCATAAGAAAAGAAACCAAACAACTTCTAGAAGGTAATTGGGTAACTAGTGATTATGGAGTACCTCCAATAAGAATTTCAACACCAGAGGTTCTTAAACGCATAGAAGTTCCTGTTCCTGATGAGATGAAGGATAAAATGAAATTGACCACTTTTGGTTATGAATTACCAAATGAGCTAACTATAGTCATTTCAACCACAACTTTAGCCCAAAAACAAGAAGGTATAGATTTAAATTTAGCTGTTGAAGATAACCTAAAAACGTTAGAAGGTAAAGGTGCAAAAAATATTATCACTAAATCAGATAAGTTTACCACACCTAATGGAGCCGAAGGCTTAAAAACCTATGGAACTTTAGATTTTCCTAAATCGCCAACCGATTTTATACATGGTAAATACACGATTTTGAGTTTTACCAGTAATGGTGTAGTTATTCAACAAGTACTTATCACTTGGATTGAAGATGATGAGTATGCAAATCAAATTGTTGATAGAATAATTAATTCAATTGAATTACAACAAAAAGAAACCGAATAGATGTTTGAAGGTATTGAGTTTTTAAATAAAGAGTTGTTTTGGTTGTTGTTATTACTACCACTGTTGTTGGTTTGGTATATCCTTAAGCACAAAAAACAAACAGCCGAATTAAAGATATCGAGCCTTAAAGGGTTTAAGGTAACTAGTTCATGGTTGCCAAAGCTTAAGCATCTCTTATTTGCGTTTAGGTTAATAGCATTAGGATTATTAATTACTGCATTGGCAAGACCACGAACGGTTGATGTTTCAACAAAAACCAAAACCACTAGAGGTATTGATATTGTAATGGCTATTGATGTGTCGGCAAGTATGTTGGCAAAAGATCTTTCACCTAACCGTTTGGAAGCTTTAAAAAAGGTAGCTGCTCAATTTATAAAAGGTAGGCCAAATGATAGAATAGGGCTTGTTGAGTATGCAGGAGAAAGCTATACAAAAACGCCTATAACAAGTGACAAAGCTATAGTGCTTCGTTCGTTAAACGAGATTAAATACAATACTATTATTGAAGGCGGAACAGCAATAGGAATGGGTTTAGCAACCTCAGTTAACCGTTTAAAAGATAGTAAAGCCAAGAGTAAAGTTATCATTCTATTAACCGATGGAGTAAACAATTCAGGATTTATCGATCCAAAAATTGCTAGCGAATTAGCGGTTGAGTATGGTATAAAAACCTATACTATTGGTTTAGGAACCAACGGTATGGCATTGTCCCCTGTTCAAATTTTATCAAACGGAAACTTTCAATACGGAAGAGTTCAGGTTGAAATTGACGAAGAGCTGCTAAAAGAAATCGCTGAGGTTACAGGCGGAAAGTATTTTAGAGCAACTAACAATAAAAAGTTAGCCGAGATTTATGACGAAATCAATAAGTTAGAAAAAACCGAAATAGAAGAATTCAAGTTTTACAATTACGAAGAAAAATACCGTCCGTTAGTACTACTGGCAGGATTTTTACTGTTGTTAGAATTCTTATTAAAAAATACAGTTTTTAGAAGTTTTATATAGATGTTTCAATTAGAAGAAAAAATATGGTTTTGGTTGCTACTGGTTATTCCGGTAATACTACTGTTCTTTTTGTTACTCCAATTATGGAAGTATAAAACGCAGCGTAAATTTGCTAATAAAACACTTTTAAAACGATTAAGTCCTAATCAATCATTATTCAAGTCAATTCTAAAAGTATTAGTGCTTTGTTTGGCATTTACGTTTATTACAATTGCATTGGTAAACCCAAAAATTGGTACAAAACTAGAAACCGTAAAACGCTCAGGAGTAGATATTGTTTTTGCAGTTGATGTCTCTAAAAGTATGCTTGCTGAAGATGTTGCTCCCAATAGATTGGACAAGGCAAAACAGCTAGTAACTCAAATCATAAACAATTTAGCAAGTGATAGAGTAGGTATTATTGCATATGCAGGAAAAGCGTTTCCGCAATTACCAATTACAACCGATTATGCTTCGGCAAAAATGTTCCTTCAGAATATGAATACCGATATGCTATCCTCTCAAGGAACAGCAATCAACGAAGCTATCGAATTGGCTAAAACCTATTACGACGATGAGGAACAAACCAATAGAGTGTTAATTATTATTTCTGATGGTGAAGACCATAGCGATATTGCCACTAATGTTGCCGAAGAAGCTGGTGAAGAAGGTATCAGGATTTTTACAATTGGTGTAGGAGACGAAAAAGGAGGACCAATTCCAATAAAGCGAAATGGAGTGGTTTTAAACTATAAAAAAGATAACCAAGGCGAAACGGTTATCACGCGTTTAAATGAAGACACTTTAAAGGAAATTGCCGAAGAAGCAAATGGAGCTTACATTAATGGAAAAAACACAAACGAAGTTGTAGATAGTATTAGAGATATTCTTAACAAGATGGATAAAACCGAGTTTGAAGCAAAAGAATTTGCCGATTTTAAAGACCAATACCAATGGTTTTTAGCCTTCGGAATTTTTCTGTTGGTTTTTGATGTTTTGTTGTTAGAACGTAAGACAGGTTGGTTGAAGAAGTTGAATTTATTTAACGAAAACTTATGATAGTAAATGTCAAAAAATTAGTAATATTCGTTGATTTTGAAGCTTATGCCATGAAACAGATTACTTTATTAATACTTATGTTGTCCGCTTTTTCTGTCTATTCTCAAGACAAAGAAAAAGAACAGTTATTGGCTTTAAAAAAAGCTAACGACCATGTATATGAAGCAAACGATTTAATAGAAAAAGACGACTATATTTCTGCTGAAATGGAATATAGAAAAGCTATTTCAGAACAGCCGTCAAATGTAGTTGGAGCTTATAATTTAGGAACATCCTACGTTCAAAAAGGGAGTTACGAAGAAGCCTTGTATCGATTAGAACAAGCCACAAAATATTCAACTGATAAAGCAGCAAAACATAATGCGTTTCACAATATTGGTAATATTTTAATGGAAAACGAACAATGTAAAGAAGCTGTTGAAGCTTATAAAAATGCATTGCGAAACGACCCAACCGATGACGAAACACGTTACAATTTAGCATTGGCTAAAGAATGTGCAGAAAACCAACAAGGTCAAGATCAAGATAAAAAAGACGACGAAAACGGAGAGGACGAAAAGAAAGAAGATCAAGAAAAAGAGCAAGAACAAGACGATCAAGATAAAAAAGACGAAGGCGACCAGGACAAGAAAGAAGGTGACGATAAGAAAGATGAAGAAGGCAAGCCTAAAGATGAAAAACAAGAACAAAAAGATGGAGATAAAGACAAACAGCAGCAAAAACCGCAACCTGGTCAATTATCACCTCAACAAATAAAGAATTTGCTTGAAGCCATGAATAACCAAGAACAGAAAGTTCAAGAAAAAATGAATGCCGAAAAGCAAAAAGGAATTAAAGTACAAACAGAAAAGGATTGGTAAAATGATCATGTTTTCTAAGTTCATAGCATTTTTTTTAGTAACGTTATCATCTAGCGTTTTTCAAACTGAAGCAGATGATAAGTTTTTAGAAAGCGTACATCTTGTTGCCGAAGTATCAAATACCAATCCTAAAAAAGGAGAAGCAATAACAGTTGTTTACAAACTTTATGTATCGCATGATGTTGGTATTTCTGGTTGGGAAGAATTAAAAGAACCAACTTATGCAAAGTTTGATAGTGAAAATATTGAACTTGAAACAGTAAAAGTTGAAAAAGGTAATTATAAAGGGAAGCCTTATCGTTATGTAATTTTTAGAAAAACAAACCTTATACCAACTGATATTGGTAGTTTACAGATTGAGCCACTTCAACTTAAAGTTACTGCTGATTTTCCAAGCAAAGAAAAAAATGTTTTTGGTATGCCTGAATTGAAACCTCATACCAAAACATTGCAAACAAATACAATAACAGTAAACGTTAAATCATAAAATCAAAGAGTTTTACACCATGAAAATCTTAAAAAACATAACATTGTTAATTGCTCTACTTGTTACAAGTATTGGGATTTCTCAGGTTAAGTTTGAAGCTAAGGTGAGCAAAACTAAGTTAGGTATTAATGAACGCTTACGTATTGATTTTGAAATGAATAAAGATGGAGACAATTTTACACCTCCAGATTTTCAAGATTTTACAGTTATTGGTGGACCAAACACATCAGTAAGTAATACATGGTTAAACGGTAAACGTTCGTTTTCTAAAACCTATAGTTACTTTTTAGCACCAAAAAAGCGAGGTAAGTTTACTATTAAACAAGCAACTATTGAAATTGATGATCAGGTGTATAAAACTCAAACGGTTTCAGTAGAGGTTACTGCTGCTGTGAGTAGACCTAATGATCCTGATAATGCCGAAAATGTTGCGAATGAGAATATTCATCTAGTTGCCGAAATCTCTAAAACCAACCCTTACCTTAATGAAGCAATAACAGTAGTTTACAAGCTATATGTGTCGTCTTCAACAGGAGTAAGTAATTGGCGTGAAATTGATAATCCAAGATATAATGATTTTTGGAGTCAAAACATCAATATCAAAGGCTTAAAGGTTCAAAACGGAACGTACAATGGCGAAGACTATCGTTATGTAGTACTTCGTAAAACAGTGCTTTATCCTCAAAAATCAGGAAAGCTTGAAATAGAGCCTTTGTCGCTAGATGTTACTGTAGATGTGCCAACAAACCGAAGAGATATATTTGGAGGAAGATTAATGACCTCTGTACATAGAACAGTATCTGCAGGTAGCAAAACTATAAACGTAAAACCACTTCCTGAAAGTACTAAACCAGCTGATTTTACAGGAGCTGTTGGTGATTTCGATTTTAATATTTCAGCTTCTAAAAATCAATTAAACGCTTCGGAATCTCTACAGTTAAAAGTTGAAGTGTCAGGAAACGGAAATTTAAAACTCTTTAACCTTCCTAAAATTACAGTGCCTAGTTCATTGGAAATTTATGAGCCAGAGCATTCTGAAAACGTGAGAACCAATTTAGATGGTACACAAGGAAGCATTTCTGATAGTTACACAGTTGTGCCACAATTTAAAGGAAAGTATCCTATACCAAGTGTGTCGTTTTCGTATTTTGATTTAAAGACTGAAACTTACAAGAGAGTATCTTCAAAAGAGATTATAATTGATGTTTTAGAAGGTCCTACAAACAATTCAGCATCAGATAACAGCATTACTACTGCAGCAAATAACAAACAGAAGGTTGTATTAAGCAACGACCAATTTGCTTTTGTAAAGACTGAAACAAATCTTACGCCAACAACTACTACTCATTTCTTCAAGTCTACAGGATTTTGGAGTGCTTTGTTGTTACCGCTTTTAGCTATTCCTTTAGCAATAGTTTTTAGAAGAGAAAAAGAAAAGCGTAATGCAGATGTGTTCGGTAATAAAATTAGAAAAGCCGATAAGCTAGCTAAAAAATACTTAAGTGAAGCCAAACGTGCTTTGGGTAAAAAAGAAGCCTTTTACATTGCTTTAGAAAAGGCACTGCATAATTACTTAAAAGCAAAACTACACATTGAAACAAGCGATTTAAGTAAAGATAAAATACAAGCATTACTTGCTGAAAAAAGTGTAGACGCTAGTGTTGTATCAGAATTTATTGAAATCCTTAAAAACTGCGAATTGGCAAGATACACACCAATTTCTAATGTGGAGATGCAACAGGATTATGATAAAGCTGCAAAAACTATTTCGTTAATTGATAAACAAATGCAATAAGATGAAAAAGATATTGGTAATTATAACAGTATTGGTGTCTTCTTTTGGTTTTTCTCAAAACGAAGCATTGTTTGATCAGGGAAACACGTTATACAATGAAGGTAAATATGCCGAAGCAATAGAGAAGTATGATGCTATTTTAAAAAGCGACAAACACTCAGCCGAATTGTATTTTAATTTGGCCAATGCGCATTATAAACTCAATAATGTAGCTCCTAGCATTTATTACTACGAAAAAGCATTACAGTTGTCGCCAAACGATAAGGATATTAAAAACAATATGGCTTTTGCAAAGAATATGACCATTGATGCTATCGATGTAATGCCAGAAGTTGGTTTTTCAAGACTAATGAAAAGCGCAACAAATACATTTAGCTATGATAATTGGGCTTATTTATCGGTAGTAGGAATTATATTGTTTGTAATACTTTGTATTGTATATTATTTTAGTAAATCTACTGGTAAAAAGCGAATAACTTTTGTTTCTAGTTTATTGTTTTTAGTATTATCATTAGTGGCTTTAGCCTTTGCATTTCATAAATTTGAAATCGATAAAAACAATAAACCTGCAATAGTGTTTGCTCAAGAAAGCCAAGTTAAGAGTGAACCAAACCTAAGAAGCGAAGAAGCCTTTAAACTTCATGAAGGCACTAAAGTTCAAATTTTGGATACAGTAAACGATTGGAAAAAAATTAAACTTTCAGACGGAAAACAAGGCTGGATTCAGAATAAGGATATCAAAGAACTATAGTTTTAAAATATATTTAACGAATATTTAAAGTTCAAGTTTTATATTTGCAACTTATGTAATTTTCCTTTATGGGTAAGAAAGTCACATCATTAGCTATACTAATAATCTTTTCAGCTTTTTTAGCTGCACCTACAATTATTTCTATTGTGGACAAAGATTTTAATGTAGCTGCTTTCTACAGTGTAAACGAAGAGGAAAATAGCCAAAGCGAAATAAGTAAAAATGTTGAGGTTAAGTTTTTAGACAATTCATTATACGATGACTTAATTGTATTTGATAATAGTATAAAACACAACTCGCATTACCAAATTAACTATTCTTCTCTAAGCCTAGAGAACCTCTCTCCACCTCCCGAACAGCACATATTATAATTAGTTTTTTTACCTATTAGCTTAGTAATAGGTCACATTTTTATTATCAAATTTTAAAAACAAATTTTAATATGTTTAAAACAATTAAAAGTGATTTGCCGGCAAGTATTGTCGTGTTTTTTGTTGCCTTACCATTGTGTTTAGGTATTGCTCTAGCCAGTGGAGCACCATTATTTTCAGGATTAATAGCTGGTATAGTTGGAGGTATTGTTGTAGGAGGTTTAAGTGGATCTAAAATTGGAGTAAGTGGTCCAGCAGCAGGTTTAGCAGCTATTGTATTAACTGCTATTGGAACTTTAGGCGGTTATCAAAACTTTCTTGTAGCTGTTGTAATTGCTGGTGGTATTCAAATTTTATTTGGAGTTTTAAAAGCTGGAGTTATTGGGTATTATTTCCCGTCTTCAGTAATTAAAGGAATGCTTACAGGTATTGGTATCATTATTATTTTAAAACAAATCCCTCACTTTTTTGGGTATGATGCTGAGCCAGAAGGAGCTGATAGTTTTTTAGAAGCTTCAGGTGAAAACACATTTTCTGCATTGCTTAGCATTTCTGATAATATTATTTGGGGCTCTTTTATTATTGGAGCTGTAGGTTTAGCAATTCTTATCCTTTGGGATAAAGTTTTGTCTAAAAAAGGTAAAATATTCCAATTGATACAAGGACCTTTAGTAGCTGTAATTTTAGGTATTATATGGTATGTGTTTACTAAGGATAACGAAAGCTTATCTATTGCTGAGTCGCATTTAGTAAGCGTTCCAATACCTGAAAGCGCCTCGGACTTTTTTGGTCAATTTAGTTTCCCTAATTTTTCTGCTATCACTAATCCTGATATTTGGGTTGTAGCATTTACAATTGCACTTGTAGCAAGTTTAGAAACTTTGCTTTGCGTTGAGGCAACTGATAAATTAGACCCTCATAAAAATGTAACACCAACTAACAGAGAGTTATTGGCTCAAGGTGCTGGTAACATGATTTCTGGTTTCATTGGAGGATTACCAATTACTCAGGTAATTGTTCGTAGTTCTGCCAATATTCAATCTGGAGGTAGATCAAAATTATCGGCTATTATTCATGGATTCTTCCTTTTAATATCTGTAATTCTTATACCTCGCTTGCTTAATATGATTCCATTATCAGTATTAGCAGCAATATTACTAGTAGTAGGTTACAAACTTGCAAAGCCAGCATTGTTTAAACAAATGTATAAACTAGGATGGAAGCAATCTGTACCATTTTTTGTTACTGTAATAGGTATTGTATTTACCGATTTGTTAGTAGGTATTAGTTTAGGTCTTGCAGTTGGTATAGTAGTTATTTTATTAAAGAGTTACCAAAACTCTCATTTCCTTCATATTGAAGACAAGAGCAATGGAAAACATAAAATAAAAATGACACTTGCCGAGGAAGTTATCTTTTTAAATAAAGGAGCAATCCTTAAGGAGTTGGACAGCATACCAAGAGATACATATCTTGAAATTGATTTAATTAAAACAAGATATTTAGATTATGATATTATTGAAATTCTTGAAGACTTTATCTTAAAGGCTGAAGAACGAAATATTGACATGAAACTAATCTCTAAACGTGGTGTGGTTGAAAACCCTTCGAGCTTTATTAGGTTCTTTAATGAAAGACCTAAATCGAAAATAAGTTTAAGCTAAAAACACCATGTCAAAACAATATAAAATATTAGTACTTACCGATCTTAAAGATTCACCAAGTACTTTACTCAACAACGCTGTCAACCTTGCAAAAAAGGTTGATGGCGAAATTGATCTCTTCTCTGTACAAAAATTTACTGATGTGGTTGAAAGAGAAAGTCAACTTTCAGCCATGAGAACTTTAAATGAGAAGTACAATGCATTTGAAAAAGACATAAAAAATACTGTCGAGCCAATTTCAAAAGCATGTGATATAAAAATTAACTATCAGTTTTCTTTTGGCAATGTTAAAGACGAAATCAAAAACTACATAAGTCAGCAACAACCTGATGTAATAGTTTTAGGTAAGAAAAAGAAAGCCTTTAGCGTGGTAGGAGATAGGATTGCTAATTATGTATTAAAACAGCATAAAGGAACCGTTTTAATTGTACCTTCAAAGAGTACTTTAGAGCCTAATCAAGAATTGTCATTAGGTTTGTTACAAGACTCAGGAGATACAGTAAACAATGCTTTTGTTAAAAACTTGTTTGAGAAGAACACCCAACCATTAAAATCATTTAAGTTGGTTGATGGCGAAATGCATTCCACCACTTCAAATGCACTATTCAACTCTAAAGTAATTGAATACGTATTTGATAAGAGTGATAATGCAATCAGTAACTTGTCAAATTATTTAACAAAAAGCAATGTAAATCTTTTGTATTTCAACAAAGAAGAAACAAGGTCTGGTAACAGTTCAAAATCGTCTTCAATGTTTAATGCAGAACGATTAATAAATAACCTTAATGTATCACTTTTAATTGCTTAAGTGAATATACACAAGGGAAGTATATTTTGGTAAAAATAAGCCACAAAAAACGATAATATAAAACCAAAGCTAATGTTTAGAATTGCTTTTTTCTTTGAGAAATAAAGGTTAAATTAGAAAGCAAACTTTTAAAAACTGCTAAATATGAAGCTTTTTTCAAACATAAGAGGAGATGCATTTGGAGGTATTACTGCAGGTATTGTAGCATTACCATTAGCATTAGCATTTGGAGTATCGTCTGGTTTAGGTCCAAGTGCTGGATTGTATGGCGCAATCTTTATAAGTTTTTTCGCAGCGCTTTTTGGTGGAACTAATACCCAAATATCAGGACCAACAGCACCTATGACAGCAGTAAGTATGGTAATTATTGCTGGTATTATTGCTGCTAACGATGGAGATGTTGAAAAGGCTCTACCTGCTATTTTAACAGTGTTTTTATTAGCTGGTTTAATGCAAATTGGCCTTGGTGCTCTAGGTTTAGGAAAATACATAAGGTACATTCCATATCCTGTAGTTTCTGGTTTTATGACTGCAATAGGTGTTATTATTTTAATTACACAAATTTTACCTGCTGTTGGGTATTACCCTAAAGAAGACCAAGAGTATGTAAATAAGTTTAAGCCACAAGCTGAAGAAGTGATTCTTGAAAATATTCTTAAAGAAGAAGCTAAAGAAGAAATCTTGGTTCTTGAAGACTTTAAAGAAACCATTAGAAGAGCAGAATTAGTAACCGAAGCTGACATACTCAAAGAGTCTAAAACGCTAGCAGCTAAAGAAGCTTCAGGTGTTTTAGGAACATTTAAGGTTTTAGGAAGAGCTTTAAAAAATATTAGTTTACTTGAAGTTTTATTGGCATTAGGCACAATACTTATTATTTATGGTTTTAAACGAATTACAAAAGCGATACCAAGCACACTAGTTGCTTTATTGGTGATGTCTGGGATTGCTGTAGGATTTGGTTTAGACTATAGACCTATTGAGGAAATACCTAGCGGATTTCCAATGCCTAATATAGAAATTATCACTCAGTTTAAACTCAGTAGTATAACACCTTATATTTTTACAGCTTTAACTTTAGCGCTTTTAGGAGCTATCGATTCACTTTTAACAAGTGTAGTAGCTGATAATATGACTAAGACCAAACACAAACCTAATAAAGAACTTGTTGGACAAGGTATAGGTAATACAATTGGAGCTATTTTTGGAGGTATTCCAGGGGCTGGTGCAACCATAAGAACTGTAGTTAATATTCAATCTGGGGGAAAAACAAGATTGTCAGGTATGATTGCAGGTGTAATGCTATTAGTAATACTATTGGCATTAGGTCCAGTTGCATCAAAAATTCCAGCAGCTGTTTTAGCAGGTATTTTAATAACAGTTGGTATAGGTGTAATGGACTATAAAGGACTTAAAGCAATACCTGTATTGCCAAAAGACATAAAACTAGGACCATTAAAATTAAGTTCAGAAGTATTGATAATGTTAGTTGTGTTAACACTTTCAACCTTTTGGAATTTAGTTTACGCTGTTGGAATAGGCTTAGTAATAGCATCGTTAATGTTTATGAAAAAACTTGGAGATTTAACAGCACAACGTTCTGATGTTAAAAAACTTGGAGAAGAAAAAGCTTGGGCAGATGAGGTTGATTTTCCTGTAAAATTGAAAGAAGAAGTCTTTATTAAACACATAAAAGGCCCTTTGTTTTTTGGCTCAACTAGCGATTTTCAAAGTTTAGCAGCTCAAATACCACATACAGCTTCAACAGTAGTCATTCGTTTAGGGCGTATGCAATATATGGATCAATCTGGTTTATATGCTATGGAAGATGTATTACAAGAACTAAGAAAAAATAATGTTCAAGTTCTTTTTGTAGACTTATTAAAACAACCAAAATATATGATGGAGCGTATTGATATCATACCAGATTTAATACCTCGAGAGCACATCTTTAAAAATTTTAAAGAGTGTACACAATGGATAAAAATTAACGTAAAAGACAAATATTAAAAAACAGAAAATTATGAAAGCACATACAAAAGAATCTCAGGCAACTATGACTCCTGAAAAGTCTTTACAATTCTTAAAAGAAGGAAATATAAGATTTCAAAATAATTTAAAAGCAAATAGAAACTTACTAGAGCAAGTTAACGATACTAGTGATGGACAGTTCCCTTTTGCGACTATCTTAAGTTGTATTGACTCTAGAGTGTCAGCAGAGTTAGTATTTGACCAAGGTTTAGGAGATATTTTTAGTGTTCGTATTGCTGGAAATTTCGTAAATGAGGATATATTAGGAAGCATGGAGTTTGCATGTAAACTTGCAGGAACTAAGTTAATAGTAGTTTTAGGTCATACAAGTTGTGGAGCTGTAAAAGGAGCTTGTGACCATGCTGAAATGGGTAATTTAACAAAACTTATACAAAAGATAACACCTGCTGTTAATGCAACTGAAGAGCCTAAAGATGAAAGCTTAAGAACATCTAAAAACTTAGATTTTGTGGATTCAGTATCAAAAAAGAACGTGGAATTAACACTAGAAAGAATTCATGCAGAAAGCCCTATCCTTTCAGAAATGGAAAAGAATGGAGAAATTAAGATAGTAGGTGCAATGTATGATATCAATACAGGAGGAGTAACTTTTTATGAATAGTTATTTATTATATTAATCTTCAGAAACAAAAAGCCACTCCAATTGGAGTGGCTTTTTTAATTAACTAATTCTAAATATGAGAAAAATTAAAATGTAATCTCACCTTCGTTAGGTTGATATACATAGTTAAAAGTATAGTATCTATATTCGCTCTCCATACTTGGACTATCAGGAGCGTCTTTGTAATAGCTTAAAATTTCTACTTTTGCATATTTGCCATCGTGGGTTTTAATAACCAATACTCTTCCAGCAGTTGGGTTAATAACATGGTTTACTGGGTCGTAACTGTACCAATCACTAAGTACATAGCCTTCTTCAGAGTCTTGTGTTAATAGTTCTGTATTTACAGATGCAATATCATTAAATGTACCTTCTATTATATATCCAGCAGCTTCGCCACTTCTTGCAGGCTCATCAATAGTACCCATAGAAGAACCACCATTTAAGATTATTGATGTACCTCTAAAAGCAATATCCCACTCGGTTTCACTAGTTGTTGTTGTTCCTAAAGAAAAGCTGAATTTTGTAAATTCTCCAGAGATATCTTCTCCACTACCTTGTCCTCCTGTTTGCGGTGCGTATAAATTTGATACAGTTTCTGCCTCAACGTCTAATAATTGTTGACCTCCATTGTCGTCATCGCTACTACAAGATGAGAATCCTATTAAAACGATTGCTAATGCTAAAAATTTAAGTGTCTTCATGATGTTTAAGTGTTATTTAATGTTTATTAAATTTGAATATTAAGTTTTCCGTATATAATGCGACCTGAAATATTGCTTATGTTTTGTGTATCTGTAAAGCCAAAAACATTGTCAATACCAAAGCCTAATGTGTAATTCTTATAAAGTGTTTTGTTAAACGCGATGTCCCAAGTAGAATAACCATCTACAAACTCATCGTATTTATCTAAATAAGTGTTTCCGTTAGTGTCGTAAAGTCCGTATTTACTTCTGTAAGTTCCTCTAAGATTTGCATCGAGTTTCCAACGTTCAAACGTGTAGAAAATCTTAAAATTAGCCATGTGTCTCGAACGGTTGTACAGCCCAAAGTAATCTTCTTTTTTAAGCTGAAATGAAGGTGAGCTAGGAGTTAACCTTGCATAAACTTCACCATTTTCAAAGGCATCAACAGCTGCTTTGTCTTTAGCAAATAGTAATTGATAACCTCCCATTAATTTTAAATTATTGCTAGGTTTCCAATTCACATTAAACTCTAATCCTTGTGTAAATACCTTATGAACATTATAGTAGCTAAATACATTTTGCCCATTGGTTTTATTAGCGATTACTCGAGTATCAATTAAATCTTCAATATTGTTTCTAAATACATTAAGGTCTACTTTTACTGTACTAGAAAGTCTGTAATCTGCACCAACGTTAATACCAATTGAGTTTTCTGGGTTTAATTCGTTTTCAAATTCTGAAATAGGAACAACAATGTTAGCAAGCTCTCCATTAGCTTCCATTTGCGGAATTGCAGTAGTAACAGCATTGTAACCTAAAACTGTATAACCTACTGATGAGTTTGTAAAGTCGAAGTACAACTGTCTAAAATCAGGAGCTTTAAATCCATAACCTACTGATCCTTTTACAGCAATTTTATTAGATAACTTATACCTTAATGCAGCTTTAGGGCTAAACTGTGATTTGTATTCACTATGGTTGTCAAAACGAGCACCTAGGATAACGTTTAGTTTTTCGGTTGGGTTGGTGTCATACTGTAAGTAGGCATAAGGTGAATTAAACTCAGGGTTAGTCGAAAAATCAGTACGCTTTAAGGTTTCATGATTCCAACCAATACCACCAATAAAATCACTTTTTTCTGAAGCTTTATAACTCGCTCTAATCTCTGGTCTTAGTAATAGTTGGTTAAAATCACTTTCACTAAATCTAGAATTGTCTGTATTGTTTAAGTATTCATCAGCCATGTAGCGTGTCGCGTAAAACTCAAAATAGCTGCTCCATTTTTCGTTATAGGTATGGCTTAATTTTGCATGAGCATTCCACTCATTAATATCACTTTCGCCTTTTAAATCTTCTGATGCTACATAATCTTGATTTTGTGTATAGTATCTTCCTGATAAAAACAGACTAGTATTTTCGTTAAAATTATAAGTAAGCTTAGTGTTGAACGTGTGGTTTTTAAAAGGTTCAACAGTGTTTAAGGCATCATTTTCATTAAGGTCGTAACCATCACTACTAAAACTATTTACAAAAGCACTTACAGAAAACTTTTCTTTTCTGTAGCCTAAATTAAAGCTGTTGTCTAGTGTATTGAAGCTTCCAACTCTAGAGTTTAGCTCTCCATTAAACCCATACTTAGGGTTTTCAGTAATTATATTTATAACACCACCAAGAGCTTCACTTCCATATAAGCTAGACGAAGCACCTTTAACAATTTCTATTTGTTTAATGTTTCCAACGGTAATTCGGCTAATGTCTAGTGTTCCTGCAGAACGACCAATAAGAGGTACTCCATCAATTAAAACTAATGTGTATTGAGAGTCTAAACCTTGTAGTTGTATGCCTTCACCACCACCAAAATCAGGCACTGTAATTAATCCTGTTTGCTCGTTTAATATGTCACTTAATCGTAATGAGTTTACACTTTTTATTTCTTTTTTTGAGACTAACTGAGCTGGTAATGGCAACGAAGATAGTTGTCTTACTGTACGTGTTGCAGTAACAATTACTTCGTCAAGTTGCTTTGTTTCAGTAGAATCAGTTTCAACTTCTTGAGCAATCGCTACCAAGCTAAAAAAAAGTGAAAAATAAATACAGATTTTATTTTTATTTAGACTCATTCTTGATTAAATTTGCTGCAAATATAAAATGTTATTTTAAATCAGTCTAAATAAGAACAAAATTTTTTCAATAAAATTTAAAACAGTAAAACAAAACTTTAATAATGAAACAATTAGCCTTAACAACAGTTTTAGCGTTTGCATTTATAATTAATTTAAATGCTCAAAGCACAAAAAAGCAAGACCAGGACGCCATAAAGAGTATGTGTGGTTGTTATGAAGTTACTTTTAACTTTGCTGAAACTTTTGAATATTCAGGAGATTCAACTTATATACCATCAAAAGTAAAACATGATAAAGGTTTAGAGTGGGTTCAATTAGTTGAAGATGATAAAGACAAAATTTCTATGCAACACTTATTAATTGTTGGTCCTCCTAATAATAAAATGATTGTAAAACATTGGAGACAAGATTGGGAATTTGAAAATACCGATTTGTATGAGTACAACTATGATAATAGCTGGAATTATGTTAGTCTTCCTAAAAGTGATGTTAAAGGACAATGGACTCAAAAAGTATTTCAAGTAGATGATAGCCCTCGTTATGAAGGATCTGCTTCTTGGGTACATGTTGATGGTAAGAGCTATTGGGAAAACACAACGTCTGCACCATTACCAAGACGTGAGTACACTAAACGTAGCGATTACAATGTAACTATTAGAAGAAATCGTCATGAAATCGTTGATAATGGTTGGATTCACGATCAAGATAACGACAAGGTAATTCGTGAAGAAGGAAAAGCTGATGTAGTATTAGCTCAAGAAAAAGGGTTTAATACTTACGTTAAAGTTGAAGACAGTAAATGTAAAGCTGCTCAAGATTACTGGAAAGAAAACGAAGCTAAATGGGCTATTGTACGTGCTAAATGGAGTGAAGTTTTTGCAAGACATACAAACTTGTCTTTGGAGGAAAAAGTTGATAATAAAGGACTCTTTAAATATTTATTTGATGAAGAGAACTATAAAACAGCTGAAGAAATCAATCCGTTAATTGAATCATTTGTAAAAAAATAAGATGCAAAATTTTAAACTAAAACTCCTTGGTTTAGCACTTCTATTAAGTGTTCAAGGATTTTCACAAGATAATATTTTTTTAAGTCGTGATTTTTGGGATACTAAACCTACACCTAAGATTATTGACCAAAAAATAAAAGAAGGCAACAATCCTGCTGAGGCAAACAGGAATAATTTTGATGGTGTAGTGTATGCGATTTTACAAAACGCACCATTAGAAACTATTATTCACCTTCAATCTCAAGAAGGAAATGATGCTAACAAATTAACTCACGATGGTAGAACGTATATTTTTTGGGCTGCCTACAAAGGAAATGTAGAGTTTATGAAGCACCTTTTAAAACAAGGGGCTAAAACCGACTTAACTGACGATAAAGGAAACACCATTTTAAACTTTGCTGCTGGTTCAGGTCAGCAAAACACTGAGGTATACGAGCTTTGTATTAAAAATGGAGCAAACCCAAAAATAGACCTAAATCCTGATGGAGCTAACGCTTTATTATTGTCCGCTCCTTATGATTCAGATTTTAAATTGTTAGACTATTTCGTGTCTAAAGGTGTAGATTTAAAAAGTACTGACGCCAATGGTAATGATGCCTTTAACTATGTTGCTAAAACAGGAAATATTGATCTAATGGATAAGCTTATAGCTAAAGGGATTAAAGGAAACGACCAAGCATTTATGTTTGCTGCTTATGGAACACGCGGAAAAACCAATGGTTTAGAAGTGTATAAATTTTTAGAAGAAAAAGGATTAAAGCCTAATTCAACAAACCACGAAGGTGTTTCGCCTCTGCATGTGCTTGCTTCACGATCAAAAGATACTGAAGTCATTAATTACTTTTTAGAAAATGGATTAAATGTAAATGCTAAAGATCACAATGGTAATACACCATTTTTAAATGCAGCTTCTAGAAACGACTTAGCTATAGTAAGCTTGTTGTACGATAATAAACTTGAAAACATTAATCAAGCTAATAAAAAAGGAGAAACCCCTTTAATGCTTGCAATGCAAAACAATAGTCCAGAAGTTGTCAATTTCTTGATAGAAAAAGAAGCTAATTTAGAACTAGTAGATGCTGATGGTAACAATCTAGCTTACTATGTTATTAGTGGTTATTCAAACAGAAATAAAGACGGTTTCTTAAAAAAGTTAGACCTAGTAAAGAGTACAGGGTTAGACCTAAAAGCGCCTCAAAAAAATGGAAATACTTGGTATCATTTAGCTGTTGAAAAAAACAGTTTAGAGCTTTTAAAAATGGCTACTGAATTTGGTCAAGATATCAATGCTAAAAACAAAGAAGGAAATACAGCTTTGTTATTAGCTGCAATGACTGCAAAAGATGATAGCATTTTAAAATTTCTTTTAGAGCAAGGTGCTGATAAAACTATCACTACTGATTTTGATGAAACAGCTTACGATTTAGCTTCAGAAAATGAGCTACTAAAAAAGAACAATGTTTCAATTAAATTCTTAAAATAAGAAGTAAAATGAAATTAAAATATATAACCCTTTTAAGCATTTTAGTTTTAGGATTAGTATCCTTTACTACCTTAACAGAATCTACCAAGTATAAGTGTATGATTCAAATGACGAATTATACAGGAGAAGGCGCTTACATTGTGATTTCGTTAATCAATCCAGAAGGAGATTATGAAAAAACCTTGTATGTAAAAGGTGATGACGATGAGTGGTACAATACGGTTGAAGAATGGTGGCAATTTTATGGAAAAAAACGTCATAATATTGATGCAATCACAGGCGCAACAGTTGCTGGTGGCGAACGCGCTATAGAAGTGATAGATATTGAAGATTCTAAAATAGATGCAGGTTACAGCATCCGTTTTGAAACCGCTGTTGAAGATGATGAATATTTTGTTGATGATGTACAATTCCCATTAACAACAGAAAACATCAAAGGAAAACACGAAGGTAAAGGCTTTATTCGCTATATTAGAATGATGCCGAATTAATAATAAATTATGACCATATCCATTTGGAGATACAGTCACCTTGCGTTGGCTGTATCTTCTTTTGTTTTTATCGTTTTAGCTTCTGTAACCGGAATTATTCTGGCATTTCAGCCTATTTCCGAACAATTAGAACCTTACCATGTTGCCGATTTAGACAACATCACACTTGCTGAAACTCTTACAGTTTTTCAAGAGACTTATCCTGAAATTATTGACATAAAAGTTGATGGTAATGATTTTGTGGTTGCCTCTGTATTTACTGAAGAAGGAAACGATTTAAGTGGTTATTTTAATCCTGTTACTGCCCAATATCTTGGCGAAGAGCTAAAACCATCACCTTTTTTTCAATGGGTAACCAATTTCCATAGGTCGTTATTCTTAAAAAGTGTCGGCCGATTTTTTGTAGGTTTATGCTCATTCTTATTGTGCTTAATTGCTGTTACTGGAACTGTCCTAATCATAAAGCGACAACGTGGTTTTAAGCGCTTTTTTTCAAAAATAATTAATGAAGATTTTAACCAGTATTGGCATGTCGCTTTGGGGCGTTTGTCTTTAATTCCAATCATCATAATTACGGTTACAGGTGTGTATTTGTCGTTAGAAAAGTTTGATGTTTTACCAGAAGCTAAAATATCACATCAAGTAGATTTTGATGCACTTTCAGAAACGCCAAAACAACCGTTATCGCATTTTGAAGTGTTTAAAAACACACCACTTTCTAAAGTAAAAGCTATTGAATTCCCTTTTTCTAGTGATGTAGAAGATTATTTCACAGTAAAATTAAAGAATAAGGAGTTGCTTGTTAATCAGTTTACAGGCGATGTTTTAAGTGATATACAACTACCTAATGTCACGCTGTTTTCTAATTTAAGTGTGAATTTACACACGGGAAAAGGCAGTATTTTATGGTCTATTATTTTAGCCATTGCTACGGCAAATATTCTGTTTTTTATCTATTCTGGGTTTGCCATGACTTTAAAACGTCGTAAAAGCCGATTGAAAAATAAGTTCAAACCTCAAGATGCCGAAATTGTTATTCTTGTGGGTTCAGAAAACGGAAGTACGATAAACTATGCCAATGCATTTTACAAACAACTTATTGCTACTGGAAAAAAAGCAGTAATTACCGAAATGAATACATACACGCAGTATCCAAAAGCAAAGCATTTGGTAATAATGACTGCGACTTATGGTCAAGGCGATGCACCAACAAACGCTAATATGTTTTTGCAAAAACTACAATCGGAAACCAATGCAAGCACCTTGCAGTTTTCAGTAGTTGGATTTGGCTCGTTAGCATATCCTGATTTTTGCCAATTTGCGTTTGATGCTGATAAAGCCTTACAGCAATTATTTCAACAAGATGTTTCTGTGTTTACCATAAATGACAAGTCGGTTGAAGCATTTAATCAATGGGTCAATCAGTGGTGCGACGCTACAGGAATTACTGTGAATATTCCGCAAGAGCAATTAGTGACCAAACCCAAGCAGCTTAAAAAATTTAAGGTAATCAGCAAAACAGAAACCAATACTGATGACACGTTTTTTATCACCTTAAAGCCTAAAAAGCACCATCAATTTACTTCGGGCGATTTATTGGCTATTTATCCAAAAAACGATTATAGAGAGCGTTTGTATTCTATAGGAAAAGTTAACGGAAATGTTCATTTATGTGTAAAGTTACATGATAAAGGGTTAGGTTCTGGATTTTTATATAACGCTGAAATAGGCTCAAAACTAAAAGCGCGTTTGGTGAAAAATTCAGCATTTCATTTTCCTAAAAAAGCAAAACGTGTGATTATGATTGCAAACGGAACTGGAATTGCACCATTTCTTGGAATGCTTCAGCAGAACAAAAAAACAGAAACCCATTTATATTTTGGACTGCGAACAACGGAATCATTTAATATGTATAAAACGCAAATAGATGACCTTATTTATGAAAAAAGATTAAGTAATTTTAAGTTAGCTTTATCTAGGGAAGGAATGAGACAATATGTTCAGGACAAATTACATAATGACGCAAAATTTATTGCAGAAACGCTTTACAATAATGGTGTGATTATGATTTGTGGTTCGCTAGCAATGCACAAAGGTGTAATAAGTGTTTTAGAAGATATTGTTACGACTTACAATAACAAACCGTTGAGCTATTATCAAAATAACCAACAAATAAAAAGCGACTGCTATTAAATGCTGCTTTGTTCTTGAGTGTCTTCAGGAACAGTGTCTTCATCAACGTCTTTTCCTTTGTTTAAAATACTTGGAAACAGCATAGGAGCTAAAGATTTTACAGGTTTGTATAGAATAGACGTTTCTAAATCTTCTTCATCTGCAAACGGAATGGTGTTGTTCATATTGTCAAAAACAATAAGCAATATGCTTAATATTAACCCAATTTTAAGTGCACCAAATACAGCGCCTAAAAGCTTGTTTAAAATTCCTAAAGCAGCAAAATCAGCTAGTTTAGTTAAGGCTTTTCCTGCTAAAGCAATTGCCAAAACAATAACTACAAACGTAATGGCAAAGGCAAGAATGTTTACATATTTTTCATCCCAATCTACACTATCTTCAAAAAAAGAAGCAGCATAATCACTAAAATGAATGGCGCCATAAACACCAGCAACCAAAGCTACAAGTGAAGCAACTTCAACAAAAAGCCCTTTAAAAAGTCCTCTTACAAGTCCAAAAAGCAACAACGCTCCTAAAACAATATCAATAACAGCCATTATGTTAATTTTTTTCAAATATAACTTTTTAATAGTTAAAAATATTGTGCCTTAAATTTGTCATTTCTAGCCAAGTCTAGAACAGCTAGATTATAAGTAAAACTTTTTTTAAGGTTTCTGTAACCTTGTAGGTTTAAATATCAAGGTTTTTTAACTTTGCAACTTAATTAAATTGAGATTCCTACTTTGGTAGGAAAATATATATGTCTAGAGACGAACAGTTAAAACAACGATGGGAACTTTTGGTTAACAAGCTGTCTGTGCAGTTTGCTGATGGCGACACGTTAGATTTAGATGCCATAATATACCTTATTGGCGTTCAGGAATTAGGACAAATACACCGTCGTTTTAAAAAAGACCACAAACTAGATTTGATGCATATTGCCATATGTAGGTTGTTAGAACCTTATGGGTATTATGAATTTGATTTTTTTGATGACGATGGTTGGCCACATTATAAAGTAAAAGAACAATTGCCTCACCTTAAAGCAGGTGAGCAAAGTATTTTAATGAAAGAAGCCATTGTCAATTATTTTTTGGAAGCTGAGTTTATTGAATAGATTTACTAAATTTGCACTCATTTTATTGATATCATGATAGACAAGATTAAAGCGCTTATTGCTGAAGCAGAAGCATTCAAAGCTGAAACTAAAGATGAAGTTGAAGCATTTAGAATTAAATACCTTGGAAAAAAAGGGTTGCTTAATGATTATTTTAAAGAATTTAAAAATGTAGCTAACGACCAGAAAAAAGAATTTGGTCAAGTTATCAATGCTTTAAAAAAGACTGCTGAAGATAAAGTAAACGCTTTAAAAGAAGAGTTAGAGAGTAAAGAAGAAGATAAAGGTATTTATGGTGATTTGTCTCGTCCTGGAGAACCTATTGAAATAGGTGCGCGTCATCCAATATCTATTGTAAAAAATCAGATTATTGATATCTTTTCGCGTATTGGGTTTAATGTAAGCGAAGGTCCAGAAATTGAAGACGATTGGCACAATTTTACAGCGTTGAACTTGCCAGAATACCATCCAGCACGTGATATGCAGGATACGTTTTTTATTCAAACCAATCCAGATATCTTATTGCGTACGCATACCAGTTCGGTACAAGTGCGTTATATGGAAAACAATAAACCACCAATTCGAACTATTTCACCAGGTCGTGTTTACAGAAACGAAGCTATATCTGCGCGTTCTCACTGCTTTTTTCATCAAGTAGAAGGTTTGTATATAGATAAAGATGTAAGTTTTGCTGACCTTAAGCAAACGCTTCAATATTTCACCACTGAAATGTTTGGAAAAAGTAAAATACGTTTACGTCCGTCGTATTTCCCGTTTACAGAACCAAGTGCAGAAGTAGATGTGTATTGGGGACTTGAAACGGAAGTAGATTACCGTATTACAAAAGGAACAGGTTGGTTAGAAATTATGGGTTGCGGTATGGTAGATCCAAATGTGTTAGAAAACTGTGGTATAGATTCTAAAGAATATTCAGGGTTTGCATTTGGTATGGGAATAGACCGTATTGCTATGCTACTACACCAAATAGGTGATATCCGTTTATTAAGCGAAAATGATGTGCGCTTTTTAGAGCAGTTTAAGTCTTCGATTTAAAATTTAGGGATTGGTTGCGTAAAATCTGATGGATTTCCTATGAAGAAATCGGAAGTAATGAATTATATACGTTGTTGAAGTTGTTTGTGAATTTCTAGTTGCTATGCTCAGCAATTAATATTTTATTTTTAAACTCTCTTCTTTCCTTCTCATTAAGTTTGAAACTAGGTGTAAATATTTGATTTTCCTGAGTAATAAGTATGAAAAAGTAATTTGAAATTGACATTGATGATATTACGTCGTAAGAACAAGAATAACTCAGATGTTCAATTTCCGAATTGATTAATCCATTTAAAATTTCGAAAGCTTTTTTCTTCGTATTATCGTTTTCCAATTCGCTGATTAATCCAATTAACTTAATTGTCGTATTCTTATCTAATTTAAGTTTGAGAATTTCCTCTGATTTTAAATTTGATTTCAAGAAAGAGATATTTTCAGACCAAGATTCGCAGAACTGATAAACAAGTTTTCGCGTTGTATCATTCTCTTTTCTTATTACAATCCGAGATTCTTGACTTTTGACTCTAATTAATTCCAAGATGGAATCCTTCTTAGTTTGCGATGTAACTAATAAAGGTAGAATAATTAGTATAAAAGTGAATTTTCTCAAATTACTTATAACGATTTGTGTTTAGTTTCGTTGCGTGAAAATCCGCAGCAATGAGCTGTACACGTTGTTGCCCACAGTATTTTTTAGTATTCCAATTTTAGAATTTCGCCTTGTTCTGTCAATGGATGAATATTATCTACCTTATCCCAATTCTCTTTAGCGCTTGGTATTTGTTCGGGATACAGATGGTAAACATAATACATATCTGCATCAATGTCTATCTTCTGTTCTTTAGCATTTTTTAAAATCCAATATGGGACGAATGCCCAATCAATATTTTTAATTTTTCCAATTGTTTGAGGTTCTGTTGTGTCGCCAGATAAATACATCCGTTTTCCGTGCCACGTTATCAGAAATGAATAGTGTCTGAAATTAATTCCAAAAACCTTATGTTCAGTCTTAAATGCCTCAATCTCAAAATTATCCAAAGTTTCGTTTAATTTTTCTAATTCTGAAATGTTTGAAACACCATAAGTCTGTCCACCTTTTTCTTTCATCACTTTCTTTAGATTCTTTTTAGAGTAATGGTCAGAGTGTTTATGTGTAAAAATGAAAATTGAGTTTTCTTTAATACTATCTAATTCCGATTCTTTAAATTCCATATATCCGTGAGCTCCAGATTTGTATGGAAAATCAATATAGAAATTTGTGATACCATCTGTCATATGAAGTCCGCAATTTCCTATAAATTCAATTTGAATTTCTTTTGTCTGTGAAAATCCAAAAGCTGTAATTAGGCTAAAAATCAGAGTAAAAATTTTATTCATATCCGTGGTTTTATATTGTGCTTACACGTTGTTGACAAACGTTTTTATTTTTTAAGGAATTATATAACTTAATCCGTAAAAATATACGATTCCGATTATTATAATCCCGAAATAATTCATTTTCAGTTTTGTTCGTTTTAAGTCAGTCCAAATTGTTTTTAATTTTTCTTTTTCAGATGAAACAACTTTGGTGTTCGCTAAAAAGTCTCCGATTCTTCTTTCCGGGTTAAAAAATCCAACTATAACTTCTATTGGCCAAGCAACGCATATTGTAAAATTCCGCACGAAACATTGTAATTCAGTCGCAGGTTTTTCCGTTTTTCTGTCGATGACTTGATAGCCCATTATTCTTTTCGCAGGACTTTTAGCATTGAAAAAGTCTTTATTGTAGTATACAAAGATTATCAAGACCCAAACATAGAAACTCATTCCGTCTATCAATTTAAATCCGAGTTTTTCAGATGCTATAGCAAATACAATCGCAATCGGAATTATCAAAATACACATTAAAAAATGGTCTAATAGCATTGCTGAAATTCTATGAAAACTAGGACTTCGATTTGCTAAATTGTCAAACATTTCGATTGATAAAATTCCGCTATGATTTTCTGTGTTTTTCGTCATTCTCAAATGTTTGCCAACGGTTTGGCTATGGTTTCGTTGCGTGAAAATCCGCGAGGATTTTCCGCCGTAAACCGAAGATAGCAAATTGCAATGAATTCCGATTAGGAATTCAGCCGCAATGAGCTATACACGTTGTTGTAGCACGTTTTTTTATTCCATATTATACTTAAAAATAGGTAAATCAATTTTGTCAATATTAACTTCATTCACGAAATAAAATTGATTTCCCCAATTATTGTCCCAAGCTAAAACTCCGTAAGTTTTATTAAACAAAATCGGTCCGACTCCATCCATAATCGGTTCTGTCAGTTCGTATTTGTCAAAATTAAATTCAGTCCGATAATTGTCAGATTCCACCACGTTGAATTTGTCAGGTCCAAAATATAGATTTGAATTTAGTTTATTAAATCGGAAAGCTATATTTCTGGTCGAATCTTTAAGATTTTTATACTTAAAAATTCTAACACTATCTCTTTCCAATATTTTCAATTCGTAATCCGTTTTAGTTTTCAAGGAATCAAATTCGTAAACATATAAAATCCGATTTACGATTTTAATTCCGTCATCTTTATTTAAATCCGTATTCGCCCTTTTTCCCATTGAAGTTGCAATGAAAATGGTTATTGCAATTAGTGCTAAACTTGCAATTCCGACGAGAATTAATAATATGTTCCAGATTTTTTTCAAATGTGCTACAACGTGTTTGTGTATGGCTCGTTGCGGAAAATCAGCAATGATTTTCCGCCGTAAACCAAAGATAGCAAAATTGCAATGAATTCCGATTAGGAATTCAGCCGCAATGAGCTATACACGTTGTTGGCAGTAGTTTTTATTGATTCAAATATTCAGTTATTTTATCGTGTAATTTACAATATTCAGCTACTAAATCTTCAATTGACCTTTCTTTCATTAATCCACTTGAATTCATATACCTGACTCGACTTGGAAAGTCATATTTTTTCGAGATATTATTTTGACTAACTGTTAAAGACATTGGCTTTTGTATTGAAACGTGTGCAAAATAGTTTCTAATAGCATTTAGTTTTTGTAAATCTCCTATAATTGAATCATTGAAGGAACGAATATTTTTTAGAATTTTATATTTTCCTCCCATATTAATAACTGAACTATTCATCATTATTTGAATGAATTCAGACCTTTCTTTCGGTGAAAAATAATTTGTAATTAAAAGATTTATTTTTAATTCTATTTCATTTGTTTTTTCAATTATCCAACCTCTTAACTCTTCATTGTTTTTTTCTAACGGTTTTTCTTTTTCTATCAATTTTCGTTTCTTTTTATAAGTCAGTTTTCTGTCATTTAACAATCAGCTGCGATTATCAAATTTGGTTTTTCTCCGACTTCAATTTTTCTGTAATTGACGAAAGCTCCACATTCTAAAATTGCGTTTAATAATTCAGGCGCATTTTCTTTTAAGTATTTTCCGTTTTCGATTTCCAGTAGAGTAGGTTTGTCAGTCAGTTCGTCAACACAGTCAATCCAAGCATTCATATTTTCCCCGTAATAATCTGGGAAGTTCATTTCTTTCTTAAATTCAGAGTGGAATGTTTTCCAATTTTTTAGTTTTTTTCCCTTAATTCTGAATGTTTGCATTTCGTCTCTCAAATTACTGGCAACGGTTTTGTGTATGATTAGTGGCGTGTTTAAGTACCTAATTTAGCAAATAAAAACCGAATAGAAAATCCGCGAGGATTTTCGTAAGTAGGCTTGAACAAGCCAATTAATTATACACGGTGTTGCCATACGTTTTTTATTTTTTCACACGTTTTAAATTCCGTATCGCATAGAATTCAAATCCGTCTATTGGTTTCAATTTCCGCCTTTTTATTCGGTAACTTATGGTCGAATTAATTTCAGTCCATTTTTTGTCCGATTTACTTTCTTTTTCTAGTTTTAAATTCAGAATTAGAGTGTCGTTTTCAATTTTCCATTCTCCTTTTAATTCCGAGTATATTATTTCGTGATAGTGATAGAATTTTGTCCGATGAAAAGTTCTGTTTTTGTAAAGTACTAAACTGTCAGAGTCCACATAATTCCATTTAATTCCGCTTCCAATTTTCGATTTAGTTTTTTCTTTTTTATATACATATTCAGAGTGGATTTCCTGTGAAACCACAAAGTTGGTCAGAAGACCAAAAATCAATATTAGAACTGTTTTTCTCAAATGTATGGCAACAATTGGATATACGTATTACGTATATTCATACTATATGTCTAAGATAGCAAATCTTTTATTCAGCCAAAGATTAATTTCTATATCAATATTGAGGTCACGTTTAAAAGTTGTAATTATTTCCTCTAAACTTATTGAATATAGTTCCTCAAAAAATCAAACCGTTTACTCCCTCAACGTTTCTTGAAACAATTTAAAAATGCGTCGATACTCATCACTCCAGCTAGAGCTTTCTACAAAGCCATGACCTTCTAGAGGAAATACAGCTAATTCCCAGTTTTCTTTTTTCAGTTCAATTAAACGTTGTGATAGTCTTACCACATCCTGAAAATGTACGTTAGTATCTATCATACCATGTAGCATCAATAAGTTGCCTTTTAAACCATCGGCAAAATAAATTGGTGAACTTTGTTGGTAGGCTTTTGGGTCTTCAACAGGTGTGTTTAAAATATTTGCGGTATAGCCATGGTTGTAATGTGCCCAATCGGTCACTGAGCGTAAAGCTGCACCACTTTTAAAAGTATCAGGATACTTAAACATAGCCATAAGCGTTATAAAACCACCATAAGAACCACCATAAATTCCTAGTTTATCTGGTGAAACACCATGTTCTTCAACCAGGTATTTTGCACCATCAATTTGGTCGTTAAGGTCTTTTCCTCCCATGTGACGGTAAATAGCTGTTCTCCAATCTCTACCATAACCTTTACTTGCTCTAAAATCTATAGCTAAAACAGTGTATCCATTATCGGTTAAAATATTATGGAACATGTATTCTCTATAATAAGACGACCACCAATTATGAACGTTTTGTAAGTATCCTGCACCATGAACAAAAATTACTGCTGCACCATTGTTTTTGTCAGGACTAGGCTTGTAAAGTGTTGCTGGTACTTGTGCGCCATCTCTAGCGGTAAAGTTTATAATTTCGGCTTCAGTCCAGTTGTAGGATTTAAAAGCATCGGTTGTAGACTCAGTAAGTTGTGTCATTTTTGCACCAGCTTTGTTATCCATAACATACAATTCCCAAGGTTTATTGGTGTACGAATATCTTACAGCCAGCTTACTTTCGTCTGGTGAAACAGAAACTTCATGACCACCTTTTTGAGATGTGATTTGTACCATTTTTCCACCTTTTACTGGTAGGTGATAAAAATGATTTTGATGCGCACTTTCTTTATTACTAATGATGTAAAAGGTTTTTTTGTCTTTAGAAAGTGTTACTTGCTGAATTTCAAAATTACCTTCGGTAAGTGCTTTTATTTTTCCTGAATTTACATTGGCAGTGTACAAGTGTGCATATCCTGTTTTTTCTGATTTAAACCAAATAGTAGTATTGTCAATCCACTCAACAACACCATTGGCAAACCAACCTATTTCTGGTCCACCAATCCAAGCATCGTCATGTTGATGATCGATAAGTTTTAAGTTTCCGTTGCTAAGGTCTACAAGCATAATCCAACGGTCTTTATAATCTTGCGAAGTAATGTTTACCACAGCTTTTCCATCTTGCGAAAACACAGGAGAATCTACATAAACAGGTCTTGGGTTTTCGTATTCAGGATTGTAATCTTCAGTAGTTTTGGCATAGTCTTTTAAAAATGCAGGTTTGTTTTTAATACCTTCAATGGTTTCGGTTTTTAGTTGGTGTGTTTCTCCAGTTTTTAAGTTTAAAACCCAAGCTTCGGTAGTGTATTGAGGTCCACCAACTTTTGCACGAGCGTTAAGATCTGTAGTGTAACCACTATCAGTAACATAATCTGGTACTATAGTGTTTTTATCGTTTGCAGGACTGTAAAGTCTATAAATAGCGTAATCTAAATTTGGAGAAAGGTCAATATCAAAAAGGCTTTTATCTCCTATATAAACTGCTTCAGGACGGTTAAACTGTCTTTGTTCTCTACGGTAACTGCTGGCATCACTTTCGTTTTTACGTTTTTGCAGAATGTCAAAATGTGCCAATTGGTCATCGTAAAGCCATTGGTCTTGCGCGTTGCGTTTACTTTCAGGACGCTCGTTTCCGCTTTTAAAATTAGTAAGTTGGGTAATGCTTCCATCTGCAATTGTCCATTGAAAAAGGTTATTGTCTTGTTGGTAAACAATGTGTTTTTGGTCTCCCGAAAACATTGGGTTAGACTCTCTGTTTATAGTATTGGTAATTTGTCGTTTACTAAAGTTAGACGTATTAAGTAAAAAGAGGTCTCCTCCTTTTTCGTAAACGCTCCATTTACCGTCTTTTGAGAGCGCTCCAGCATTACTGCGTTGTTTTTCGTCTTCAAAAGAAAGTGCTTCTATTTTTTGCGTGTTGATATTTACTTTAAAGTTAGAACGAATGGTGTCGTTATTAGGATTCCAACTGAAATAAATGTCTTTGCTATCGTCTGACCAACTAATATTTGTTGGTAAATAACCTACAAAGTCTTCGCCTTGCATAATTTGGTCAATAGTAAGAGGAGAATTGTTGTTGGTTTGTGCTGTAGAAAAGGAAGAAACAAATAGAATAATTAGGGCAGAGAAAACGTGTTTCATTGTATTTTTTTAAAGTAATTTATCTATTCACATTTTAGACTTAATTCGTCAATTCGAGTAAATTTCAGGATTGAAATGAGTGAAATTTGTATCGAGAATAAGAAATAGTTCTCGATACTATTTTTCGTTTCTCAAAATCACTCGAACTGACAACCTTGTCTTTTTTTAATAAAAAATGCACAATAGATAGTATTGTGTTAATTTTGCGTCTAATTTAAAGGTTTTCTGTAGAAGCAAGAAATAAGATGAAAAAAGATATTGAAATCCCAGAGGTGGAAGGTGTTTATATAGCAGTAGTAAACGAGTTTAATGATGTTTACAAAACCCAAGACTGGAATGCATATATTATTAATGATAAAGACCAAGACCTAGATGTGGTTTTAATTGTTACTAATGGATATTCTGACCAAAAAATAACATCTACATTTAGAAAAAAGATAGATAAGCTACCTGCAAAAAGCTATGCTAAAATTGAATTGTTACAAGAGGAGCTTTTTGCACTTAACAATCAGTTTAAAGTTACTTTTTTTGAAGGTAATACTATGTTTGAAAAAACCTATGTGTTTAGAAAAAATACTATTAATGAACGTGCCTTACAAGCTATTCCGTTAATGAAAGTAAAAGGGGTTTTAAAAAAATAAGCCTCGTTTTAAACAAGGCTTATTTTAAAAGGTAATTATGCAGCTTTAATATGCTGATTAATGGTGTTTACCCAAGTATTGGAAAATTGAATTTCTCCATCTAACATAAAACCATCTTCATTATCAAAAACGGTTAGTTTTTGATGTTCTTTATTAGAGAGATTAAAACAAATATCAATAGTACTTATTGATTGTGTTTTGCTTTTTTCTTCATTAATATAACAATAGTTAGCTTGTTTTAAGTCTACAATTGTTGTTTCGTTGTTTTTAACAAATAATACCTTTCGGTTTGTTTTATCAATACCAATGGTATTTGTATTTAAAGTTTCAAATTCATCAATTTGAATGTTGTGTTCTAACGCAATAGTTTTAAATGTTGCTATTGTTTGCTTTTGCTTCTTTTTTCTAGAAAAGTATATAAACGCATAAGGCATACAACATAATAGAGCTATTGCAACTCCTATTATAGTGCTGTTTGTATTCATTGTTATTTTAAAATAAGTGTGTAATAAATTACTGCTAATTAGCTTTTAAAGCTGGCAGTGTTTAAATTTTAAATGCAGTAAAATGTGTTTACCAATGCGTATGGAAAGGGAAAATAATATCAATAGCTCTAAAGGGAACTATGGTTTTATTATAGTGTTTAAACTGAACAGTACTTGTTAAGGCATGGTGTAAACTAAACGCCTTGTTTTGAATATATGTAGAGTTTTTAAACCCTAAAGGTGAAGGTCCAGTTCTTGAGTCTGAAAGAAAAACAACATTGGTTTCAATGCTGCTTGCTAAAAGTGCAGGTTTTGAAGGTGAAGTAACTGTTTCTTTTTCAGCTTTAGAAAAAAGCAATACCGAATCGGTTATAGTTTTTTCAGGGACAGCAGTCGATGAAAAACTATAACTAAATAAGGAGCAAGCTAATAAAAGAAAAGATACTAACTTTTTCATGGCACAAATGTAACTTAAAGAATTGAGGTGTAAAGATTAAATACGTTAATATTAATCTAATTTTTCGGTCAATTTTTTAAATACTTTTTTAGGATTTTTACCTTCATATAGTATTTCGTAAACCGAGTTTACAATAGGTAAACGTGTTTTCTTTTTATTTTTTTCGTTCAATAAATGTGCACTTTTTGTGGCATAGTAACCTTCGGCAACCATGTTCATTTCCATTTGAGCCGATTTTACAGTGTAGCCTTTACCAATCATGTTACCAAACATTCGGTTTCTAGAAAATGTAGAATATCCTGTAACCAACAAATCTCCTAAATAGGCAGAGTTATTGATGTTGCGTTTCATTTTGTGCATTTTTTTAATAAAACGCTTCATTTCTCTTATGGCATTACTCATCAATACACTTTGGAAATTATCACCATAACCTAAACCATGTGCTATACCAGCAGCAATAGCGTAAATGTTTTTAAGCATTACAGCATATTCGGTACCAATAACGTCGTCGCTAATTTTGGTTTGTATGTAATCGCTAGAGAGCTTATCAGCAATGTCCTGTGCTTTTTTACTGTCAGCACAAGAAATGGTTAGGTACGATAATCGTTCTAAAGCGACTTCTTCTGCATGACAAGGACCAGCAATTACAGCAATGTTTTCAAAAGGAATATGGTAAATATCATGAAAATGTTCACCTACCAATAAACCAGATTCAGGAATAATACCTTTTACAGCCGAAACAATGGTCTTTTTAGTAATATCTACAGTGAGTTTCTCTAATTCAGAATGCATAAAAGCCGAAGGCACTACAAAAATAAGTACATCAGCATAATTAGCCATTTCATTAATGTCGTTGCTTAGCTTTAATTGGTTTATATCAAACTCAACCGAACTTAAATAACTTGGGTTGTGTTCTTCTTTAAGCAAATGCTCTTTTATGTAAACACTACGCATGTACCATCCAACTTCATCAAGATTTTCGCATAGCATTTTTACAATAGCAGTGGCCCAACTTCCTGAACCAAAAACAGCATATTTTAAAGGGTTGTTCATATAATTATTTTCAAATTCTATATTCAAAAATACACAAAATATAAGTCTTTAAGGTTAACATTGTATAAAGCACAACTAATTTTTGGCACGCGTTTTGAAACCTTAAAATTATTAACCCTAAAATTGTTGGATTATGAAGACTATAAAATTATTCTTAACACTTGCTTTTACAGCAACTTTATTGACGTCTTGTTACAGAGAAGAAGTTATTGTTGATAACTATAATAATACACCAACAATTTCATTACATCAATTATTGAGCTCGTATGAATTGTGGTATGTAGATATTAACCAAACTATAGGTTATGGCGAAACACCATTTTTACAAATAGCATTTACAGTTTCGTTTAGAAATGGAGTAATGTATGCTAACAACAACCTAGTTGGTTTTGGTAACCAAGGTAACGGTTTTGGAATTCCAGTAGCAGATTATGATGCTTATAATATGATATTGGATGTGTACCACGATATTGATGGTTACGAAACTTTTGATGTATACCAAATAGATAATAATACCATTGAGCTTTACAATCCGTTTAATGACACCTCATATTTTTTACATGGTTACCAACGTAGTACGTTTGATTATGACTATGTGTTTTATGACAATATCCACTATTTTCTTCAAGAGTATGAAGCTTGGGAAAAGACCTATACAAGTCAACAAGGAATGCTAAATGAGTTTGATAATGAAAATTATCTTCAGTTTTTAGCTGGTGGAAATGATTCAGAGTTTAGAAGTTCTCAAGACGTAAATGTCTCAAACCCAAACAATATTTATTGGGATTATACAGGTGTTTATGGAGTAGGAGACATTTCAAATAACATGTATCTAAAAACATTAACATTAGATTATGATTATTTTGACAATGAATACTTTGAATTAAGCGTTTTAAATGATGCAACTATAGAGCTGTACCATCCATCCTCTGGAACAATTTATGAATTTACAGGTAATGGATACATACAATTTATGAGAGAAGCAAATGCAGAAGGAAGAATGGTTAAACAAACCAATGAAGCGAAAAAACGTAAACAAAAAACAGATAAAAAAGAGAACCCAAGAGAAAATACAAGGAGCTAAATTTTGGTTGGTTATTTAGTTTCCATAGCGCTCAACTAGATAGTTCTAGTTGAGCGTTTTCTTTTTGATTTTTATGTGACTTTAAGGAGATATTGTGTGTCATATATATGAAGATTTGTTTACATTTTAATTACTAACATTAATTGGATTTAAAACATATTTTTTTAAACTTTACAAGAAACAATAACTATTAACACTTAAACATTATAATTATGGGTTTATTTTCATTCATTAAAAATGCTGGAGCAAAAGTTTTTGGCATAGGAAAAACAGATGCAGAAGAAGCTGCTGAAGCGGCAGAGGCAGCAGCTGAGGCAAAACTAAAAGCAGAAACTGCAGCAGCAGGCAAGCTAGAAGAAACAATTTCTGATTTGCAATTAAAAGTAGAGAATTTAAAAGTACATATTAACGACGATTTAGCTACTATTTCAGGTATGGCTTATGACCAAGCAACAAAAGAAAAAGTAGTATTAGTTGTAGGTAATACTGAAGGTATTGCAACTGTTGATGACCAAATGACTGTTGAGCATGTAGAGCCAGAAGCTCAGTTTCATACAGTTGTAAGTGGAGACACTTTAGGTAAAATTGCTAAAAAATTCTATGGAAATGCTATGAAGTATCCTGTGATTTTTGAAGCTAATAAACCAATGCTTAAAGATCCTGATTTAATTTACCCAGGACAAGTATTGCGTATTCCGCATTTAGACTAAGCATAATACTCATACATAAAAAAAGCCAACGCAATTACGTTGGCTTTTTTTATACAGTATATTAAAGTATTATTTCAAAAGCGTTATTAGTGCTTCAACATCATAAGGTTTTGCTGTAATGGTTTTGTTTTTATCCAAAACAAAATACGAAGGTGTTGACCCAACACCATAGGCATTAGAAATTGGGTTGTCCCATTTTCCTAAACCAAGCACATGGATAAAATCAGGATAATTAGCAATTTGTTTTTGCCAGTTCGTATTCTCATCTTCTAAACCAACAGCAATGACTTTGTAATCAGGTTTTGAAGCCATTAATTGTTTTAACTTAGGAAGTTCTTCCAAGCAATGACCACAAGTGCTGCTCCAAAAAACAACAATGTAATGCTCTGCATTATTTAAATCGTGTAATGAAGTGGTTGTAGTTGTTCCATTTTTAGAAATAGCGATATCGAAATTATGCGCTTTTTTCCCTATTGAATTATTTTTGTAAACACTAATGTATTCAGCGAGTTGGTCATTGTGAGTTGCTTTTGCCAAATCAAAAAGGTACTTGTCAGTAATTGCATTGGCAACATCGTCATTTTGTAAGGTTGAAAAACGATGCCAAATCAGCTCCAATAACGATACTTTTACAGTAGCATCAACACCATTCATATACGACATTAAAGTGTCAATATCTTTTAAATGAGTTTCGTTACTAGTACTTGCCGACATACCAAAAACATAAGCCAAAACTCTATCAGTTAAAAAATCAGAACTTTGCAACAACACACTTTTAAAATCTACATGTTTTAAATAAGATGCTTTAAGGTTTGCAGAGTAAGTAGAGATGTCTTCATACTCTGTTGGTACGTATGGCCTATTGGCAACAATAAATACATTTGCCATTGTCCCTTTTGAGGCATCTTCAAAAGCAGTTTGAGTGTCTTTTAAGGTTTTAAAAATATCTTTAAACGCTTTTTTGTCGGTACTTTCTTGAGTGTAAAAATTGCTAATTGTCATGTTTACCAATTCCATACTTTTGGTATAAGACGACCACAATTTATTTTCGTTTGAAGCTGTAAACTCTAAGCCTTTGTCATCACTATAGGTAAATGAAATATCTTCTTTTCCGTTGTAGATAAAGTCAAAATTATTTTCTTCAGGAGGTAAGGCATACACTATTTTATAGATTCCTGGACCAGTAGTAGAATCAAAAGAAATACTGAAATCACCTTTTTCATCAAGTTCAGCTCTATCTATATAGTTTGAACCTGTTGGTGTAGAATGGTATAAAAAGGCATAAGTATAATCTGTTACTGGTTGAAAATTTCCTTCAATTTTATGTTGTGAAACCATTAAAAAAGGACATAAAACTGCAAGTATAAATAGTTTTTTCATGTGTTTTTAGTTTTCAAAATAAGTACCAATTATCAAGCCAAAATAGGCTTTAAAGCAGCTAAAGCTTGATGAACTGATTTTATATTATCAAATGTAAGCAATAATCGTAAACCATTTCTGGTTTGCTTTTCTTTCATCTTACAGGCTTTTGGGTGTGTTTGTGCAAATTGTAACACTTTGGTAAATCCGCTACTTTGATAAAAACCACTTTGTTGATCGTTAATAAAATAACCTACAAGTTTACCGTGTTTCATCACCACTTTTTCTAAACCAATTTTTGTCGCAATCCATTTTATACGAACACTGTTTATTAAGTCGATAACTTGGGTTGGTAACTCACCAAAACGGTCTATAATTTCTGATTCAAATTTATCTAACTCAGCTTCGGTTTTAATATCGTTTAACTTGGTGTACAGGTTTAAACGTTCGGCAATGTTATTGACATAATCATCAGGGAACAAGAGTTCAAAATCACTATCAATAGTAATGTCTTTTACATAGTCTCGTTCTTTACCTTCGTCTTTGTATAAATCTTTAAACTCGTTTTCTTTTAATTCATCAATAGCTTCGTTTAATATTTTTTGATAGGTATCAAAACCTATATCATTTATAAAGCCACTTTGTTCGCCTCCTAATAAATCTCCAGCGCCTCTAATTTCGAGGTCTTTCATGGCAATATTAAATCCGCTACCTAATTCGGTAAACTGCTCTAAGGCAGTAATACGTTTTCTAGCATCATTAGTCATAGCCGAATATTCTGGAGTAACAAAATAGCAAAATGCTTTTTTGTTGCTTCGTCCTACACGACCACGCATTTGGTGTAAATCACTCAACCCAAAGTTATTGGCATTGTTTATAAAAATGGTGTTGGCGTTTGGTACATCTAATCCACTTTCAACAATGGTTGTACTTACAAGAACATCAAAATCGCCATTCATAAACCCTAACATAAGTTGCTCTAGTTTTTTACCATCCATTTGTCCATGACCAATACCAATTTTAGCATCAGGTACTAAACGCTGAATCATACCAGCCACTTCTTTAATATTTTCAATACGATTATGAATGAAGAAAATTTGACCACCACGTTGTATTTCATAAGTTACAGCATCTCTTATGGTTTCTTCGTTAAACCTGATTACGTGACTTTCAATAGGATATCTGTTTGGTGGAGGAGTTGTAATAACCGATAAATCCCTTGCAGCCATTAAACTAAACTGAAGCGTTCTAGGTATAGGTGTTGCTGTGAGTGTGAGCACATCAACATTATCTTTAATGGTTTTTAATTTTTCTTTTACTGCAACACCAAATTTTTGTTCTTCATCAACAATAAGCAATCCTAAATCCTTAAAGCTTACATTTTTATTAACCAATTGATGTGTGCCAATAATGATATCTACACCTCCTTTTGATAGGTTTTCTAAGGTTTCACGTTTTTCCTTTGCAGTTCTAAAACGGTTGAGGTAATCAACAGTTACAGGAAAATCTTTTAAACGCTCTTTAAACGTTCTATAATGCTGATAAGCCAAAATAGTTGTAGGCACTAAAACCGCTACTTGCTTACCGTTGTCTACAGCTTTAAAAGCAGCTCTTATGGCAACTTCGGTTTTACCAAAACCTACATCACCACAAACTAATCTGTCCATAGGACGCTCGCTTTCCATATCTGCTTTTATATCAGCAGTTGCAGTACTTTGGTCTGGTGTATCTTCATAAATAAACGATGCTTCTAGCTCGTGTTGCATATAGCTATCAGGATTGTATTGATAGCCTTTTTCTAGCTTTCGCTTAGCGTACAGGTTTATAAGGTTAAAAGCAATTTCTTTGACTTTAGACTTGGTCTTTTGTTTAAGGGTTTTCCATGCTTTGCTTCCTAGTTTGTATACTTTTGGAGGTTTCCCGTCTTTACCATTAAACTTGGTAATTTTATGTAGCGAATGAATGCTTAAATACAACACATCACGTTCGCCATAAATAAGCTTTATGGCTTCTTGTTTTTTTCCTTCAACATCAATTTTTTGTAATCCTCCAAATTTCCCAATACCATGATCAATATGGGTTACATAGTCGCCAATGTCTAAATTGGTAAGTTCTTTTAAGGTAATAGCTTGCTTTTTAGCATAACCATTTTTAAGATGAAACTTATGATAGCGTTCAAAAATTTGATGGTCTGTATAACAGGTTATTTTAGCATCATGGTCAACAAAACCTTGAAATAAAGACAACACAATGGTTTGATAGTGTACTTCTTGTTCTATACTTCGACTGCGCTCAGCACTAGCATCTTCAAAAATATCATGAAAACGTTTGGCTTGTTGCTCACTTACACAAGCAATATAGTTGGTGTAACCTTTATTATGATTTGAGTTTAAATCATCAATTAACAGATTAAATTGCTTATTGAATGATGGCTGAGGTGACGTGTTAAACGTAATAGCACTGTTACTTTCAGACGCATTACTAAAGAAAGCTTCTGAGCCAAATTCTACTAAAGTAAACTCTAATAATTGTTTTTTAAGCAATGCCGAATTGCAAAACAGCTCTTCAGGTTCAGCATGTTTAATGTCTTTTGAAAGGTTTTGGAAAGCGTCTTCGGCTTTACTAAAAAAGTCATCAATTCTTGAAAACAGAAGGTTAGTGTTTTTAGCAAACACTACTGTTTTTTGAGCAATGTATTTAAAAAAACTTTGTCTAGTTTCTTCTAAAAATTTATTGGCAACATTGGGTATAATGTTGATTTTTTTAACCTGTTCGGTTGAGAGTTGAGTTTCTACATCAAAGGTTCTAATGCTGTCTACTTCATCACCAAAAAACTCAATACGATAAGGCTCGTCGTGCGAAAATGAAAACACATCTACAATTCCACCACGTACCGAAAATTCTCCAGGTTCGGTTACAAAATCAACACGTTTAAATTTATATTCAAAAAGAACTTCGTTTACAAAATCGATAGATAAGTTATCATTAACCTTAATTTTTAAGGTGTTTTTTTCTAGCTCTCTTCGGGTAACTACTTTTTCAAATAAAGCATCAGGATAGGTCACAATAACTGCAGGCTTTTTTTGCGAGTTAATGCGGTTTAAAACCTCTGCACGTAAAAGCACGTTAGCATTATCGGTTTCTTCAATTTGATAAGGTCTTCTATAGCTACCTGGATAAAACAAAACGTCTTTATCATTGAGCATCAATTCTAAATCGTTAAGGTAAAAGGCAGCTTCTTCCTTATCATTAAAAACCAGTAAAAAGGGTTTGTCTGCTTGTTTAAAAACTTCTGTAATTACAAAAGATAAAGAGGAACCAATAAGTCCTTTAAGGTGTGTTTTACTTTGGGATTGGGCAATAGCAGTCTGCAGATTTTGCGTTTGCAAAGTCTGTGCATAGGTTTGCGAGAGGATGGATTTACTCAAGACAATGTATTTTGTGGTGCAAATATAAAATTTTGTGACTTAGTTTATGTTTAAAAACTATTAATAAATAGTATATTTACTCTAAGTGTATTTTATTTAAAATTAAGGAAGAAGTCAACCTTTTTATTAGTCTTTTATGATTAAAAAAAGAAAAATAATATGTAGGTTTGCACGACTTTAAAAAACAAGAATATATGTCAATTTCAGATTTATTTGATAGTGGTTTTAGAAAACGTAATGAAGACCATTTTGCAGCCATAGTAAGAGTTGCAATGAGTGACGGAATTATCACTGATGGAGAACGTGCTTTTTTAGATAGATTAGCTAGAAATTTAGATATTAGTGATAGCGATTATAAGCAAATATTAAAAGACTATAAAACGCATCCTATTAACCCTCCAACATCTTACGATAGACGTTTAGAGCGTTTGTACGATTTGGCACGTATGGTATGGGTTGACCATATGGAAACAGAAGATCAGGTTATTATGCTTGAAAAACTTTGTGTTGGTCTTGGATTTAGAGCAGACAACGCTAAGTATGTTACCGATAAAGCGTTAAGCTTAGTACATGAAGGTGTTGATATTGATACTTTTATGGATGAAATTAAAACAATGAATAGATAATATTCAGTAGTTATAAAAAAAGAAAAGCGAACAATTTTGTTCGCTTTTTTTATGTTTAATTTTCAGCATTCCTCATAAATTCTTCGGCTTTTTCAACCATGTTTTTACTACCACATATAAACGGTACACGTTGGTGGAGTTCAGTTGGTTCAATGTCCATAATTCTATTAAAACCATCACTTGCTTTCCCGTTAGCTTGTTCAGCTAAAAAAGCCATTGGGTTACATTCATAGAGTAAGCGTAGTTTTCCGTTTGAGTTTTTAGAACTTTTAGGATACATGTAAATGCCACCTTTAATCATGTTTCTATGAAAATCAGAAACTAAAGAACCAATATATCTACTAGTGTAAGGTCTGTCGCCTTCTTCCATTTGGCAGTATTTGATGTAGTTTTTAATGCCTTGAGGGAAGTGAATATAATTTCCTTCGTTAACAGAGTAAATTCTACCATCAAGTGGAAATTGCATGTTTGGATGCGATAAATAAAATGTACCAATTGCTGGGTTTAAAGTAAAGCCATTAACGCCATCACCTGTAGTGTAAACCAACATGGTTGAAGTACCATAAACCACATATCCAGCTGCAACTTGCTGACTTCCTTTTTGAAGAAAATCGTCAATGGTTACAGGAGTTCCAACAGGAGTAATACGTCTGTAAACCGAAAAAATAGTACCTACAGAAACATTAACATCAATATTTGAAGAACCATCAAGAGGATCGATTAAAACCACATACTTGTTTTGGTTGTTTTCATCCTGACTGTTTATAGATACATAGTCATCTTCCTCTTCACTGGCAATACCACAAACAATATTTCTATTGGTTAAGGTTTGGATAAATTTTTCATTGGCATACACATCTAGTTTTTGTTGATCTTCACCTTGAATATTTGTTTCGCCAGCAGCTCCAATAATATCAACCAAACCAGCTTTGTTTACTTCATGGTTTACAACTTTAGCAGCTAATCTTACGGAGTTAATTAATCTTGAAAGTTCTCCTGAAGAGTATTTAAATGAAGCTTGGTTTTCAATAATAAATTCTCCTAAAGTTTGATTTTTTTGAGACATGAAGTGTGTGTTGATTGTTTGTACAAATATCTTATTTTTTACGATAACTACAACGTTTTCGTGTAAGTTTATATAATATAATCCTTAAGTTTAGGTTATCTTTGAGTATCAAAAATTAGGTTATGGAATTTACTATTCGATCTGCAAATAAAACTGATATGCCTCAAGTACTTGAGCTCATAAACGAATTAGCGGTTTATGAAAAAGAACCTGATGCTGTTGAAATAACGGTTAACGATCTTGAAAATTACGGCTTTGGCAACCAACCTTCGTTTCATTGTTTTGTAGCTGAAGCAGAAAAAAATATTGCTGGTATAGCATTGGTGTACACTCGATTTTCAACATGGAAAGGTAAAGTTTTGCACCTTGAAGATTTAATAGTAAAGCAAGATAAAAGAGGTTATGGTTTAGGAGGAGCGTTGCTGGATGAAGTGGTTAAATATGGTCAAAAGTTAAATGTAAAACGTGTGAGTTGGGAGGTGCTAGATTGGAATGAGCCTGCAATTGATTTTTATGAAAAAAAAGGAGCGAATGTAATGAGAGATTGGGACGTAGTACATCTAGATGAACAAGCCATTAAAAATTATATTTCAAAACTATAGCATGCAGGTATTTAAGTTTGGAGGAGCATCAGTAAAAGATGCTGAAGGTGTTAAAAACCTAGTAAAAGTATTACAAAATGTAGGTTATAAAAATACGCTGGTAGTTATATCAGCAATGGGAAAAACCACTAATGCTTTAGAAGTAGTTATTGGCAATTACTTTAATAATCCTAGTGAGTTACAAAGTTCTATTCAAGATGTTCGAAAATTTCACAATGCTATACTTTTAGATTTGTTTGATAATGAACAACATGTTGTTTTTAAAAAAGTAGCAAACCTATTTGATGAATTATCATTGTTTTTTGATAGAAATAAATCTCCAGACTACAACTTTGTGTACGATCAAACTATAGGTTATGGCGAGTTGGTTTCTACCACAATTGTTGGCGAATACTTAAATGCTTCAGGGATTAAAAACACTTGGTTAGATGTTCGCGACTACATAAAAACGGATAACTATTATAGAAGAGCTAATGTTGATTGGGAAGCGACTCAAACCAATATTACAAAACAGTTTCAAAACAATGTCTTAAACATTACACAAGGATTTTTAGGTAGCGATGCCAACAATTTTACGACAACTTTAGGTCGAGAAGGAAGCGATTACACAGCAGCTATTTTTGCCTATTGTTTAAATGCTGAAAGTGTTACCATCTGGAAAGACGTATCAGGAGTTTTAAATGCTGATCCTCGTTATTTTGAAAACGCACAGCTACTCAATACCATTTCCTATAAAGAAGCTATTGAGCTAGCGTTTTATGGAGCTTCAGTAATTCACCCAAAAACCTTACAACCATTACAGCGAAAGGAAATTCCTTTACATGTAAAGTCGTTTTTAAATCCAAATAACAACGGAACCACAGTATGCAAAACCAGTGGTATTGAGCCTAATACTCCGTGTTTTATTGTTAAAAAAGGGCAAGTGCTCATTTCGTTATCATCATTAGATTTTTCTTATATCGTAGAAGAAAATATCAGTGATATATTCAATTTATTGCATCAGTACAAAATGAAAGTAGATGTCATACAAAACTCTGCTATTAGTTTTTCGGTGTGCGTTGATGATGGCTATCGCAACCTAGAAACCTTATTGCAGCATTTAAAAGCAAAATTTAAAGTTAATTGTACCGAAAACGTATCTTTATACACCATCAGGCATTATAATGAGGTTGCAATTAACCAATTGGAGCAAGATAAAGAGGTGTTATTAAAGCAATTAACACAAGAAACCGTTCAAATAGTTACTAAATAAACATTTTATTACATTTGTAAGTATGACCAAGCAACCAAAATCTGGATTAGTAACAGCTAAAGAAGTCGCTAAAGCCATACAAATGGATAAGTATGGATTTATAGGAACATTTGTAGGTTGGTTGCTAATGAAGACCTTAAAGATTTCCACACTCAATAAGATTTACAACCGAAACAAGCACCTTGAAAAGCTTGAGTTTTTAGACGGTATTTTAGAAGAGTTTCAAATTAAGTTTGAAATTCCTGAAGAAGACTTAAAACGATTGCCTAAAGATGGGGCTTATATAACGGTTTCTAACCATCCGCTAGGTGGTATTGATGGTATTTTGTTGCTTAAATTAATGCTAGAACAACGTGAGGATTTTAAAATTATAGCCAATTTTTTATTACACAGAATTGAGCCTTTAAAACCTTACATTATGCCTGTAAATCCGTTTGAGGATAGAAAAGATGCCAAGTCTAGCATTACAGGATTTAAAAATGCTATTATGCATTTAAAGGATGGACATCCACTTGGTGTATTTCCTGCAGGAGAAGTATCTACTTACAGAGATGGGAAGTTGGTTGTAGATAGACCTTGGGAAGAAGCAGCAATGAAGCTGATTCAAAAAGCTGAAGTGCCAATTGTACCTATATATTTTCATGCAAAAAACAGTCAGTTGTTTTACAAACTGTCTAAAATAAGCGACACCTTTAGAACTGCTAAGTTACCTTCTGAATTGTTAACCCAAAAACGAAGAACAATTAAAGTGAGGATTGGTCGTCCTATAACATTAAGCGATCAAAAAGAGCATAAAACACTCGAAGAGTTTTCTGAATTTATACGAAGAAAAACCTATATGCTTTCTAATTCCTTTGATGAAAAAGGAAATTTATTAAGCAACATATCTTCAACGTTAAAAGTGCCAAAACCACCAAAACGTATTGTAACTCCTATTGCTTCGGACGTAATGATAAAAGAGGTGGAAACCTTACGATATAACGATTTAAGATTGCTACAAAGTAAAAATTACGAAGTGTTTTTGGCTCAAGCAAAAGATATCCCAAATATACTTAGAGAGATAGGTCGTTTGCGAGAAATTACTTTTAGAGAAGTAGGAGAAGGTACTAATGAAGCTATTGATTTAGATACTTTTGACACTTATTACCACCACATGTTTTTATGGGACGATGAGGCAAAAGTCATTGCTGGAGCGTATCGTATGGGATTAGGCTCTAAAATTTATGAAAGCTATGGTATAGATGGATTTTACCTTCAAGATTTATTTAGATTTGAACCCGAACTTTATAAAATGATGAGCGAATCTATTGAAATGGGAAGAGCCTTCATTATTAAAGAATATCAACAAAAGCCAATGCCTCTGTTTTTACTTTGGAAAGGTATTGTACACACTACGTTAAGGCATCCTGAGCATAAGTATTTAATAGGAGGTGTTAGTATTAGTAATCAGTTTTCAAACTTCTCAAAGTCGTTAATGATTGAGTTTATGAAATCGCATTATTACGATCCATATTTAGCGCAATACGTCCACCCTAAAAAAGAGTTTAAGGTAAAACTTAAAGATGCTGATAAGGATTTTGTGTTTGATGAAACCGAAGCCGACTTAAATAAATTTGATAAAATTATTGACGAGGTTGAACCAGGAGCACTTAGACTACCAGTTCTACTTAAAAAGTATATTAAACAAAATGCAAGGTTAATTGCTTTTAATGTGGATCCGTTGTTTAATAACTCGGTTGATGGCTTGATGTACATAAAAATTGCCGATTTACCTGAAAGCACAGTAAAACCTGTAATGGAAGAATTTCAGGCTGAATTAGAGCGTAAACTCACTGAAAACAATGGCGAAGCTTAAACACATTGTCTTAACAGGACTTTTGTTTTTAAGCTATTTTGCTGTTTGTTCTCAAACCATAAGCGGACTTGTTTTAGACCAAGCTACAAACCAACCTATAGAAAGTGCAGCTATATATTTTGACAACACTACAATTGGCACTTCTACTAATGATAAAGGTGAATTTAGTATTGAGTATCATGAAGGAATTACCTCGCCTTTAGTTATTTCTTTTTTAGGTTATAAGCGAATGATTATAACCAATTATCAAGTTGGTAAGTTTTACAAAGTGTTGCTTCAAGAAGATATTGATGCTTTAGATGAGGTTGTGATTACTACAGATGATGGAATGCCAAAAGAACTAAAACTACAACAGTTTAGACAGCAATTTTTAGGGTTTTCTGATAATGCCAAATCGTGCACAATACTTAATGAAGAAGACCTTATTTTAAGATATAATAAGAAAACTCAAACCTTAAGCGCAAGTTCTAAAAAACCTATTTTAATTGAGAATGAAAAATTACAATATTTGGTGTCTTTTGAAATTAAGGATTTTGATATAAGTTATCATCATATCAACATTAAGCGAGACCGTTTTTTCATCAATTCAGTAATTTATACTGGTACATCTTTTTATAAAGAGTTGGAAGAATCCAATTCTAAAAAAACTACTAAATCTAGGAATAAAGCTTATAAAGGTTCAGTGCTTCACTTTATGAGAGCACTTTCTAAAAAACAACTTGAAGAAGAAGGTTATCAAATTTTTAGTGGTGGATTTAAAGTCAACCCTTATCGATACATCAATGTAAAACAAATAGATAGCAGTAAAGCTGTAGGAGTTAAATTATTGAATAAACTAAGCATTTTGTATGATAACGAACAATCTGCAATAGAGTCGAGGGTTGATGAGTTTATCATAGATCAATATGGTAATCACTCTCCAATACATCAAGTGCTTTTTGGAGGTCATATGGGTAACCAACGTATTGGAGACTCTTTACCTTTCGATTTTATGTTATCTGAATAATTTTAATGCAAAAATTTGCTCACAAAAGACATTTATCGTAATATTGCAATGAATAAATAAAACGATGGGTTTAACAAAGTCAGAAATATTTACAGATAAGCAGAACCAAATAGCACAATTAGCTAAGGCTTTTGGGCATCCTGCTCGTGTAGCTATTTTAGAATACCTATTTAAAACCAATAGCTGTGTTTGTGGTGACTTGGTAAACGAAATAGGTTTAGCGCAACCTACCATTTCTCAACATTTAAAAGAACTAAAACAATTAGGTTTAATTAAAGGCACAATTGAAGGCACAAGTGTGTGTTACTGTATTGATACTAATAATTGGAGCCAAATGAAGCAATTACTTGCAGAGTTCTTAGATCAAGATATGGATGATGCATCTAATTGCTGCTAAAAAAATTTATTTCAATTAATCGTAATATCGCAATAAAACAATATTAAAATGAAACTGTCAGAATTAAAAACAAATTTAAAACCATTACAGCAGATTGCATTTCAACTGCCAAATGGTAGTTTAGTACCAAGTCATTTTCATGTGACTGAAGTAGGGCAAATTGATAAAAAGTTTATCGATTGTGGAGGCACACTACGTAACGAGAGCGTTATAAGTTTACAGCTGTGGAGTGCAAATGATTATAATCACAGACTGCATCCAGAAAAGTTAATCCATATTCTAGAACTTTCTGAAGCTAAACTAGGCTTGGAAGATTTAGACATTGAAGTAGAATATCAAGGAGAGTCTATTCAAAAATATGGGTTAGAGTTTGATGGTACCCACTTTTTATTAACCACAAAGCAGACTGATTGTTTAGCAAAAGACAATTGTGGAATTCCTGTAAAAAAACCAAAACTAAAACTAGCCGATTTAAGTAACGAACCATGTTGCTCACCTGATGGTAATTGTTGCTAATACAATAATAATTTTACCTGTTGTGCCTTTTGAGAATTTTTTCAGAAAAATTGTCAGTTCGAGTGAAATTCTAAAAGAATTTTGTATCGAGAACAAGTTTTTAGAAGCTTAAATTCTATTCTCGATACGATTTTTATCACTTTGTTTCAAAAAATCACTCGAATTGACAAATTTATTCTCAAAATGCACAATGATTTAACTTTTTAAAATTTAGTTATGTTTGAAAAACTAACCTCAGTAATTGAAAGTTTAAAAACAAATTCAATTTCAGAAGACCGAAAAGAAACACTGCAACCACTTGTAGCGTTTATTCAAAGTAAAATTGATAATGGACAACCTGTTAATATTAATTTTATTTGCACCCATAATTCCCGAAGAAGTCATTTAGCACAAATTTGGTCGCAAGCTATAGCTCAACATTTCGGTTTTCATACAGTAACCTGCTATTCAGGAGGAACAGAAGTTACTGCATTGTTTCCTATGGTTGTAAACGTATTAGAGCAATCAGGTTTTGAAATTCAAAAATTATCTGAAGCAGAAAATCCTGTATATGCCATTAAATATGCTGAAAATGCGCAACCTATCATTGGCTTTTCTAAGCGTATGGATAATACTTTTAATCCAACTTCGGGTTTTGCAGCAATAATGACTTGCTCGCAAGCCGATGAAGGCTGTCCTTTTGTGCCAGGAGCTGAGAAACGTATTCCTATTACTTTTGAAGACCCTAAAGCTTTTGATGGTACTCCAGAACAAGAAGCAAAATATAAAGAGCGTAGTTTGCAAATAGCAGCAGAGTTATTTTATGTGTTTTCTAATGTAAATCAATAATCATGAGTGCAAAAAAATCACTTAGCTTTTTAGACAAAAACTTAACCCTTTGGATTTTCTTAGCCATGGCATTAGGTGTTGCTTTAGGATACTTTGTGCCAACAATTCCTGAGCGTATAAATACTATGAGTAGTGGAGCTACTAACATTCCCATAGCTATTGGGTTGATTGTAATGATGTATCCTCCATTAGCAAAAGTTAACTATGCACTGTTACCAAAGGTGTTTAAAAATGTGAAGATTCTATCCATTTCTTTGGTACTCAATTGGATTATTGGTCCTGTGTTAATGTTTGCCTTAGCCATTATCTTTTTACAAGACTATCCTGAATATATGGTTGGGTTAATACTAATTGGGTTAGCACGTTGTATTGCTATGGTTTTAGTTTGGAATGACCTTGCAGAGGGTAGTAGCGAGTATGGAGCAGGATTAGTAGCCTTAAATAGTATTTTTCAGGTGTTTGCCTATAGTTTTTATGCTTGGATATTTATAACTGTATTACCACCATATTTTGGATTTGAAGGAGCTATTGTAGACATATCAATAGCTACAATTGCTGAAAGTGTAGCAATTTATCTTGGTTTACCTTTTGTTTTAGGAATTTTAAGTAGATTAATTTTAGTAAAGCTCAAAGGAGAAGATTGGTATAATAATACATTTATCCCTAAAATTTCACCACTAACCTTAATCGCATTATTATTTACAATTATAGTTATGTTTTCTTTAAAAGGAGAACTGATTGTTGAAATCCCTATGGATGTTGTTATTATAGCTATTCCGTTGCTATTGTATTTTACCATAATGTTCATTATTGGCTTTTTTGTAACAAAAGCAATGGGAGCAGATTATAATAAAACCACAGCTGTGGCTTTTACAGCAGCAGGTAATAATTTTGAATTAGCAATTGCTGTTGCTATTGCAGTGTTTGGGCTAAACTCTGGTCAAGCATTTGCAGGTGTTATAGGTCCATTAGTTGAAGTTCCTGCATTAATATTATTAGTTAAAGTAGCCTTTTGGCTCAGAAAAAAATATTTTTAGAATAAAAAAAGCCGCAAACACTGTTTGCGGCTTTTTGTTTTTTTAAGGTATGATTAAAACCAAGGTTTTTTACCCACTTGGTAAGTGTTATAGAATTCTTCGTCAGATTTTGTAAGGTAAATAATACCTTCAATTAAACCTATAATTCCAGGAATCCAAACGATTAAAATACCAATACCTACACAAGATAGTATTGCTCCTAATAGCCAAACACCTAAAAGGATTCCTCCTTCTTTGTTGTAACCTAGAATAAATTTATGAACACCTAAGCCTCCAAAAATGATACCTAAAATACCAGCTAGTAGTTTTTTGTTATCTCCTGATGCTTTACCAAAAGCTTCTTTGGCTCCATCAGAAAATTCTTTTGCAGTTTCTTTTGCTTCGCTAGCAAATTCTTTTGCTTTTTCTTTAGCGTCATCAGCAATATCTTCTGCTTTGTCTGCTGCTTTTTTTGCACCATCTTTTGCGTCGTCTAACATATCGTTAAGGTCGTCGCTTAAATTTTTTTCATCTGACATTTGTAAATTTGTTTATATGGTTAGAAGTCTAAAGGTAACAAAAAAATATAATGGTTTACAAAAAAGCTTTATCAATGGGTTCCCAAAGTTCAATTTTGTTGCCATCGTTATCCATAATCCAACCAAATTTTCCGTAGCTGTATTCTTCCATTTCTCCAATAATGGTAACACCTTCGTCTTTTAATGTTCTTAGTAATTCTTCAAGATTTTCTACGCGATAATTAAACATAAAATCTTTTTTTGAAGGCTGATAATACGCTGTGTCTTCAGTAAATGGACTCCATTGTGTTGAGCAATCGTTACCTTCTTTATCTTTCCACCAAAAGGTGCAGCCATAATCATCGGTGTTAAACCCTAAATGCTTTTTGTACCAGTCTTTTGTTGCTTTTGGATCTTTTGTTTTAAAGAACAATCCGCCAATGCCTGTAACGCGTTTTTTCATTTTATTTCTTTTTAAGGTTGGTTTCGTATATGTCTATCCATTGATCTGGAGTTAGTTTAGTGCAGAGTTCAGCAATTAATTCCATTGGAATATCATTAATACGCTTAAAACGCACGCAACTTTTTCCCATGTCTAGCTTGTACTTACTGTATTTTGGGTATTCGTTTACAAACCAATCGTGTATTTCTGGTACAGCATAAATACCACTATGGTAAAGATTTATTGAATTTTTTTGTGAAGCAAAACTCATGAATGGTAGTGGTTCTTCTGGTGTGCAATGGTAACCATCAGGATATTTACTATGTGGCACATAATAGCCTATCATACCATATTGAATGCCTTCTTCAAAGCCTTTTGGTAAGTTGGCTTTAATGGTTTTGCGTAATGTTTTTAAAACATCTTGACGTTCTTCTGGAACTTGACTTATATAATCTTCGGGAGATGATGCTTTGTATTGCATAATAATTTATTTTTTTCGTTGTAAAATTAAAGCAGATATTAAAGATAGTACAAACCCAATTAATACAACGGTTACAAACATTAAGGCTGCCATAAACCCAGAACCACCATAATCTTGCATTTGTTTTGTGAGTTCTGCTTTTTTAGCTTCTAGTTCTGCACCAGAGTAGGTGCTTTCATAAGTTTTTAAAGTGACTTCTAAATATTCTGAAGCAAAATCAGGATTAATTACGGTTGTATAAATGTAATCTACCATAGCAATTCCAAGTCCTGTTAAAGCTGAAATTAATAAGCCAATAACTAAAGCTTTTCCAAAACTTACAGCACCATTATTTACTTTGTCGCGATAGTGTTTTATCCCAAAAAATATAAATGATAATGAAGCAATCATTGACGTATAACCAATAACTTCTTGAGCCGAATAGCTTAAGTTTTTACCAAAGGTTAATGCTAAAAAGAATAAAACAGCGGCAGTTATAAGTCCGTAGCCTCCATATTTTAATACAGTTTTTTTCATGTTGTTAGTTAGTTTTAAGAGTTAAAAAAAGAGTTTAAATATGTTGATCAATTAATATGGTATTACCATCAGGATCGGTTACAACCAAACTTGCAGGCCCTGAAGTTGTCTCGTCTGCTTCACTTTGCAACGCTATGTTTTTACTTTTTAAATGCTGCTGAATTTGCCTAACATCAGTAAACGCATCTAATGTTTTTGCGTTTTCGTCCCAACCAGGATTAAAGGTAAGTATGTTGTTTTCAAACATGCCTTGGAACAGTCCAACTAATGCATTTCCATTTTTCATGATAAGGTAGTTTTTTTCTAAATCACCAGCAAAAACGGTGAATCCTAAATTTTCATAAAATGCTTTTGAAACAGTAATGTCTTTTACGCTTAAACTAATTGAAAATGCGCCTAATTCCATAATTGTGTGGTATTGATTAATTATTGATACAAAACTACGAGAAGCCTTTAAAAATAGACTCATACTAAAGTACCAAACCGTTAGTACTTTGGTCTAAAATACATAATTTTATAGTATTTGAAGTTCTTTTGCAACTTGAAGTGCTTGTGTGCGTCTTTTGGCATTTAGTTTAACCAATAAGTTAGACACATGCGTTTTTATTGTGCTTTCTGATAGGAATAATGTCTCGGCAATTTCTTTGTTTGATAACCCTTGAGCAATATGTTGAAGTACCTCATATTCTCGCTCAGTAATATCTAAATCCTTTATTTTATTGTGATCAATTTCGGTCGTGTCAACGGTTTCTTTTTGAAGGCTTTTTTTGTTGAGGTAAATACCAACAATTAGGAAAACAATCGCAATAGCAGCAATTATAATTTCTATGTTTACATTTCCAGATATGATAGCGTATTTGCTAACCTGAAAAAGTAGTAATAAGGCAAAAATTAAACCAGCAAAAACAGCTATTGTTTTTTTCATAGTTGAAAGTTAACAAAATCTAGTTTTAATTTTATCAACGATGGTTTGCGCTAGTTTCTCTTTGCTTTCAACTGTCCAACCAGCTACATGAGGTGTTAGTAATACATTTTCAGCTTGAATGATGTATTGAAATGCCTCTGGCATATCAGAAGAAAATAGGCTTTCAAAAGAGGCTTTTTCATATTCTAAAACGTCTAATCCAGCACCTAAAATTTTACCACTTTTTAAAGCTGAAACCAAATCGGTAGTGACAACACTTTTTCCGCGAGCTGTATTAATGAGCCAAAATGGTTTTTGAAACCCGTTAATAAAATCAGCATTAACCATATTGAGCGTTAGTGGTGTTTGTGGTGTGTGTAAACTTAAAACATCAGCGTTTTTTTGTAAAGTTTCAAGAGGTACTTGTTTGCAGTTATCGTCGCCAACATTAGGTTTTATATCATAGCAAAGAACTTCAACATCAAAACCACGAAGTTTTTTAGCAAAGGCTTTTCCCATGTTGCCATAACCAATAAGTCCAATGGTTTTGCCATCTAGCTCAATACCTCTGTTGGCTTCACGTAACCATTGACCATGTCGTACTTCGTTATCAGCTTTATTGAGATTGTTGAATAAGGAAAGTAACATTCCTAAAGCGTGTTCGCCAACAGCATTGCGGTTACCTTCTGGTGCTGAAATTAAATAAATGCCTTTACTTTCGGCATAATCACAATCTATGTTTTCTAAACCAGCACCAACACGACCTATAAACTTTAAGTTTGTGGCAGCATCAAGAAACTGCTTGTCTATAGTAAAACGACTTCTTATTACAATACCATCATACTCATGAATTTTTGCTTCAACATCAGTTTTTGATGAGGTGTAATCTTCATGATTTGTAAACCCTAATGCATTAAGTTGATTAATGAGAAGCTCGTGATTGGTATCTAGATGTAGGACTTTCATAAGTTAAATCCCTAAAATAAGTTTAGCTATGGTAAAGTAAATTAAGATTCCAAAAATATCATTGCTGGTAGTGATAAAAGGTCCTGTTGCAATAGCAGGATCAATACCACGTTTGTCAAGGAATAATGGTACAAAAGTTCCTATTAAACCAGCTACTATAATTACTACAACTAACGAAATTGAAATAGCAAAAGCAGTTGCGGCATCTTGTTGGGTTGCCCAAACAAAAAGAAATAAGAAAATAGCCAAAATAATTCCATTAAGAGCAGCTAAAAGCATTTCTTTCATTAAACGACTGTTAATACTTCCTTTTATATCATCATTTGCTAAACCTTGCACAATAATTGCACTAGATTGTACACCAACATTACCAGCCATTGCTGCAATAAGTGGTGTGAAAAAGAATAGGATTGCATATTTTGAAAACGCTTCGTGAAAACCTTCCATAATTAAAAAGGCTCCAACACCACCAATAAGTCCTAAAAATAACCAAGGTATACGTGCTCTGGTAAGCTTCCAAACGCTATCATCAGAGTCTACATCTTGAGAAATACCTGCAGCTAACTGGTAATCTTTATCGGCTTCTTCTTTTAAAACGTCAACAATATCATCAATAGTAATTCTACCTAAAAGTGTTTGGTTGTCATCTACAACAGGAATCGCTTCCAAATCGTATTTTGCCATAACTCTTGCCACATCTTCAACATCGTCTTGCACATGAACCCAATCCACACTGCTGTTAGAGATATCGGCTATTTTTTGATCACTTTTAGCAACAATTAAATCTTTAAGTGAAAGTCTGCCAATAAGCTTGTCTTGTTTGTTTACAACGTATATTGAGTGTACTCTTGTAACCTCTTTGGCTTGTCCACGAATGCGACGTAAGCATCCAGCAACAGTCCAGGTTTCATACACTTTTACAAGCTCTTTTGCCATGAGTCCACCAGCTGTATCTTCGTCATAAGCCAAAAGCTCTTCAATTTCGGCTTTATGCTCTTGGTCTTCAATGTTTGAAATTACTTCGGCTTGACGTTCTTCTGGAAGTTCGGCAATAATATCTGCTGCATCATCAGTATCCAACTCTTCAATTTCGTCGGCAATTTCTTTAGCAGAAAGATTTTTTAGGACTTTTTCTCGATTGTCTTCATCGAGCTCCATTAACACATCCGAAGTGGTTTCAGAATCAAGAAGTTTTATGACATAAGTCGCATCTTCTAGATCTAGTTCGTCTAAAACTTCGGCAATATCAGCATAGTGAAACTCACTAAAAAGCGTGTTGAGTTCCTTATCGTTTTTCTCTTCGATAAGAACTTCTACTTGCTCGATGAGTTCATCTGTTAGTTCAAATTGTATGTGCTCTTTTTCCTCTTGCATAAAATTTCTTGTCGTTGCACACTGTTGAAGTGACAAATTGTGTTATTCTTGAGTGTCGTTTTCAATTAATTGCGTGAGAGTTATAAATTCTTCAACGCTTAACTGCTCTGGACGTTTGCCAAATATAACATTTGCTTTTAAATTATCTGACAAATTGAATGTTTTTAAACTGTTACGAAGTGTTTTTCGACGTTGTTGAAATCCTTGTTTTACAACCTTGAAAAATAAGGTTTCGTCACATGGTAAGGAGTAGTTTTCTTTTCTTGTTAATAAAAGTACACCAGAATCTACTTTTGGTGGTGGATTAAACACCGAAGGTGGAACTGTAAATAAATATTCTGCATCGTAAAATGCTTGTGTTAAAACAGATAAAATACCGTATACTTTACTACCTTCTTTAGAACAAATACGTTGCGCAACTTCTTTTTGAAACATCCCTGAAAACTCAGGAATTTGGTCGCGCATTTCTAAAGTTTTGAATACAATTTGTGATGAAATATTATATGGGTAATTACCTATGATAGCAAAAGGCTGCTCGCCAAAAACTTGTGTGATATCGTACTTTAAAAAGTCTTGTTCTATAACTCTATCAGCAAGATTTAGGTAATTGGCTTTAAGGTATTCAACCGATTCGGTATCAATTTCAATAACGTGGGTAGTGATGTCTTTTTTGAGCAAATATTTAGTGAGTACGCCCATTCCTGGACCAATTTCTAAAACATGTTTATAGCCTTTAAGCGATAAACTATCAGCTATTTTTTCAGCAATAGATTCGTCGGTTAAAAAATGTTGTCCTAAATGTTTTTTTGCTTTTACTGACATAGTATTAATTAAAGCTTACTGAAAATTCGTCGATTACTTCTAATTCGGTTCTAAATGCTAACATTTTATCTGCAAATCGTTTAAGTCCGTCTTGACGTAAAGCATCAGCATGATTGTTGTAATAGTCTTCTAAATCGGTTCTTGATTTTGCACGATATTGAATGGAGTAGGTTGTGCCTCCCATTTCTTCTTCAATAAGTACTTTGGTTAACTTAGCTTCAGTGAAATGACCTGTTGCCAAAACCAATGCAATGTGGTTTTTTATCCAATTGAGCCACTCTTCATGTATGCTTTCGTCAATATTAACGGTTACGTTGTATATTATCATGGTTGTTATTTTAATGGATTCCGAACTGGTTACGGAAAGACAAAACTTTTATTATAGTGTTTTTGCAAATAACAGGAGTTCTTCATCATCTTCAAAAGGTTTTACTCTTTTTTCATAAGATAAACCTAATTTTTCTAATAGTTTAATTGAATTTGCATTAGTAGGCAATGTGATTGCTGTTATTTTTTTTAGTTTGAATTGGTCTTTGGCAAGTTTTATAATTTCAGAAGACGCTTCAAACCCATAACCTTTACCTTCATAATTAGGTAGTAGCGAAAAACCAATATCGACATATTCTAACTCATCACGTTTTACCAAACCACAGGTACCAATTGATTTTAGATTTTCATCTTTTAGTTGAATTTTATAAAACCCAAATCCGTGAGTGTCGTAACTTTTTAGGGTTCGTTCTTTTAAATAGTCTTCAGCTTGAGCAACAGTTCTCACATTTCGGTCACCAATATATTTCAACCAATGAGGGGAATTCATGAGTTCTAAAATAAAAGGAGCATCTTCTAAAGTGATTTTAGAAAGCTGAAGACGGTTGGTTTCAACAAACATAAAATTTAGTTTATAGTATCACCACGTAGCATCCTGAAGTTTTTCCTGGCTTCAACAAAATAAATACTGTCTTGATGATTGAATATGATTTTTTCGTAAAGTGCTTTAGCTTCTTCGGGTTCGCCTAAAATGTTATTGTAAAGTTCAGCTAAAAAATAGTAAGCATCGTCAATTAAAATACTGTCACTAAAGTCTGTTATAATTTTTTGATAGTTAACCGTTGCTTTTTCATACTGTTTCTTTTTTTCGAAAAGTTGTGCTTGCATTAACAAAGCTTGACCTTCGATGTTTTCACCTTCATGCTCTGTAAGAATCTTGTCTAAAAGCGTTATGGCTTGATCAGTTTTATTTTGAAATGCCATAAGGTCTGCTTTTGCATAAAGCTTTAACGCTACGTGTAAAGAATCTTCATATTTATTGTCAGAAATAAGTAGTTTTAAATCCAAAGCATCATTAGCAATAAGCTGCGATGTTGATGATTTTAATATTTTAAGTTGCGATTCAGCCCAGTCAAAATCACCTTTATAATAACTAGTTTTGGCAACTTTAAAACGTGCATCTTGCGAGATGGTACTGTTTTTTAAATTGGCTTGTATTTGTGAATAGTAAATAAGCGCTTCATTAAATTTTTCTTGATACACCAAAACATCACCAAGTTTTAGCTTTACAGTAGCCTTTTGAAAGTCGGAAACATTAAGGTTTAAAGTTTCTTTTAAGAATTTGCTTGCATCTTCAGGTTTGTGTAAGTGAAACGCCAAAAAATCGCCATAGGCAATTTGTAAAGAAAGAGTTTGCTCATACCTGCCATATTGATTAAAAAGCGCTAGATACTTATCGTTTATCGCATTAAAATCTTTTTTAGTAGCATTTATAGTTTCTATCTCCAATAAAAATTGATGTGCTCTTAAAAGACTAGAAATATCTTGTGAATTTTCTAATACAAAATTGAATATTTCGGTTGCAATGCTGTATTGTTTTTCGTCTAGAGTTGTAAGTGCAAGTTCAATAATTCGGTCTAGACTTTCAGGATTTCTTCTATAAAGGGCTTTCTCTTGAGTAAAGGATTTGTTATACTCTTTTTCTTGAACAAACAACCAGCTCAGTAGCTCATACCAATACACATCAGGGTTGGTTTGCAGTTTTTTTAGTAATAACCGTTTTAAGAAAATGTTGTTTTCGTTTTCGCTGTTTTCTGAAACAAAATCGCTAAAAGCACGCTTTGAGTTATTTAAAAAGCTAGGGTTGGTTTCTATATAATCTATATAGTTAGAAAACATTTGTTCCACATTACCTTGCTCACCATAAATTCGTGCCAGCTGAATGTTATAGTTTTGTTTAGGATTAAGTTCAGCACCTTTTTTATAGGCAGAAATGGCATAATCTAAAAGGGAATGATTTTCAAATTGTCTAGCAATACTACTTGTATAAATAGGTTTTTCATCGATTTTTAAAAGCGCATCGTTATAATATTTTTTTGCAATTTCTATACTGTCTTGTAGTTGATAGTTGTAACCCAATTCAACCATAAGGGTTGGAAAAGTACTTTTCTCTAAACGTTGGAGCAATAGGTTTTGAACTTCGGTATAGCGCTCTAGCTGTTGTAATGTTTCAACTATTTTGTAAAGGTAAGTTGTGCTTGGTTTTTCAGTATATAATTTTTGGTATTCAATAAGGGCTTTTTCAAATTCACCACGTTTAAAATAATCACTTGCCAACTGCTCACTTTGGGCAAGCATTAAAGTGCTACACAGTATTAGGGCAAAAGTTATTAATATCCTCTTCATAAAGCTAATTTAAATAAACAACCTAAATACAGGTTTTGGTGCGCTTATTTCGATTATTTAGTAAATATAACAAATGCTAGCTTTGGATATTGTAAATGTTTTGATAAAAAAAATGCCTAAACGCAAGTTTAGGCATTACCAACCAAAATAAATGTGCTATTAACCATTATTTTAAAAAATGATTCAGTTATTCTGCTCTGGCATTTTTTATTGTTAACCAAAGGTATATTCTAAAAGAAAATTTTACTGACCATAACGACCAGTGAAACCAGTATTATAATGCGTTTGATATTTTTCATAAGTAGGTTAGCTTTTAATACTTTACTAACATCAAAAAATTTTATGAAAAAACAAAAGAAAACGCTAAAAATTCGTTAAACAACGTCTTTTTTTAGCGTTTTATCGAAATTTGTAGAAAAAATACTACAGATTTTAGATTTTATCAAATCCAGTATAAGGAACTAGAACATCAGGGATTTTTATACCATCTTCAGTTTGGTAGTTTTCTAAAATTCCTGCAAGCACTCTTGGTAGAGCCAATGAGCTTCCATTTAGGGTATGTGCTAATTCATTTTTACCTTCAGAATTTTTAAAACGTAATTTTAAGCGGTTTGCTTGAAAGGTTTCAAAATTTGATACTGAAGAAATCTCTAACCAACGGTCTTGAGCAGTTGAGAATACTTCAAAATCGTAGGTTAATGCAGATGTAAATCCTAAGTCCCCACCACATAAACGTAAAATTCTGTAAGGTAATTTCAGTTCTTTTAAAATGGTTTTTACATGCTCTACCATTTCGTCTAGAGCTGTATAAGAACGCTCAGGATGTTCAACACGTAGAATTTCAACTTTATCAAATTGATGTAGTCGATTTAACCCTCTAACGTGTGCGCCATAACTTCCTGCTTCACGACGAAAGCAAGGTGTGTAGCCTGTAATACCAATTGGTAAATCGCTTTCGTTAAGTAAGGTGTCTCTAAATAAATTGGTTCCAGGAACTTCAGCAGTTGGAATTAAATATAAATTGTCACCAGTAACGTGGTACATTTGCCCTTCTTTATCTGGCAACTGTCCTGTTCCAAAACCAGACGCTTCATTAACCAAATGAGGTAACTGGAACTCTGTATAACCTGCTTCGGTATTTTTATCTAAAAAGTAAGCAATTAGGGCACGTTGTAATCTTGCACCTTTACCTTTATACACAGGAAATCCTGCTCCAGTAATTTTATTACCTAATTCAAAATCGATAATGTCATACTTTTTAGCTAATTCCCAATGTGGTAATGCACCATCAACTAATTTTGGAATATCACCTTCTCTATACACTTCTTCGTTATCCTCATCGGTATTTCCTTTAGGAACACTTTGGTGAGGTACGTTAGGTAGTTGGTATAAAAGCGCGTTTAGTGCTTCTGCTTTATCATTAAGCTCTTGCTCTAATTGTTTAGTGTCTTCTTTAAGTTGAGTTGTTTTTTCTTTTAAAGCATTGGCTTCTTGTGCTTTTCCAGCTTTAAACAAGTTCCCTATTTCTTTGGAGATACTATTAGATTCAGCTTTTAAGTTATCTAAAGTTGCTTGAAGATTTCTTCGGTCTTCATCTAAAGTAATAACATCGTTTATAGATTGTTCAGCATCAATATTACGTTTTGCTAAACGCTCAATAACCAACTCTTTGTTTTCTCTAATAAAAGGGACTTGTAACATAGTGTGAAAAATTTAAGCGACAAATTTAATGAATTGCCAAAACATTTAATTGAGTTTTGAAGGTAAAATCCACGAGCTGTGTTTAAAAACATCCCATTTTACATTGGCAAGGTCAATATTAGGATCTATAAGCTGTTGTCTTGGTCTTCCATTTACGCTTATGCTACAGTTTACAAAGACTTGCACGTCAAATCCTTTTTTTGCAAAATCTTGTTTTAAATGTTGTGCAAATTGCCAGATGACATCTGGTTTGGTGGTTGCACCTCGTTGTTGTTTTCGGGTTAAATAGTCGTTTAATTTAACAGGTAATACATTGTTAGTGTTTTTGTCAATGACTTTATAAGTGCAAAACCCACTTTTTGAGCGCAGCATCATTCGCCATGACAGTCTGTGACCTTCTTCGGTCCAAAGCACATTATCTTGAATAAAATGATGACGAATAGGTAATAGTACTTGAATAATAAAATACACTGAAAATAACCCTACATAAAATTGATTTCCTTTAGGGATGATAACTTCAGCTTCATTATAAAACGGTTTCTTTTTTAAGAATATATTTTGAATGGTTTTAGGCTCAAAAAAGAATAAAATAAAGGCTAAAGATAAATATGGAAATATACCTACATGAAAAATGAATGAATTGAACAGATGAAAGAAAATAGAAATGATAAACGCAAATTTTCTTGTTCTTTTCCATAGTAACAACGGAATGATAAGTCCGTCAAACAAAATGCCTCCATAAGCCAGCATATAGTGTAACCACTTGTATTGTAAAATATCACCAACTAAAACAAAATGTTGTTTGGCTTTCATCATGAGTTCAATAGTAGTGGTGTTTAACCAATCAGGATATATCTTGGCAATTGAGGCGTATGTGTATACAATAAAGAGCTGAATAACAAATACATATTTGCACCACTGTGGCATTGAGCCTCTTTTTAATTTTGGGGTTTGTTTGGCATCAACCGAAAGGTAAGTGTGCGCAGGTTGAAACACCATTATGGCACTCAATAACATTAATAAGTAGTAGTGATTGTTATAAGACGATTTTTGCATAAAGTAAGTGGCAGACCACATGATGGTAAATGCAAACATGCTCCATCTGTATTTATAACCTATCATTACAAAAAGGCCAAATATTCCCATAATAGCATAATAGAGATACATCCAGTTTCCTGGTAAAGGCTGTAACCATTCAAACCCTATAAATGTAAAAGTGAATTCGGGTTCAATAAGCGTTCGTTTTACCCAACCAGTAAAGATGGCTCCAACACTTTCTAAGAAAATAAGTAGTCCAAAAATAATTCGGAATACAATTAATGCACTGTTGTCAATATGTTTAAATAAAAACCTGTTCATCTAGTTAAATAAAGTTAATGCTTTTTCTTTGTCTTTGTTGAGTTGTTCTTTAAGTAATTCAACCGAATCAAATTTTTGCTCGTCTCTAAGTCTGTCAATTAATTCCACTTGTATTGAAGTGTCATAAATATCTTCATTAAAATTGAAAAAGTGTACTTCAATAGATTGCGTTTTTCCATTAACAGTAGGATTGGTTCCAATATTCATCATCCCATAAACTGTAGTGTTGTTAATATTAGATTGCACTACATAAGCACCATTTTTTGGGATGAGTTTATAATCTTCAGGTATTTTAACATTAGCAGTAGGAAATCCTATTTTACTACCAATTTGTTTTCCTTTTACAACGTTACCTGATAAAAAGTAATTGTAACCTAAATACGTATTTGCGGTTTTAACATCACCATTATTTAAGGCATTTCTAATTTTAGTTGAACTAATAGCAACATCTTCAATGTCTTTAACAGAAATTTCTTCTACTTCAAAATCAAATTGAGCACCATAACCTTTTAGGTCTTCAATGTTTGCGCTTCTATTTCTTCCAAACCTATGGTCGTAACCAATGATAACGTGTTTAACGTTTAATTCATCAACTAAAATATGCTTTACATAATCGTTAGCTGATAGTCTAGAAAAATCTTGAGTAAACTTTTTTATAATAAGATTATCAATACCAATTTGAGACAAAATAGTTTTGCGCTCATCAATAGTATTCAACAATTTAATATCAGCATGAGTTTGCAATACCATTCTAGGATGCGGAAAGAATGTTAGCAATGAAGATTCTAGTTTTTTTTCTTTTGCAACAGTTATTAACCTATTAATTATTTTTTGATGTCCTAAATGGACACCATCAAAAGTACCAATAGTAAGTACTGATGGCGCTTTAGAATAGGAAGTTAGGGAATTATATATTTTCAAAAGATTTTTTTGTAAAAATAGCTAATAAGCATTGAAATAAAAAGGAAGGCTTAAAAGGTAATAACTTCACAAATATTAGAGTTTATTTATGTTAAAAAATCACATTTTGTTAAAGAAAACTTAATATAACAATTGATTTTGATTAAATTTGGAGGATGTTTATAGATATTATCCTTTTTTAATTAATACAATTTATATGAAAATGAACTTTACTATTAAATCCCTTTTTGCAATGCTTATGCTAATATGCGTTGCTAATAGCTACTCTCAACAAAGGACTTGTGGAGTGGATGAGTATATGGAAGAAATGCTCAAAAACCCTGAGTTAGCTAAAAAATATGAAGAAAATCAAAAGAAATTTCAAGCAGAGCTTGCTAGAAGAGCTAATGGAGACTATAGTGCTAGAGGAGCTTCAATAGTTATACCTGTAGCTGTTCACTTTCCAACAGGAAATGAGGCAGATAGAGACTGTCTTGTTGCATTGGCTCAAAGTCAGGTAGATGTTTTAAATGCTGACTATACAGCAATGAATGCTGACATTTCTAATTGGACTGCAGCAAGTCCGTTTTATCCAGGATTACAACCTGGAGTGGCAAATATTTCTTTTTGTTTAGCAGTTTCCGATCACCCTGTTGGAGTTGACCCAGAATTACTTGAAGGAGAGCCAGCTGTTACTATTGGTTATAACTTTGCAAATGGTTCTGGATTTCCAGAGTTAGACTCTAATTGGGCTGGATATATGAATTTTCTGATCAAACCATTAGATGGTACAACTCTTGGGTATTCACCATTAGGAGGTAGTATTGAAAATGGAGGAGCTGTTGTAATGAATCTTAGTACTTTTGGAACTGGATCTGGTTGTCCTGGTTCTGGAATTGTACCTGGAGCACCTTTTAATCTTGGTAGAACAGTGACGCATGAGTTAGGGCATTTTTATAATCTAAATCATACATTTGCGGACTTTACATGTACAGGTGATGATGGGCTTGCCGATACGCCAAATATTGACACAGAATCTTATAACTGTCCACCAGCTGGATCAGTGAATGCTTGTACACCAGGTCAATATTCATTAACGATGAATTATATGGATTATGTTAACGATGCTTGTATGTATATGTTTACACCAGATCAAATGAATGTTGTTGATGCATATGTTTCAAGTGTTTTAGCATCTCAAATAAAACCAGGAGTTTGTGAGCCAGCTACACCAGGTTTTAATTTAGCAACAACAGATAATGAAATATTCAGTTGTCCAAATACAGACACAGAAGCTGTATTTACGTTTAATTATTCAACAATTTTAGATTTTAATGAGACTACAACTTTTTCTGCTTCTGGCGTTCCTGCTGGAGCAAGTGTAGCCTTTAGTCCAACGTCATTAAATAGTAATGGAAGTTTTACTATGACTATTGGTAACTTAGGAATGACTGCTCAAGGAGATTATACAATAACTGTTACGGGAACTTCTAGTTCAGTAACTAAGAGTTTTGACGTTGTTTTAAATAATAATTGTACAGAAATACAGTGTAATACATATGAGTCAGCTCCAAACTTGAATTTAACAATAACAGATGGTGCTGGTGGTTCGGCTGGTCAACCAATTTTAGAGCATGTAATTAATATTCCTGATTCAGGATTAATAGAAAGTATGACAGTGAATGTAAATGTTTCTCATACTTATGTTTCTGATGTAAGAGCTGTTTTACTTCACCCTAATCAAACAGATTTTATCTATCTATGGAATTTAAACTGTGGTAATAACGATGACTTTGATGTGACTTTTGACGATGAAGCTAGTGCTATTACTTGTGGTTCTCCTACTGTAGGAACTTTTCAGCCTGCTCAAGCATTAAGTGCTTTTTCTGGGTTAGAATCTCAAGGAGATTGGACATTGATTATGTTAGACTATTTTGCAGGAGATGAGGGCACATTAAATAATTGGTCAATTGAAATTTGTTCAGAACAACAACTTAGCGTAGATGAGTTTTCAGCTAATGAGTTCTCAATTTTCCCTAATCCAAACAATGGTGAGTTTACTATTAAATTAAACTCAAACTCAGGAAACGATATCGCTGTTGATGTTTTTGATATTAGAGGAAGAAAAATATTTAACAATTCTTATTCTAGAAATAATTCAGATTTCTGTCAATCTATTAAACTTAATAGTGTAGAGGCAGGTATGTACTTAGTAACCGTAAGTGATGGAGCTAAGAAAATAACTAAAAAGATTATTGTAGAATAATAATTTTTAAAATTTATAAAAAGAGAGACACTAGCGTCTCTCTTTTTGTTTTTATACCTTTACGTAAATAAAATTTTTCAATATTATGAGAATAAAATTACTTTCCATCAAAGCCCTTTTCTTCTTATTGTTACCATTAATGTTGTCTGCTCAAAATAACGAGTGGCAGCAATTAAAAGAAGTTAGAAAAGTAGAAGACGTCAGTCTCGAAAATTTAGACAAAGATAATTTTAGCATTTTTCAGCTAGATATAGAATCTTTAAAATCAAAACTTGTTGATGCGCCATTAAGAAGTGAATACAGTGGGACATCAAACACAGTGGTTTATTTTCCTGATGTTTCAGGTAATTTGCAACAATTTAGAGTTGTTGAAACAGCAATCTTTTCTTCACAAGATAATGCTAGTCTTCATAAAAATATAAAAACTTATTTGGGTTCTAGGCTTGATAATTCAGGTACTCGAATTCGTTTTAGTGTTACACCTTTAGGCTTTAATGCAATGGTTTCTGAACCAGGAAAGGAAACTTACTTTATTCAACCAGTAACTAAGGTTTCAAACGGACAATACCTTGTATATAACAGAAGTGCAAGAAATGAAACAACTGTTAATAATGCATTTGAATGTTTAACAGAAGACCTTCATTTATCTTCTAGAGAGACTATGAATACATTGTTAGCAAGAGATGCTAATGATCAGTTGTTAAGAACTTTTAGAATAGCTGTTTCAGTTACTCAAGAGTATACTAGCTTTTGGGATGATGGAAATGACGCCAATGGTATTGATAGAGAAGATGCATTAGCACAAATGGTATCAACTTTAAATAGAACTAATGAAGTGTTTGAAGTAGATATGGCTATTACATTTCTATTGGTTGATACTGTAGATGATCCTGCATTAGATCTTATTTATTCACCTACTTTCCCTGACCCTTATGGTAGTGACTTAAATGGAGGTTTACAAACAAATTTAACAGCAACAGTTGGTGAGTCTGATTATGATATAGGTCACTTATTAGATTATGGTGGAAATAATGGTAATGCAGGTTGTATTGGCTGTGTTTGTGAAAGTGGAAAAGGTAGTGGGTTTTCTTCGCATTCGTTTTTAGATAATGATGGAGGTCCATACATGTCTGATTTTTTTGACATTGACTATGTGCCACATGAAATTGGTCATCAAATGGGAGCTAACCATACTTTTTCATATGGATCTGAAGGTACAGGAGTAAATGCCGAACCAGGAAGTGGTACAACAATTATGGGTTACGCTGGTATAACAGGAGCTAATGATGTTCAGGATCATAGCGACCCTTACTTCCATTATTTTTCAATTAATCAAATTTTGACTAATGTGTCGTCTGCTCCAAATAATTGTGCAGTAACAACAAACATTACAAATAATCCACCTGTAGCTAATGCAGGAACTAATTATACAATTCCTCAAGGAACAGCATTTATTTTAAAAGGAAGTGCTACTGACCCTGATGGAGGAGATGTGTTAACCTATACTTGGGAGCAAATTGATAATGGTGTAACCACATCAAGCAATTTTGGACCTACTAAAACTACTGGAGCACTTTGGAGATCAAGACCTCCTAGTACATCTCCTAATCGTTATATGCCAATTCTTCAAAGAGTTTTAGACGGAGAACTTACCGAGAGCAACCCTGTTGAATCTATAGATAATACAACTTGGGAAACCGTTTCTACTGTAGGAAGAAACTTAAACTTTGCTTTAACTGTTAGAGACCGACAAGAAACTGGAGGAGTTGGACAGACACCTCAAACAAGTTACGATACCATGACAGTGACAGTTGATGGAAGTTCAGGGCCTTTTACAGTTACATCTCAAGATTCAAATGTTACTTGGGATGCTGGTTCAACTCAAACTGTTACCTGGAATGTTGCAGGAACTGATGCAGGTTCTGTAAATACACCAACAGTAAATATTTTATTATCTGTTGATGGTGGGCAAACGTTTCCTTATATTTTAGCTTCTGATGTGCCAAATGATGGATCACATGATATTACTGTTCCTTTAACAGGAGGAGATACTTCAACAGCAAGAGTAATTGTTGAAGGAAACAATAATATATTTTATGCAGTAAACTCATCAGAGTTTAGTATTCAGGAGTCAGAGTTTGTTATAACGGTTGATGAGGTTTCGTTAGATGTTTGCCAACCGAATGATGCAGTATATTCTTTTACTTACAATACATTTTTAGGGTTTAGTGATACAACAAACTTTAGTGTTACAGGGTTACCTGCTGGTGCAAGTGCAACGATAAACCCAACTTCAGCTACTGCTGACGGAACCACAGGTACAATTACTATTAGTGGTACAGGGTCTCTTGCAACAGGAAATTATACTTTTACACTTGAAGGAGTTTCAGGAGCTATAACTCAAACTGTAAATTTAGAAATGAATGTCTATAGTACTACAGTAGCGCCTGCAGTACTTACATCACCTTCTGATGGTGCAACAGGTGTAAGTTTAGAAGCAGATTTGATGTGGAATGGAAGTGACAATGCACAAGAATATTTTGTTGAGGTTTCTACCGAAGCAAATTTTGCATCAATAACTGAAAGTGCTACAGTACAAGGCACATCTTATACAGTAAGTAATCTGTCAACTAACACACTGTATTATTGGAGAGTTACAGCGTCCAATTTATGTGGAACAGCAAATTCATCGGCTGTGTTTAGTTTTACAACTGCTAATATTGAATGTAACTTCTATAGTGCAACCGATTTACCTATAGATATTCTTGAAACAGGTAATGGAACGGATAATTACACATCAATCATTAACGTAGCAAACGACGCTCCAATTACTGATGTTAACGTAACCATCAATATTCAACACGATTGGAATAATGATTTAGATATATTTTTAATAAGCCCATCAGGAACAACTGTTGAACTTTCAACAGATAATGGTGCAGATGGAGATAATGATTATGTTGATACAGTTTTTGATCAAGAAGCATCTACACCAATAACAAGTGGAACATCACCATTTACTGGAACGTTTATTCCAGAGGGAGATTTATCTACACTTTATGGTGAAATGTCTGGAGGAGATTGGACACTATCAGTAGATGATGATTTTGGTCTTTTTGATGGAGGTCAAATTACTGAGTTTACTCTAGAGCTTTGTACAGAAGGCTCGTTATCAATTGATGAGTTTACTACAAGTGAATTTACAATTTTCCCTAATCCTAATCAAGGAGAGTTTACAGTGAAGTTAAATTCAAATTCAGGTAGAGATATCACAATTGGTGTTTATGATGTTAGAGGTAGAAGAATTTTTAATAACTCTTATGTTAACGCTTCTGATTTTACACAAACCATTAGGTTAAATAGTGTAGAAGCAGGTATGTATTTAGTTACCGTAAGTGATGGTGTAAATAAAACCACTAAAAAGATTATTGTAGAGTAGTCTTTAGTTTGAAATAAAAAAAAGAGGAGCTGTAAGCTCCTCTTTTTATTTTCCGTTAAAAGTATTCATAGTATTGTTTACACCTGCTGTAGCAAATGATTTTATAATCTCAACCGATTTTTCTAAGCGTTCTTTTAGTTGAGTCGATTCTTCTTCTGTCCATTCTCCTAAAACATAATCTACTTGCTTGCCTTTGCTAAAACTATCGCTTATTCCAAATCTAAACCTGTTGTATTTGGTGGTTTGTAATTTGTTTTGAGTGTCCTTTAATCCGTTATGGCCACCATCACTACCTTTTGTTTTAAGACGTAGTGTTCCAAAAGGAAGGTTTAAATCATCAGTAATAACTAATAAATTTTCAAGCGGAATTTTTTCCTTGGTCATCCAGTATAGTATGGCTTTTCCGCTTAAATTCATGTAGGTGTTAGGTTTTAATAATAGTAACTGTCTGCCCTTAATTTTATAAGTGCATAAATCACCTAATTTTTGAGTTTCAAAAGTAAGCGACTCGTTTTCCGCTAAAAAATCTAAAATCTTAAACCCAATGTTATGGCGTGTGTTTTCATACTCGCTACCAATATTTCCTAATCCAACTATTAAAAATTTCTTCATTACTTGTTCTTCTTCGTTAAAGGAAGTTTGTTTTTTCTTAAATATGTTAAACAGAAATTTACACATTTTTATCAATTTCTGTAAAAGTAAAAAAGCATCCTGAGTTATCAGAATGCTTTTTATAATTTAAACTATTAAGTTTTTTAAGCTTCAGCAGGAGCTTCTCCTTCTGCTGCTGGTGCTTCAGCTCCTTCTTCTAGTTCTTCTTCATCTTCATCATCAGTCATAACTGATGCTCTTGCACGTTTAACTTGACAAACAACAGTGTTGTCTGGGTGCATGATTGTAAAGTCATCACTAGCTAATGCAGTTACATATAATTTACCACCAATCTTTAAAGGTGTAATATCAGCCTCTAAAAAGTCTGGTAAGTTTGCTGGTAAAGCTTTTACTTTTAACTTACGATTATTCTTTCTAAGAACACCACCATTTAATACACCTCTAGAAGTTCCTATAATGTGAACAGGAATTTCCATAGTAATTGGTTTGTCTGGGAATAACTGGTAAAAATCTATGTGTAAGATTTTATCTGTTACTGGGTGAAACTGGATGTCTTGTAACACAGCATCGAAAGTGTCACCATTGTCTAAAGCAATCACAACTGTATGCGCGTTAGGCGTATAAACCAGTTTTGAGAATGCTAATTCATCTGCAGAGAAATGCACTGGTTTATCTCCTCCGTATAATACGCAAGGAACCTGACCAGCATTACGTAAGGCTTTTGTTGCTTTTTTGCCCACGCTTTCTCTTTGAGATCCGTTGATTGTAATTGATTTCATAATTGTTTATTTATATTACTTATTTGTGTTATGGAAACTTCGTTGATTAAAAATCAACTTGTTTTCATTATTTATATAATTATTAAAAATTACATTACAAATTTTGAACTAATTGATTTGTTGTAATGTACATTTTGCATTACATCAGCAAAAAGTTCAGCACAGCTTAAAATTCTAACTTTTTCACAAGCTTGTTTAGAAGGGATCGAATCGGTAACAATTAATTCTTCTAACTTAGAATTTTCTATTTTTTCATAAGCACTTCCAGATAGAATAGGGTGTGTACAAATAGCTCTTACACTTTTTGCGCCTCTTTCCATCATCAAGTCAGCTGCTTTTGTTAGCGTTCCTGCTGTATCTACCATATCGTCTACAAGAACAACATTTTTACCAGTAACGTCTCCAATTAATTCCATATGTGAAATAACATTGGCCTTGGCACGTTGCTTGTAACAGATAACCACATCACTTTCTAAAGCTTTAGAATAAGCATAAGCTCTTTTCGAACCTCCCATATCAGGAGATGCAATGGTTAGGTTATCTAGATTTAAGCTTTTTAGATATGGTAAAAATATTGTAGATGCAAATAAATGATCTACAGGTTTTTCAAAGAATCCTTGGATTTGATCAGCATGCAAGTCCATAGTAATAATACGTGTTGCACCAGCAGCTTCTAACATTTTTGCTACTAATTTTGCAGCAATAGGAACTCTAGGTTTGTCTTTTCTGTCTTGTCTTGCCCAACCAAAGTAAGGTAAAACAGCAGTAATGTGTCTTGCAGATGCACGTTTTGCTGCATCTATCATTAACAACATTTCCATTAAATTTTCTGGACCAGGATGTGTAGACCCAATAATGAAAATTCGGGTTCCTCTTATTGATTCTTCGTATGATGGTTGAAACTCACCATCGCTGTAAGTTGATGTAATGACATTACCTAATTTCACTCCAAAATTAGCTGCAATTTTCTCAGCAAGTTCTTTACTTTGAGTACATCCAAAAATCTTTGCTTCTGTGCTTACATTTGGCATTTGTAAAATATTGTTTTGTAACGTATTAAATCGCCTTTGTTAAATGAGGTGCAAATTTAGGAATTTATTTGAACTGAAAAAGCATAAAACCCACTATTTTTGATTGTTGGTATAGAATTATTTTATAATTTTGCAATCCAAATTTGCTCAAGTGGCGGAATTGGTAGACGCGCTGGATTCAAAATCCAGTTTCTTTGGAAGTGTGGGTTCGATTCCCACCTTGAGTACTTAAAAATAAAGCTAACTTCTTAATTAATAAGTTGTTAGCTTTTTTGTTTTTAAAGAATTGTACGTTATATGTACGTATATTTGAAGTGTTTAAGATTTTTTCTTTGTTTTGGGTTGATTTCTAGAACCCGTGTTTTGCTTATCCTTTTTGAGTTTATTTTTTTCTATTTGGTCTTTTTTTTGATTTATAAGTTCTTTCAGATTGATTAATGGAAAATGTAATGGCTCACCCCTAGTGAGTGAAGTTATTGTAAAGACAGAAGTTTTCAAGAAATCAATTAAAAGTGCCATTGAACCAAAATTAATAATAACATCCTTATCTTCTTTTTTATAATTATCTCTTTTTAATTGATATATTCCTTCAACTATAATTTGAAATTTTTCTAATCCAAATTTCAATACGATTAAGTGTTCTGATTTGTTCTCTTTGTGAAAGTATATTTCAAAATCTAAATTTGAAGTGTTAAAATCAAATTCTTTAATTAAGAACGTATCATCAGAGAGTGAAATCCTTCTGACAGATTGACTAACTACGTGGATGTCATCTAAAAATAATTTATTACTCATTTAACTAGTCTCCTTTTTAGTATAGTTACAAGATTATCCTTTCTTAAGTGCTGTTTAGCACCAGGATTTTTCCTACGACCAACTTGAGCATTTGCTCTTGCAATTGCCATCCCAGGAAATTCTGCTGATTCAATATCGTAAGTTGACCAAACTTCAGTGTCCGAACAAAAAGAGCCTACACATTTGACTTTATTTGTTCGAGGGTAGTGCCCTCCAATAACGTATGCACCTTCTTTAAACATTGCTTCAGTATGTTCTAATAGTAATGCTTCAAAGTTTTCTTGAGGATTATCCAAAACATATTCACAATCATTTTTTGGGTTGTAAAATTTTTCGTAATGATTCTCAATAGATAAAACTTCGGGAGATTGTAATTTAATGCCCAAGGCGTTTTGAAACTTAGCGATATGTTCCATATTTAGCCTACGCTTATTATTAAATATAGCACTTAAAAAAGATTGATTTAGACCAGTTTTTTCTTCTAATTCAACTTGAGTCATTTTTTTTTGATTTATGGCGCTCAAGATTGGACTTAAAATTCGAGCTTGTACCATTTTGGTCTCGTGTTCTAAATCAAATTTCTTTTTACCAAATATTTCGTTAAGGGTTTCCAATGATTTCATATTTGTAGCTTGAAACTATTTTATATCTTCTATCTATTCTTCTATCGTTTTGTTGAGTCTTTTTTTGAGGGAATAATTCAGCCATTATAATTAGCCTAGATTTATTTGGACGCTTTTGAATATTACAAATAATTCTATCATTTTGTTTACCTAAAAAAGGTTTCATAGACATTGTTCCATATGGTTCATTGCCATATTTTTTTGATGTTAATTTTTCATGTATTGAATCAAAAATCTCATTCATTTCTTTTCTGTGTTCATCATTTGAAACAACATATGAGTAAAATTCTTCAATGAAACCTACATCACAACAAATACAATAATTTGAGCCTTCGGATATGATAACTGCTTTTCGTTGCAACGCAAATATATCTTATAAGTTATAATTTATTATCAATATTAACAAATATTTTTGATATAATGACATTTTAGGGCATATTATTACAAATAATAACACTCTTGATTTTTATTTCAATCATTCTTGAAAATAATAATTAGTATCCATTTTTGTAAAATACCTTTAAAACAAATCAAGCAAATTACACAAACACAAACCCTTGATTTTTGTCCAAATAGCTGTTATTCCCAAATACTTTAGCTCCTGTAAAACAAAGTTAAACCCATAACACAGAAGCTATGAGTAAAATAGAAATTTCCTTGCCTGATTACTTCAACAGTCTTCCAGAAGATATAAGAAGCCTTAAAGAAAAAATCCAAAACATTGAAAAAAATCTTCAACCAAAAGAACCTAGTGTTTATTTATCACGAAATGAGGTTGCAGAAATGTTGAGCGTGGATTTATCTACAATTCATAATTGGACAAAAAAAGGAATACTAACAGCTTTCCAAATAGGTGGACGTATATTCTACAAACGTTCAAATATCGAAGCAGCAATACAGAAATTAGAAAAATAAAGGGCTATGGTTAAAAAATCAAAGCATAGCCCTAAAAGTATTCTATCCGAACTTCAAGCTAAAGGTAAGAAATACAAAGGGAAGGAATTTTGGCAAATTCATCCAACCAATGGTAAGCCTATTATTGACCCTGCTTTATTAAGAGAATTTTTAATTGCTAATGGGTTTGCCAAACTTAACTTTTTTAGCGGTTTCATTTATGTTAAAAAGACGTATAACATTGTTGAACACCTTACTTCACAGGACGTTTTTAATTACTGTTTAGGGTACGTTAATGTCCAAAATAAGAAAAACTTGACGAGTGAATTTATAGTGCAAGGAGAAAGGCATATCATATCAAAAATTGCACTTTTGGGGAGTTTGCCTGAATTAGAAATTCAACAGTACAAAGACACGATAGAAACTTCACATTACTTTTTTGAAAACACAGTTGTAAGAGTGTCGTCAAAAGGGATTAAGGTATTGACTTATAATAAGTTTCAGAAGCTTAACAAGTTCATTTTTAAAAGTCAAATAATCAAAAGAACCTTCGATAAAGAAGCTTCTAATAAGTCACAAATAAAGAAGTTTTTCAAACTTATAACCAACTCAAAAGAACATTACTTAAATGTTTTAACAGCTATTGGATACTTACTACACAAATACAAAAATCCCTCCGTTGCCAAAGCTGTTGTAATTAGCGATTTGCTTTCACAAGCGACAAACAATCCTCATGGTAGAAGTGGTAAGGGTTTAGTTGTTAAAGCTATTTCGGAACTTCTTAATGTGGTTGAATACAATGGCAAGAACTTAGATTTAAGACGAGACAAATTTGTTTACCAAAGCATTGAGCCTGATACTGATTTATTTGTTATTCAAGATGTGAGCAGGGGTTTTGATTTTGAAGATTTGTTTAGCAGCATTACAGATAGAATGAACATTGAAAAAAAGCACACAAAGAAAGTCATTATTGACTTCTCTAATAGTCCAAAAATTGCCATAACAACAAACTATACTATCCCAAACAGTTCCGACAGCTACAAAGACCGTAAACAGCTAATTATATTAAACAACTACTTCAACGCTCACAACAAGCCGGAGCATGAGTTTAAAAACTTGTTCTTTTCGCAATGGAATGTAAGCGAATATCAAGCGTTTGACACATTCATGATGAAGTGTTTACAATTATACCTAAAGCACGGTTTAACTCATTATGACGACCCTGATTTAAGAAGACAAAACCTCATAGCCAATACATCCAAAGAGTTCGTGGAACTAATGGAAAATGAATACAATTCTAAAAAGGAATATTACAACGTAAAAGATTTGGCTAACAAGCTGGATATTTCTTCACAAGAGCAAAGTGTTAGAAGTCGAGTAGCAAGTCAATGGCTACAATTATATGCTGATTTTAAAAATCTAAAATACGATTCCAGAACGTCTGGCGGTATTACAAAATTCCGTTTATCCAAAGAAAAATAATAACCATGAAGAATAACGATTTTAAGAAGGAACTCACAAAAATTAAAAATTACTCTACTTACTCTACAAAAACTTCTGAAAACTGTAGAGTTAGTAGAGTTAACAATTCGTCACTCATGACGTTACTCTACACTAATAAGCCACCGTAAACCCTGAAAATTTTACTCGATTGTAGAGTTAGTAGAGTTATTTTAAAAATAAACGCATAGCGCACGCATACGTGCAAAGTTTCTCATAATTACTCTACTTAGTCATGATATTAAAATTATTAAAAACAATAATCTAAGCAGCATTAAAAAGCTGCTACTTAAACATAACACAATGAAAAAATTTCAAAAAATTGGCTTCGATGAAAAGGGCTATGAAAACAATTTAAAACTTATTACAGGTACTGCTCAAATTTATATTGATGCAGACAAAGAACTAAAAAAACTAAAAGTGAAAGGCTTTAGGACTGACAGTTTAACCAATGGGGGATTTATGGATATTTTCAACAAATATCAAAAAAAGGAATACCAAAAATCTAAAGCTGCTAAAGAACTGGGATTGACTTATGAAAAGTTTTTGGATTTACAGGAACTGGACACCACCAAATTAAAAGAATTGGAACAAAACCATGAACTGATGAAAGACAGAACAGTTGATTTATACGAGTATAACGATAGCTTTTTTAAATATGCTGAATTAAACAAGTCAACTGATACAAAGTTTGAACGAGTATTAGAAATTGCTCCCTCAAAGAAATCGTATAAACTGTTGAAGCTTTTTAGCATCAGTAGTGGCAAAGTAAATGTTCTTTTATCTAAAGAGCCTTTCGATGTTTATGCGTTGAAACAAGAACAAATCCAAATCATGTACGATGTTTCAGATTATGTCAAGGCTTCAAAAGCCATAGGACTGCAATATAAAGATGTGTGGCCTATGGTTAAGAAATTCCTGTTTGATGACAGTAGTTTGCCTAATGAGACAAGAAGCGGAAAACATGGTTTGAGCAGGGATTTAAACGATGTGATCTTCGGTTATAATAAAATATTAACCTATAAAATTTAATCATTATGAAAGAGATTAGGCTTATTACAGGTTATATCGATGGCGATGATTTTCAGAAAAAAATAAACAAAGCCTTGAAGGAGGGGTTTAAAATGAAGAAAAACATCGTGGTAAGTAATTCAGAGACGCTCTATTTGCTTATGGTTAGATAGAGTTGTTTTTGTTGTTTCTGCTTTTTTTGGAAGTCCATAATCATTGTGTTATGGACTTTCTCATTTTTCTTTGTTATCTGTCGTTTTAATGACATTTTTATCAATGTTATATAACCGTTGCGACCAAGCAAGAACTTCACTATATGAGCATCTCTGTCGATAATTTGACGGATTAAATATTAAAAAGGCAACAAAACTCATAACAGGATTTTAAATTCGTGTGGTCTGAATGCGAGTCGAAGTGCGCAACATATTGCATCAAAAAAAAGATGTTGTGTAAGTAACTTTTTGTTTTATAAGTACTTAAACATCCATTTAAAGAATATTAATAACTATTTAATAATAAATGTTACGACAGTATTCAAACTCATTTTCAAAATTATATTTTTGTTACTATGATTAAAGAGAATATAACTGATAAAATATCCAACAAAAGAATTATACCAAATAAACTAACCACCCTTTCATTTTTTACTGGTGCAATGGGTTTAGATATTGGTTTAGAGAAAGAAGGATTTAATGTTATGCTTGGTTGTGAATACGATAAAGCCAGTCGTAATACTATAAGCCTAAATGAGCCTAGCATGGGTTTAATAGGGGATATTAGGAATTACACAACTGATGATATTCTGCGTCATGCCAACTTGAATGATAGGAATGAGGTAGATGTAATTGTAGGTGGCCCACCATGTCAAGCATTTAGCACAGCAGGAAAGAGAAAAGGTTTTTCGGATGAAAGAGGTAATGTGTTTTTAAAATTTTTGGAAGTCATAGAGGATATTCAACCAAACTATTTTGTAATCGAAAATGTTAGAGGTTTAATGTCTTCTATTTTTCAGTTAGATGTACTTGATGAATTTTCAAGTGATATACCAAACCAATCAAGGAAGAAAAAAGGCTCGTCTTTGTTTTATGTTGTCAAAAGGTTAGAAGCTGCTGGATATTCAATAAACTTTGATTTATACAATGCGGCTAATTTTGGAACACCTCAATCACGCGAAAGAATTGTGATAATTGGAACAAGAGCTGCAATTCCTGTAAGCAGGCTTACTCCAACCCATAGTCAAACAGGCGAATACGGTCTGCCAAAATGGAAAACAGTTAAATCTGCATTCAAGAAATTATCGAAAGTTGAAACGCATAATCACATCAATTATACTGAAAAACGTATCAAATATTTTAAGCTGCTTAAAGCGGGTGAAAACTGGAGGAATTTACCTGATGAACTACAAAAAGAAGCTATGGGCAAGGCTTATTATTTAGGTGGTGGTAAGACGGGATTTTTAAGAAGGCTTGATTGGGATAAACCGTCGCCAACAATTGTTACTAATCCAGCTATGCCCGCCACAGACCTTTGCCACCCAAACGAATTAAGACCTATCAGCGTTGAGGAATACAAAGTGCTTCAAGAGTTTCCCTTAAAATGGAAATTTGGTGGAACAATATCAGACCAGTATAAACAAATAGGTAATGCCGTTCCTGTTGGTTTAGGGCGTGCTATTGGTAGGGAAATTATCTCGCATTTTGAGGGCAAAACGGCAGACACTTTTGATGACTTTAAATATTCCAGATACAAAAAAACTTCTCATTTAGAATTTGTAAATGAATTCGAGAAAGAAATCATCAAAGAAAAAAAAGAACCTGTTTATTTGGATAAGTAATAAATCTTGACTCTATTTGAGTATTTATTTACTCAAAATGGACAAGTATTTATTTGATGAGAAGGATTTTAGCAATGTTCCAAAATACATTGCCATGCACGCTAAAAGCAGATATGACAAAGCTCTAGACGTTGTAGCTCAAAACGCTTTTAGTGACATAAGAAATTTACCAAATCTTAGATACCCAAAAAAGGTTAAAGGTGTTGCTCAGCCAATACCATTACAAGAATATGTAGGTAAATGGGTTGAAGCATACTTTAAAGGATTTGACAACAGACCTTCTCAAAGAACAGCAAATAAATCATCTACTTTCGCAGACCCTATCATGGCGTTAACCTTGTCATATAGGTCTTCAAATTTAGCACCCAAGGATTTAGGTTTTATTGAAGAAGGGCATGGGATTTTAATGACTACTGAAAATTTGATTGGGGATATGCTGGAAGAATACTTGGCTTTAGAGTTAGCTGGAACTGGTTGGTATTGTTGTTGGGGAAGCTGTATTGATGCGGTTGATTTTTGTCAAGATAAGGGAAGATTGTTGCAAGTAAAAAATAGCGATAATTCAGAAAACAGTTCATCAAGCAGAGTTAGAAATGGAACAACAATTGAAAAATGGTATAGAAGAAAATCTAAAAAGTACAATACTTTTAATTGGGCTAAATTAGTTGCTATGACTGGAGTTAAAACATTGTCAGAACAAAACTTCCGTTTATTCGTAGAAAAAACAATAAAAGCTAATCCAAGCTGTATTTACATTGACCCAACAAATAAACATATTAGATAAATGAGCTATAAGCAATATGATAAAAATGGCAATGAAATCAACCACATGGATTTACAAGCCAAAAAATTGTGGTGTAAGGATGGAGAAAAAATTGAGCAGGCTTTTGTAAACAAGTATGGGGAAAATTTGCAGGTTCAAATCAACCCTGAAAAAGTTCAAAACCCATTTGCTCCAGACTTGATTTTCAATAACGAACAACTTGCAGATTTAAAAACACAAAACACCCCTTTTTTTAAAGCAGGTAGTCTTTATGGTATTGACCCTAGTTATGCAGTCGTTTTTAATCAAAAAGACTTTATACGATATAGTGAAAAATATCCAAATATCTTGATTTACTTTTGGGTAGAATGGCACTCTGTTAAATTTGAAATGGGTAGTTTTGTTAATGAAGTTGAGTATGTAAATGGGGTGTGGAGAATTAAGTTTAGTGATTTAAAAAAGGTTTTAAGTGTCGCTCCTTTACATTCTTACCAGCAGAGAAAGTATGATACTAGGGGAAATGCAAAATCAAGTTTTGTTTTAGATATAAGACATGAATTTTTTGAAAGGCTACTTTAAGTTTAGATATTCCTATTTTTCTACCACTCATAAAGGAATTAATCTATTTTGAAATCGGGATATATTTTGCCTATTTCCTCCACCAATTCCTTTAGTATTCTGTAATACTTATCGAAGTCGTCATAGTCTTTATAATTTGTATTTTTCATAAACTGATTGAAATTGGATTGTCCTTTAGGCACTTCGTCCAATAAGAGCATTCCGGTAGATTCAAACATTTGCTTTTTTTTCAATCCAGTCGGGAAAATTTTCAAATCAAATAAAGCTAGTGTTATTAGGTTTAAAGGTTGTTTGTCTCCCTCTTTGTAGCTTTTATAAATATCCGTTTTGAATTTGGACTTTAATATGCCTACAAAAGCTTCTTTACCTTTTGGCGTCCATTCCTTATTAATATAGCTTACAAATGATTTAGTAATTGATTTTGGACGTCCTTTAGATTTTTCATTATCTATTTTTTTTGGAATAGTTGGGACACCTAAATATAAATCATTCATCCTTTTTTCAAATACATTTCTCAAGCCATTGAGTGCTTCAATATGCTGTTCAGTTAATTCACTTATTTGATGTTTATGTTTAGCATCGTGTAAGGCTTCTGTTATTTTATCCATTAGGCTTTGAATAAAATGAACTTTGTCGTTCAAGTTTGAATGTAGTTCAATTTCTTGGTCATACCTTTTAGAGAGAAAGTCATATAGTTTCTTAAAGTCTGTTTCAAACTCTTTTCTTTCTTCTAAATCCATTATTAACCAATCTTCAGCTATTAGCTTCATGCTTATGGATTTTTTATTTTGTTTATCTTTCATAGATACAGCTAATTAAAGTAATCAAACGCCTGTGCGGCTTTTTCATAATCAGGCAAAACAATATAGTTCAAAAACTGGGCTTCTGAATGATGCCCAGTAATGTAGATTAAATAAGGCGTTGGTATCTTGCCATAATTGTTTGTGGCAAACGTTCTTCGCCCAATATGACTACTTACTAACTCCCACTTTGGAAAGTCCCCAAGAACATTTCTAAAGTCGTTTTTGGTTGGCTTTTTTCCTTCCTCTGCAATGCAAACTCTTTTCTTGCCGCTTACTAACTGATTTATCTTGGCTTCTTTGCAAACAATCTTGATATAATCATTATACTTTTGGTCAGATATTGGACGTGGAAAGTCATCGTTTAGGGTAGATAATAATTGCTTGAGTTCTTTTGATATGGGTATATACATATCCTTGCCAGTCTTTCGCTGCTCAAATTTTATAAATGACCTTTTATTTTCATCTTTTACTATCATGTCCTTAGTAAATCTCATAAAATCACTTATTCGTTGACCTGTGTATATGCTAATAAGCAACCAATTTCGAGCATTATTCAAGTAGTCTTGTTCTAATTCTACTTTTTTAATTTCTTCTATTTCGTCAGTTGTTAAGTATATTTTTGGAGTTTTTTCAGCTTTAATTTTCAAGTCATTAAATCCTGCATAGACTTCTACGCCTTTCTTACTGGCATTTCTGCAAAAAGTTTTAATTCTATCAAGTTCTCTGCTCTGTGTATTAAGTGAGTAACCATGTTTTGTCGAAAACTGAATGTACTTTGTTTTAAAGTCTTCGTTGACATCCTTAATTCTAAAAACTGTATTGTATTCTTTTTGAAGGCGAATAAGTTTGTTTTTAGTTGTATTGATACGCATTACTTGACGTTCTTTAATGTCCTTTTCTTCTTTTCTGCAATCAATGTAATAATCAATAAACTCAACAAGGTTTTCAGGTGCTAATCTGTTTGGTTTTTTGTCCTCGTAATATTCATTAACTACATTTTTCAACCATTGCCTGTTAGTTGCATCAGGTAATTCTTCCTCATATCTTTTATAAATGTAATCTTCAAGTGGCTTTCTTTTTACATTGAATTGAGTTAGGCTGTTTTTTTCTTCAGCACTTAAATTTCTTTTCTTAGCCCAAGCACTTTTAAGGCTTCTGATTTTAGTGGTAGCTTCAAATTGCTCCCTGTTAGAGTTAAGTTGAAGTCTTACTTTTAAATAAGCGGATTCTTTTTTGGAACGATACAGGAAATATAATCTTGCCATAAAACTAAATTTATTTGCGTACAACTTTTTAAAAAAACGTACGTAAAAGTAAGTTTTATTTCCATGGGTTTAAATTATTTTCCATTTTTATTTTTGTGAAATCTTTTGTATATAAGGGTTTTGAAGGGTATTTGCTATTTAATACTATAGAATAGGATGCGTCATTTGTACTGCCACCTTGAGTACTTTTAAAACCTTAACTATTTGATTATGAATATGTTGAGGTTTTTTGTTTTCATTATTTGTACGATTGAATTCGTTTTTAACCAAAATCCTTATAAAATCCTGCTGCTTTTTCAAGCTTTAGTTTCATTCTATCTCTAAGACGTTTGGGTTTAATAACTTCAATAGAATCACCAAACCCTAAAATTAAGCGTTCAAGTTCAAAGTTAATCTGAACAAAAATATTAAAAATGACGCCATCTTCTGTTTTCTTTATTATTCTTTGGGAACGATGGAAGGGTTTCGTGATTACATAAGGTGCATTTTTTTTGTCAACCCAAAGTTGGATACGTTCTGCTCTATTGTTAGAAACTGTTACACCAATAACATCTCTATAATATTCATCTCCATTGAAATTATTATTTTTATATGTAATAGAAGTGTCGTAGTCAATACATAAAATTCTATCTAAAGCAAAAGTAACTATAGGTTTTTTAGCCTCTTTTCCAGGTCTTCCTATTAAAAACCAACGGTTGTTAAACTCCTTTAATATGTAGGGGTGAAAAATGACTTCAGAAGCTTCCCTTGCCTTGAATGACTGATATTTTATTTTCAAAACCATTCTCTTAATAATAGACTGATACAAAACATCCAAATGTTCTAAACCTTTTAATTTTTCATTTTTATCCAAATGAATGATGGCTGATTGGTCTGTCTTTTCCGTATATACTTTGTCTTCTAATCGTTGAATGATACCTCCTAATTCAGAAAATAAAGAGAAATCTTTAAACTGTTTTAGCATTTCTACAGTTTCAGAAAGTACATTCATGTCATTCTCATTCAAAGGAATATTAGTTATAGAGTAGTCCTCATCTTCGTATTTGTAAAACTTCTTGTTATAAACAACTATAGGTGCATTGTAACCTAATTTATCGCTACGCATCATTTGAATATCTAACTGAATTGTTCGTTTGCTAACATTTATTGCTCTTCCTTCATATTCATATAATGCATCAGAACAGGCGTTTATTAAATTATCTAGAGTCCATTGCCTAAAATTGTTTTGAAGACATTTGTCAATAGTCTTATAGCGTATTAGAGCATTTTTGTTTAAAGCCACAGAGGAAATTTTAATGAAAAATAAGAAATAAATTTATCTACGCAAAAAGATTGCGCATATAGATAAAATATTTGTATCGGAATCATGAATAAGTCTTTTGAAAGACTTTAAAGTAGTGCTCCGTTAGACAGGGAAGCTAACGGAGCTTAAAATTAATTTAAGATGAAAAACACAAACAAGATAACAGGATACGATTTAATTAACTTAGGATTTAGGTCAGGAAAATGGTTTAAAGAAGCTTTAGACTATATTAACGAAAATGAATTGGAAGGTGATGCTTTAAGTAACTACCTAGAGCAATTTAAATCCCCTGACCCTATTGCATTGCATGTAGAAAGCATTCCATTTTCAATTAACATTAAAGCTGAAAATGAATTAGAAGTAACTAATGTGAATTCTGTTGTTGAAACTATGGAAGAGCTTATGAAAACGCCTACTCTGGTTGATGGAGCAATTATGCCAGATGCTTGCCCAACAGGACCAAAAGGGACAATTCCAGTGGGTGGTGTTGTGGTAGCAAAAAACGCTATTCATCCGGGAATGCATAGCGCAGATATTTGTTGTTCGGTGATGTTGACAGATTTTGGAAAAGCAGACCCAAAAGATGTTTTAGATGCAGCTCATAGTATAACTCATTTTGGTGCAGGTGGACGTTCTAGAGAAAGCCAGTTTAGATTTCCTATGGATTTGTTAGCTGAGATAGAAGCGAACTATTTTTTAAATGACCAAAAATGTATTTCATCTGCAAGGTCTCATTTAGGAACACAAGGTGATGGAAATCACTTTTTATTCGTTGGTAAATCTAAAAAGACAGGTAACACTATGATGGTAACGCATCATGGTAGTAGAGGATTGGGAGCTAACTTATATTCTAAAGGGATGAAAGTTGCTGAGAAATTTAGAAGAGAATTGTCTCCAGACACCTTAAAACAAAATGCATGGATTCCTTTTGAAACAGAAGAAGGAAAGCAATACTGGGAAGCTTTGCAGATTATTAGAAAATGGACAAAGAAAAACCACGAGGTTTTGCACGATGCTACTTTAGAAAAATTAGGAATTGATAAAGAAAAAAGGTTTTGGAATGAGCATAATTTTGTGTTCAAAGATGGTGATTTGTTTTACCATGCTAAAGGTGCAACGCCTTTAGATAAAAAGTTTATGCCAGATATTACAGGGCCAAGATTGATTCCGTTAAATATGTCTGAACCTGTTTTGATTGTTGAAGGAGAAACGACAAACTCTAATTTAGGTTTTGCACCACACGGAGCAGGTAGAAATGTGAGTAGAACACAACATAGAAAGAGTAAAACAGGAACGTTTCAAGAGATATTTAATGAAGAAACGCAAGGATTGGACGTTAGGTTTTTCTCTGAAGAAATTGATATTACAGAATTACCAAGTGCCTATAAAAATGCAGAAACCGTAAGGAATCAAATGGATGAATTTGGTTTAGGAAAAGTAATAGATGAGGTGGTGCCTTATGGATGTATCATGGCAGGTGATTGGAAGAAAAATGCGCCTTGGAAAAAAAGAAGAAATAAAAAAAGATGACAAATAATATTATTTATACAATCATTAATCAATTGAAAGAAGGAAATTCTAAAGAGAAAGCTTATTTGGGCTTTTTTCAATATGGAAGAGATATAGATGAAAGTTGTATAAAAGCAAATAAAGAGGGGTTATTGCTCTATGCGTCCTATCTTCTTGAAGCCGGATTAGAGATAAACAAAAGAAGTTTTGATAAAAACAAAATTGAAACATTTGCACTATCTCCAGATTTTATTTCAGAAAATACGGATTTTGATTTCCATTATATAGAGCTATTGAATAAACCTAGATTAGAAATTGAATCTATTTCAGAGTATAAAGAGAGTTGGAAAGATAAATTAGTTGGTTATGTTATAGGAGGGTTCTTGATTTCTTTAATCGTATTAATAATCATTGGTTTTATAACCATTTTAAAATGGATTTTTTAGAAAAGCTTTAACAGAAATGTTGAAGCTTTTTTGTATTACAACTTTTTTATAACATGAGTTACAATTCCCCAAATTTGAAAATCGTTATCATTGGTTACTAATAATGGCTCATAAGCAGGGTTTTCTGGTTGAAGGTAAACACCTTCTTTAGTCACTCTCAAACGTTTTACAGTAAATTCGCCATCAATAAAACATACTGCAATTTTATTATGTTGCGGTTCTAAACTTTTGTCTACAACCAGTAAATCGCCATCATCCAATCCTGCACCAATCATGGATTGACCACTTACTCTAGCATAAAATGTAGCTTCTTTGTTTTTAACTAAAGTCTTGTCTAAACTTATTTTAAATTCTTTAAAATCATCAGCAGGTGATGGAAATCCAGCAGAAATACCTGTTTGCGCAAGCACAACTTCTAAATCGTGAGAATCATCAGGAGAGTAGAACTCTAATGCGTTTTTTGGTGTTAAGAATTTTAATGACATTTTACAGTAAGTATTTCGTTAATATTTGTGGTGTATCTTGGAGATAATCGTTCTTGACGCATTTTCCAGGTGCGTTTTAAATCTTGATTACCTATTTTTATTTTGTAGGTTTCATATTTTCGGTTTAATACATCAATAGAGTGCATTAATGAAGAATGTTTTGGGTTTTCATGAATAAATAAATCTAGTTGATGATTGTCAGTTGGTACCAAGCCAGTAACAATAACACCAGCGCGCTTGTACTTAATTCCAGATTTATAAATTTCAGAAACTGCTTTTACAGCACATTGGCTAATAGTTAACGAGGAATCAGTTGGGTAGGGTAATGCAACCATTTTGCTCGCTTTATGTTGTGGTAGTTCTTTTTTATGTCTGTCACTACTCAGTAATACTATTATTGCATGACAACGCGATTTTTGTTTTCGGAGTTTTTCAGCACAACTAGTAGCAAATGTAGAAATACGCTCTTTTATGTTTTCTAGATCTGAATAGGTGTATTCAAAACTTCGGGTTGTAGCAATAGAGCGTTTAGGTTCTCTGTATTCTAAAGGTATTTTAGAGATGCCTTCTAAATCTTTTTTTAATCGCCATTCAGTAATTGAAAAATTAGATTTAACCCATTCATCTGAAAGTTGAGTGAAATCAAAAGCGGTATGACATTCCTTCGCTTTTAATCGTTTTTGTAGCCTGTAACCAATTCCCCAAACATCTTCAATTTTTAGCCATTTTAAGGCTTTAATGCGTTTTTCTTCAGAGTCAATAACATAAACGCCTTTGGTTTGCTTAGGAAATTTTCGTGCTATTTTATTGGCTACTTTAGAAAGTGCTTTTGTAGGTGCAATACCAACACAGGTAGGAATTCCTGTCCATTTTAATATGCGCAGCCTAATGTCATTTCCGTAGGAATTAAAGTTATAGTTTTCAAACCCTTTAAATTGCAAAAAAGCTTCGTCTATACTATACACTTCTACATCTGGAGTAAATTGTTCTAATATCTTCATAACACGACTACTCATGTCGCCATACAATGGATAGTTTGAAGAAAATACATGAATATTGTTTGCCTTAAAAAACGCATCATATTTAAACGCAGGAGCTCCCATGGGTAAACCCAACGCTTTGGCTTCATCACTACGCGATATTACACAGCCATCATTGTTTGATAATATTGCAACAGGCTTATGGTTTAATTGAGGTTGGAATACGCGTTCGCAAGAGGCATAAAAATTATTACAATCTACAAGTGCAAACATGTGTATAAAATTAATGCAAATGGCTTTATAATTATAATTTTTTGTGGGTCAGTTATGTTAAAATTTGTTTTGCAAATACGTTATTAATTGTAACTTTGAATTAACCCAAATACAATAAACGATGCTTGACGATTTTTTGTCCAACTTACAACATGGAATTTACCATATCCTAAACGTAAATGCCTACGAACACATTGTTTTTTTAATTGTGTTAGCAGTGCCTTATTTGTTTAAGGACTGGAAACGTATACTACTTTTAATAACAGTTTTTACTTTAGGTCATACCGTTTCTTTGCTGTTGGCTACTTACAATGTAATTAGCGTTAACAGTAGTTTGGTTGGTTTTTTAATACCACTTATAATACTTGTTGTAGCGCTTTATAATGTATTTACAGCAGGTAAAAAAGCGCATAACGAAAAGGTTGGTATACTATTTTTGTCAACGTTATTTTTTGGTTTAATACATGGCTTAGGTTATGTAGGTACTTTTGAGTCTCTTATAAAAGCATCAGATAATAAATTACTTTCAGCATTAGAGATTTCGTTAGGTATAGAAGTAGGGCAAATTATAGTTGCTTTTATTGTTGTGTTTTTAGGATTCTTATGTCAAACCATTTTTAGGTTTTCTAAACGCGACTGGGTTATGGTTGTTTCTGCTATAGTTGTTGGGTTACTTATACCAATGCTTATTCGAAGCAATATATTTTCGTAGAAATTATATTTTTTTTGATAAAATTTTAACGCATAATTATTATAAATTAAACTGCGAAGCACTTATATTCGTTAAATGTTTGATTTTAAACGCACAATTCAAATTAATTAATGCCAAAAGAAAAACAATTAAGATACGATAAAGCTTATCTTAGAATAGCAAAAGAATGGGGAAAACTGTCACATTGCAAGCGTAAACAAGTAGGCGCTTTAATAGTAAAGGACAGAATGATAATTTCTGATGGTTATAATGGCACACCAACTGGTTTTGAAAATTACTGTGAGGATGATGAAGGCTACACAAAATGGTATGTATTACATGCCGAAGCTAATGCTATTTTAAAAGTAGCAGCATCAACACAGTCTTGCAAAGGAGCAACACTTTACATTACGTTGTCACCATGCAAAGAGTGTAGTAAACTTATTCATCAAGCAGGTATTGTTAGAGTAGTGTATAGTGCTGCATATAAAGATGATTCAGGTTTAAAGTTTTTAGAAAAAGCAGGAATTGAATTACAATTAATAGAAGATGTAAAAGCATAATGTCATTTCAAAAAAAATACATACCATTTATTATAGGTGTTGCTGTTGCAGCAGGTGTTTTTATTGGAGGCAAATTAAACTTTACAGATACTTCAGATAGATTATTTACATCAAACAGTAAAAAAGACAAACTCAATAGGTTAATAGATTATATTGATTATGAGTATGTTGATGAGGTAAATACCGATAGTATTGTTGATGTAACTGTAAATGGGATTTTAGACAATCTCGATCCACATTCTACTTATATTCCAAAAAGCGAATTACAACGTGTTACCGAAAACATGAAAGGTGATTTTATTGGTATAGGCGTGAGTTTTTATACTTATAAAGACACTGTTACAGTAATAAGACCAACCGAAGGAGGTCCAAGTGAAAAAGCAGGAATAAAAGGAGGTGACCGAATTATTATGGCTGATGGCGATTCTATTTTTGGAAGAGAATGGAGTAATGAAGCTATTATTGAAAAACTTAAAGGCGAGAAAAACACCAAAGTTCATTTAAAAGTTTTAAGAAAAGGAGAGGACGAACTTCTAGATTTTACTGTAAAACGAACTGATATTCCTATTAAAAGTGTTGATGCTGCTTATATGCTTACCAACAAATTGGGTTATATAAAAATCAATCGTTTTGCAGAGTCTACCTATAAAGAATTTAAAAAAGCATTAGATAAACTACAAAATCAAGGAGCAACCCAATTGGCATTAGATTTAAGAGATAATCCAGGAGGTTTTCTTGGAGTTGCTGAACAAATTATAGATGAGTTTTTAGAAGACGATAAACTGATTTTATTTACTAAAAACAAATCGGGAAAAATTGAGAAAAGCTACGCTACGCGAAGAGGCGATTTTGAAGAAGGCGAAGTCTATATTCTTATTAATGAAAACTCAGCCTCAGCAAGCGAAATAGTTGCAGGTGCTTTACAAGATAATGACAAAGGAACCATTGTTGGTCGTCGTTCTTATGGAAAAGGGCTGGTGCAACGCGAAATGGCTTTAGGAGATGGTAGTGCTGTGCGTTTAACGGTTTCAAGATATTACACACCTACAGGACGCTCCATACAAAGACCATATCATAATGGTAATAGTGACGATTACTATAACGATTATTACAAGCGTTTAAGTAGTGGTGAGCTGAGTGAACAAGAAAATATAAAAGTTGCCGATTCTTTAAAATTTACAACACCTAACGGAAAAGTGGTATATGGTGGAGGTGGTATTATTCCTGATATTTTTGTGCCACTAGATACTAGTATTCAAAACGAAACTTTAAACTACATAAGACGTAGAGGTTACATAAGTAATTTTGTGTTTGAAGAATTAGATAGAGATCGAAGTGTTTATGAAAACGTAACTAAAGACGATTTTATAAAGAATTTTGAAGTAAGCGATGACATTGTTATAAAGTTTCAGGATTATCTAAACCTAAAAGAGCGTACTAAAATCACATTTGTAGCGTATCATGATGCTATGAAGCAACTTATAAAAGCAGACTTAGCAGACCAATTATATGGTGGTAATGCCAGTGAGCAAATTATAAATGAAAAAGATGAAATGATTTTAGAAGTGATTAAACTTAGTGAAGATGAAAACTTCTAAACCTTATCATGCACATGGCTTTGTTTGCCATTATTCCATAACGTAAGAATATCAGTCGCTACTTGTGCACCACTACCTGATGCTATGGCGAATTGACTTCTCCAACCAGCTAATGTGCCAGCAACATATAAACCTTCTTCTATTAAATGATCATCGTTTTTAAGCCAAATACGGTCTTTTTCTATAGCAGCTCTTGGGTGAGGTTCTACATAACTTTCCAACCCTTTAATAGATAAAAGATTAGTGTAGCCAACAGCTACAACTATAGTTTTAGATTGGTAACTACTTTTATTGGTAGTAACAGTAAAATAGTTGTCAGTTTTAGAAATCTCCAAAACTTTTTCGTTTTCTATCTGTTCAACATGAGGATAACGAGATGCTAAATGCAATTTGCCATTTTCTAAAATAGCTTCTCCTGTAGTGCCTTCGGCTAAACCAAGTACATTATAAAATAAAGCGTTTTGTAAATGAGACGCTTTTTGATGCACAATAATACCTATTTTTTTGTCTTCAGCGTAGGGCTTTAATTTAGCAGAACCTAACACTAATGCACAAGACATACCTGCTGCTCCACCTCCAATAATTAAAGTGTCAAACATTACTTATTCTCTTTAGTTTTTTTCTCAATTAATTTTGAGGTTCTCAATATTTGTAACAAAACAATTGCGCAAAGTGAGGTTAAAATAGTGATAAGTGCAATAACACTTTGTCCTTCAAAAGGAGCATTAACATCTACTTGAGTGATATTAAAAATTATTAATGCAATAGCAATAACAGTTACTATTATGGTGAAAATTTTCATTTAATATTAGTTTTAAACAACTTCAAACAGCGCTTTAATGTTGTGAGCAAACAGTTTTACAGCGATTGCTAATAATACAACACCAAACACCTTACGGATAATATTAATTCCGTTTTGGCCAATTAAACGCTCAATTTTAGAAGAGGTTTTTAATACTATAAATATAATAATTACATTTAGTACTACAGCAATTATAATATTTTCAATTCTATATTCAGCACGCAAAGAAAGCAGTGTGGTTAAACTTCCTGGTCCTGCAATTAGCGGAAACGCCAAAGGGAACACCGAAGCTGTCATAGCAGTGTTTTCATCTTCTTTGTATAAAGTGATACCCAAAATCATTTCTAAGGCAATAAAAAATAAAATAAAGGCACCAGCTACTGCAAATGAGTTAACACCAACACCAATTAATGACAGAATTGTTTTTCCTAAAAACAAAAACATAATCATTATAATACCAGCAATTATTGAAGCCTTTTCACTTTGAATATGACCTACTTTTTTACGTAAGTCGATAATGATAGGAATATTACCAATAATATCTATTACAGCAAATAATACCATAAAAGCCGTAAATATTTCTTTAACATCGAATTGCATCAGAATAGGGTTTTAAATTTTTTGCAAATTTCGGTAATTATAAATGAAATATGCTATTAAATAACAGTAAAGTTTATTTGCTTTTTTTATGCTGAATATAACCTATATTTGCTGCATGTTTCAGTTAGGAAAAACCATAGTTTCAGAAGATATTATAGAAAATGACTTTGTTTGTAACCTTTCGGCATGCAAAGGTGCATGTTGTATTGATGGTGATGCAGGAGCTCCATTGGAGGAAGATGAGACAAAAATTCTAGAAGATATTTATCCTAAAGTAAAGCCTTTTTTAAGAAAAGAAGGGATTGCGTCAATAGAAGAACAAGGTACTTTTATTACCACAGAAGATGGTGAGTTTGAAACGCCTTTAATTGATGGCGCTGATTGTGCTTATGTTATTTTTGATAAAAAAGGAACTGCACTTTGTGCTATTGAAGAAGCTTACAACCAAGGAGAAATCAACTGGAAAAAACCAGTGTCTTGTCATTTATATCCTATTAGAGTTAAAGACTACAGCGAGTTTTCAGCAGTTAATTATAATAGATGGCACATTTGTGATGATGCGTGTACGTTGGGAAAAGAACTTCAGGTTCCTATTTATAAATTCGTAAAGGAAGCACTAATACGAAAGTTTGGAGAAGATTGGTATATGGAGCTCGAAAAAGTAGCTCAAAAACAAGACCGATAGTTTTAAGCAGTTCTTAAAGCTTGAGTTTGTATAGGGATATCAATAATAACTTTTGTGCCAACAGGTTTTTGTTGGTTGTCATAAAGATCATCTATCTTTAATTTGTACTGACTGGTATATCCTTTTGAAAAGTTTGATAATCGTGCTTTTGTTATAGCAATACCTACCGATTTTCGTTTTAATAGTTTACTCTTATTAATTTTTTCAGATTCTTTTCTACCTATTCCATTATCAGAAATAGTAACAGTAACATAATCATTAGAAGATTTTGTAACATGAAGGTCAATTTTTTTATTGTCCTTTTTGGTAGATAACCCATGCCAAAGTGCATTTTCTAAAAAAGGTTGAAAAATCATTGAAGGCACTTTTACACTTGCGGTATTTATCGTGTCGTCAATATGAATTTTAAAATTGATTTCGTTAGAAAAACGAATGTTTTCAATATTCATGTAAAGCCTCATAGTGTCCAACTCGTCTTCTAAAGAAATTTCCTTTTCGGTTGAAGCAATGAGTATTTTTCTAATAAGCTTTGAGAATTTATTTAGGTAGTAAACAGCGTTTTCTTTTTCGTTGTTTATAATATAGAGCTTTATTGAGTTTAGAGAATTAAAGATAAAATGAGGGTTCATTTGACTCCTTAACATATCTTGCTCTAAGGTTAAAATTTGTTTTTCTTGCTCTAGTTGTCGTTGTCTGTTAAGTGTAATTATAACTCCAGCAACAAGTATTAGGCCTACTAGTGTGTACCAAAATATTTTTTTGTTTTTCTCAAGCTTGGATTTTACCATTTCATTTTCGCTAGCAAGCGCACGAATTTGATTGTTTTTTATTTCGTTTTCATACTGAACAATAATATCATTAACATACTGTAGGTTTCTTTCGTTTGAGATGGTTTCTTCAAGCTCTATAGAGGTTTTGTAATGCTGCATAGCAGTTTTATAGTCTCCTTTTTTGGTGTATAAATCAGATAAATGTTCATTGGCTTCAACTACTGCAGATTTTAATCCGTAAGTTTCTCCAACTTTTAATGCTTTTTTTAAATTGTCTTCAGCTTCAGCATCTAAATTTAATTCTATTTGAGCCCAACCTAAGTTGGTGTAAGACGAAGCAATATAAAATTGGTCTCCAACCTGAAGTGCTTTTTCCAGAGCATCTTCAAGTATGGTTTTAGCATCGTTATATTTACCTTGTTTGATGTAGATTTTCCCTATACTATTAAAGCAAATTACGCGTCCTATTTCGGAGTCTATTTCGTTATTATACTGTAATGAAGTTTGGTAATCTTTTAAAGCGTCTTCTAAGTTGCCCTTGGCTTCTTTAGCATAGCCAATGTTTTGGTAGTTAATGGCTAGTCCTAACTTATTATTGGCTTCGGTTTCAAAAACTAGAGATTTACTAAACTGAGCGATTGCCAAATCGTATTGCTTTAACGCTAAATAAATATTACCCATACTATTTTGTGATACAGCAATACTGTGTTTCATTTCTTGTGTTGGGTTTTTGAATGAGTTTGCAATATCCAACGCTTTTTTATGATAATCTAAAGCGGGTTTTACTAAGTCCATTCTACGATACACAACACCTAGCATGTTTAGATTAATAACTTCTAGTTCTTGATTTTTTGCTTCTACAGCAATTTCTTTTGATTTTAAATGAGTTTCTATTGCTTTATCATATAGCGAGACATTTCGGTATATAGTTCCTAGTGCATTTAGGCCATAGCTTTCACCTTCAAGATATTCAAGTTTTTTAGACTTAGAGACTAGCTCTTTCATATTAATGCTGTCGTACTTGGTTCTATAAAATATAGAGTCTAAAATAGTGTAAGAGTTAGGTTTTGTGTCTAAAACATTTTCAAGTAAGACTTTAAAGTCTGTGCTTTTATTGTTTTGAGCGCTTATACTTAAAATACCTATGCAATTAACGCATAGTAACAAGAAAATGACTAGAGCTTTTTTACTGTAAGTTGTATTTGCCAATAAATTGTGCATGCTATAATTTTTCTAAAAAATCAGATTTACGTTGTCTGGCTACAGGTATTTTATGGTTAGATTGCATAACAACATAGCCTTCATTTTTTATAAACTCTTTTATCTTATTAAGGTTAATAATAAAAGAGTTGTGTATTCTAAAAAAGTAATGTTCTGGTAAAATTTCGTTGACTTCTTTTAATTTTTTTGTAGCTACAATTTTTTGTCCATCGGCTAAAAATATAGTGCTATAATTTCCATCAGATTCAACAAATAAAATATCATCAAGAGTAACGAATATGAGTTTGCCATCGGTATTAATGGTAATCTTTTTTTGGTCAAATTTAGCATTAAAGTTTATGAGAGCCTTTTCGATTTTTGATGAATTTAAAAGTCTGGAATTAAACTTTTTGATTTTTTTTATTGTGTCTTGAAGATCATCAGAGTCTATTGGTTTTAAAAGATAATCTATAGCTTCGTGTTTTAAAGCTTTAATGGCATATTCATTATATGCTGTAGTGATTACAACAGCAAAATCCTTGTGTTGTAACTTGTCTAAAAATTGAAATCCATCCATTGCTGGCATTTGAATGTCCAAAAACAGACAATCAGGAGTATTGTATTCTAAGTATTCTAGGGCAACTTCAGGGTCAGAGAACGTTTTTGTAATTTCTATCTCATTACTAAAATTAGTTAATTCCCAAGATAAACTTTGAATAGCTTTTGGCTCATCATCAACTATTACAGCTTTTATCATAATATCAAATATAACAATATATTATCTGCAACTTTAAATATATGTGTGGTTTGACAGTGTTTTTGTGTAATATGTTAAATATTAACGTTAAATAATGCGTTTTTGACAAAATAAATCAAATTCCTACTTACCAACTATACAATTTTCATAACCATTTATACAAACCTAATTTACAAACCAATTTTATTTATAGATATTTGATGTAACAAATTTTTATAGAAACCTAACCATAATACAAAGTGATCGTGGGGATTCACTTATCTGATTAAATGCTATTAATCAACAAATAAAAGTCAGGTTTATTCCTGACTTTTATATTTTCCACAGGGTTTAAGGTGACTATCCTTTTAATTTAAATAAAAAGTTTTAGTTAGTTTAGTTAATTATTGGGGAAAAAGAGAGCTTGTCTAGGCTCTCTTTTTTGTTTTGTAAGTTTTCTCGTATTATTTTTGGTTAAACCACAACATGTATAGCTCAACAAAAACAAATCAAACCAATGGAAGTTACTGAAGACTTATTAGCAAGCAAAGGCAAGCGTTTTGTTAACCATCTTATAGATTTAGTGCCACAATACGCAGTTATATATGGGCTGTCTTATGGGTTTTACTATTTAGGGGAGTTCACAGGAAATTATGCATTGAGTGATTGGTTTAATGGAATGTCTACAGTAATGGACTACGTTTTTACTTATTTACTATTACTTATCTATTACACCTTAATGGAAGGGTATACCGAAAGAACATTAGGTAAATATGTAACAAGAACAAAAGTCATTAAAATTGACGCTGAGCCTATAACGTTAAAAGATGCTTTTATAAGAAGCCTGTGCAGATTAATTCCTTTTGATATGTTATCCTTTTTAGGAACAAATGGTAAAGGATGGCACGATTCTATCTCAAAAACTTATGTTGTTGACATTGATAAATTTGAAACTAAAAAGCAAACCGAGATTAACCTTGAAGCTATTGGTAATACTCTAATCGAGTAAACTACTACTCTTCTTCAGACGATTTAGATTTGTTTTTGTCTACAGCTATAGTTGCAGGTACAACGGTATCGTCATAAGCCTGATAATACTCTTCTAGTAAATTCATAGTAGCTGTAAGCAAATCTTTAGTTTCTAATAGAATGCTGAAATAAAGTGTCGTGTTTTTAGGACTCGATTCTTCAGTTCGAGTACGCTCCACTTGCTTTTGAATTTTTTGGGTAAGCGTATCAAAAATCACTTTTTTATTGTTAAGCACTTTGCCAATTTCTTCAAAAGTTTCGGAGTCAAATGAAGTTTTTGTATCATCAAATAAACGTTGAATTAGGTCATCAACCTCTTTAAGTTCCTTTATTTGACTAAACTTAAGCTTTTTGTGATTGTTGTTAATGTGTTTGTGGCTTACCTTAGAAATGTATTCTAAAGATTGCGCCATATCTTGCAAGTAGCTTAAAATATTGATGTAGAAATTACTCGCATTAACACTTGGGTCTTCAAGATTTTTAATAAAATAGAAAATGTTATCCCTTAAATCTTCAATCTCAGAAGATAGTTTTTCAATATTCTTTTTATTTTTTTTAAGTGCGTTTAGGTTTTGAGTAGCTAATCCATTAATTGCACCAGAATATATTTTATTTCCTCTTTTAATAACGTTTGAAATGTTACCAGCACTTTCAACGATAACGCCTTGTAGCGAGCTGCTTTCAGCTTTATTTAAACTATCAGTTTCTTTAATTGATAAAGATTTTTTTCTGTGGTTTAAATAGTTTTTTACAAGAAGAATTATGGCAATAGTTAATAATGCAGATAGCGCATAACCTTTTCCGTAAAATAATATAACAGCCATAATAGCAGCAGCAGTAAAAGCACACAAAGCAGTTAAGAACCAACCACCAATAACATTTAAAACTCCAGCAACTCTGTAAACTGCACTTTCACTTCCCCAAGCTCTATCAGCTAATGATGTACCCATTGCAACCATAAATGTTACATAAGTAGTTGATAAAGGTAATTTCATAGATGTTGCTATAGAAATAAGTACACTAGCAACCATAAGGTTTACTGATGCTCTTACAAGGTCAAAAGCTGGTGCATCTTCTTTAGATGAGGTATAAGAAAGTACAGGTTTAACAAACTGTTTTTCAATTTTTTCTTTAGCAGAAGCAGAAAGAAGACTATTGAAGCTACTAGATATAGCAATACTTCCTCTAACGATACTACGCGATAAAAAGTTTGGTTCAAAACGCTCTTTTACATCATCTTGACGAGATAAATCTACTGATGTTTTTACAACAGCCTTTGCCTTACTAGAAAACCATAAGGTAAGCACCATTACTAATCCAGCAATAAGTAAAAGGTAAGGTTCAGTTTTAACCTTTTCAGCTAAAGAGCCCATGCTAAATTCAGTAGGCAAAATACCACTAGCAGACCATTTATTGAAAGAGTCAAAAGCAGCAATAGGAACACCAATAAAGTTTACAAGGTCGTTACCTGCAAAAGCCATAGCTAACGCAAAAGTTCCTATGATGATGATCATTTTGTAAATATTGGTTTTAAATGCAGAGATAACAACCATTGATATTAAAGACCAAGCAATAAGGTTGATGCCTAAAAAAGCAAGAGTGTTTTCTTGTACTAAGTCTAAAAAGTTACCACTCATAAATGTTGCACTTTTTAAACCTTTTATTATTATGAAATAAAGTATTGAAGTTACTGCAAACCCACTAAATACAGCTCCGTACCAACTTGGTTTAGATTCGAATTTAAACGATAATAAAATTCTTGATATGAACTGAATTAGTGCACCTACACTAAATGCTATAACTACTGAGAGCAAAATACCCAATATAATTTCAATAGCTTTCTCGTTATTGATATATGTCCCAAGATCTAGAATGCTTTGAGTGTCATCAGCATTTATTTTAAGTAAAGCTACACAAACCGAAGCTCCTAATAATTCAAATACAATAGATACAGTCGTTGAAGTAGGTAACCCAAGTGTATTAAAGAAATCTAGCAAAAGAATATCTGTAATCATTACAGCCATAAAAATGACCATGATTTCATCAAACATAAATTGCCCAGGATTAAAGATACCCTTTCTTGCAACTTCCATCATTCCGCTAGATGATAACGCTCCAAGAGCAACACCAAGACTAGCGACTATCATTATAGTTTTAAACGTAATTGCTTTAGAACCTATAGCAGAGTTTAAAAAGTTAACAGCATCATTACTAACACCAACTACAAGGTCAGCTATTGCTAAAAAAGCTAAAGCGACCAACATGTAGATATAAATATTTTCCATTAAGAAAGAGTCAAAATTTAATTAGCAAATTTCTTGTTTTAAATTGAACGAAATGTTACCAAAATGTTATGTTCTTTTTAACTAACATATATTATAGAAGTAGGTTAGCTATTGTTTTTATTATGAAATGTGAACTTCCAATGTTAAATTTTTAATTTTTTAAAAAATTAAATAATTGTAAATCAACGTGTTATAATTTCAATGTTAATTTAATGTTACGTAAGTGTTACCAAAATGTTTTAAAATTGTAAATATATCTTTATATTTGTTACATAATCATTAATTAAAACCCAAAGTAACATGAAAAATATAGTATTAGTTGTATTGATGTTGGTGTCTAGTTTAAGTTTTGCTCAGGTAGATGCTAAGGTAGAAAAAAAAGGAGATTTAACTATGGTTACTTATTATCATGATAATGGTAATGTTGAACAAGAAGGAACTTTTAATGCTAAGGGTGAATTGCATGGTGTTTGGACAAGTTACGATTTAAAAGGTAATAAAGTTGCTGTTGGTAATTATAACAATGGTCAAAAATCTGGTAAATGGTTTTTTTGGGTAGATGATACACTAAAAGAAGTAGACTACAAAGATTCTAAAATTGCTAGTGTACAAGAGTGGAAACAATCTACTGATGTAGCTATAAGAAATTAAGTTTATCCTTATTAAATTAAAGCAAAAAGGCACTCTGAAAAGAGTGCCTTTTTTTATTTTATAAAACTAATTTGATTAAAATTTAAAGCTATAACCTAAAGAAAATTCAATTCCTGGATCTCTTAATGAGAATATTTGATCATCTGCTCTAAAAGATTCTGATAAGCTTTCTTTCTTATCGTTTAATAGGTTGCTTATTTTTAATTCTATAGAAGAGTTTTTGGTCTCTCCAAAAGCTTTGTTTAATGTAAAGTTTAAACTGTTAAAAGGCTGTGTGTAAACATCAGGAACAATTCCTGTTCCAACAACCTCAAGTGTTTTACCTTGTACATTATAAAATAATCCTGTTTGCAAACCAATGTCTTCGTTGTTATAGTCTAAACCAATATTTAATAAAAATGGTGATTGTCCTTGTAGGTCACGCTCTCTATCTATTGATTCTCCTTCTCTTGCAGCAAGTACTCTACGGTTATATTCTTGCTGAGACATTTCAAGTTTTGAACTTATTACAGATACGTTAGCATTGAATTTAAGGTCATTTAAACTTTCTAAAATAAAGCCTAATCGTTGTCTAAATTCAAACTCACCACCTATTACAGTAGCGTTACCTAAATTAGCAGGTGTTAATTGGTTTGCTGCTGATTCGAAAAATGTAATTTCGATTGGGTCTTTAAAGTCTTTATAAAAACCACTTATTGCAAACATTTGACCTGAATCGCCATAACGCTCATACCTTAAATCAAAGTTGTTGATGTAAGAAGGAACTAAGTCTAAATCACCAATAAACAGTCTGTTAGTAATTGGGTCATAGATTTGTGAGTTTGATTGTTCCTTAAATGATGGTCTAGCTGTAGTACGATAGTAAGAAGCTCTTAAATTTACATTGTCATTTAAAGAATAAATTAAGTTAGCTGATGGGAAAAAGTCAAACTTATCTTGAACTTCTTCTCTTTCATAAACAATGTCTTCTTGAGTATCTGCACCAGTATAATAAGCTTTAAAATACTCAGTTCTTAAACCTAAAACGGTTTTGAATTTCTCAGTAATGTTAAACTCATTAGAAATGTAAGTTGAAGCAATGTTATGTTCACCTTCATAAGCGTTATCTGGATTAAACGTATCACCAAAGGTAATATGAGTTCCGCTATCAGAGTCAGGTGTCCAAATGTTTTGAGTAGCTAATAAGTTATCTACATTTCCGTTTTCAATAAATGAATCGTCTCCAGTTATTTGAAAAGTGAATGCATCAATACTAAAATCTCTAAACTTATATACATAGCTACCACCAAACTTTAATTGCGCAGGACTATTAAAAAGGTTGTATTTTTTCTTTAAGTCAATTTTACCAACCCAGTTTTCTTCTTGAAGCCATCTCCAAATTCTTATTGGGTATGTAGCAGTACTAGGACTAATAACAAATGTGTTATTGTCTGAAGGTCTCAATGGTGTAATACGATGATCTTTGTCGTACACTTTAGAAAAGGTAGGAGAAAGTTTCCAATCTAAGTTCCATGCATTTTCGTCATTGCTAAATCTATGACTACCACTAAGCAAAAAGTTAGTTACAGAACGCTCAGTATAAGTAAGTGCATTTTTATAGATAGGTGCTTGAGCTCCACCAGTTCCATCTTCAGAGATCTCTTGGTTATATACACCTGCAGTTGATTCACCATTTTGAATATGTAGTACATTAAATTTGTACTTTGACTTTTTAGTCTTAAGAGATACACCAGCAAGTCCATTTAAAATAATATTGTTAATACCTTCAGATCCTCTTGAGCTTAATGTGCTGTTAAGTTGGTATTCAGAAGGGTCACCATTTTGTCTTATCCAAGCTCCATCTATTCTTTCTTCATAAAATGTTGTTTCATTTTTGTAAGAAAAAGAGGTTTGGTAGCCTAGTTTCATATCATTACCTAAATCATACTGATCACCAAGTGTAAAACCTAAGTCAAAATTCATTCCGCTATTTTCTTGCTTAGCAGCTAATTCTTTATTGAATTTATCTGTTAAAGAAGTTAATAACAATCTGTTTTCAAAAGTACCAGGTATAGGTTGGTATCTGTTTATTGGAAGATTTCTTGTGCCATCGTCATAACCAAAAAAATCAGTATCACTACCAGTATATGTCAAGTATTTGTCATTAAAGTGCATATCAGGATTGTATCCCATACCTAGAGAAATTGAAGACTCAAATTTATTTGGGAAATCTTTTGTGATAATATCAACTACACCACCTGTAAAATCAGCAGGATACTCAGCAGAAGCAGACTTTAAAACTATTACATTATCAAGTATACTTGTTGGGAATAAATCCATTTGAATTGTGTTTCTGTCTGGATCTAAACCAGGAATATCAACACCATTTAAAATAGATTTGGTATAACGGTCTCCAAGACCTCTAACATACACATATTTTCCACCTTGAATAGAAACACCAGGTACACTTTTTACAGCCGTAGCTACTGAACTTGCTCCACTGCTTTTAATGGATTGAGCAGAAAGACCATCTAATAAAGTCACAGACTTTTTTTGCATGTTCAATACTGCATTTTCAGTATTTCTTTTTACTGTTGTGGTTACTACAACGGTTTCAAGTGAGTTTGTACTTAAGGTAACATCAATTACAGTAATTTCGTTAGACTTGATAACAATTTCACTTATTTCTTGAGTGTCATAACCAACAAAAGAAAATATTAAAGTATAAGTTCCTGGTTCTAATTCTAATTCATATTTTCCATCAAAGTCTGAAGTTGTACCAGTAGTAGTGCCTTTTACAAGTATGTTTGCAAAAGCCATAGGCTCAACAAACTCACCATCCATTACTGTTCCGGCAACTTTACCCTTTTGAGCATAAGAAAAAGAAACTGCAAGAAAGAAAAAGAAAATAAATGTAGATATATTTTTTTTCATAATAAATATTCTATAAACAATTGTCCACCCTATTTTAGTGGACAATTGTTTTTTTTAAGGGAGTTAAAACGTTGTCTAGATTAATGTCTAGATTTATTGCAAAGCACCAGAAGCGCTAGCATAAGTCCAGTCAAAGTCTGATAAATCAGCTCCAACTGTTTGAGATCCTAGAGTTACAGCAGTAGCTTCAGATCCAAAACCTGTTACTGTTACAGTTTCAGCTTTATTTACAAAGATGTCTTCTACGTTAGCAACACCTGTAGGTAAAACAATTTCCCAGTTGCTAAAAGTTACTAAACCGTCGTTGTAATTAGTTGCAACACCATCGTTGTCTAATTCAACATCTGATTCAGCTTTAAATCCGTAAGCAAGAATATTGTTTGTAGCTCCCATTGCATTACTTCTATAGTCAGCATACTCACCATCAGCAGTTACAGTGTTACCAATTATAGTTGCGTTTTGTAAAGTAAAAGAACCTGTTAAAGAACCTTCAGGACCATCAATTTCAAATGCGTGGTCAGAAGCTTCTCCTAATACTACAACAGCGTTATCAATAGTACCAGAGTAAGCTTGGTCAATATCTAAAGCGTCATCTCCTTGTCCCCAAACTAATAAGTTAGAAGCGTTAACTGAACCACCAAAGAATTCAATACCGTCGTCTACGTTAGCAACAACTTCAATATTGCTAATAAGAGTTCCAGTTCCAACACCACCTAGAGTTAAACCGTTAATTTCGTTACCTTCTCCAATTAAAGCTCCACCATGACGAATAGAAATGTATTGTAATACACCAGAGTTGTCAGCAGCATCAGAACCACCATAAAGACCAAATGTGTCATCAGCAGGAATACCTTCTATTTGAGCTTCAGTAATATCTCCAGAGAAAGAACATGGAGCATAACCCATAACTAATAATCCTCCCCAAAGACCTCTATCGTTTACATCTAGGTTAGTACCAGCAGTTTCTCCACAAGTAATGTTATCACTTGTAGAAGTAAAGATAATTGGCTGAGAAGCAGTTCCTACAGCGTTTATTTTAGCACCTCTAGCAATAATTAATGCAGAAGCTAATGAACCAGTTCCTGGAGAACCTTTAATTATTGTACCTGGTTGGATAGTTAAAGTAGCACCATTGTCTACCACTACTTTTTGGTTTAAAACATAAATGTTGTCGCTAGACCAAGTTGTGTCTGAAGTAATTGCTCCTGTTACAGAAACAGTAGGACAAATATCTCCTCCACCATCTCCACCACCTTGGTTGATGATTGTAGTTTCCTCAATAATAATAGGAGTATCGTCATCTTTAAAACAGCCAGTAAATACTAATGATAGCATTGTTAATACGGCTAAAGTTAATTTTCTCATTTTACTTTTTTTTAAAATAGTTTTGTTATATTAAATCGATGCTGCAAAGAAACTGTTGAACTGTAAAGACAAGGTTAATCAGAAGTTAAACATTGGTAATAAAAAAGTTATTTAAATGTTACCAAACCTTGATTTTTTGAGTTTCTCTAAACATTAAATTAACATTGAATTAGCTATCTTGCGAGCACTTAATATTTTGTTATGAATTGGGAACAGTTACTCTCTTTAAAACGATTTGGTGATACTAATAAAAGGCTAAGAAAGGAGCAGGATGAGACTAGATTAGGGTTTGAGGTTGATTATGATAGGGTTATATTTTCTTCGGAGTTTAGAAGCCTTCAAGACAAAACTCAAGTTATTCCACTTTCTAAAACCGATTTTGTTCATACTCGTTTAACGCACAGTTTAGAGGTAAGTGTCGTGGGTAGGTCTTTAGGTAGAAAGGCAGGACAAAGGTTAATAGAGAAGCATCCTTATTTACAAAATATTCATGGTTATCAAGCAAATGATTTTGGAGCTATTGTTGCCGCAGCTGCTTTAGCGCATGATATTGGTAATCCGCCTTTTGGACATTCTGGAGAAAAAAGTATAGGTGAGTTTTTTAAAACAGGAAAAGGTGTAAAGTTTAAAGATAAACTTACGCAAAAAGAGTATCAAGATTTATGCGACTTTGAAGGAAATGCCAATGGCTTTAAAATATTAACCGAGAGTAGACCAGGTAGAGAAGGAGGTTTAAGGTTGAGCTATGCTACCTTAGGTGCTTTTATAAAATACCCTAAAGAGTCATTGCCTAAAAAGCCAACAACTCATATTGCTGATAAAAAATATGGCTTTTTTCAAAGTGAAAAATCAGTGTTTTTAGATGTTGTTAAAGAACTAGGTCTTGTAAAGCGTGGTAATGATAATGATATTAGTTTTAGTAGACATCCGCTAACTTACTTGGTTGAAGCTGCTGATGATATATGCTACACTATTATTGATTTTGAAGATGGTATCAATCTCGGCTTAATACAAGAAGAATATGCGCTTGAGTATCTTATTAATCTTGTTAGAGGCTCAATTAACACTTCAAAATATCACGAATTAACGACCACGCAAGATAGAGTTAGTTATTTAAGAGCTTTAGCCATTAATACGCTAATTAATGAAGCTGTTGAATTGTTTATTGAAAATGAAGAAGCTATTTTGGATGGAACATTTTCCAAAGCCTTATTGGATTTGAGCAAATACAAAGCTCAAATAAAGGATATTATTCAAATAAGCATTTCAAATGTTTACCAGTCTGAAGAGGTGATTGATAAAGAGATTTCTGGTTATGAAGTTTTAAATCAGTTATTGAGTGTATATACTGATGCTGTCGACAATAAATTGAATAATTCACTTTCTAGTTTTAATAGTTTAGTTTTAAAATCATTACCAAAAACTGTCAATTTGAATGATGATAATCTTTACAGTTGCCTAATGGCTGTATGTAATTATATTTCTAAACTTTCTGACAGTAATGCAATTTTAACCTATAGAAAACTTAAAGGGAATCACCTATAAATACTCAAATTGTTAATATAAATGTTGATAATTTTCAACTGTTTTTTTTAAAAGTGGTTGAATTAAGCCTGAACTTTGAGAGTATAGTTGGGAAATTAAATAACTGCATTTCATCGATAAAATTTGTATTTTAACGATGATTTGTTATATTTGTTAACACAATCCCATAAATCTACTAAGATGAAAAAAAATCTATTAGGTGCGATAGTTATATTTTTTGTAACAGTAGCGTTTTTGCTAATGATAGACGATATCTCTAAAAGCAAAAATTCACAGCATGTACAAAACATTGATATGTACAATGTAGATCAGCAACCAGATTTAGCTACTACTGATACTGAGGAGTAGGTCTTCAATAGTTTTAACCAAGCTATCTACATCCATTTTAGAAACCTTTTGTAATTGGTCAACCGTTCCATGTTGAATAAATTCATCAGGAATACCAACAACTTCTGTTTTTGCTGAGTAATCATATTTTGACTTAAACTCTAAAACTGCACTACCAAAGCCACCAACTACTGTTCCATCTTCAACTGTTATTACAGCTTTAAATGTTTTAAAAATATGATGCAATAAACTCTCGTCAAGTGGTTTTACAAAACGCATATCAAAATGAGCAATTGTACCAGTATACTTGCAGTTTTCAATAGCATTTTCAACGTTTTTGTAAATAGAACCAATACTTAAAACAGCAACGTCTTTACCTTCTTTTAGTTGAATACCTTTACCTATTTGTAAAGTTTCAAAAGGGGTTTTCCAATCTATTACACTACCTCGTCCTCTAGGATATCTTATAGCAATTGGGTGGTCTAAACCTAATTGCGCAGTGAACATAATATTGCGTAATTCAATTTCGTTTCTAGGTGCAAAAACAATTAAATTAGGGACACATCGTAAGTAAGCCAAATCAAAAACACCATGATGTGTCGCTCCATCTTCACCAACCAATCCTGCTCTATCCAAGCAAAAAATGACAGGAAGATTTTGAGTAGCAACATCGTGTATTACTTGGTCGTAAGCACGTTGTAAAAATGTAGAATAGATATTACAAAACACAGTAAATCCCTGAGTAACCAAACCAGCAGCAAAAGTTACTGCATGTTGTTCGGCAATACCAACATCAAAAGCACGTTTAGGAAATTCTTTCATCATGTATTTTAAAGAACTTCCGGTAGGCATCGCAGGAGTAATCCCAATTATGTTTTTGTTGTTTTTTGCAAGTTCAACAATGGTTAATCCAAATACATCCTGAAATTTAGGAGGTTGGCTAGAACCTGATTTAACAATCAGTTCGCCTGTTTTAGCATTGAACTTTCCTGGAGCATGATATTTTACTTGATCGTTTTCAGCTTGCTTTAACCCTTTTCCTTTAGTAGTTATTATATGAAGAAACTTTGGTCCTTTAACGGTTTTTAGTCTGTTGAGCTCTGAGATTAAAAGTGGTAAATCATGGCCATCAATTGGTCCTGAATAGTTAAAGTTTAGAGCTTCAAAAATATTGTCTTGCTTTTGAGTGCCTTTTTTTACGTTGGTTAAATACTGTTTTAAAGCGCCAACACTTGGGTCTATTCCAATAGCATTGTCGTTTAAAATCACCAACAAATTAGCATTAGTTACTCCAGCATGATTAAGACCTTCAAAAGCCATTCCGCTTGCAATAGATGCATCACCAATAACTGCAATATGGTGTTTGTTTTCATCCTTTAATTGAGATGCAATTGCCATTCCTAAAGCTGCTGATATTGATGTAGAAGAATGCCCAACACCAAAGGTGTCAAACTCACTTTCGCTACGTTTAGGAAACCCACTAATACCACCAAATTGCCTGTTGGTGTCAAAAACGGTTTTTCTGCCAGTTAAAATTTTATGCACATACGCTTGATGACCAACATCCCAAACCAAAATATCATCAGGTGTATTAAACACGTAATGTAACGCTATTGTAAGTTCTACCACACCAAGACTAGCACCAAGATGTCCTTCTTTAGTTGCGATAATGTTAATGATAAATTCACGCAGTTCTTTGGCAAGTTGAGGTAAATCATCAACTGATAATTGACGTAAATCCTTAGGAACGTTAATATGGTCTAAATGTCTTTTTTGCACTATACAAAAGTACAAGAATTAATTAGTCTTTAATATCAAAAATAATAGGTAAATAGTATACTGATGCAATATTTTTATCACGCTGTTTTGCTGGAATAAATTGAGGAAGTAGCTTCATAACTCGTGTGGCTTCTTTATCAAAATAAGGATGAGGTGATCTTACTTTGATGTCTTTTGTAGTTCCTTGCTCATCTATAGTGAATTGGACATGAATTCTTTGTTTGCCAGATAAGCCTGCTTTTTTTGCGTTTTCTATATCAAAGTTTTTTTCAATAAACTCTCTTAGTTGTTTGTTAAGATATTCTTTCTGTCCTTGAATAGATAAACTGTCAGGAGTGTTTGGAAATTGTGGATGAGAATTAATAATCATTCCAACAACAATATCAGTTACATCCTCTTCATCTTCCATCTGTTCTTCAACTTCAATAATTTCTCCAGTTACATTAGGAATAGGGCAAAAAGGAGGAGCAGTAATTTCTGTAGAATCTTTTTTTGATGTCTTTTCTAGAGTTTCATTAAGTATTTGTTCAACATCTGTGTCAATTTCTCCCATTTTTTCAATAGTGTCTGTTTTTGTATCTATCAACTCAATGCTTTCAATTTTCTTTGTATTGCCTTTTTCATCAGCACAACTAAAAATAGTGGTTCCCATAGCTAATAATAATGCCAATAAGAACATTTTATGAAAACTCAGTGTTTGGTCAAAAACACTTTGAGACACTTTTAGGTTAATGGTATCTAATTGACTTTGCTTAATGTGTCCGCAAATACGTTGGTGCTTGTTGTTGTGGATAAAGTCTTGAATGTCATCAGTGGTCATATTTGTAAAGTCGACAACGGTTTTGGAGCAAGATTGACAAAAACGCCCTTTTTCATTAGGCGTCATTTTCAACCAGTTTTCATGACATGGTTTGGGAATGGAAATTGAATAGTGAGGTTTCATAATTAATAGCTTTGTAGTTTGAGTATCAAATTTCTTGCCGATTTGTTTTTGATTCAATTAGAATTGTATTTTTACAACCATGGAAAACCCTTTTGACGATACCTATTTTATGAAAAAAGCTTTGCAGGAAGCTGAAATTGCTTTTGAAAAAGGCGAAATTCCTGTTGGAGCTGTTATTGTAATTGAAGATAGAATTATAGCAAGAGCACACAACCTTACTGAGTTACTCAATGATGTTACTGCTCATGCCGAAATGCAAGCCATTACTGCTGCAGCAAATTTTTTAGGAGGCAAATATCTGCACAACTGTACATTGTATGTCACACTTGAACCTTGCCAGATGTGTGCAGGCGCATTGTATTGGAGTCAAATATCTAAGATAGTGTATGGAGCTAGTGATGAAGAACGTGGTTGTATAAACCTAAAAACAAAACTGCATCCAAAAACTAAAATGGTAGGAGGTGTACTGCAAGACGAAGCTTCGCAGCTGTTAAAGCGTTTTTTTATTGAAAAACGCAATTTAAATTAGGGTATAAAAAAACGCCCAACATTTCTGTTGAGCGTTGAAACTGTGATAAATAAAGTATATCTCTTAGAGAACTTGCACGTTAGCGGCAACCATCCCTTTTCTTCCTTCTTCTTCTGTGTACTCCACACTATCGCCTTCACGAAGTTCAACACCATTTAGGTTTGAAACGTGTACGAAAATGTCTTTTCCTGTTTCGTCGTTGGTAATGAATCCAAATCCTTTTGAATCATTAAAAAATTTAACTGTTCCAGTCATTGTAAAAAAATATTAATTAAAGGACAAAGGTATAATATTAAATGAAGCAATATGTTAACAAATTGTATTTTTATTAAAAAATTGATAATCAGCGTTTTTTTTCACGATTTCGCATTTTTTCTAAATTCTCATTGGTAATCATATAGTCTTTAAGATTTTTATCTTTCCATCTGTAGTAAGAAAACAACGGAAACACAACAAAAAACAACCCTACCACACCTAATCCAATAAGTTTTTGAGAGTATTCAGCATCAATAACAAAACCACAGATAATAGATGTTAGTGAAGCAAAAAACGCAATGCCTGTAAAAATTTTTATAAATCGAATCATGATGTAAAATTAATCAATTCGCGTCTATAGGCAGTGAGTAATTTAGATTTTGACACAAACCCATAGTACTTCCCATCTTTTATCACTGGTAAATTCCAAGCTCCAGAATCTTGAAAGCGCTGCATTACCTTTTGCATGGAATCTTCATTATAGTTTATATAATCTGGTGGATTATGCATAAAAGTTTCAACTGAGGTAGTGTTATATAAACTTTGGTCAAACATCACATTTCTTATATCATCCAGTAAAATAATACCAACCAATCGTTTGTCTTCATCTACAACAGGAAACAAATTCCTGCTTGATTTTGCAACACCTTTGTGAAGCATTTTGCCTAGAGACATTTCAGGGTGTAAAAGCGTAAAATCATTTTCAATCACACTATCTAAAGTCATTAATGTTAATACACTTTTGTCTTTATTATGAGTTAACAAAGCGCCTTTTTCAGCCAATTCTTTAGTGTAAATAGTGTGCTCAACAGCATTTTTTGTAATAATGAACGACATAGAAACTGTAATCATTAACGGAACAAAAAGTTCATAGCCACCAGTAATTTCGGCAATTAAAAATATAGCAGTTAAAGGCGCGTGAAGTACACCAGCAATTAATCCTGCCATTCCTATTAAAGTGAAATTAGATTCAGAAACATTAAAATTCAATCCTAGATTATTAATGATTTTTGCCACAACATTTCCCAAGGCACTACCCATAACCATTGTTGGGATAATAATACCACCAGCTCCACCAGCTGCAAGAGTTGTGGTCATGGCAATGGCTTTAAAAATTGTAATCCCTATTAATAAAGCAATAACCACCCAAATGTTATCAATAAAAGCGTCAAAAGGAGTTTTTCCTAATGCTTTTAGATGGTTGTCGTGTAATAAATCATTTATAAAACCAAAACCTTCACCATATAAAGGCGGAATAAAATAAAGCATAGTACCTATTGCTAAACCACCTATAATTAACTTTTGACCATTGGTTTTAAACCGATTAAAAAATGCATAAACGCCAAAATATATTTTAGAAAAATAGATAGAAGCTATTCCTGTTCCAACACCAAGTACTAAGTAAAACAGCGTGTCTTTAATGGTGAATTTATCAACAACGGTAAAGTTGAACAGCACTTCATCACCTAAAAAGAAATAAGATGTCAATACTGAAGATACCGAAGCAATTAAAAGCGGAAGCAATGAAGCAAATGTGAGGTCTAAGCTAAAAACTTCAATAGCGAAAATAATTGCTGCAATAGGCGATTTAAAAATAGAAGCTATAGCACCTGCAGATGCACAACCTATTAATAAAGTTCTTGTTTTTCTATCAATATGAAATAATTGACCAATATTAGAACTTATAGCCGAAGCAGAAGCTATTGCAGGACCTAATAGTCCTACCGAACCACCAAAACCTACAGTTATTGGAGCAGTAATTAGCGGTAAGTAAATTTTACTTCGCTTTAATAAACCATTCTTTTTTGAAAGTGAAAATAGTATGGTTGGGATAGCGTGTTCAATAGGTTGTTTTGAAATATGCTTAACAAATAAATACACTAACCACAACCCAATAATTGGAAAAATGAAGTAAAAACTACTTTGAGAAAAGGTAATGGTTTCTAAAAACCACTCAATACCATAGGTGATATTTTTTATGACTACAGAAACAATACCAGCTAGTAAACCAATTAAAATACTTAAAAGGAATACAAAGTTTTTATGGGAAATATACTTGTATCTCCATATATGTATTCGTTTTAAGAATGATTTTGCTGGCATAAATTAAAACTACTAAAAAATCCTGCAATTAGCAGGATTTTATTTTTATGATTTTAAATTGAGTTTTAAATTGAGTTCTGTGAGTTGCTCTTCATCAATAGGAGCAGGAGCGTCTATCATAACATCTCGACCAGAATTGTTTTTTGGGAATGCAATAAAATCTCTAATGGTTTCTTGTCCTCCAAGAATAGCCACTAGTCTATCTAGTCCAAAAGCTAAACCACCATGAGGAGGAGCTCCATACTCAAAGGCATTCATAAGGAAACCAAACTGTGCTTTTGCTTCTTCTTCGGTAAACCCTAAATAGTCAAACATTAAGGCTTGCGTTTTTTTATCATGAATTCTAATAGAACCACCACCAATTTCGTTTCCGTTTAACACTAAATCATAAGCGTTTGCTTTAACAGCTCCAGGGTTGGTTTCTAAAAGTTCCAATTGTCCTGGTTTTGGAGAAGTAAATGGATGATGCATTGCATGGTAACGCTCTGTGTCTTCATCCCATTCTAATAATGGAAAATCCATTACCCAAAGTGGTGCAAATTCATTTGGTTTTCTTAATCCTAAACGTTCAGCAAGCTCCATACGTAAAGTACTTAACTGTGTTCTTACTTTATTTGTGTCACCAGATAGCACACAAATTAAATCTCCTGCTTTAGCTCCAGTTACTTCAGCCCATTTAGCTAAATCGTCTTGGTCATAAAACTTATCCACTGAAGATTTGAAAGTACCATCATCATTACAACGACAATACACCATTCCTAAAGCGCCAACTTGCGGACGTTTTACCCAGTCAATAAGTTTGTCTATCTCTTTTCTTGTGTAACTGTTTCCTCCAGGAACAGCGATTCCTACTACTAATTCAGCGTTGTTAAAAACACCAAAGTCTTTATGTTGTGCTACTTCGTTAAGTTCTCCAAACTCCATTCCAAAACGAATGTCTGGTTTGTCGTTTCCATACAAACGCATAGCATCGTCATAAAGCATTCTTGGGAATTCTTGAATATCAACTCCATTTACTTCTTTAAGTAAATGACGTGTTAAACCTTCAAAAGCGTTTAAGATATCTTCTTGCTCTACAAACGCCATTTCGCAGTCTATTTGTGTAAACTCAGGTTGTCTGTCGGCACGTAAATCTTCATCTCTAAAGCATTTTACAATTTGAAAATACTTATCCATTCCACCAACCATAAGCAATTGCTTAAAAGTTTGAGGTGACTGCGGAAGCGCATAAAATTGACCTTCGTTCATACGAGAAGGCACCACAAAATCGCGAGCACCTTCAGGAGTAGACTTAATTAAATAAGGAGTTTCTACTTCTATAAAACCTTCTTTTGATAAATAGTTGCGAACTTCTTGAGTAACTTTATGTCTAAATATTAAACTGTTTTTTACTGGATTACGACGAATATCTAAGTAACGATACTTCATACGTAATTCTTCACCACCATCTGTATCATCTTCAATAGTGAAAGGTGGTAATTTGGCAGAGTTTAAAATGGTTAATTTGCTTACCAATATTTCAACGTCACCTGTAAGTATGTTAGGGTTTTTAGAAGCGCGTTCAATAACAGTTCCTGTAACTTGAATGACAAACTCACGACCTAGCTTTTGAGCTTGTTCCATCATGGTTTTAGAAGTACGTTCTTCATCAAAAATAAGTTGTGTAATACCATAACGGTCGCGTAAGTCTACCCAAACCATAAAGCCTTTATCACGAACTTTTTGAACCCAACCAGAAAGTGTTACTTCTGTATTAATATGTGATGCTCTTAACTCACCACAGTTATGACTTCTATACATACTATAAATTTTGATGTGCAAATTTAATGAAGTTAAATGATTATCAAATAAAAAAAGCCTCAACATTTGTCGAGGCTTTTCTGCTATTAATCAAACTACTTAAACAGGGTTAAGATAGTACTTTCATTATTCTTCAATGCGTTCATTCATAGAAAACGCTACTTGCTCTTCTTCTTCATTGCCAGATGATCTTTTTCGGAGCCACATTTTAAACTTAGTGACTAAGAAGAATAGAACAGGAACTATAATAAGGGTAAGGAACGTTGCAATAAGTAATCCGTAAATTACTGTCCAAGCTAATGGTCCCCAGAAAATAACGTTGTCACCACCAATGTATACATTAGCATCAAACTCTTTAAATAATGTAAAGAAATTAATGTTTAATCCAATGGCTAATGGTACTAAACCAAATATAGTTGTGATTGCAGTTAATAGTACTGGACGTAAACGTGCTTTACCTGCTTTTACAATACTTTCGTATAAATCTTCTTCTTCAAGGTAATCGTCATCTTCAAGATTAAGATTTACCTTTTTTCGGTCAATTAACAGTTGTGCGTAATCTAAGAGTACAACACCATTGTTTACCACAACTCCTGCTAGTGATATAATACCAACCATAGTCATCATAATTACAAAGGCACTTCCTGTTATAACAATTCCTCCAAATACACCTATTAAACTTAAGAAGATCGCTAACATGATAATTGTTGGCTTTGAAATAGAGTTAAATTGGAATATTAAAATGAAGAAAATTAAACCTAAACCTGTAAAGAATGCACCCATTAAAAAGGCCATTTGTTTGTTTTGCTCTTCAATTTGACCAGTATAATCTACTTTAATATTATCAGGCAAACCTTCGTAAGCCTGCATTTCATTTTGAATTTGGGTTACCACAGCTCCTGCATCAGTGAATCCTGGTGCTAATGCTGAATAAACTGTTACCACACGCTTGGTGTCTTTGTGTTTAATAGCACTAAAACCTGAAGTATTTTCGGCATGAGCAATGGCAGAAACAGGTATCTCTTTAATTTGCCCACTTGCCATATCTCTAAATGTGATTTTTTGATTGAAAAGTGCACTTTTATTGTAGCGGTTATCTTCATTAAATCTCACATAAATATCATAATCGTCACCACCTTCTTTGTAAATACCAGCTTTAGACCCAAAAATAGAATTACGTAATTGCTGTCCAACTTGTGATGCAGATACACCCAATTCACCTGCTTTTTCTCTGTCGACAATAACACGCATTACAGGTTTGTCTTTGTTAACATCAATCTTAAGCTCATCAATACCAGCTACGTTTTTACTGTTGATAAACTCACGCATTTGCTCAGCAGCATTGATAAGTTCGTTATAGTCTTCACCTTCTAATTCGATATTAATTGGAGCTCCTGCAGGAGGTCCATCAACATTTTTTTCTACAGAAATTAATACACCTGGGAATATGCCAACTAAAGCTTTTTGAACTTTTTGACGCAGTAACTCACTATCTTCACCTTCACGATATTTAAATTCACGCATTGATGCGGTAATTTTTGCTTTATGAGGCATTTCGGCAGCTGAACCACCATCGGTTTGTGGGTTTCCTGCACCTTCACCAACTTGAGATACAGCGCTTTCAACCATAAAGTTGTAATCGCCATTTTTATATTGGTCGTCATCTAAAACATCGTAAACAATCTTTTCAATTTCTTTGGTTATAGCATTGGTTTTTTCAATGGCTGTACCTTCAGGATATTCAATGTAAACAATAATCTGGTTAGGGATATTATCTGGGAAAAACTCTACTTTGGTACGTTGGGTAGCTAATGAAGCTCCAAAAGCTATAAAAGCAATAATAAGCAGTAAAAATGTTCCGACTGCTAAACCGTAAGGACGCCAACCTTTTAAGGCTTTACGCAATTGTCTTTCATACCAGTTTTCTAGTTTTACTAATGTTTTGGTTTGGAAATTATTTGCCCATTTACGTAAAAACAATCGATACACCCAAAGCATAACAGCTGTAAATACCATTAAGGTTCCTAAAGCTCTGTATTCTCCACCAACAATAAATATAATAATACCTATAACAGCCATTATAATTGTTGTTCTTATGATTTTGTGAAGTGGCATGTCTTTGTCTTCGGTATTCATAAATTGAGATACTAAAACAGAGTTAAAGAAAATAGCCACGAATAATGATGACCCTAATACTATAGATAGTGTTTGAGGTAAAATCATCATAAATTCTCCCATAATTCCAGGCCATAATCCTAATGGAATAAAGGCAGCCACAGTAGTTGCTGTAGAAATGATAATTGGGAAAGCAATTTCACCAATACCTTTTTTAGCAGCTTCAATTCGGCTCATGCCTTCTTCGTCCATTAAACGATAGACGTTTTCAACAACCACAATACCATTGTCTACCAACATACCAAGTCCCATAATTAGTCCAAACAATACCATGGTGTTTAGGGTAATACCAAACATACTTAGTATCATGAGCGACATAAACATAGACATTGGTATTGCAAACCCAACAAATATGGCGTTTTTGAATCCTAAGAAGAACATCAAAACAGTTACTACCAGAATAACCCCAAAAATGATATTGTTTACTAAATCATCAACTTGACCGATAGTAACTGAAGATTGGTCGTTAGTAATGGTAATGTCTAAATCTTGAGGGAATACATTTTCTTTGGATTCTTTAACTATGGTGTGAATTTGCTCTGCAGCATCCACCATGTTTTTACCAGCACGTTTTTTTACATCGAGCATTACTACTGGATGTCCATACTCACGTGCATAAGTGGTTTTGTCTTCTTCTTTAAAGCTAACTGTTGCAACATCTTTTAAATAGATAGGATAATCGTTTTCAGATTTTACAACAAAGTTTTCCAATTCTGAAGGTGTTTCGATTTCACCTAAAACTCTAATGGTACGACGTTGTCCACTTGCTTTGATATTACCAGCAGACATAGTTACGTTTCCACCATTTATGGCATTAATGATATCGCTAAAAGTTACTTTAGCTGCAGTCATTTTATAAATATCTACTGCAACTTCAACTTCTTTTTCTTGAGCACCACGAATAGCAACTTCTTTAATTTCTAGTAAGTCTTCAATTTCATCTTGAAGGTACTCACCATATTCTTTAAGTTTTTCTACAGGATAATCACCAGAAATATTAATGTTTAGAATTGGCATTTCTTCTGAAAGGCTTAACTCAAACACATCAGGTTCTACTTTTGCACCATTAAATGTTGGCCAATCCTCGCCAGCAGTTTCAGATTCTATTTCGTCTTTTACCTTCTGTTTGGCTTGTTCAACGGTTAAGTTTTCGTCAAACTCAACAATTACCATAGAGTAATCTTCGGCTGAGGTAGAGGTTATTTCTACTACATTACTAACGGTTTTTAGCTGGTCTTCTAGTGGGTCTGTTACTAGTTTTTCAATGTCCTCAGCTGTGTTTCCTGGAAAAACAGTGCTTACATATATTTTGGTTTCGTTTACTTCTGGGAAGTTTTCTCGTGGCATATCAAAAAATGCCGAAACACCTAGATAAAAGAATACCAATATAAGGACATACATTGTCGTTTTATTGTTGATTGCCCATGAGGACAACCCAAATTCTTTATTGACTTTTTTCTGTTTGTCAGTCATAACTTTGGTTGATCGTTAATTGATTGAGTCTTTATTGATATTAATTACCTTAACTGTTTGCTCGTCTTTAACACTACGTGCACCTTCTTTAATGATTTCAGCACCTTTTTCAATTCCTGAAAGGACTTCAATAACATCGCCTTGTGTTTTACCAGTTTTGATAATTACTTTTTTAGCAACACCTTCTTCTTTGTCATTTTTATCTTCAACAACATATATGTATTGCTCACCTTCAGCATTTTCAGAAATAACACTTTGAGGAATTAAAATAGCATTCTCGTTAGTGTAATCGTTGATTTTTAACTTCGCTGTTAAGTTTGGTTTAATAGTATTGTCTCCTTTAGGTAATCCAATTTCAACTTTAAATGTTCTGTTAGCAGCATTGATAAAATCTCCTGCTTGACGAACATTACTTTCAACAGTTTTACCAAGTACAGGAAACTCAACATCTACATGTTTACCTACAGTAACGTCTTTAATGTAACGTTCAGGAACCTCAGTTTCTATATACATATTACTTAGGTTTACAATTCGCATTAAAGGCGATTGACCAGCAGCTACAACACTACCTTGTTCGGTGATAACATCGTCAATAGTTCCAGAAAATGGAGCTCTTACAGTAGTTTTAGCTACTTGCTGTTTTATTTGGTCAACAGCTTTTTGTTGCGCTTCGTAATTAGATTTTGCTTGTAAAAACTGAATTTCACTACCTATGTTTTGATCCCATAAACGTTTTTGACGTTCATAAGTGGTTTTAGCTAAATCTGCTTGAATTTGAAGCTGAGATAATTGTTGGCCTAATCCACCATCATCAATTTTAGCTAATACTTGTCCTTTAGTTACCTTTTGTCCTTCTTTTACATATACATTGGTAAGAATACCATTATACTCAGGTGTAATAACTAAAAGGTCTTTGGTTGTAACATTACCTTGAACTTCAAAATAGTGGTTAAACGCTTCTTGTTTAGCTGTAATTGTAGTAATAAGTGGTACTTTTTTTACAGTATCTAGTTTTGAAATAACAGCATCTAGTTGTTTTAGCTTTTCATTTGCTTCGTGTTGTTCTGCAACAACTTCAGCACGTTTTTGGCGTAATAATTCTAGATTATTGGAGCTTAAAACATTCTCCATAGAGTTCTTTTTGTTTTCGCCTCCACATGAGACTAAAACTAAAGCTGTAATTACTAATAAATATATTTTTTTCATGATGTGGTATTACGTAATTGATTAGTTTGATTGAATAGTGTTAAGTGTGGTTTCTAATTCTGCTTTAGAGTTAATTACATTAAGCATTGCTTGTAAAAACTCTTGTTGAGCAGTGTATAGTTGGGTTTGAGCTTGACGTAACTCAAAGCTAGAACCTACACCTTCAAAAAATTTGGTTTGGTTTTTACGCTCGATACGTTCGGCTAGATTAAGATTTTCTTTTTTGTTGTCGTATTCTTCAATAGCAAATTGGTATTCACTTTTAGCATTAGCTATTTTAAGCCTTATTTGTTGTTCGGTTTCGGTTAAATCAGCTTTTGCTTTTTCAAGATTTATTTGAGCACGTTGTGTTGAAGCACTTCGCATACCTGAACTAAATATTGGAATGTTTAAGCTTACACCAAATAATGAAGAACCAAACCAATCTTGTTCCTTTTCTAAAAAGGAAAAATCATCGCTAAATGCAGAATAACCACCATTAACAAAAGCGTTTAGTGTTGGTAATGCTTTGCTTTTTTCTAGTTTAACCAAAAGCTCTTTTGAAATCATATCGTTTTCAGAAATTTGAAAATCAATAGTATTTTCAACAGACTCGTCAGCTTCTAATAATTCTAAGCTTATATTTTGTGCTGTTAAGGTTTCTAAATTATCAGTAAGTGTTGTTTGAGAATTTAAGTCAATACCAAGAGTTATATTAAGCATTTGGTAAGCTAATGTTTTTAAACGCTCAGTATTTCTAAGGTTACTTTCTACACTAGATAATGTGATTTTTAATTGCTCAACGCTCTCTTCTTCTTCAAGACCATTTTCATAAATCTTAGTAGTCTCGTTAAGGTTTTTAGTTAGTACTTCTAAGTTTCTTTTTAAAATAGAAATACTTTCTTCTGCAAGTAATACATTTCCGTAAGCGTTAATTACTGCTTTTCTTACTTCTAAGTCGGTTTTAACTTTGGCATTTTCAGAAATTTGTAAATACACTTTTGCCGATTGTAAGCCAACAAGATATGACCCATCAAAAAGTAATTGAGACAAGGTAGCTGTTGCAGTTACGCTTTGTTTTGTTCCAAAACGTAAAGGAATAAACCCTTGAGGAGTAGTAACATTGAAGTTGTCTTGAGTTACATCAAAATAGTCATTCACTATATCAATAGTACTTTGAGTATTGTCAAAAGCAGCAGCAGGTAAAAGCTGAACTTGTTGTTTTAACCAGTTTTGATAATCTACACCAACATTAACTTGTGGTAATCCTGCAGCAGTGGTTTCCCATTTTTGCTTTTTTGCAGCTTCTATATCTCGAGTAGCATTTTGTACCGATCGATTGTTTTCTAGAGCATAATCTATAGCTTCCTGTAGGCTAAAATTATAGACATTCTCTTCTTGAGCAAAAGCTGACCAAGACAAGAATAACCCTAAAAGGATAATTGAGATGTGTTTCATTAATTATTGTTTTGATTGATTTGTAAATAGTTGTTTAAGTGTTCTAGTCCTTTGCTTGTGCAAATACCTCGCAAATGGTATTCTAGATAATTGTTCATAAGCATTCTCATAGAAAAATGTTCTAATGGAAATAATGACTTGTCTTTTAAAGCCATCATACAATTAAAATAGATTTTTGATATGAAATCTGAATTCAAATCTTCTCTAAATAATCCCATTTTTTTACCACGTTCTATGTTGCACTCAACACAATCTTCCATAACACACATTTGCTTTTCTTTAATGTTATGGAAAATTTTTGGATAGTATTTTTCTAGTTGATATTGAGGAGAAGACTTTTCATCTTTTAAGTTTTTCATCAAAAACTGTTTGATTTCATAAATCTCTTCAATAGGGTTTTTTTCTTGGGTTCTAATCTCTTCAATACCAGTAGAAATAATTTGAAACAAAAGCATTACTGCTTCTTCAACCAATACGGTTTTGTTTTCAAAATACTGATATATCGTTTTTTTAGAGATGCCTTGCGCATTGGCAATGTCATCCATAGTTACACTCTTAAACCCATAGGTTAAGAACAAATCGACTGCTGTTTTTAAAATATCTTGCTTCATAATTCTGAGGCAAAACTACGACAGGAAACTTTAAAAACAAAAAAAGTTTCCAAAGTTTTAACAATTATTTAATATTGAAGATTGTGCTTGTTATACTGACGACAAATACCGATTTTTGTTTCATGCAAACAGTACAATATTATCAAGAGCAGTTTATAGCTTATTTGGAAGAGTTTACAAAACAACGTGAGCCAGAAAACCTTTATAATCCAGTTAATTATATTTTAAAGTTAGGAGGAAAGCGCTTGCGACCTGTTTTAACTTTAATGGCAGCCGAAGTTTTTAATTGTGAATACCAAAAAGCGCTTGATGCTGCTTTGAGTGTTGAGGTGTTTCATAATTTTTCATTAGTTCATGATGATATTATGGATGATGCACCTTTGCGAAGAGGTCAAGAAACTGTTCATGAAAAATGGGATATTAACACAGGTATTTTGTCTGGTGATGCAATGTTAATTTTAGCATATCAGTTATTTGAAAACTATGAAGCTACTACTTTTCAGGCTTTGGCAAAGTTGTTTAGCAAAACAGCTTTAGAGGTTTGCGAAGGACAACAGTATGACATTGATTTTGAAACACGAGATGATGTTACTATTCCTGAGTACTTAAAAATGATTGAGTATAAAACCGCTGTTTTGGTTGGTGCTGCTATGCAAATGGGAGCAATTGTAGCGCAATCTTCTAAAGAAGACCAAGAAGGTATTTATGCTTTTGGCAAAAACTTAGGTATAGCTTTTCAATTACAAGATGATTATTTGGATGCTTTTGGAGACCCAAAAACATTTGGAAAACAAGTAGGTGGTGATATTATAGAAAATAAAAAGACCTTTTTATATTTAAAAACCCTAGAGTTTTCAAATGCTAATGATAAGTTACAGTTGCAGCATCTTTTTAGTATTAATCCAACAGACGCTAAGGATAAAATAGAAACCGTAAAGCAGTTGTTTGAGTCGAGTGGTGCTTCTGAAGCTACAAAACAAGAAATAAAAAAATATACCGAAAAGGCGTTTTCAGTTTTAGAACATCTAAATATTTCAAATGAAAATAAAGCTATCCTTAAAGCATTTGGGAAACAATTAATGAACAGAAATGTATAATGCAGCTACCAGCAACTTTTGAAGAATTAATTGATGAGGCAAATAAGCTTGAGTTGTATTCTAAATTAGTAAAGCAACTAAATAAAGATTTCTTGTTTGCTAACATTGATTTAGATTTTGATGAAGCTATTTTACCAACAAGTTTAAAGCTACTGCTTCATGAAACCGTTTACAAACTCATTCAAGAAAAATTTGCGGAGTACCTTAACTTACTTTACATCATTGATGTACCAGAACATAAAATAAAGCAGCTAAATGGTGATGATACTCTAAAACTTTCAGAAGAGGTTACCTTTTTAATTTTGCTTCGCGAATGGCAAAAAGTATGGTTTAAGCATAAATACTCTTAAAAATAAAACCTAACAAAAGGCATCCAAGGGTCAGCATAAATGCTTTTGTTTTCATCATATAAAACGTCATATCGAATACCAAAGGTTACATTTTGAGTTCTGTAACCAGCACCAATAAATAAAGCAGGATACCAATAGTTTTGGTCTTCAATACCTAAATTATCTTCCCATTTTCTGCTCACGTTGAGTTCTTCAAATTCTGCAGAAAGCTGAATTTCATTTATAGGATGAAAAAGACCAATTAAACTACCTCCAAAAATGGTGGATTTATAAAAGTTTTTTCTAGAGTTGTAAGTTCCATTAAGACCAAGCCCTAACGCAAATTGATTATTGAATTCATAAATAGCACTTGGTGCTAAAGTGCCACTAAAAAAGCCATCACCAAAGCTTAGTCCTACTCCTCCTCCAAATCGCACATGATTCCAAAAATCGCTAGTCTTTTCTTGGGCATTTACAGTGTTAAAACAAACCGAAATAAGTATTAATAAGATGGTTTTTTTGAGGTTAAATTTTGTAGAAAAGGTCTTCATAGTATAAATAGTTGAAAAAGAGATGTTATAAATATAATAAAACATAAGTGTATTATAGTAAAAGTTGTACTTTTGTATAAATTTTGTCGGAACGATACAGTTTTTAACTACTTATGGATAAATATTCCTTTTTAAACGCAGCACATACAGCATATTTTGCTGATTTATACGAACAATATTTACAAAACCCAGACTCAGTTGAACCAAGTTGGAGAGCATTTTTTCAAGGTTACGATTTTGGTAGTGAGAGTTACGGAATGGAAGGTGAAATTGTTGAAGGCGTTTCTACCCAAATTCCTGAGCATGTACAAAAAGAGTTTCAGGTTATAAAACTTATTGATGGTTACCGTAGCAGAGGTCACTTGTTTACAAAAACTAACCCAGTAAGAGCAAGACGTAAATATGTTCCAACGCTAGATATTGAACATTTTGGATTGTCTAATAGTGATTTAGATACTGTTTTCAATGCAGGTGAAGTATTAGGGATTGGAGCACAAACTTTAAGAGAAATCATCAAACACCTAGATAGTATTTATTGCGATTCTATTGGTGTTGAATACATGTATATTAGAAAACCTGAGGAAATCAATTGGATTCAGGAAAAATTAAATATCAACGATAACCAACCAAATTTTTCAGCAGAACAAAAAAAGCATATCCTTAAAAAACTTAATGAGGCTGTCTCTTTTGAAAGTTTCTTGCATACAAAGTATGTAGGTCAAAAGCGTTTCTCTCTAGAAGGAGGAGAGTCTTTAATTCCTGCATTAGATGCTGTAATTGAAAAAGCAGCAGACTATGGTGTTAAAGAGTTTGTAATGGGTATGGCACATAGAGGTCGTTTAAGTACGCTTACAAATATCTTTGGAAAATCTGCAAAAGACATCTTTAGTGAGTTTGATGGTAAGGATTATGAAGAAGAAATTTTTGATGGAGATGTTAAGTATCATTTAGGTTGGACAAGCGATAGAGTTACCGACTCTGGCAAAAAAATAAACCTTAACATAGCACCAAACCCTTCACACTTGGAAACTGTTGGAGCAGTTGTTGAAGGAATTACTAGAGCAAAACAAGACGATAAATATCCTGAAAACCCATCTCAAGTACTACCAATAGTTGTGCATGGTGATGCAGCTATTGCTGGTCAAGGATTAGTGTACGAAGTTGTACAAATGGCACAATTAGATGGTTATAAAACTAATGGAACCATTCATATTGTAGTAAATAACCAAATAGGTTTTACTACTAACTATTTAGATGCAAGGTCAAGTACCTATTGTACTGATGTTGGTAAGGTAACATTGTCACCTGTATTACACGTAAACGCTGATGATGCCGAAGCTGTAGTGCATGCCATGTTGTTTGCTTTAGACTTTAGAATGCAGTTTAAACGCGATGTATTTATAGATTTATTGGGTTATAGAAAGTATGGTCATAACGAAGGTGATGAACCTAAGTTTACACAGCCATTACTTTATAAAGCTATTGCAAAGCATCAAAACCCAAGAGATATTTATGCTCAAAAACTAATTGACCAAGGTATTATCACTAAAGACCATGTGTCACAATTAGAAGAAGATTACAAAGCATCTTTAGAAGAAAAATTAGAAGACTCTCGTAAAGAGGATAAAACAGTAATTACTCCATTTATGCAAAATGAATGGACTGAATATATTACTGTTGATGAAAATAAAATGATGAAACCTGTAGATACTGCTTATTCTGCTGAAGGATTAAAGCGTATCACAGAAGTAATTTCTTCATTGCCAAAAGACAAAAAATTCATACGTAAAATAGAGCGTTTAGTACAATCCAGACAAACTATGTTTGATGAAAACAAGTTAGACTGGGCAATGGCTGAACATTTAGCTTATGGTACTTTGTTAGAAGAAGGTCACGATGTTCGTATATCTGGTCAGGATGTAGAACGTGGTACATTCTCTCACAGACATGCCGTTGTAAAAGTAGAAGATAGCGAAGAAGAAATTGTATTACTTAATAAGTTGAGTGATAAGCAAGGAAAATTCTTTATTTATAACTCACTATTATCAGAATATGGTGTGGTAGGTTTTGATTATGGTTATGCTATGGCAAGCCCTAAAACCTTAACCATTTGGGAAGCGCAATTTGGAGATTTCAGTAATGGAGCTCAAATTATGCTAGACCAATATATTTCTGCAGCTGAAGATAAATGGAAACTTCAAAATGGTTTGGTAATGTTATTACCTCATGGTTATGAAGGTCAAGGTGCAGAGCATTCATCAGCACGTATGGAACGTTACTTACAACTATGTGCAAAAGATAATATGTATGTAGCAGACTGTACAACACCTGCTAACATGTTCCATTTATTACGTAGACAAGTAAAAGCAAAATTCCGTAAGCCTTTAATTGTGTTTACGCCTAAGAGTTTATTGCGTCATCCATTGTGTGTGTCAACAGTTGATGAGTTTGCAAATGGTAGTTTCCAAATGCTAATCGACGATGAGTCTGTAAAAACTGATGCTGTAAAAACGCTAGTGTTTGTAACAGGTAAGTTTTATTATGACTTATTAGAAGAACGCGAAAAACTAGAAAGAAACAATGTTGCTTTAGTAAGAATAGAGCAATTATTCCCATTACCAGAAAAAGAAATTAAAGCTGTTTTGGAAAAATACAGTCATGTTGAAGATATGGTTTGGGCTCAAGAAGAACCAAGAAATATGGGAGCTTATAGCTTTATGTTAATGCATTTAGATGAAGCTAAAAACTTTAGAGTAGCATCGCGAAGAGCTTATGGAGCACCTGCAGCAGGAAGCTCAGTACGTTCTAAAAAACGTCATCAAGAAGTTATTGATTTCGTTTTCGATAAAACAAAAAACAACCAACGATAAAATAAAAACAAATCCAAAAACATAAAATTATAGAACAATGATTTTAGAAATGAAAGTACCTTCACCAGGAGAGTCTATTACTGAAGTAGAAATTGCAGAATGGTTAGTGCAAGATGGTGATTATGTAGAAAAAGATCAGGCCATTGCTGAAGTAGATAGTGATAAGGCAACTCTTGAGCTTCCAGCTGAAGCTAGCGGAACGATTACCTTAAAGGCAGAAGAAGGTGATGCAGTTGCAGTAGGAGAAGTGGTTTGTTTAATTGATACAAGTGCAGCAAAACCAGAAGGATCTGATGCACCTGCAAAAGAAGAGAAAAAAGAAGAAGCACCTAAAGTTGAAGAAAAGAAAGCAGAACCAGTTGCAGAGAACAAAACGTATGCAACAGGAACAGCAAGTCCTGCAGCAAAAAAGATTTTAGCTGAAAAAGGAATGGAAGCTTCTCAAATACAAGGCACAGGTAAAGACGGCAGAGTAACCAAAGACGATGCTGTAAACGCAAAACCATCTATGGGAACTCCAACAGGAGGAAGCCGTGGAGAGTCACGCTCTAAACTATCAATGTTACGTCGTAAAGTAGCAGAGCGCTTAGTATCTGCTAAAAACGAAACAGCAATGTTAACCACTTTTAACGAGGCTAACATGACACCTATTTTTGAATTGCGTAAACAATACAAAGAAGCGTTTAAAGCAAAGCATGGTGTAGGTCTTGGGTTTATGAGCTTCTTTACGTTAGCAGTGGTAAGAGCATTAAAAGAATATCCAGCTGTTAACTCTATGATAGATGGAAAAGAAATGATTTCTTACGATTTCTGTGATATTAGTATAGCAGTGTCAGGACCAAAAGGACTTATGGTTCCAGTAATACGAAATGCTGAAAACTTAACCTTTAGAGGTGTTGAAGCTGAAGTAAAACGTTTAGCATTAAGAGCTCGTGATGGTCAAATTACTGTTGATGAAATGACAGGCGGTACATTTACAATTTCAAATGGAGGTGTGTTTGGTAGTATGTTATCTACACCAATTATCAATCCACCACAAAGTGGTATTTTAGGAATGCACAATATTATTGAGCGTCCAATTGCTGTTGATGGTAAAGTTGAAATTCACCCAATGATGTATTTAGCATTATCTTATGATCACAGAATTATTGATGGTAGAGAGTCTGTTGGATTTTTAGTTGCAATTAAAGAAGCACTTGAAAACCCAGTTGAGTTATTAATGAATAATGATGTTAAGAAGGCTTTAGAGTTATAAAGTAATAGACATATCATATAAAACAAAAAGCGCAATTCCCCTTAAATTGCGCTTTTTTCTTGAAAATAACTAACTAATAACTAAAAAAAATTGACAAGAATATTTATAGATATTATTAAAATGACACTAATTACTAAACCAATAATAAAAAGCTTATTAGAAGATTTTAAATTATGTTTCATCTTAATCGAGTCAATATTTTCACTCAAAATCCCTGGGCAATTAAGCCCAGAGCTTTCAAGTTTCCCTTATAAAAAATTAATAGCACTGTAAAGGTCTAGAATAATTGAAAGCCAAACAATACGTAACGTTACGTATATTTTGGTTTTTTGTAATAAAAAAAGTGCAAATTTTGAGGGTTTGCACTTTTTTCAATCATCATAGTATGGTTAAGTTCATTGAAAACAGACTAAAATATTTAATGTTATTGTTAACACGACACTTAAAACTAGAGTAACAATCAAAGGTGAATTAAAGAGTGACAACTTCTGTTTCATTTTTTTGTAATTTTTAACTTCGAGAATAGTTGTTAAAAACAAAAAAGCTCCTAGTTAAGCTAATAACCAAGAGCTTTTTATCCCCTAAGTAGTTTGATTAATAGCACTGTAAAGGTGAGCAATATATCAATGCCAAACAATACGTAACATTACGTATTTTTAAGTAAGAAATTCCTGATTTTCCTTTGCCCAAATCAATAAACTGTTTTGAAACGGAGTGATATCAAGCTTTTTAATGATGTTGCTTTTGTGTTTTTCTACAGTTCTGTTAGAGATAAACATTAGTTCTCCAATTTCTTTTGCAGTTTTGTTTTGCGCAATATGTTTTAATACTTCTTTTTCGGTTGGAGTCAACTCTTCAAGTTCTTTTGGGACTTCTTTAATTTCTAAATGCGAAATAAGTTCAGGACTAAAATACGGTGTGTTTTTTAATACCGAAGAAATACATTGCTCAATTTCAACTAAAGCAAATTCTTTAAGGACATAACCAAAGATATTTAGTGCTTTGGCTTCGTAATAGGTTTCTTCGTCCTTTTCAAAAGTTATAAGGACAATTTTTGTTGGTAAATTATTATCGAAACATTTTTTTGCGATTTCCAAACCTGTCAAATGTGGCATCCTAATGTCTAGTATGGCAATTTCAGGTTGGTGAGTTTCTATAAGGTTGTAGGCGTCTCTGCCATTTTCGGCACTACCTATTATATTGTAGTTCTTTTCTTTTAAAAAATCATTCAGACCTTTTAGGATCAATGGATGATCGTCTGCTATTATTATAGAGGCATGCATTTGTGCTATTAATTAATTGAGGGATTGACTATAAATATAAGCACAATTTTGAAATATTCAGAAAGAATTATACTACAATTTTAAGTATAAATATTTTTTTTGATAATCAATCACTGCTTTTCCCTTTTTTAAGATGTCAGCACCAATAATGCCATCAACTGGTTTTGAGTTATGACTTGTTAGTGCAGTATTTACATGTGTTAGGTTAAATAAGATTAAAGCTACTTTGTCTTTTTTCCATTTACCAATTTTTACTTTATTCTTTTTGGAAATTTGGGTTTCCATATCAGTTGCGCCAGCTCCTGCAGCTCGTATAGGAGAGTCTTTTGCTTTTAAGTTGAATCTCTCAACAGCATCAAAGCCTACGCAAGAGTTTGAAGCACCAGTATCTAAAATAAATAAACCTTTTACTCCATTTATTGTAGCGCGAATTTCAAAATGATTGGTTCTAGTTAGGTGTAGCTTTATTTTAGTAAACCCCTTTTCTAATAGAAACTCTTGAAGACTGTTTTCCATAACTTTTTTTACAAATATAGTGGTATAAAAGAATTATTTTAGCAAAATGATTATTACCGATACACATACTCATTTATACAGTGAGGCTTTTGATGAAGATAGAAAGGAAATGATACAACGTGCTATAGATGCCAATGTTTCTCGTTTTTTTATTCCAGCAATAGACTCTAGCTACACAACATCTATGTTACAGTTGGAACAAGAATTTCCCAATCATGTGTTTTTAATGATGGGTTTGCATCCTACTTCTGTAAAAGATAACTATAAAGAAGAATTACAACATGTTGAGGAGTTAATGGCAAAAAGACACTTTTATGCTGTTGGCGAAATAGGGATCGATTTATATTGGGATACTTCTACTTTAGAAATTCAAAAAAAAGCATTTAAGCATCAAATTCAGTTAGCAAAAAAATACAAGTTGCCAATTGTGATACATTGTCGTGATGCTTTTGATGAAATATTTGAAGTTCTAGAAACCGAAAAAGACGATGCGCTTTTTGGCATCTTTCATTGCTTTACAGGTACTTTTGAGCAAGCACAAAAAGCAATTTCTTACAATATGAAATTAGGAATAGGTGGTGTTGCAACATTTAAAAATGGAAAAATAGACCAGTTTTTAAATCAAATAGACTTAAAACATATTGTTTTGGAAACCGACTCGCCATATTTAGCACCAAAACCATATCGAGGGAAACGTAATGAAAGTAGTTATATAATAAAGGTGTTAGAGAAACTATCAGAACTGTATAATTTTCCTCAAGAAACCATTGCAGAAATAACAACACAAAACTCAAAAGACATATTTAATATATAATAGGTATGGAAAGCAATAGCCCAAAAATACTTTTAATATATACTGGTGGAACTATTGGGATGATTAAAAACCCAAATACTGGAGCATTGAAGTCCTTTGACTTTAATAATCTGTTAAAACGTATTCCTGAATTAAAACTATTAGACTGTGATATAAGTACAATATCCTTTAAAGATCCAATAGATTCTTCAAACATGAATCCTGACTATTGGGTTCAAATAGCCGAAATTATAGAAGACAATTACGATAGCTTTGATGGGTTTGTAGTACTTCATGGTAGTGATACCATGAGCTATACAGCTTCAGCATTAAGTTTTATGTTAGAAAACTTAGCTAAACCTGTAATATTAACAGGGTCGCAATTACCAATTGGTGATTTGCGTACCGATGCCAAAGAAAACTTGATAACCACAATTCAAATGGCATCGTTGCAAACTAGGAACAGACCATTAATAAGAGAGGTAGGGTTATATTTTGAATACAAATTATATAGAGGAAATCGTACAACTAAAATAAATGCAGAACATTTTGAAGCATTTGAGTCCTTAAATTATCCTCATTTAGCCGAATCTGGAGTACATATTAAGGTAAACCATGAAGACTTGTATAAACCAAATGCTAGAAAAAAGTTGGTTGTGCATAAATCTTTTGATAACAGTATTGCTTTAATAAAGCTGTTTCCAGGTATTTCGAAATCGGTTTTGGAATGCATGACACATAATCCTAAAATAAAAGGTATTGTTTTAGAAACCTATGGAGCAGGTAATGCTACAACCGAAGATTGGTTTATTGACTTAATGGAATCTGCTATAAAAAAAGGGGTGCAAATTATAAATGTAACACAATGCTCAGGAGGAAGTGTCAATATGGGACAGTATGAAACCAGTTCGCAGCTTAAAAAAGCAGGTGTAATTTCAGGAAAAGACATTACAACCGAAGCTGCAATAGCAAAATTAATGTATATGTTGGGAGAAAACATTTCTGCTAAAACGTTCAAAACCATATTTGAAACGCCTTTACGTGGAGAAATGTCTTAAAATTAACTTTCAAAATTTTAACATTCAAAGAATTTTTTGTTATTTGACCCACTGTAATTAAAGATAAAGTTACAGAGAGGTGGCCGAGTGGTCGAAGGCGCACGCCTGGAAAGTGTGTATACGTCAAAAGCGTATCGAGGGTTCGAATCCCTTCCTCTCTGCTGTTATTTTATTTTTAATTGTAATTTTTTTATATCTTTAACACTTTAACTAATAAAATTAAGAATAAGAACAATGAAAAGACTATTTTCTATCCTAGCCATAGCAGGAACCATGGCTTTCGGAACTGTTAATGCAAACGCATTTACTACAACTACAACTGCCGCAACAACAACTGTTGCAACTGTAACACAAGAAGAAGAGGCTGCAGCTCCTGCTGAAGAAGACCTTGGATTTCACCAAGAATTAAAGAAACGTTTTATTGAAGGTGGACCTGGGTTTATGGGAATTGTATTGCTATGTTTAATTTTAGGTTTAGCAATTGCAATTGAAAGAATTATCTTTTTAAACTTATCTACTACAAATACTAAGAAATTAACTCAAAATGTAGAAGATGCATTAGCATCAGGTGGTATCGAAGCAGCTAAAGAAGTTTGCAGAAACACAAAAGGACCTGTTGCATCTATTTTTTATCAAGGATTAGACAGAGCAGACGAAGATATCGATGCTGCTGAAAAAGCTGTTGTTGCCTATGGTGGAGTACAAATGGGACAATTAGAGAAAAACGTATCATGGATTTCATTATTTATCGCATTGGCACCAATGCTTGGGTTCATGGGTACAGTAATTGGTATGATTCAAGCATTCGATAAAATTGAAGCAGCTGGTGACATGCAACCTTCTTTAGTAGCAGGTGGTATTAAAGTTGCCTTATTAACAACTGTATTCGGTCTTATTGTAGCAATTATACTTCAAATTTTCTACAACTATATTATTGCAAAAATTGATAGTATCGTTAACGATATGGAAGATGCGTCTATTACATTAATGGACATGTTAGTAAAGCACAAAAAATAATAAGCAATAAATTATAGAAAAATTATGCATAAGATTTTAAAAATAGTAGCAGCTGTACTTAGTTTACTAGGTATTGTCTTCCTAATTAGAATTATTTCTAAAGGAGACGAAGCTATTAAAGCAGCTGCCTTAGAAGGAGATACAGCAATTGTAGACCCAATGGCAATAGTTACTTATATTGTTCTTGGACTCGTATTACTATTTGTTGTAGTGTTTGTGTTAAAAAATCTATTCACAAATACTGGATCCTTAAAAAACACGTTAATAGGAGTAGGCCTTTTTGCTGCTGTACTTATAATTGCATACGCAGTATCTGGTGGAGACACTAATACATATATGTACAATAACAAAGTAGCAACTGAAGGACAATCTCACATGGTAGGAGCAGGTTTAATTGCCTTCTACATATTAATAATTGGAGCAGCTGCGGCAATGTTATTTGCTGGAGCAAAAAAAATGATTAAGTAATTATGGCAAAAAGATCAGCACCAGAAGTTAATGCAGGCTCAATGGCTGATATTGCATTCTTACTTCTTATTTTCTTTTTGGTTACAACAACTATTGAGACTGATACAGGTTTAAATAGAAAGTTGCCTCCAATTGAAGAAAGTGACGAAGATGTAATCATCAAGCAAAAAAATATTTTTACCGTGCTTATTAATGGTAAAGACCAATTGCTTGTTGAGGACGAATTGATGGATCTTAAAGATTTGCGTAAAGCTGCAGTAGAATTCCTTGATAATGGAGGAGGAACTGGAGAGGATGGATGTGACTATTGTAAAGGGAAAAGAGACCCTAAGTCATCTGACAACCCTGATAAAGCTATCATATCTTTAAAGAACGAGCGTGAAACTACTTACAAGACTTATATTTCTGTTCAAAATGAGTTAGTAGCAGCATACAATGAACTTAGAAATCGTAGAGCGCAAGAACTTTACGGGACTTCGTTTTTACAAATGCAAGCTAATTATGACGACGTAAACTGGGTTGGAAGTAAAGACAAGCTTAAAGAAAAGATTGAAAAGATAAAACTTGAGTACCCTCAAAAACTATCTGAAGTTCAACAAAAGTAATTTAGAAAACATAAGATATGTCTAAATTTAATAAGAAAAAATCAGGCGATTTACCAGCTATTTCAACTGCGTCTTTACCTGATATTGTATTTATGTTATTATTCTTCTTTATGGTTGCTACCGTAATGAGAGATAATACCTTAAAAATTAAAAACGAATTACCAAGTGCTGACCAAGTTGAAAAGCTAGATAAAAAAGATTTGGTGATGTACATATACGTAGGACAACCTACTGAAAGATATCAAAGCCAATTTGGTAAAGAATCACGTATACAGTTAAATGATAAATTTGCTGATGTAAGTGATATAAAAGCTTTTATAGCTGCAGAACGAGCATCTAAAAGAGAAGAACTAATCCCGTTTCTTACAACTGCTTTAAAAGTAGATAAAGAAGCAAATATGGGATTAATTGGAGATATTAAGCAGGAACTTAGAGAAGAGAATGCTTTAAAAATTAACTACACCACTAAACAAGGTGATATCTCTGCTAATAGAAAATAATTTTATTTGTTAAATTTCTAAAACATCCTGGTTATTTTGATCAGGATGTTTTTTTATACATTATATTTTAATCATTACCATATATTTGTATAAATGAATCTCAAACTCCTATTTGCATTTCTATTGTTGTCACAATTTGTATTGGGACAAACTACTAACGATTCTACTCTAGTTGATTCTCGTTATAGAGAAGACCAATTTTATGTTTCGGCAACTTATAACTTACTAGCAAATAAACACGAAGATGTTTCTCAAAGAGGCTTTTCTAGTGGTTTTCATTTGGGCTTTATAAGGGATATGCCTATCAATAAAAAGAGAAATGTAGCTGTTGGTTTAGGTATTGGTTTATCAGCCAATTCTTATAATCAAAATCTATTAATCGATGAAATTCCTGGAGGATATACATATACTGTTTTAGATGAAGACGAAACGTCTTTTTCAAAGAATAAATTTACTACCTATGTTCTTGAGGTACCACTAGAATTTAGATGGAGGACATCTGACGCCTCTACATATAAGTTTTGGAGGATTTATACAGGACTGAAATTTGGTTACGTTTTTGCTAATTCTACAAAGTTTAAAGGCAATTCAGAAACCATTAAGCTTACTAATGTTTCTGACTTCAATACAATTCAATATGGCTTGACCTTTAGCGCAGGTTATGACACTTGGAATATTCATTTTTACTATGCTTTAAATCCAATCTTTGAAAGTAGTGCGAAAATTGAAGATTCTACTATTGACATGTCAGTTGCCAGAATTGGAATAATGTTTTACATTTTATAGCCAATAATTAAGTAAGATTAATTGTGGAATTAATCCAATAAAAAAGCCTATAATTAGTTCTATGCTACTATGCGCTTTTAAATGCAGCCTAGAGCTTGCAATAGCGCCTAAAATGATACACATAAGTGCAATAGTACCATTAATATTTATTTTAAAATGAATACCTATTGCAACTGCAAACATGAAAAAACCAGCTGCAGCTATCATATGTATACTTGCTTTAAATTTTAGAAAAGCCAAAATAAGACACGTTATGGTTGAGCAAAGTACACCTACAAAAAAGTAGTATAATTCAGGAATTTCATTATAGGTTAAAACCCTATTTAAAACAAGTATTATGATTGCACTATTAAGAATTAAAGGGATAATACGTTCTTGAGTTGTTTCAAGGTAAAAAGAGTCTATTTTTTTAATGGTTTTAAGTAGATAAAATAGCAATATAGGAAGTGCAATAGTGAGTATTGAAACCGAAAATAGTTTAGCTTTTACTATAGGAACAGGAATAAACCTAGGTGTTTTTGAAAAGTAAAAGATTACACCTAATAAAGGCATTAAAACAGGATGGAAAATAAATGATATGGCTCTAAGAATATGGTTTATCATATCTTTTTTCTCAATCTTGCCACAGGAATATCTAGTTGCTCTCTGTATTTTGCTACAGTACGTCTAGCAATTGGATAGCCTTTTTCTTTTAAAATTGAAGCTAATTTTTCATCGGTTAGTGGTTTTCTTTTGTTTTCTTCTTCAATAACCGTTTCTAGAATTTTTTTAATTTCTCTAGTTGAAACTTCTTCACCTTGGTCATTTGTCATTGACTCAGAGAAAAACTCCTTAATCAATTTAGTACCATAAGGTGTATCTACATATTTACTATTGGCAACTCTTGATATTGTTGATACATCCATGTCTATTTCATCAGCAATATCTTTTAAAATCATTGGTCTTAACTTACGTTCGTCACCTGTTAAAAAATACTCTTTTTGATAATGCATAATAGCACTCATGGTTACAAAAAGGGTTTGTTGACGTTGTTTTATAGCTTCAATAAACCATTTTGCAGCATCTAGTTTTTGCTTAATGAAAAGCACAGCATCTTTTTGAGATTTGCTCTTGTCTTTAGATTCTTTATAGCCTTTCATCATGTTGCTATATTCTCTTGAAACATGAAGCTCAGGAGCGTTTCTTCCGTTTAAAGTAAGCTCAAGTTCGCCATCTATAATTTTAATAGCAAAATCAGGTACTACGTGCTCAACAATCCTATTATTACCAGCATAAGAACCACCAGGTTTTGGGTTAAGATGTTCAATTTCATCTATAGCATCTTTAAGTTGTACTTCGGTAATGTCAAATTTTTGAAGTAGCTTTTTGTAATGCTTTTTGGTAAACTGTTCAAAAGCTTTATCAATAATATCAATGGCAAGTTCAACATCAGGTGTTTTTTCTTTTCTATGTAGCTGAATGCTTAAACACTCTTGAAGGTTTCTTGCGCCAACACCAGCAGGATCTAGTTGATGTACTTTATGTAAAACTTTTTCAACCGATGCTTCATCAGTATACACACCTTGAGTAAATGCTAAATCGTCAACAATATCGTTTAAAGAACGACGTATATAACCACTCTCATCAACGCTTCCAACTAAAAATTCAGCGATTTCATATTCGTTATCATCTAGTCGGAATGTGTTTAATTGGTTGGTTAAATGCTGAGTAAAAGAGGTTCCAGCAGCATAAGGTACATTTTTTTCTTCATCGTCGCTACTGTAATTATTGGCTTGGGTCCTGTAGTCAGGAATATCGTCATCACTTAAATACTCATCTACATTTATGTCTTCGGCATTTATAGATTCGTTGTCATTATAGTCGTCAGCAGAGTTGTCAAATTCATCATATTTATCATCAAATTCATCTGATGATTCTTTACCACTTTCTAAAGCTGGGTTTTCCTCTAATTCTTGCTTTAATCTTTGCTCAAACGCTTGTGTAGGCAACTGAATCAATTTCATTAATTGAATTTGTTGCGGAGACAACTTTTGTGATAATTTAAACTGTAAATACTGTTTAAGCATTGTGTTATTTGGGTTTAGAGTAAAAATAAAAAAAACAATCTACATTATGTTAGAACGTAGATTGTTTTATTTCATTATTTATTTTGAAGTGATACATTTAATAAACATCTAGCGATATAAATTAAAAATCTCAGTGCAATTAGAATTCAGCATTTTGAGGTGTTCTTGGGTAAGGTATAACATCTCTAATGTTACCCATTCCTGTAGCAAACATAACTAAACGCTCAAAACCTAATCCAAATCCAGAGTGAACAGCAGTTCCGTATTTACGTAAATCTAAATACCACCATAGTTCTTCTTCTTCGATATCAAGCGCTTTCATTTTTTCTTTTAAAACGTCTAAACGCTCTTCACGCTGTGAACCACCTACAATTTCTCCAATTCCTGGGAATAAAATATCCATAGCTCTAACGGTTTTTCCGTCTTCATTTAAACGCATGTAAAATGCTTTAATGTTTGCAGGATAATCAAATAAGATTACTGGGCATTTAAAGTGCTTTTCAACTAAATAGCGCTCATGTTCGCTTTGCAAGTCCGCTCCCCATTCTTCAATAATATAATTGAATTTCTTTTTCTTGTTTGGCTTACTATTACGTAAAATATCTATGGCTTCAGTGTAACTTACACGCTTAAAGTTGTTGTCTACAACAAATTTTAACTTTTCAATTAAGCTCATTTCGCTACGTTCAGCTTGAGGTTTTGTTTTTTCTTCGTCAAGTAAACGGTTTTCTAAAAATTTTAGGTCGTCCATGTTGTGTTCTAGAACGTAGCTCAACACCGATTTCATAAAATCTTCGGCTAAATCCATGTTACCAGCTAAATCCATAAAAGCCACTTCTGGTTCTATCATCCAGAATTCAGCTAAGTGACGTGATGTGTTAGAATTTTCCGCTCTAAATGTTGGTCCAAATGTGTACACTTTACCTAATGACATTGCATAGGTTTCGGCTTCTAACTGACCAGAAACGGTTAAGTTGGTTTCTTTTCCAAAGAAATCTTCTTTGTAGTTTACTTTTCCATCTTCAGTCAATGGAGGGTTTTTAGCATCTAGAGCACTTACTCTAAACATTTCACCAGCACCTTCGGCATCACTACCTGTAATGATAGGTGTGTGCATATAATAAAAACCATTTTCATTAAAGTACTTGTGAATAGCAAATGATAATGAAGAACGCAAGCGCATTACAGCGCTAAATGTACTTGTTCTTGTGCGCAAATGTGCATTTTCACGTAAAAATTCAAACGAGTGTTTTTTAGGTTGAATAGGATATTCGTCTGGGTGAGAATCACCAAGAATATCAATGGTTTTAACCTGTATTTCTACACTTTGTCCTTTTCCTTGACTTTCTACAAGTTCACCTTTTATATGTATTGCAGCACCAGTAGTTATGCGCTTTAAGGTGGCTTCGTCTGTGTTTTCAAAATCTACTACACATTGTATATTATTAATTGTAGAACCATCATTTAAAGCTATAAAACGATTAGCTCTAAACGTTCTAACCCATCCTTTAATTTCAATGTCTTGTAGTGTAATGTCACTTGACAATAGTTCTGCAACAGTGTGTAATTTCATTTGATATTAAATTTAAAATGCAAAGATAATTTTTTATGATTATTCTGAAGAATTTTCTATTTCATCATCTTCTTCAGGAATAATGTTTATTGCTGGTTTTCGTAATACTTCTTTATTGGCAATGCTTCTTTCTAACGATAATAATAACGATGGTAAAAGCAATAGGTTAGACAACATTGCAAAAAGTAATGTGGCCGAAACTAGAGCTCCTAAAGCAACTGTACCTCCAAAACTAGATATGGTAAATACCGAAAAGCCAAAGAATAATACTATTGAAGTATAAAACATGCTTACACCAGTTTCGCGCAATGCTGCATAAACCGACTTTCTTATTTTCCAGTGGTTGGCTTGAAGCTCTTGACGGTATTTTGCTAAAAAGTGAATAGTGTCATCTACCGAAATACCAAAAGCAATACTAAATACTAGAATTGTTGAAGGCTTTATAGGCACTCCTAGATAACCCATTAAACCTGCGGTTACTAGTAATGGTAATATGTTAGGAATTAAGGATACAATAATCATCCTAAAAGATCTAAACATATAAGCCATAAATAATGAGATTAAAATTATGGCTAAGGATAATGATATTGCGAGATTTTTTACTAAATACTTTGTTCCTTTTTGAAATACCAATGCTTTACCTGTCATAGTAACTTTATAACGCTCTTCAGGAAACACTTTGTTAATTTTGTTTTGAAGGTCTTCTTCAATACGCTCCATTTTATCAGTACCAATATCTTTCATAAAGGTTGTAATACGCGCATATTGACCTGTACTATCTACAAAGTTATTTAGTAAATCTACATTTGAAGATGAGTTTTTTGCATACGATAAAATAAAACTGTTTTCTTGACTAGTTGGGAGTTGGTAATATTTTGGGTTACCATTATAGTAAGCTTGTTTAGAATATTTTACCAAACTAACTACTGATATTGGTCTTGATAGTTCTGGTGTTTCAATGATGAGTTCCTCTAACTCGTTCATGCGTTTTAAAGTACTTAACTTCATAACGCCTTTTTTACGTTGAGTATCTACCATAATTTCAAGAGGCATAATACCATTAAACTCACTTTCAAAAAAGCGAATGTCATGGAAAAACTCTTTTTCTTTAGGCATGTCTTCAATTAAACTACCCGAAATTTTTATTTGGTAAATACCAATAATACTGGCAGTAAGTAAAACAACTGAAGTTGCATAAATAGCAATTTTGTGCTCTCTTACCATGCGTTCCATCCAATCTACAAAAGTTCCAATCCAACGTTTGTTAAGATGTTCTAAGTGACGTTCTTTAGGGTAAGGTAAAAAGGTGTAAATAATAGGTATTACCAAAAGGCACAATATAAAAATAGCTAAAATGCTAAGCGAAGCCACAATACCAAACTCTTTAAGCAACGTACTTTCAGTAAGAATAAAAGTAGCAAAACCAGAAGCAGTAGTAACATTAGTCATTAACGTAGCGTTACCAATTTTTGTAATGACACGCTGTAGCGACTTTACTTTATTACCATGTTTTTTAACCTCGTGTTGGTATTTATTTATTAAAAAGATACAGTTAGGAATACCAATAACTATAATAAGTGGCGGAATTAAAGCTGTTAAAACAGTGATTTCATATTTTAACAACCCAAGTATACCAAAAGTCCACATTACACCAATACACACTACAATAAGAGAGATAAATGTGGCTCTAAACGACCTGAAAAAGAAAAAGAAAATTAACGAAGTTACTAGTAAAGCTGCTCCAATAAATAGTCCTATTTCATCAACAATGTTTTGTGAGTTTAGGGTACGAATGTAAGGCATACCTGAAACCCTAACATCTAAATCATTTTCACTTTCAAAGGTGCTTATTTTATCTTGAAGCGTTTCAATTATAAAATCTTTTCTTGCAGGTGTATTAACTATATCTTTTTTAAGATAAATAGCTGTTCGAATGGTTTTTGTGGTCTTGTTAAACAGAAAATTATCATAAAAAGGATACTGTTTAAACAGTTCGTTTTGAAGCGTATCTATTTGCGCCAAAGAATGAATAGAATCTTTTATAAAAGGCTCTAATTCAAATTTTTGAGCATCGTTGTTTTTTACAAGTTTTTGAAGGTCTTTAATTGACACAACGGTTTCAACTTCATCATAAGCTTTAAAATCTTCAGAAAGTTGATTCCAAGCGTTAAGTTTTTCAACCGAAAAAAGGGTTGAGTCTTTAACACCCAAAACAATGAGGTTACCTTCTTCACCAAAAATATCTAAGAACTCGTTGTAAGTAACATTTACCTCATGATCATCAGGTAATAAATTGGCTTCAGTGTAGGTGAAGCGCATATATTTCCACTGATAACTAAAGAAAATTGTAGCAAGAATTATGGCAATAAGTATTGCTATTTTATTACGCAAAATAACTCGCGCAACAACTTCCCAGAATCCTGTTGTAAATAGTTTAAACATAGTGTTACAAAAACAGCGACAAAGGTAGAAAAAAGCTAAGGATTAGCTAAGAAAAACAAGTTTATTATTGTGTTTATAACGAAACGTTAAAGGTAAATTTAAAAGCTACGTTATCTTCGGTTTTTGGTAGGTGGTAAGCTCCATAACGATACGCAAAGCTAAGTCCGAAACCAAAGAGAAGTTTGTTGATTTCAAAACCAGATTCAGAATAACCATCTTCTAAGGTGTTGAATGTTATATTTTGATGCCTGTCAATATTGCCCATGTTTCCAATTGCATACCTTGTTATTAATACCAATTGAGGTTTGTAGCGTTCAGAAATATTAAAAGGTTGAAAATAATGCTTCAGCTGAAAGGTTGAAAACCTATCAGAGAAAAATTCATTAAAATACATGGTTTCAAAGCTATTTATACCTGCAACCGAAAATCGTTGTAATATGGTCTCTTTGGTGATATTGTTTGGATAAGCATGATATAAATGCGTTAAGGGTGTATCGCCACTTACCATTCCTGCAACTACTGTTGCTTGTGTGTACGACTCTTTAGTATAATTTAACTGATAAACAGTTCTAAAGTCTAACTTTGAAAAGTTAATATTGCTTCTAAAAACATCTTCAAAAGCATGTGTGTATTGTAGTGTGAATTTAGGATAGCCAGTTTTAATTTCTTTTATTAAGTCATCTTCTGAAACTTCAAACTTACTAAACGGACTCCATTGCAATGCAACTTTAGCTGTACTTAAGTGAAATTCGTTTAATATTTTGTCATTTTTTAAATATTCATAGCTATACGTAGGGTTGATGTTGCTAACGGCAAATTGCGTTTCGGTAAGTAAATGTTTACTTAGTTTATGCTCTAAAGTTATAGCTTTAGTAATGTGTTTATGAAACAAGTTAATATTAAGCAATCGAGGTTCAAAGAACTGAAAAAAACGTTTGTCGGTTAAAAAAGCAGAACTTCCTGTTTCCTGAAGATCATCAGTATATGATAAGTTTAGCCAAGTGTTAGATTTTGACGCAAGTCTAAACCCACCACCAATACTGTATTTAAAATTATGGTCTAAAAACCCATAAACAAGATAGCCATTAAGTCTATAATGTTCTGAAAAGCGTTTGTTTGTAATGCCGCCTAAACCTGTTCTGACACCTTCATATTGGTTGTATTTAAAAAGGTATCGTAAATCTATGTTTAAGTAATTGGTTGGAAAAAAACCATTGCCTATTTGTTTAAGGAATTCGGTTTTTTTAATAGAGTCCTGACTAACTTTAGTAGAATCTTTTAAAGTTGTTTGCGACTGTGTAGTATAAATACAGAGTATAAAAAAAATAAAAACACAGTGTTTATGCATGTAAGAGGGAAGGGTTTTAAAAGGATAAGAAAAAGCGACAATTATGTCGCTTTTAATTATACTGTCATTATCTCTTTTTCTTTGACTTCTAAAATATCGTCAATTTTTTTAACGTATTTATCGGTCATTTGTTGTATGTCAATCTCTGCATTTTTTTGAAGGTCTTCTGATGCATCATCTAATTTTTTAATTTCGTTGTTAGCATCTTTTCTTGCACTTCTAACACCAATTTTAGCATCTTCAGCTTCAGCTTTAGCTTGTTTAGCAAGGTCACGACGACGCTCTTCAGTCAATGGTGGCACATTAATAATAATCATTTCACCATTGTTCATAGGGTTAAAACCAAGATTTGCAATCATTATTCCTCGCTCAATTTCTTGTAGCATTCCTTTTTCCCAAGGTTGAACAGATATGGTTCTACCATCAGGAGTGTTAACGTTTGCAACCTGATTTAATGGTGTTTGAGACCCATAATAGTCAACCATTACACCTCCCAACATTGCAGGACTAGCTTTTCCTGCTCTAATGTTTACTAATTGTTTTTCTAAATGCTTTATTGCAGCATCCATTGATTCTTTAGCAGAGTCTAGTATAAATTGTATGTCTTCGTTCATCTTTAAAAGTATTTTAATTCTTAAAAAGCCATTTCAAAAAATGAGCCAAACCTTTAAAATTATTATAAGTTTACTTTAGTTCCAATCTTTTCTCCAGAAACTACTTTTAGTAAGTTTCCTTTTTTGTTCATATCAAAAACAATAATTGGAAGTTCATTTTCCTGACTCAATGTAAAGGCTGTAGTGTCCATTACTTTAAGACCTTGGCGCAATACATCATCAAAAGAAATATAATCAAATTTTACAGCTTTTGAGTCTTTTTCAGGATCAGCATTGTAAATTCCATCTACACGAGTACCTTTTAAAATAACATCAGCTTCCATTTCAATAGCTCTTAATACAGCAGCAGAATCTGTTGTAAAATATGGGTTTCCTGTTCCACCACCAAAAATTACAACACGCCCTTTTTCTAAGTGGCGAAGTGCTTTTCTTCTAATAAAAGGTTCAGCAACTTCATCAATACTTATTGCCGACTGTAAACGAGTAGGTACACCAGCATCTTCTAAGGCACTTTGTAAAGCTAAACCATTAATGACGGTTGCTAACATACCCATGTGATCACCTTGAACCCTGTCCATTCCATTGCTTGCACCAGCAACACCTCTAAAAATGTTTCCACCACCAATAACAATGGCTACTTCAACACCTTTTTCAATGATTTCTTTAATGTCGTTTGCATATTCTGATAAACGTACAGGATCAATACCGTATTGACGTGTTCCCATTAGGGCTTCACCAGATAATTTTAGGAGAATTCTTTTGTATTTCATTTTGATTTTGAAAGTTTAGCAAAACTACATAATTTTTTTGTTTTTAAATTATAAAAAAAGCCTCTCGTTATGAGAAGCTTTTTAATGTTTTGGAAAATTGGATTTTAATTATCCAACAGTTACACGTTTAAAACTTGTAACTTCAACATCTCCATAAGATGCAACATATTTTGCTACGTTTATTTTTTCGTCTTTAATGAAGTTTTGATCCAATAAGCATTGTTCTTGGTCTAAAGTTGTGTTATCAGAAATGAAACGCTCCATTTTACCTGGTAAAATTCTATCCCAAATTTGCTCTGGCTTACCTTCAGCTTTTAATTCAGCTTTTGCATCTTCTTCAGCTTTAGCTAAAACTTCAGGAGTTAATTGTGCCATTGAAATGTATTGAGGTACATTTTTTAAAGTTTTACCTAAACGACCTAATTCAATATTGTCTTTTTCAATAACAGCAATTCTAGCTTCAGTTTCAGAAGCGATAAATGCAGGATCAAAATCTTTGTAAGATAATGTAGTTGCTCCCATTGAAGCTACTTGCATTGCAACGTCTTTTACTAAAGTATCAGCGTTGTCTACTTTTGCAGATAAACCTACTAAAGCAGCAATTTTATTGATGTGAACGTATTGTCCAACATAAGGAGCTTCTAACTTTTCAAAAGCAGTGATGTCTAACTTTTCACCAATAACACCTGTTTGCTCAGTTAATTTATCAGCAACAGTCATTCCACCAAAATCAGCAGCTAAAAACTCTTCTTTTGTATTGTAGTTTATAGCGATATCAGCTAAATCGTTAGCTAATTTCACAAAGTTTTCGTTTTTACCAACAAAGTCAGTTTCGCAACCTAATACAATAGCAACACCTACAGTATTATCATCGTTAATTTTTGCGATAGCTGCACCTTCAGATGAGTCACGGTCAGCTCTTTTTTCAGCAACTTTTTGTCCTTTTTTACGTAAAACCTCAATAGCTTTGTCAAAATCACCACCAGCTTCCACTAGGGCTTTTTTGCAATCCATCATTCCTGCTCCTGTTGCTTGTCTTAGTTTATTTACTTCTGCGGCTGTAATTTTTACAGTATTTTCCATGAGTTTAAAATTTAAAAAAGTCGTCCAATTAATTTTCAACAAAGAAAAGAACTAAACGACTTATTTATGTTTTGAAATTGTTATTTATTCTTCTTCTTCAGCTACTGCTTTCTTTTTTGCAGTTTTAGCAGGTTTAGCTGCTTTTTCTGATTTATCAGCTTTATCAGATTTTCTTTCTGATAAACCGTCTGCAATTGCAGAAGTTACCAAAGAAAGTACTTTGTTGATTGATTTTGAAGCATCATCGTTAGATGGAATCAAGTAATCAACTTGTCTTGGATCTGAGTTAGTGTCAACCATTGCAAAGATTGGAATGTTTAATTTTTGTGCTTCTTTGATTGCAATGTGTTCACGCTTGATATCTACAACAAATAAAGCACCTGGTAAACGAGTCATATCAGAGATAGAACCTAAGTTCTTTTCTAATTTAGCTCTTAAACGGTCTACCTGTAAACGCTCTTTTTTAGAAAGTGTGTTGAATGTACCATCTTTTTTCATTCTATCAATAGAAGCCATTTTCTTTACAGCTTTTCTAATAGTAACAAAGTTAGTTAACATTCCACCTGGCCATCTTTCAGTAATGTAAGGCATGTTTACTGCACCTGCTTTTTCAGCAACGATGTCTTTAGCTTGTTTTTTTGTAGCAACAAATAAGATTTTCTTTCCAGAAGCTGCAATTTTGTGAAGAGCTTGAGAAGTTTCTTCAATTTTGGCAGCAGTTTTGTAAAGATTGATAATATGGATACCGTTACGCTCCATATAAATGTAAGGAGCCATGTTTGGATCCCATTTTCTAGTCAAGTGTCCAAAATGTACACCTGCTTCAAGTAATTCTTTTACTTCTACTTTTTCCATTTTGTAATAGTTTACGTTCTGTTGAATTAGCAATGATTGAGTGGTTGCTTTTGCTCGCCTTAATCATTTAGATGCTAAACTAAACCCTGACACAAAGGTCATGGGCAACAATAACTGGTTTAAATGTTTTAAATAACTTGATTGTAAAACTGTAAATACAGATCCCGAAATCAAGTTGGGGATTTTAACGTTTAGAGAACTGGAATTTCTTACGAGCTTTCTTCTGTCCGAATTTCTTACGCTCTACCATTCTTGGGTCTCTAGTTAATAAACCTTCAGGTTTTAAAATACCTCTGTTGTCAGCATCTACTTCGCACATAGCACGAGATAATGCTAAACGGATTGCCTCAGCTTGACCTGTTATGCCACCTCCATATACATTTACTGTAATATCAAAGTTGCCATCATTGTTAGTCATAGCTAAAGGTTGGTTTACTTTGTACTGTAAAGTTGCAGTAGGAAAATAAACCGCCATGTCTTTTTTGTTAATCGTGATGTTTCCTTTTCCTTGGGCAACATACACACGAGCAACAGCCGTCTTTCTACGGCCGATTTTGTGAATTACTTCCATTAATTGAATTCGTTTAAGTTAATTGCTTTTGGTTTTTGAGCTTCATGAGCATGCTCAGTACCAACAACAACTGTTAGGTTACGGAATAAATCTGCGCCTAATTTGTTTTTAGGCAACATTCCTTTTACTGATTTTTCTACTAATCTTGCTGGATCTTTTCCAAACATTTCTGTAGCAGATAAACTTCTTTGACCACCTGGATAACCTGTGTGACGAATGTAAGTTTTGTCGTTCCACTTGTTTCCTGTTAAGTTGATTTTTTCAGAGTTAACAACAATTACATTGTCTCCGCAATCAACGTGTGGTGTAAAGTTAGGTTTATGCTTACCTCTTAAAAGTTTTGCAACTTTAGAAGCTAAGCGACCTAAAGTCTGTCCTTCAGCATCAACTAAAACCCACTCCTTATTTACAGTGGCTTTATTTGCTGAAACTGTTTTGTAGCTTAATGTGTCCACACTTTCTAATTTAATAATTAAACATTCTTCTCTCAAAAAGAGTTTGCAAATTTACGATTATATATTTGATTACCAAATTCTAATTAGATGTTTTTTTTCGTTGAAAATCAGGCTGTTTAAAAAGGTTGAATTAAGGTTTGTTTTATACTAGGTTGCAATTTGTCATTTATAGGTTTTTCTATTCATATAATTATGGAATAGTTTTGATATACAATTGTGTAAAATAAGAGATGATTTTAGATTGATTATTTAAAGTATACCAAACATTATAATGTCAATTTTCTTAGAGGTTTTGAGTGTTTTTATTAATGTTATATATGTAATACCGTAAAAACTAACATTACTTCAAAAAAATCAAAGATTTATCTTTCGGCTTTTAGTAGTTTTGCGCCTTTAAAATTAAAGCTATGATTTCTGTAGATAATTTAGTTGTAGAATTTAGTGGTCACACCTTATTTAGTGATGTGTCTTTTACTATAAATGAAAATGATAAAATTGCCCTTATGGGTAAAAATGGTGCCGGAAAATCTACAATGATGAAAATTATTGCTGGTGTTCAAAATCCTACAAAAGGACATGTTAGAACACCAAAAGACGCTGTAATAGCTTATTTGCCTCAGCATTTATTAACCGAAGATAATACATCAGTTTTAGAAGAAACATCCAAAGCATTTAGTCATATTTTTGAAATGCGTGATGAAATGGATGCGTTAAACAAGCAGCTTGAAACACGAACCGATTACGAATCTGATGAATACATGAAAATCATTGAGCGCGTATCAGATTTGGGTGAAAAGTATTATGCTTTAGAGGAAGTAAATTACACTGCTGAAGTTGAAAAAGCGTTGAAAGGTTTGGGTTTCAAGCCTGAAGATTTCAATAAACCAACAAGTGAGTTTTCAGGTGGATGGCGTATGCGAATTGAATTGGCGAAAATTTTACTTCAAAAACCCGATTTAATTTTGCTTGATGAGCCAACCAACCATATAGATATTGAATCGGTAATTTGGCTAGAAGATTTTTTAGTGAATAAGGCAAAAGCAGTGGTCGTGATTTCGCACGATAGAGCGTTTGTAGATAACATTACAAACCGAACTATAGAAGTAACTATGGGTCGTATTTACGATTACAAAGCAAATTATACTCATTATTTACAGCTTCGTGAAGATAGACGAGCGCATCAAATAAAAGCATATCAAGAACAACAAAAATTTATAGCGGACAACCAAGCGTTTATTGAGCGTTTTAAAGGTACATATTCTAAAACCAATCAGGTGGCATCAAGAGAGCGAATGTTAGAAAAGCTTGAAATTATTGAGATTGATGAGATCGATACATCGGCGTTAAAGTTGCGTTTTCCAAAAACACAGCGTTCGGGTGATTATCCTGTAACGGTAAAAGATGTCTCTAAATCCTACGATGACCATGTAGTGTTTAAAAATGCAAACATGTCAATTGCCCGTGGCGAAAAAGTATGTTTTGTAGGTAGAAATGGTGAAGGGAAATCAACGATGATAAAAGCCATTATGGGACAAATTGATGTAGAAGGCACTTGCTCATTAGGTCACAATGTTCAAGTAGGTTATTTTGCACAAAACCAAGCTGCACTTTTAGATGAAGACTTAACTATTTTTCAAACGGTTGATGAAGTTGCAAAAGGCGATATTCGTACGCAAATAAAAAATATTTTAGGTCGTTTTATGTTTAAAGGCGACGATATCGACAAAAAAGTTGGTGTGCTTTCTGGTGGTGAAAAAACCAGGTTAGCTATGGTGAAGTTGCTACTAGAACCTGTAAACTTGTTGATTCTGGATGAGCCAACCAATCATCTCGATTTAAAATCTAAAGACGTTTTAAAAGATGCTTTAAAAGAATTTGATGGGACCTTAGTTTTAGTGTCTCACGATCGTGATTTTCTTCAAGGTTTATCAAAAAAAGTTTTCGAATTTAAAAATCAACGTGTTATTGAACATTTTGAAACTATTGATGACTTCCTAGAACGTAACCGTATAGAAAATATTAAAGCCCTCGATTTATAATTTTTCATTAAAATATACTGCTATTGTGTTGCTTTTGTGTGGTTTAACAGGAGTGCTTGCAATTAAGTAGTAATTTCTATTTACCTTTGTGCCGTTATGCAAGAAGAATTAAGACTTTCTAGTTGGTTACCTACCACAAACAAAGAGGTGAAAATTCGCGGATGGGAATACCTAGATGTTATCCTGTTTAGCGGAGATGCCTATGTAGATCATCCAACCTTTGGTCCAGCAGTAATTGGACGTTTGTTAGAAAGTATGGGTTTACGAGTGGCCATAGTACCACAACCAAACGTTAACGATAATCTTCAGGATTTTGTTAAGTTGGGTAAACCACGTTTATTCTTCGGTGTTACAGGTGGTTGCATGGATCCTATGATTAGCAACTACAACGCCAATAAAAAGCGTCGCGATAAAGATGCCTACACGCCAAATGGCGAAATTGGATTTAGACCAGATTATGCATCAACCGTTTATAGTAAAATTTTAAAAGAAAAATGGCCAGATACACCAGTTTTAATTGGTGGTATTGAAGGCTCTTTACGTCGTGTAACACATTACGATTATTGGAGCGATCAATTAATGCCAACTATTTTAGAAACCTCTAAAGCAGATATGTTGGTGTACGGAATGGGTGAACAACCACTTCGTGAAATTGTACGTTTACTAGAGCGTGGAGTCCCTTTCAATAGTATTAATACAGTTAACCAAACAGCGATTCTTATTAATGATGAAAATGATATCCCAAAAAACAAAAATTGGGAAGATGTTGAAATTGCTTCACACGAAACCTGTTTAAAAGATAAAAAGGCTTACGCATCTAACTTTAAAGTAATAGAGCAAGAGTCTAATAAGTTAGCTGCAAGACGAATTTTTCAGCGTGTTGGTAGTAAGATGTTGATGATTAATCCGCCTTATCCTACAATGACGGAAGCCGAAATTGATGCCTCTTTCGATTTGCCTTACACACGTTTACCACATCCAAAATACAATAAGCGTGGGCCAATTCCTGCTTACGAGATGATAAAAACGTCTATAAACATTCATCGTGGTTGTTTTGGTGGCTGTAGTTTTTGTACTATTTCAGCACATCAAGGAAAATTTATAGCGAGTCGTAGCAAGGAGTCTATATTAAAGGAAGTTGATAAAGTAGCCAATATGCCTGACTTTAAAGGCTATTTATCTGATATTGGCGGACCAAGTGCTAATATGTACCAAATGAAAGGTAAAGTACAATCTATTTGCGATAAATGTGTGGCACCAAGTTGTATTTCGCCAGTAATCTGTAGCAATTTAGATACATCTCATAAACCGTTAACCGAATTATATCAAGCGGTTGATAGTCATCCGAAGGTTAAAAAATCATTTATCGGTTCTGGAATTAGACACGATATGTTGGTCCCAGAATTCAATAAAAATGCCGACCCAAAGGAGTTAGATGATTATACCGAAGAAGTGATGACGAAGCATGTTTCTGGTCGACTTAAAGTGGCGCCAGAACACACCAGTGATCCTGTTTTGAAATTAATGCGAAAACCTTCGTTTAGTTACTTTCATAAGTTTAAAGAACGTTTCGATAAAATCAATATTAAGAATAAACTGAACTTACAGTTAATTCCGTATTTTATTTCAAATCATCCAGCTTGCGAAGTAGAGGATATGGCTAATCTTGCTGCCGAAACTAAAGATATGGGCTTTCAGCTTGAGCAAGTACAAGGTTTTACGCCAACACCAATGACGGTAGCAACAGTGATTTATTACAGTGGTTATCATCCGTATACACTTAAAAAAGTGAATACGCCAAAAACCAGAAAGGAAAAAGACGAACAACACCGTTTTTTCTTTTGGTATAAGGATGAAAACAAAGCCTGGATAAAAAACACGCTTAATAAATTAGGAAGACAAGATTTACTTGATGTTTTATTGCCTAAAAAAGATGAAAAATGGCGTAAAAATAAACCAGGAAAAACTAAAAATACCTTTAACGATGCTGTGCCTTTTAACCAACGAAAAAATAAGGTGAAGTATAAGAAGAGAAAGCGTAAATAGGTTTTCTAATCCAATTCTTCACAATAAAAACCAAGACTTTTAAAGGCCTGTGAAATAGCATAAGGTGTAATGGTTTTGGTTTCAACTCGGAAGATATTGTCACAATCTTCCAAGTCAAAATTCCAATATCCATTTTTGGCAATTAAGCTATTTAAAACAGGCTTTAACTCTTTAATTTCACGATTTGAAGTGATAGATGTTTTAAAGACCAAAACAGAATTCATGCTGTAAATTTTAGCGTTCGTAAAAGAAAGGTGGTTCAATATTTAAAGCACGTAAATACACATAGGCTTGTCCGCGATGATGAATTTCATTGTCAATGAAATAAAAAATAGATGACCAAACAGTACCTTCATACTGACCAAAACTTTTAATGGTGTCATGAAATTGTTCTGGTTTTATCTGTGTCCAATAGGTGTCAATATCTTTGGTGGCCTTATCCCACAACTCTAAAATTTGAGCTTTCTTATTGTTGTGTTCTACGTTTTCTATGAGTTGTGCTGTTTCTGCCGTGGCAATTTCTTTTATTCCTGGTCCTGCAATACCCAAAAGTTCCATAACCATTTCGGCAAAGGTGCGCATGCCACCAATGGAATAATTAAAAAAATCGTCTTCCGGAAAAGCTTCAATAACACGTCGAGTTAAGTTACGATGTCCTTGCCAATGGGCTAGTAATTCTTCAGGTGTAATTACTGTTTGTAATGTAGTGTTGGTGTTTGTTTCCATGTTTTTTGTTTTTTGATGTTCTTGTTATTTGAAATCAAAATTACAAGTGCATAGTGACAGCTTTGTGTCAGTAGTAAAAAATAAAGTTTTAAAAAATTTCAACTGACAAACCCTTGTCATACACCACATCTATTTTTGTGTCTTATTAATGATTAATAATTATGTTGAAGGGTAAATTAAATACAAACTTCAACCTGAAAACCTATCTTTGGGATATATGTTACAGCATTATGAGTTTAGACACTGTAAAACGTTTTGATAGAATTGTAGCCATACTTATTCAATTGCAATCCAAACGCATTGTAAAAGCACAAGAATTAGCCGATAGGTTTCAGGTAAGTTTACGAACCATTTATCGCGATATTCGTACGCTAGAGGCTTCTGGTGTGCCTATCATTAGTGAGGCAGGTGTTGGTTATTCTATAATGGAAGGGTATCGTTTGCCACCAGTTATGTTTACACGCGAAGAAGCAGGTAGTTTTGTTGCTGCCGAAAAACTCATGCAGAAATTTGTAGATAAATCGTTAGGAAATTACTACGAATCTGCAATGTTGAAGTTGAAATCCGTATTACGTGGACGTGAAAAGGATTGGATTTCGGCTTTAGAATCTCAAATATTAGTCGACCCTTCTCATAAACTATTTAATGATGATTTGCCCAATGCGCTTGAAGTACTTTTTGAAAGTATTGCAGAAAAGCGTCAAGTACATCTAAAATATCAGGCGCTTAACAACGAAAATCCTACCGAACGTTTTGTAGAGCCTGTTGGCATCTATCACGAAACAGGATTTTGGTATGTGTTGGGCTTTTGCCATCTTCGGAAGGATTACCGTCAATTCAGAACCGATAGAATGCAAGCTATAAAACCTACTCAACATGGTTTTACCAGAGAGCATATTACCTTAGATGATTACCGCAACAAATTGAATGACGTAGAAAAAACAAAAGTAGTTATTCAGGTAGATAAATCTGTTGTTCGATTTATAAACAATAGCAAATGGCAACACGGATTTGTGTCAGAAAAAGTAAAAGGCAATTATGTTGAAATGACATTCTTAACACCTTATGTAGAACATGGTTTTTCAAGATGGTATATCGTTTTTTCAGATTATGCAAAAATCATAGAACCTGAAAGTTTAAAGTACCAGATAAAAAGTATTCTAGAAAAGGCTATTTCTAAACTTTAATTCAAACAACACTTAATTCCGTTTAGAATGTTTTGAAGCAATCACGCTTATAGCTAAAATTTGAAATGCGTGAAACATCATAATTGGTAGTAAAATAACGCCTAAAAAAGAAGCATTTTGAAATAGTATTTTCGAAAATACCGTACCATGAACTAACGATTTTTTGGTACCACAAAATTGAGCTGTAATGCGATCTTCAATAGTGAAATTAAGTTTCTTACTTATAAATCCGATTAAGAAATACACGAGCCAAAATAATACAACAGCCAGAAGAAAAACGCCAATTAAGTTGATAATACTTAAGTTGTCAAAAATGCGGTCTAAAAAGGATTTTGAAAAGCTTTTATAGATAATTAATAAAATCACGCTTTTATCAAACAGTGTTATTTTTTTACTGTGTTTTAATGCGAAAGCACCTAAAAAACGTCGTAACAATAAACCAAGAATAACAGGTGCTAAAATTTCCAATAACAATTTTTGATAAACATCGATTAAACTATAATCGGTATTGGTAGAAGTCATAAAAAAACCAATCCAAAGCGGTGTGAGCACAACTCCAATTAGTCCCGAAATACTCGCATTAAAAATAGCAGCAGGAATGTTACCCTTTGCAATAGATACCATAACCACTGAGGACGAAACGGTTGAAGGTAAAGCTGCCAAAAACATAAAAGCTAACCACAACGATTTATTATCGGAAGAAATAAAGGGTTGCACTGCCAACACAATTAAAGGGAAAACTACAAACGTTATACTTTGAATAAGCACATGTAATTTCCAGTTTTTTAACCCTAATTTTATCTGTTCTGGACTCAATTTTAATCCGTAGAAAAAAAAGATGAGTGAAATACCAATACTGCTCAGCGTATTTAAAAGTTTTGCGCTTTCACCAGCACCTAAATGTGGATAAATATATGCTGTTATAACAACGATTATAATAGCAAGAACAAACTTGTCTATTTTCAAATTATAAAAAGATTAAAAAATTAATGCGCCTCAAGCCAGTTGTTACCCGTATCCAACTCAACATCTAACGGTACAGCTAGTTTATAAGCGTTTTCCATTTCGGTTTTAATTAAAGTTGAAATGGTTTCTAGTTCTGGTTTATAAACGTCGAAAACCAATTCATCGTGCACTTGCAGTAGCATTTTTGTTTTGTAATTGCCAGCTTCAAGTTTGTTGTAAATGGCAATCATAGCGAGTTTAATAATGTCGGCAGCACTACCTTGAATTGGCGCATTTACCGCATTACGTTCGGCAGCACCACGAACAACCGCGTTTCTAGAATTGATGTCTTTTAAATATCTGCGACGGCCTAAAACGGTCTGCACATAGCCATGGTCGCGTGCAAAATCGACTTGCTTGCTGATGTAGTTTTTTAACTTCGGATAGGTTTCGTAATACGTGTCGATTAACTCTTTGGCTTCACTACGAGATAAATTAGTTTGATTGCTTAACCCGAAAGCAGAAACGCCATAAATAATACCGAAGTTTACAGTTTTGGCGTTGCTACGTTGTTCGCGTGTGACGTCTTCAATAGCTACATTAAACACTTTTGCAGCGGTTGAAGCGTGAATATCTTCACCGTTGTTAAAGGCTTCAATCATGGTTTCTTCTTCACTTAAGGCTGCGATAATGCGTAATTCAATTTGAGAATAATCGGCAGCTAAAAGGGTGTAATCTTCGCTTCTAGGAATAAACGCCTTTCGCACTTGACGACCACGCTCGGTACGAATAGGAATGTTCTGTAAGTTCGGGTTGTTGCTACTTAAACGACCAGTAGCAGCAACGGTTTGCATATAATCGGTGTGTACTCTTCCTGTGGTTTCTTCAACCTGAAGTGGTAACGCATCAACATAGGTGCTTTTAAGTTTGCTTAAACCTCTAAAGCCAAGAATGTTTTGAATGATTTCGTGGTCTTTAGCCAAATAACTCAATACATCTTCAGCGGTAGAATATTGCCCAGTTTTGGTCTTTTTAGGTTTGTCAACCAGCTTCATTTTTTCAAACAAAATAACACCCAATTGTTTAGGTGAAGCAATGTTGAATTCTTCGCCAGCAGCTTCGTAAATGCGCTTTTCAAGTGTAGCAATATCATTGTTTAGTTGTTCTGCTAGTGATGCTAAAAATTCTTTGTCTAAATTAATGCCTTCCAATTCCATAGCTGCTAAAACGCGCAGTAATGGAATTTCAATATCATCAAACAAGGTTTGCGTATTGGCTTCGCCTAATTCATTTTGAAAATGTTCTTTTAATTGAAGGGTAATGTCGGCATCTTCAACAGCATATTCGGTTTGTTTTTCCAGAGGAACATCGCGCATTGAAAGCTGATTTTTTCCTTTCTTGCCAATTAACGTTTCAATAGAAATTGGTGTGTAATTCAAATAGGTTTCTGCCAAAACATCCATATTGTGGCGCATATCTGGATTGATGAGGTAATGCGCTAACATGGTATCGAACAATTTGCCTTTTACCTCGATGTTGTATTTGGCTAAAACTTTAATGTCGTATTTTAAATTCTGACCAATTTTTTCAATGGTTTCACTTTCAAAAAACGGACGTAACTGTTCAATAAGTTCTTGTGCTTCGGTTTTATCTTCAGGAAATGGCAAGTAAAATCCTTTACCAATTTCCCATGAAAATGCAATACCAACTAATTCGGCAGTTAACGGATTTAAACCTGTGGTTTCAGTATCAAAACACACCGAAGTTTGATTCATTAAATTTTTAATGAAAAGTTTTGTTGCCATACCAGAAGCGACACTTTGGTAAAAATGGCTTGTGGTTTCTGCGGTTTTTCGGGTATGCGATGCTGAGTTTGTTTCGGTATCTACCTCATTAACATCGCCTCCAAATAGAGAAAATTGACCTGCACCAGCTGTTGAGATTGTTTTTGGTTTTACTTTTTCCTCCGTTTTCGATGTTGTTTCAGCAGTTACTTGAGTATCTTCCGCAGCAAAAGTTTTTAAGAAGTTTTCAGTAAGTCGTCTAAACTCTAAATCTTGAAAAATGGTTTTGACTGCTTCAATATCTGGGTCGCACATTTCAAAATCTTTTTCATCAAATTCCACAGGAACATCAAGCATTATGGTAGCCAGTTTTTTCGACAGTAAGCCTAATTCTTGATTAGCTTCAACTTTCTCTTTCATTTTACCTTTCAGTTCGTGGATGTTTTCAAACAAACCTTCTATACTTCCGTAGGCTTTCAAGAATTTTTTCGCAGTTTTTTCGCCAACACCAGGTAAACCTGGGATGTTGTCGCTGGAATCTCCCATCATTCCTAAGAAATCAATTACCTGTAACGGATCTTCAACTTCAAATTTTTTCTGTACTTCTGGAATGCCCCAAGTTTCGTAACCACCTCCAAACGATTTTGGACGGTACATAAAAATATTTTCAGACACTAACTGCGCAAAATCCTTATCAGGTGTAACCATAAAGGTTTGATAACCTTGTTTTTCGGCTTGTTTCGATAGGGTTCCTATAACGTCGTCGGCTTCATAACCTTCCTTCACCATAATAGGAATATGCATTGCTTTTAAAATCTCTTGAATGTAAGGTACGGCAACTTTTATGGCTTCTGGCGTTTCGTCGCGATTGGCTTTGTAAGCCTCAAACATTTCTACTCTATCTGTACTTCCACCTTTATCGAAACATACGGCTAAATGGTCTGGACGCTCACGTTTTATAACATCTAAAAGTGAGTTCATAAAACCCATAATGGCAGACGTATCGATGCCTTTTGAGTTGATTCTTGGATTTTTAATAAAGGCGTAATACCCACGAAAAATTAACGCGTAAGCATCGACTAGGAAAAGACGTTTTTGGTCTGACATTTTTTGAAATTTTGAAGTCTATAAAACTACAAAACTTAAGAATACTAATAAAAAAAGCCGAAACAATTGTTTCGGCTTTTTTTATAATCTTTATTTATTCTAGCAAAGCTTTATGGTCTTTACTTTTATTTGTAAACTTTTTCTGTAAGCTTTAATACTAATAATATCATTGCTTTTTTTGTGGTTTAAGTTCATTAATTCTGATTTGAATTTAGAACTATCTGTAGTCTCTTTTTTAGACTGAGTATCTTCTTTCTTAGTTGTAGTTTCAATAGTATCACTATTTTTGTTAGTAGCGATATCATTTTGTCCTACAGAAAGTAGAGGTAAACTTAAAAAAACTAAAAATATTAAAACTTTTTTCATGACCTTGTTATAAAGGGTTTATTTTAAAATTCTTGTCAAAGAAACGTAACATTTAAGGCTAGTTTAAATATTTTAGATGAAAACAGTCGATTACTAGATAAGATGAAAAGCATGGTAAAAAACATCGGTGAAATGCACAAAATGAGCTTTGAGCCCAATAAAAACGTTGTTTAGAAATGGTAAATAAGAGTGAAAATACCTATTTAAATCTGTTTAACAGTCAGAAAATCAATCAGTTTTCTGTTGGGAATACAACATACAAAGCACGTATAAAGAAACTTAACCGTTTAAAGAACGCATTAGAGTTTACCTATAAACAAAGGCTTAGAGATGCATTGTATAGTGACTTCAAGAAACCACAGTTAGAAACTGACTTAACTGAGATATATCCTGTTATCGATGAAATTAATTTTGTAAAACGAAATCTAAAGTCTTGGTTAAAGCCTCAAAAAGTAGAAACACCCATTTCTCTTTTAGGAAGCTCATCATATATTAAAAACGAGGCAAAAGGTGTTTGTTTAATTATTTCACCATGGAATTTTCCTGTCAATCTTACTTTTGGACCATTAGTCTCTGCAATAGCAGCAGGCAATACTGTAATTTTAAAACCTAGCGAAATGACACCTCATACCTCTAAAGTGATGAGTGATATAATTGAGGAGTTGTTTGACGATAATGAAATTGCGCTAGTTGAAGGAGAGGTAGAAGTTTCTCAGGAACTTTTAAAGCTACCTTTTAATCATATCTTTTTTACAGGTTCTCCACAAGTTGGTAAAATAGTAATGAAAGCAGCTTCGGAGCATTTAACATCAGTAACTTTAGAACTTGGAGGTAAATCGCCAACCATAATTGATGATACCACCAATTTGGATAAAGTGGTGAAGAAAATAATTTTTGGAAAATTCATGAATGTTGGTCAAACCTGTATTGCTCCAGATTATGTATTCATAAACGAAACTATTAAAACAGCATTTATAGCAAGTTTTAAACAGCATTTAGATGAATTCTATTCAGAAAAAGCCTCTGAGTCCAACTCTTTGGCTAGGATAATAAACAGAAAACATTTTGAACGATTAAAGTCTTATTTAGAAGATGCATCATTAAAAAATGCAACTATAGAAATAGGAGGAAGCTATAAAGAAGAAGATAATTATATAGAACCTACTTTAGTTTTTGATGCTTCTGAAGATAGTGCACTGATGAAAAACGAAATTTTTGGACCAATTCTTCCTGTAAAAACTTACGGTAATATTGATGAGGTTATCGACTATATTAATTCAAAAGAAAAGCCGCTTGCCTTATATATTTTCAGTAAAAATAAGAAGACTATAAAACACATTATTAATAACACAAGAGCAGGAAGTACTTGTGTTAACCACAATTTGTTACAGTTTTTAAACCATAATTTACCTTTTGGAGGATCAAACAATAGCGGAATTGGAAAATCGCATGGATATTTTGGCTTTTTGGAATTTACCAATCAACGGTCTGTATTAAAACAACACACTATTGGTGCTGTAGATTTACTAATGCCTCCTTACAATAACTTTAAGCAGAAATTAGTAGACTTAACTATTAAATGGTTTTAAAAAGGAACAACCTAATAGATTGTTCCTTTTTAACTAACTAAACTAAAAAAACACTATTCAATAATAATCTTTTTTATAAAACTTCCGGAGAGCGTTTCAATTTTAAGTAGATAAAGGCCAGATTTTAAATGACTAACATTAATTTGTTCTTTGTAGGTTGAATTAAAAATTTCTTTACCCATTAAGTCATAACATTGTATTGCTGTTATTGTTTGATGGTCAGGAATAGAAATATTGATGTAATCCCTTACTGGATTTGGGTAGATGTTAATGGTGTTTTCTAAAGATTGATCCTCAATTCCTAAAGTATTATCTACCCAAATATCAAAAAACGCATAGGGATGAAACATTTCGTTTTGTCTTTGAAAAGCTCTCAAAATATAGGTTTCTCCTGGGATAAGTCCTTCCACTTGGTCTGATCCTTGAAAGCAATGTATTTCATTACCATTGCAAGCATCAAAAACTGCATAATGGTTGTAAACATAACTTGTGATAGTTAGATTTCCGGGAAGGTTGGGCATAGTGAACTCAAACCAAACATCAACATAATCTTCTAGATTGAATGTGCCACAACCATATTCTTCATTAATCACCGAACCCAATGTGTAAAAGCTTATTTCTTGCGCTGTATCTGTTATGGTGGGAATGGTTTCTGCATTTGCACAAGCATCATTTTCAGCCCTTTCATAGACCCTTAAATTCATGGTTTGAAATTCACTATCAAACAAAGTAGATTCAGTATTGAAAAAACGAATCAAATACGTGTTACCTTCAATTAAATTGTCAATGAGTTTAAAGGAATCTGGCGAGGCTTCTGAAGCATTACAAAATAGCTCATTACCATTGCAAGCATCATAAATGGCGATACCATTTCCTCCAGGAGTGTCAATAAATAAGTTTCCTGTTACAGGCATAGTGACCTGCCACCAAGCGTCTAGAATATAATCTGAATCACCTATGCAGGTTTCTTCAGTGCTAACACTTGCACCTCCTAAATTGAAGTAAATTGCTGTATTATCTGAAGTTAATGTAGGTAGTACTTCGGCATTACTACAGTCATCATTGGCTATGTGGTCATAGGTTCTAAAGCTGAAATGTTCGCCAAATGTTGTAGGTGTGTACAGAGACCTAAACACACGTAATAAATAGGTTTCGCCTGCAGTTAACTCATCGAAAAGCTTGTCTTCAGAGAAACAGTACAATAAATTACCATTACAAGTATCATAAATGGCAGCATTCAAATGGGTTGTGACATTTATGTACAAGTTGCTATCTTCTAGCATTGTAAATTCATACCAAAAATCGGTATAGTCACTAATATCTGTATCATCACAACCTATTTCATGATTATAAACTGCTGAATCCAAGTCTAAATCAATGGTAGTTTCTGTTGTTGTAACCGTAAGAGCTTCTGGAGATGAGCAATCTAAAATAGTTGGGTCAGTCGCTTTTACGGTAAAGGAATTGTAAGACATATTATCCACTTGGTCTTCTTCTCTATATATTTTTAATACATAACTTTCTCCTTGCTCAAGTTCATCAACATACAATGGGATAGAAGTCTCGTAAAATAAAGGCGAACAATAGATTAAAGTACCATTACAAGCATCGTATAATGAAAACTTATTTACAATTGAGGCACTCATTATTTCTAATGACCCATCAACAGGCATTGTAAAACTATACCAAAGATCAGCATAATTATCAGCACTACTTTCATTACAAGCAATTTCATTGTTAATAGTTGCTCCAAGCATACTGAAGTTTATTGTTTGAGTGTTTGTTGTAAGGTTGATGTTTTCTGCATTTAAACAATTGTCATTAAGGCTAAACTCATAAGCTTGAACAGTAAAACTTAAACCGAGATGCGAAAGGGTTGCAGCTTCAGTTCTATAAATGCGTAATTTATAGTTTTGCCCTTGTGTTAATGTTGTTAGTGTTTGTGATTGGTTAAAGCATACTATTTCATTGCCAGCACAAGCATCATACAATACAAAGTTGTTAAATGAAGAGTTACTTTCAATGTTGAAATAACCAGTAACAGGCATTGTAAAATCAAACCACACATCAGTATAATCGTCTGGAGAATCTCCATTACAGCCTACTTCGTTGTTTATTACAGCACCACCTATGTTAAAGTCTACTGATTGAACAGTGTTATCAACAATAATCGTTTCAGAATTATTACATGTGTCATTTGCTGGAGTTTCGTAGGCTCTTATTAAAAAAGATTGATTATTACCATCGTTGTGTAGCAGCCACCTACGAACTCTTAATATATAGGAGTTTCCTTGTATAAGGTCATCAATAAGCTTATTGCTGGTAAAACAGTGCAATTCTGTACCATTACAGCCATTATAAATATTAAATCTGTTTTTAGTAACTGAACCATTAATGTAAATTTTACCTGTAACAGGCATAATAAATTGATACCAAACATCTACATAGTCATCTACCGAATCTCCAGAGCAACCAGATTCATTATTGACAGTTGCGTTAGTTAAATCAAAATCAATATTTTGAAATGATGTGTTTATAGTAATAAATTGTGCGCTAGTACAGGCATCATTACTCGGTTGTGCAAATACTGCTATTCCAAAAAGAACATAAAAAGCCAAAAAAGTAAATCTTGTTTTCATAAGTAATAAAGTTGTGATTAATATAGCGTTGCTAAATTCTTATAATACAGGCAACTCTATTTCATACTTTTGGGTGATTTTTTGAAGAAATGGTTTTGTAAATTTGTTTCACTAACTTGAAAATCAATGTGTAAATTTTTTAGTTTTTGCCTTTTCGTAACCTTAAGTGGTTTGTATTCGTATGCTCAAGATGCCAAACCAGACGCTTATCAGGATAGTTTGCAAACAATTATTGATAGCAACGTTTCTAAAACTCTAAAAAAGGACGCGCTTTTTTTGCTAGGTGAGCATTTGGTACAGCGTGATCCTGATAGAGCTGAAAACATAGCAAATAAGCTTCAGGAGGCTTACATTAAATCAACTGATAGTAGTGCGGTAATACGAAATAACTACATTTTTGCCGCTAGTCATCGTTGGCAAGGCGATTATAAAACGGCTTTAGATTATTATCAATCTATTTACAATTATTCCAAACGAAAAAAGGATTCTATTGACATGGCTAAAAGCGGTCATTTTATAGGAACTATAAATATGTTTTTGGGTAATAATGTTATTTCTCAAAACCACTTGATTGAGGTTGCTAGCATTTATGATAAGCTTGGAACTGCCGAACAAAAAGCTGATATCAATAACTCTTTGGCTGGGTTTTACCTTAACATGGATCAAATTGAAAAAGGTAAAGACAAATACCTTTTAGCTTTAGAACAATATGAGAAACTCAATGACAGTGCTGGTATGGCAAGTGCTAATGCCAATTTAGGGATGCTTTATACTGAATTGGGTGAGTTTGATAAAGCTGAAATGCACCTAATGAAACAAAAAGCGCTGAATTCAGTGTTTCCTACGTTGCGTGAAATGGGCTTTCATTATGATTTTTTAGGTGTGTTAAGGCAAGAACAAGGTAGGTTAAACGATGCTTACCAAGAACATTTAAAAGCTTTAAAAATTCGAGAAAACTTAAGTAGTACATATAATTTGTGCGAATCAAAGCTGAATATGGGTGAAGTACTCATTAAGCTGAAACGTTATCCGGAAGCTATTTCACACTTAAAAGATGTATTTAGCTATGATGAGCATCAATCATTGTATCAGCAACAAGCGGCTTATCAATTACTATCTGAAGCTTATGAAAAAAATGGCGATTATAAATCGTCTCTAATCAATTTTAAAGCCTTTAAAAGGTTGAGTGATTCTATTTATTCGGAAGAATCTATCGAGATTATAGCTGAAAAAGATGCGCGCTACAATCAGCAAAAAAAGGATGCTGAAATTACGTTGCTCAATAAAGAAAAAGAGCTTTCTGAAACTAAATTATCACGATCAAAATCTATTCAACTCATATCGCTTGTAGCCTTGTTATTGTTAAGTATTGCAGCCATTGCTTTATATCAACTTTATCGAAAAATTAAAAGCAAAAACAACACCATTTCCAAGGCGTTAAGTGATAGAGAATTGTTGCTTCATGAAACACATCATCGTGTAAAGAATAATTTACAGATGATATCTAGCTTACTCAATTTACAGTCTAAATATGTAGAAGACCCGAAAGCGCTTGAGGCACTTCAAAATGGAAGAAACCGCGTGCAGTCTATGGCAATTCTTCATAAAAATTTATACACTGGCGAAGATTTAACAACAGTTAATATTCAGAGTTATTTTGAAGGATTGGTTGATAGTATTTTTAGTTCGTATCACAAAACAGGAAAAGAAATTACTGCGACAGTAAAAGCAAAAGATATAGTGCTAGATATTGAAAAGGTAATTCATATTGGGCTTATTGTGAATGAGTTGGTGACCAATTCTTTAAAACACGCTTTTAATAGTGTAGAAGCAAATTTAGAACCAAAAATTCAGATTGAAATGACTGAAACAGCAATGAACTATAACCTTGTTGTTTTTGATAATGGTGTTGGTATTTCAGAAAAAATAATAAAAAGAGGTAAAGAAGAAACCTTTGGACAACGATTAATACGCTCGTTAACGCAAAAGTTGAAAGCAACTATTGAGACTAACAATACTCACGGAACGCATATAAGTATAACAATTCCTAAAACTAATAAAGCAGCTCGTTAAGAAGTGTAATAGTTTCTGACCGTGTATGTGTATTCAGTTTTTCGTAAATATTTTTAATATGGGTTTTAATAGTATTGACACTTACAAATTGCTCATCGGCTAGTTGCTGATTTGTTTTTCCGCTGTAAAGTCCTTTTAGCACATCAAATTCTTTTTGCGTTAAAGGTGTTGTTATTAAATTATTTATTGTGTCGCGATTAAGTGCTACAGGAAGCACAAACTTTGAAAAATTATGTAAGGCAATTTCAATGCTAGAAAATAGTTCGCGCTCATTAAAAGGTTTAACAATATATCCCATAGGGAATGTGTTTTTTGCGCGCTCAATTATGTTTTTACTAGAGTATGACGTTAGGTATAAAAACGGGATTTTACGTGTTTTATTTATGTGTTCAGCAATTTCAAAACCTTCATATTCACCTTCTAAATTTATATCTAAAAGTATTAAGTCAGGTTGCAATTCATCTACTGCTTGTAAAGCGTCATTTTTATCATAGGCAATACCAACCACAAAATAATCTGCACTAGTAAGCATATCTTTTATGTCATCAGAAATGATTGGGTCGTCCTCAATAATAAGTACACGAATGGCTGACATAAGGCATTGTTTTATAATTTAAAGATAGCAATACCTATTTTAATTAAAGGTTAAGTTGTTAAAAAAGTGCTTATTCTGTTTTAATAAAATGATTAGATGTTTGATTGGTATTCTCTCCATCTTGAAATTTCGTCATACTAAAACCGTTATGAATAGAATAACTTCCTGTTTCTCCTTGTTTGTTTACAGCAATGTACCCAACCTGAAAATCCTTGTAATTGCTATTAGGTTTACTAACAATACGATTTATAGCTTCTTCACAAGCTTCTTGCGGCGATTTGCCTTGGCGCATCAGTTCAACCACCAGAAAGCTACCAACTGTTTTTACAACTTCTTCACCCAATCCAGTAGCTACACAAGCACCAATTTCGTTATCTACAAATAAACCAGAACCAATTATTGGGCTATCACCAACACGACCAGCCATTTTATAAGCAAGACCACTTGTTGTACAGGCACCAGAAATATCGCCATTTTCATCAATAGCAAGCATGCCAATAGTATCGTGATTTTCAATATTAATAATAGGTTTGTACTCGCTTTTTACTTTCCATTCCTCCCAAGCTTTTTTTGATGATTCCGTTAGTAAGTTGTCCTTTGGCATTCCTAATTCATAGGCATATTGTTCAGCGCCTTTTCCAGCAAGCATAACATGTGGTGTGTCTTCCATAACTTTACGGGCTACTGAAACAGCATGTACAATATTTTCAAGATATACTACTGATCCACAATTACCATGCTTGTCCATAATACAAGCATCTAACGTTACGTGACCATCACGATCTGGTAAACCACCTTTTCCTACGGAAGTATTATTGACATCGGCTTCTTCAACCATACAACCTTTTTCAACGGCATCTAATGCAGAACCTCCATTTTTTAGAGTTTCCCAAGCTTTTGAAGTAGCATTAGGTACATTCCAAGTAGCAATAACTAATGGAAGTGATGCTTTCGGGTTTGCAACAACTGAAGTTTTTTCGGTTTTTGAATTCTCTTGAGCACATGCAATTATTGATGAACCAACGGTTAATCCAACTCCTGTAAGTGAAGCGTTTTTTATAAAGTGTCTGCGTTTCATAGATTAAAAGTTTTTTTAGAGTTTCGGTAACCATAATACAAGATGTAAGCATAAGCGCAAATCACCAAAAACAAAGCAGGTTTAAATCCGATGTTATCTGTTAGGAATCCGTATGTAGGCGGAATAATAGCGCCACCAACAATAGCAGTACATAAAAGCCCTGAACCTTTTGGTTTTAACGACCCAATACCATCAATAGCCAATGTGAAAATGGTAGGGAACATAATAGAATTGAATAATCCTACCGCTAAAATACTCCACATTGAAACCAATCCTGTTGTACTAATAGATATCAAGATTAAAGCAACAGCACAAGTAGCAAATATACCAAGTACTTTTCCTGGGTTAATGATTTTGGTTAAGTACGAACCTATAAAGCGACCAATCATAGCACCTGACCAATAAAAGGTAACAAATACACCAACAACTGCTTTGTCATCTTTTTCAGCTAAACCAGAATTTAATAGCGATTCAGCGATTGATTTCATAAAGCCTTCTTCTTTGATGAGTGATACTAAATTCATATCCATAAAATAATTTACCAAGTAACTACCTATAGCAACTTCGGCTCCTACATAACAGAAAATACCAAATACACCAAGCATAAGGTTTTTCTGTTTTAAGGCATCTTTATATGTCCCTGTTTCGGTTTCGCTAATAAGTTTTGGGAGTTTAGCAAAAAAGAAATAGATAGCAATAAGCACGATAAATAACGCTAGACCAATAAAAGGTGTTTGAACAGCTGAAGCTTCAGCAATTAAATATTGTTCTTTGGCAGTGCCAACCAAAGCATCTATTTCGTCTTTAGTTTTAATTTTATCACTTAAAATGAATAATGCACCAATGGCAGGAGCAATTGCAGTTCCTAATGAATTGAAGGCTTGCGATAAATTTAATCGACTAGATGCTCCATCTTCAGAACCTAAAACTGCAACATACGGATTTGCTGCTACCTGTAAAATGGTAATGCCTCCAGCTAAAATAAAATAAGCCAACATAAATATTCCGAATACACGATAGGATGCTGCAGGATAAAACAACAAGCAACCTAATGCCATAGTAACCAAGCCTAGAATAATTCCTTTTTTATAACCAATTTTTGAGAGGATATAACTCGCAGGAATTGACAGTAAGAAAAAGGCACCAAAAAATGCAAATTGAACCATACCTGCTTGGAAGTAGGTGAGTGTGAAAAGCTCTCTTAGTCGAGGTATAAGTGAATCGACTAAAACTGTTATAAATCCCCAAAGGAAAAATAATACAGTAAGTAGAATGAATGATGAGCGATAGGATTTTTGTTGGTTCATGATTAAATGTTAGTTAGTTTTATTTAATAGTAATTTCATCAGCAAATAGCCAGCTTCTTCCGTCGTGTTCGTGACCTAAATGCCATTCAGGAAGTTCGCCTAGTGTTTTGGCTTTTATTTTTATGTAACGGTATTTTTTTGGCACTTCTTTAAAGTGAAATTGTTTGATTTCTACGTTTTCATTTGGAGAAATGTTTTCTGATGTGCGAGGTAAATCAATAGGTATAAATGTTTCTCCATCAGTAGAACCAAAACAAGTAACTTCAGTAGGATAAAATATCCAAGAGCGTTGGTCTTCCAGGAAGTTTATGGTAACCAGATTAACAAGGGTTTCTTTTCCTAAATCTACTGTTGCTATCAAATCAGTATTATGATACCCTTGCCAAGTACCAGTTCTGAAATCTTGGGTTCCAAGAATACCATCAATTAAAGCATCATTGCCACCACCATTGTATTGGTTGGCGTATTCGGTTTCAAGAGTAATAGAAAGGTTAGGATCTATTTTATAAAACTTGGTTTCAACCGTTGCGCTTTTGGTTTTGTTTTTTTCTGAATACACTTTTAAGTTTGTAGCTTCTGAAATTGTAAAAGGCGCATCGTATAATTTAAAATCTTCATCATTCAAACTATAAAAAATGGAAGCGCTTTTATCTACATTTTCTAAAACAACTTCAGTTTTCCCTTTAAAAGCGACATCGCCTTCTGCAATAAAAGGTACAGGAACAACGAGGTGTTCGTCAATACTTGTTTTAGGTTCTTGTCCTTCACGACTTCCCCAAACAGCTGGATTGTCGGTCATTTTAAATTCCAATGTGCCACCTTCTGCAATTTCGTGATGATAAATAAATGTTCTGTCAAGCGATTTTCCGTTGAGGTAAACATGCTCAATGTAAATGTTTTTATCATTTAGATTGGTAGCAATAACATTAAATTGCTTGCCATTTTCCATATTGATTGTGGCTTTGTCAAATAAAGGTGTGCCAATAATATACTCATTACTTGCTGGAGTCACAGGATAGAATCCCATTGATGAAAACACATACCATGCGCTCATTTGTCCACAATCCTCATTACCCGAAATACCATCAGGTGTGTTAGTGTACAATTCGGTTAAAATTTGGTGTACGCGTTCTTGAGTTTTATGTGGCCTATTTACAAAATCATAAAGGTAAGCCATGTGGTGACTTGGCTCATTACCATGTGCATATTGTCCAATTAAACCTGTAATATCTACTTGATGACGTCCAGAAGTTTTGTCATTGGCAGTAAATAACGTGTCTAATTGGGTTTCGAGTTTATCTTTTCCGCCTAATAAATTCATAAACCCAGAAATGTCTTGAGGCACATAAAAACTGTATTGCCAAGAATTGGCTTCAGTATAATTGAAGTTCACTTCATAAGGATCAAAAGGTGCAAACCATGTATTTCTAAAACGACCACGCATAAATTTGGTTTCTGGGTCGTAACTGTTTTTATAATATTGCGCGCATTCCGTATAAGTTTTGTAGTCTTCGGTTTTGTTCATGGCTTTTGCCATTTGAGCAATGGTCCAGTCGTCATAGGCATATTCCAAAGTTTTTGAAACCGATTCGCTTTCTTCTTCTACAGGAATAAATCCAAATTCTTTGTAGCTTTTCAATCCTAATTTATCTCTTGTTGCACTGTGTTTCATGGCTTCAAAAGCTTTTTCGGTGTTGTACTCACGAATCCCTTTTAAGTAAGCATCAGCAATTACAGGTACTGCGTGATAACCAATCATACAACCCGTGTAATTAGCGCTTAAATCCCAAATAGGCATGATGCCACCTTCATCATATTTTGCTAAAAATGTATTGATGAAATCGTTCGTTCGGTCTTCTTCAATAATGGTGTAAAGCGGATGCGCTGCACGATAGGTATCCCAAAGTGAGAACACTGTGTAATACTCAAAATCTTTAGTTTCATGAATTTCCAAATCCATACCACGATATCTTCCATCAACATCTTGATATAAGTTTGGCGCAATCATGGTGTGATATAATGCTGTGTAAAAGTTGGTTTTGTAGTCATTATTTGTGCTTTCAACCACAATTTTTTCTAGTTGCTGCTCCCAAGTGTTTTGAGCTTCGGTTTTAATATCGTCAAAGGTTTTGTCTCCTATTTCAGTTTCCCAATTACGTTTTGCACCAGCTTCATCAACTGCTGAAATACCTGTTTTAATATAAATAGGATCATTGTTCGGGTTTTTGAATTTTATTGCAGCCTTTTTGCTTTGGTATTTGTAGTTTTTAGAAACTTTAGTATCATTTTCAACATAAGAAATACTTTCAATAGGTTTTGAAAAATGCATATCAAAAAACAAACGTTGGTCTGTTGCCCAAGCTTTGGAATGTCTATAGCCTTTAATCGATTGACTATCTACCATCTGAATTTTATAGTCCAAAAGTTGGTCGCGATGGTCTAAATCTAAAATCACGTATTGATTTTCAGAAGAAGGAAATTGGTATTTATGTATACCACTTCGTTTAGAAACTGTCAGCTCTACGTCAATTTCTGTAGAATCTAAATGTACTTTATAATAACCTGGTTCAGCTATTTCGTTGTCATGAGAAAAATGTGCTCTGTAACCTGATTGTCCATCAGCTCCATTGTTAAAAGCAACCTTGTTTGTTGGCATTAATAAAATGTCACCATAGTCAGAAACTCCTGTTCCGCTTAAATGTGTATGTGAAAAGCCATAGATATATTCATCTGAATAATGATAACCAGAGCAACCATCCCAACCATCGAGTCGCGTATCTGGAGACAGTTGCATCATACCAAAAGGCATAGTTGCTCCAGGATAGGTGTGACCATGACCACCAGTACCAATAAAAGGATTAACATAAGAAATTAAAGATTTGTTTTTTTGAGCAGGTTCAAATGGTTTGTTTTCAGTGCATCCAAAAAAAATGGACGTCAATAAAACAATAAAAAAGCAACGTTTCATGCTGAGGTATTAAATTGGAGGCAAAAGATACTAAATCTTAACATATAGTTAAATATAAAATGATTGAAGATAAAAGATTTTAAATTCGGTTATCTTTGATTAAATTTAGTTTATGTCGAGATGGATTATTAGGCTTGTGATACTTTCAGCTATTATTTTGGTAGCTGAAATTTATGCTTTTCAAGCCTTAAAAACGGTTACTAAAAGTCGTGTTGTTAAATGGAGTTGGCTAGGTGTTTCTGCATTAGTTTATGCTAACTTAATATATGTAATGTTTTCTACTCCAAGAAGTTTAGGGCAAACCATGCAGTTTCAGTATGCGGTTGGCTTTATGCTTACAATTCTTATCCCAAAAGCAATATTAATTATAATGATGTTTGGCGAAGATATTGTACGAGTTATTCTAAAACTTGTTTCAGTATTTTCAAGTGGAGAAACGCAATCTTTTGTTGGTAGACGTGTTTTTGTTTCTAAGTTGGCTTTAGGGTTAGCAGCTATTCCATTTGCTTCATTTTTATATGGAATTATCCAAGGAAGATATAACTACAAGGTTTTAAAATATCAATTGTCTTTTGAAGATTTACCTGAGGCTTTTGATGGCTTAACCATTACACAAATTTCCGACATACATTCAGGGAGTTTTACTAATAAGAACAAAATACAGTATGGTGTTGATTTAATTAACGAACAAAAATCAGACATTATTCTTTTTACTGGTGATATTGTAAACAATAAGGCTGATGAAATGGATACTTGGGTTGATGTTTTTAAGCAGCTAGATGCACCAATGGGTAAGTTTTCAGTATTAGGAAATCATGATTATGGCGACTATGTTGATTGGTTAACAAATGAAGATAAGATTAACAATTTTAAAGCGGTAAAAGACATTCATCCAAAAATAGGATTTGAATTATTACTGAATGAGAACCGTTACATAGAGAAAGACGGTCAGAAAATTGCTATTGTAGGTGTTGAAAACTGGGGAAAAGGGTTTAATCAATCAGGTGATTTGGTTAAAGCTTCCGAAGGAATAAATAAAGACGATTTTAAAATATTGCTATCTCACGATCCATCTCATTGGGAGTACATGGTAAAGAAAGACGATTTTAATTATCAACTTACACTTAGTGGTCACACTCATGGATTGCAAATGGGAATTGAAATTCCAGGGATTTTCAAATGGAGTCCTTCTCAGTATGTTTATAAACAATGGGCAGGTTTATATGAAGAGTTTGGAAGATATATAAATGTTAATAGAGGTTTTGGTTATCATGCGTTTCCAGGACGAGTTGGTATATGGCCAGAAGTAACTGTTATAGAGCTCAAAAAGGGAACAAAAAACGCTTAATTGCAAGGAAATGTTATATTTACTCTTAAAATTGCTTATTTTTATAAATAAGTAAGAGTGAATCTACTAGATGATATTAGTTAAATCATGCCTAAAATCATCTAGGTTTAATAACAACATTTGACTTAAAACTTTAAAGTATGTCAAAATTTGGGGAATTAATAGATGTTAACATTCCTGTTCTGTTAGACTTTTTTACAGAATGGAATGAGCAATCCAAGGCAATGCATGCTGTGTTAAGAGACGTTGCAGCTGCTCTTGGTGATAAGGCAAAGGTCATTAAAATTGACGTTGATAAAAACAAAGAGCTTGCTGAAGCTTTAAGGGTTAAAGGCTTACCAACACTAATTATCTACAAAGGTGGTGAAATGAAATGGCGTCACAGTGGTGAGCAAGACGCTAATACTTTAATAGGTATTATTCAAGAGTATATCTAATCAGGTATAACTATATTCTTAAAAGAAAATCCAAGATTGCTATAGTGTTCTAAAACTTTAGGTAAAGCATATTGCAGATTTGAAGCAGCTTTGAGGCTATCATGAAAAACAATAATGCTCCCTTTTTTTGTTTTAGAGATTACATTTTCTAAACAAGCTGCATTAGATATTGTAGCATCCCAATCAAAAGACAATACATCCCACATAATAATTTTATAACCCATTTGAATTAACTCGTTAGCTTGCTTGGGTTTTATTTTTCCGTAAGGAGGACGAAACAACTTAGATGTTTGTTGTTGTTCTATTAAAGATTGGGTTTTTAAAACATCGTCTATATATTCTTGTTTTTGGGTTTTCCAGCCTTTTAAATGGTTGTAGGTATGGTTACCAATGCTATGACCTTCATTGATTATATCCTGAAAAATATCTGGATGCTTTTCAATATTACGACCAATACAAAAGAATGTTGCTTTTGCATTGTATTGTTTTAATGTGTTTAGAGTCCAGTGTGTTATTTCAGGTGTTGGACCATCATCAAAAGTGAGATAAATTGTTTTTTGTTCAGTGGGAATGTCCCAAATGTAATTTGGAAACATCTTCTTTATCACCAAAGGTGTTTTAGTAGGAGTTATTTTCATACGAAAACCCTAACAATTTATTCCATATTAAAAAGACTATCAACCGAGTCGTTTGATATGATATCTAAGTCATCCATTAAAGGCTGCTCATCATCTTCTGGTTCGTCTCCAGCAAAGTGATTGAAAAGCTTAAGGTAATTGTTAAACCTTTCAGTTTCTTCTAAAGCAAAATCACCATCTTTATAAATCACTAATATATCTACTAAAGCACGATAGCGTTCAATATCAGTAACAATTTCGTCAAGATAACGTGTTTGATTTTCAATAGATAACCCACTGTAATAGGTTAAACTTTCTTGGTATTTTTTACTTACCTTTTTAAATAGGTCTCTACCTTTTTCAACTTTGTCTACTTCGTAGTAAGCACTAATGTATGGTTCTAAAAGTGTGTAATACCCAAAAATATCAACAGGCATTTTTTCCATAGCTAAATCAGCTACTTTTTCAGCTTTATCGTACTCCTCTTCATTAATTAGTTGTTCAACCAAACGCGCAAGATTGCCTCTGTAAGTTATCCCATTCTTTCTGGATTCGGTATCATGGTATACGTTTTCGTTACCACTATTTCCCCAATCCCAAGCCATAACTTTTTCGTACATTAATTCGCTATCTACACGTCCCATATCAAATGGGTTTGCTCTGTCAACAGGTGTTTTTATTGGCACAAGTTTGTAGCATAAACCGTCTAGTTGCAGGTAGTCTTTCATCCAGATATAGTCATCGTCACCAAATGCACCTCCAGTAAAATAAATTGGACGTTCCCAATTGTTGTTAGCTACTATATCTAACATCAGTAATCTGTTTTTATATAAAGCGCCTCCTTTTATTTCAACGTCTAAATAAGGTAGTATTTTATCAGCATCTTTAGGTTTTACGATACCATGTTCTAAAACAGAAGCTTTGTCAACAGGAACTCTAATGTGAGATGTTGGAAAATAGTTAGAGTTTAATAAATTACTTGGGTAGTAGCTAAGGTCTTCACCTTCTCGTTGAAGAATATATTTTAGCTTGTATCTAGGATCGTCACTACTTACAAAGTTCATAAAGTCTTTTATCATAAGCGTGTCTTTGGTAATTTCCCTTCTCATGATATAGTCTCTTGTTCCAAACTTATATTGGTCATGCGTTAGTTGAGAAGGAATTGGGTCACTCTCATACGCTTTTCGTTTCATTTGATCGATATACCAATCGGTTTGGAATAAACTAGTATTTACAACTCTTACGTCAGTTCGTATTCCTTCAATTTCTTGAGCATACCAAAGCGGGAATGTATCATTATCACCAATAGTAAATAAAATGGCATTTGGCGCACAAGATTGTAAATACTTAATAGCCATTGCATGGGCTGTTTCTCTTTCAGACCTGTCATGGTCATCCCAATTGTTTGCTGCAAGAATTCCTGGTACAAGAATTAAACACACAAGTGTTATTGATGGCGCTAAGAATTTTGAAGACGAATACTTTTTTAAGCCTTCAAAAATAGAGTATACTCCAAAACCAATCCAAATGGCAAACACATAAAACGAACCAACAACCGAATAGTCTCTTTCTCTAGGCTCAAAAGGTCGAATATTTGTATAGAACTGAATTGCTAAACCTGTAAACAAAAAGAAAACTAGCATAGTCCAAAACAGTTTTTTGTCTTTACTGAGTAAAAATAAAAACCCTATAAGCCCTAAGATAAGCGGTAAGAAATAGTAGGTGTTTCGTGCTTTATTGTTTTCTACATCGCTTGGTAAGTTTTTTTGCGACATGCCTAAATGCATTTCGTCAATAAAATCAATACCACTTATCCAATTACCGTGTAAATCATCATATTTTCCTTGAATATCATCTTGTCTTCCTACAAAGTTCCACATAAAATAACGCCAATACATATAACCTAATTGGTACTCTAACATGTATCCAGCATTTTGAAGTAATGACGGTTTTTCAATGTCTAAAAATTCTTGACCGTATCTTTTAAGGAATAAATGGTAATCTTCATAATCAATTCTACCTTCAGCAACTTGCTGTCTAAAATCATTAACCAAAGCTCTTACTTGGTTTTCCATTTGATATTCTGGCTTGATTTTAAAATCTAGTAGGCCAGTAAACATCATATAGTTTTCGGCATGCTCTGTACTCCACATTCTTGGTAAAATAGAAGCTTGCTCAGAATTGTAGTTTTGTTTGGCGTTTTTCCAATCGTTTACAACAATATACTTTCCAGACTTTTCGTCTTTTTCGTATTTAGGTTTATCATCAATAAAAGGTTGATTGGCATCATAACCAGTGTATTGCTCGGTAAACAATGGTCCATAGAACAAATGAGTTTCTGGGTATTGCTCTAAGTTATAATATGCTAAAAGTTCTCTAGCACTAGAAGGGTTGTTTTCGTTAATAACAACTTGCGCATTGGCTCTAATTGGTAGCATCAACCATGAAGAAAAACCAATAATGATAAACGTTAAACAAAGAATTCCTGTGTTTAAATGCTTGTAGTTTTTTTGACGAGTATATTTTAATCCGAAATAAATCATAGCAATTAAAACAATTCCAGCAATAATTGAACCTGAGTTAAAAGGTAATCCTATGCTATTTACAAAGAATAATTCCGAAGCACTAAACGCTCTCATAATATTTGGAGCTAATAGTTTAAACACAAAAAGTAATATAGCTACTGCTACTACATTGGCAATAATGAAGTTTTTAACCGTTATTTCTTTGTAGTTTTTAAAGTAATAGATAAGTCCAATAGCAGGTATGGTCAATAATCCCATAAAGTGAACACCAAAAGACATACCTATAACAAAAGCTATTAAAATTAACCATCTGTTACCTCTAGGAGTATTCATGTCTTGTTCCCAACGTAACCCTAACCAGAACATAATAGACATAATTAAGGCAGCCATTGCATATACTTCTGTTTCAACAGCATTAAACCAAAATGAATCGGTAAAAGTAAAAGCTAAACTCCCTACAAGAGCACTTCCTAAGATGGCAACGTTTTGTTGTTTAGACAATAAAGTAGTGTCATATTCATCATTGATAGCCTCTTTTTTAGGTAGTGAAGCAACTGCTAGTTTCCTTAAAAGTAGGCTTATGGTCCAAAACATAAACAAGATTGTAAATGCACTTGCTACAGCACTCATCATATTTAACATCATACCAACTTGAGAAGGTTCAAGAGCAAACATTGAGAAAAATGCACCCATCATTTGAAAAAATGGAGCTCCAGGAGGATGTCCAACTTGTAGCTTGGAAGAAGTTAAAATATACTCTCCAGCATCCCAAAAGCTAACTGTTGGTTCTATGGTTAGCGCATATGTAATAAGGGCTACGGTAAAAGCAAACCATCCTAAAATGGTATTCCATTTCTTGAAGTTGAAATGTGTCATATGTGTTAAGTATTGTTGCGGGCGAATTTAATAATAAATATGATAAACACTAAGGTTTTTAAGTAAACGTTAAGGTTTTTAAATTATTTTCTTGATTTTTTTTTGTGCAAATGAAACTTTGTTATAAATTTGCATCCTCATTTGAAATGATGGCCTATGGTGTAACTGGCAACACGTCTGGTTTTGGTCCAGAAGAGTCTAGGTTCGAGCCCTAGTAGGCCAACAAAAAAAGTCTTCCAATTGCGGAAGACTTTTTTGTTTTAGAGTTTTGAGATTATATCTTAAACGTAATCACAGGTCTTTTGGCATGATTCACAAGGTCTTCACTTATACTGCCGTTAAAAAAATGAGCAATTCCTTGTCTTCCATGAGTGCTTATTCCTATTAGGTCTGCGTCAATATCTTTAGAGAAGTTTAAAATGCCACTTTCTACAGTAGTGTCGTTATATATGTTTAGCGTGTAATTGTCAAATTCATAATCTTTTATAAAATCTAATATTCGTTCTTTAGCTTTTGATGTAGTTGTAAACGTGTTTGCGGTATTTACCATGAGTAAATGTATTTTTGAACCAAATGCACTGGCAAAATCGGTTGCTTGCTTATAGGTTTCTTTATTGTCGTTTTTAAAATCAGAAGCAAACACAAAGTTTTTAACATTAAAGCTAGTGTGCTCGTTTTTAATCACCAATACAGGAATATCAGACGTTCTTACAACCTTTTCAGCATTTGAACCAACAAACATTTCTTTAAAACCACTAGCGCCATGTGAGCCCATAACAATTAAGTCTATGTTTAACTCATGACACTTGTCAATGATGTTGCCAAAATTGGTGTCAGATTTTACAGTTTCGTGTACAGTAATACCTTCTAAATAATCGCTAGCCATAAGGTTTTCAAATTTTTGATGCGCTAATTTCATGAAGAACATTGCTTCGGGTAATGCGCTATGAGAACTCATGGCATCAACTTCCTGTAATGGAAGTTCTAACATGTGAAGTAGGTAGATTTCACTATTCTCTTTTTTGGCTAATTGAGCAGCAACTTTTAATGCGTTTTCTGCTTCTTTAGAAAAGTCGGTTGGTACAAGAATTTTTTTCATATTGATGACGTTGAATGTTATAACATAAATTTAATAATAAAAATCGACTTTACCCTATTTGCAGAAATCAATTAATTTGTTGTATATTTGCAGCGTTGTAAGGAAAAAGAAAATACGAGGGGACGGGAAGTCCCCTCTTTTTATACTAAAAATGTTTAGAGATACCGTAAAAGAATTACTTGATAAAGCCTTAGAAGAACGACAAGATTTGTTCTTGATTGATTTTGAGGTGTTAGATAATAATGCCATTAAGATTATTATTGATGGCGACAACGGAGTACTTGTTGAAGATTGCATATTTGTAAGTCGTGCAATTGAGCATAATCTAGACAGAGAAGATCAGGATTTTTCTTTAGAAGTAATGTCGTCTGGTGCTACAACACCATTAAGCCATATAAGACAATACAAAAAAAATATAGGTAGAGTTTTAGGTGTAAAGACAAAAGCTAGCGAAAAATTTGAAGCAACACTTGTTAATCAAGATGAAGAAGGGATAATGCTAGAGTGGAAAGCAAGAGAACCTAAGCCAGTAGGTAAAGGAAAAGTTACTGTTAAAAAAGAAGCCAAGATAAAATACGATGATATTTTAGAGGCAAAAGTTATAATAAAATTTTAATTCATAATAGATATGGAAAATGTTGCGTTAATTGATTCTTTTTCAGAATTTAAAGACGATAAGTTAATAGATCGTGTAACGTTAATGGCGATTTTAGAAGATGTGCTAAGAAATGCATTAAAAAAGAAGTATGGAGATGACGATAACTTTGATATCATTATAAACCCAGATAAAGGAGATTTAGAGATATGGAGAAATAGAATTGTTGTAGCAGATGGAGAAGTAGAAGAACCAAACCAAGAAATTGAATTAAGTGAAGCACGTAAAATAGAACCAGATTTTGAAGTAGGAGAAGATGTAGCAGAAGAAGTTAAACTTATAGATTTAGGAAGACGATCTATCTTAGCATTAAGACAAAATTTAATTTCAAAAATACATGAACACGACAATACTAATATCTATAAGCAATTTAAAGATTTAGAAGGTGAAATTTATACAGCCGAAGTGCACCACATTCGTCACAGAGCAATTATTTTGCTAGACGATGAGGGTAACGAAATTATTTTACCAAAAGACAAACAAATTCCTTCTGACTTCTTTAGAAAAGGAGAAAATGTAAGAGGAATTATTGAAAGTGTTGAGCTTAAAGGAAATAAACCAGCAATTATCATGTCAAGAACAGCTCCTGTTTTCTTAGAGAAGTTGTTTGAACAAGAAATACCAGAGGTTTTTGATGGATTAATTACCATAAAAAATGTGGTAAGAATTCCAGGTGAAAAAGCAAAAGTAGCTGTAGATTCTTATGATGATAGAATAGATCCAGTTGGAGCATGTGTAGGTATGAAAGGATCTAGAATACACAGTATAGTAAGAGAATTGGGTAACGAAAACATTGATGTAATCAACTTTACCAACAACTTACAATTATACATTACAAGAGCATTAAGTCCAGCAAGAGTAACATCAATAAAAATTGATGAAGAAGCAAAACGTGCTGAAGTACTTTTAAAACCAGAAGAAGTAAGTAAAGCTATTGGTAGAGGAGGTCATAACATACGTTTAGCAGGACAATTAACAGGTTATGAAATTGACGTGTTTAGAGAAGGAACTGAAGAAGATGAAGATGTAGAATTAACTGAATTCTCTGATGAAATCGAAGGATGGATTATTGAAGAATTCAATAAAGCAGGTCTTGATACAGCTAAAAGTATTCTAGAGCAAGATATTGAAGACCTTGTGAAGAGAACAGATTTAGAAGAAGAAACAATAATTGATGTTATCAGAATTCTTAAGGAAGAATTTGAAGAATAACATATATTTAAGTTATATTACAAGCAATTTATGGCGCAAACAATTAGATTAAATAAAGTATTAAGAGAACTCAATATTTCTATTGACCGTGCAGTTGATTTCCTAGAATCAAAAAACGTGGAGATAGAAAAAAGTCCTAATACAAAAATATCAGAAGACGTTTATGCAATTCTTTCCAACGAGTTTCAAACAGATGCAAGTAAAAAAGTAGCGTCTCAAGAAGTTAGTGAAGCAAAGCTTAAGGAAAAAGAAGAGTTGCGTGAACAACGTGAGCGCGAGCTTGAAGAAAAGGCGAAAAGAGAAGAACGAGCAAAAGTCGTTAAAGCCAAAGCTGAATTAAGCGGTCCGAAACAAGTAGGTAAAATTGATTTAGACAAACCTAAAACCGAACCTAAAAAAGAGACTCCTAAAGTAGAGGAAGCTCCTAAAGTTGAAAAAACTGAAAAGGTAGAAAAAGTAGATAAGGTTGAAAAGGTAGAAAAAGTCGAAAAAGTCGAGGTTAAAAAAGAGACTCCTAAAGTAGAGGAGACTCCAAAAGTCGAAAAACCTGAACCTAAAAAGGAAACTCCTAAAGCTAAAGAAGTTCCAACCGAAGGTGCTGTTGGTGATGACAAACTAAAAACGCAATACCAAAAACTTTCAGGACCTAAAATAGCTGGAGATAAGATCGATTTATCTCAATTCAATAAGCCTAAGAAGAAAAAAGAAGATAAAAAACCTGCGGCTTCATCTGATAGAGACACCAATAAAAAGAAAAGGCGTCGTATTAGTAAACCAGGATCAGATAATAACTTTAACAGAAACAATAACCAAAGAGGCGGTTTCAAAGGTAAAGGAAAACGTCCAGCTGTTGTTAAAGAAGAACCAAGCGAAGCAGAAGTTCAAAAGCAAATTAGAGAAACTCTAGAAAAGCTTCAAGGTAAATCTAATAAAGGTAAAGGAGCTAAATATCGTAGAGAGAAAAGAGAACAACATAGAGAGCAAACTGAAAAAGACTTACAAGCTGAAGCAGCAGAAAGTAAAATTCTTAAAGTAACCGAGTTTGTTACTGCAAGTGAAGTTGCTACTATGATGAATATTTCTGTTACCGAAATTATTTCGGCATGTATGTCGTTAGGTATGATGGTAACAATGAACCAACGTTTAGATGCTGAAACACTATCGGTTGTAGCAGATGAATTTGGTTATGAAGTTGAGTTTGTAACTGCTGATATAGAAGAGTCTATTGAAGAGGTAGAAGACAAGCCAGAAGATTTAAAATCTCGTGCACCAATTGTAACTGTAATGGGTCACGTAGATCATGGTAAAACATCGTTACTAGATTACATTCGTGAAGAAAACGTAATTGCAGGTGAGTCAGGTGGAATCACACAGCACATTGGAGCTTATGGAGTTACTTTAGAAAGCGGACAAAAAATCGCGTTTTTAGATACTCCTGGTCACGAAGCCTTTACAGCTATGCGTGCTCGTGGTGCTCAAGTAACTGACTTGGCAATTATTGTTGTAGCAGCTGATGATGATATCATGCCTCAAACCAAAGAGGCAATTGCACATGCGCAAGCAGCAGGTGTTCCAATTGTATTTGCAATTAATAAAATTGACAAACCAACAGCAAATCCTGATAAGATTAAAGAAGGATTAGCAAACATGAATTTATTGGTTGAAGATTGGGGAGGAAAAATTCAATCGCATGATATCTCTGCAAAAACAGGACAAGGTGTTAATGAATTACTAGAAAAAGTATTGCTAGAAGCTGAATTATTAGAGTTAAAAGCAAATCCAAATAAACCTGCAAACGGAACTGTTGTTGAAGCATTCCTAGACAAAGGTAGAGGTTATGTGTCAACAATTTTGGTACAAGCCGGAACACTTAAAATTGGAGATTATGTACTTGCTGGTAGAAACAGTGGTAAGGTAAAAGCTATGCATGATGAACGAGGTAATGACATTACTGCTGCAGGACCATCAACTCCTGTATCTATTTTAGGTTTAGATGGAGCACCACAAGCAGGTGATAAATTCAACGTATTTGAAGATGAACGTGAAGCTAAACAAATTGCAGCTAAACGTACACAATTACAACGTGAGCAATCAGTAAGAACACAACGTCACATTACCTTAGACGAAATTGGTCGTCGTATTGCGCTTGGAGATTTCCAAGAGTTGAACATAATCTTAAAAGGTGATGTTGATGGATCTGTTGAAGCCTTAACCGATTCGTTCCAGAAATTATCTACCGAAGAAATTCAAGTTAATATCATACATAAAGGTGTTGGAGCCATTACAGAAAGTGATGTGCTTTTAGCAACTGCCTCTGATGCAATTATTATCGGATTTAACGTAAGACCAATGGGTAATGCACGTCAAATTGCAGATAAGGAAGAAATCGATATCAGAATGTATTCTATTATCTATGATGCTATTAATGACCTTAAAGATGCAATGGAAGGTATGTTATCTCCAGAGCTTAAAGAGGAAATTACTGGTACTGCAGAGATAAGAGAACTATTCAAAGTGTCTAAAATTGGTACTATTGCAGGATGTATGGTAACTAACGGTAAAATATATAGAAACTCAGGAATAAGATTAATTAGAGATGGAGTTGTTGTTTATACAGGAGAGTTAGCATCGCTTAAACGTTTTAAAGATGACGTTAAAGAAGTATCTAAAGGATATGACTGTGGATTGCAAATCAAAAACTACAACGACATTAAAGAAGGTGACGTTTTAGAAGCATTCCAAGAAGTAGAAGTGAAGAAAAAATTGAAGTAATTACTCTTTCAATTAGATATAAAAAAAGCGACTTATTTAAGTCGCTTTTTTGTTTGATATAATCTTTCGTTTTAGCTTTTATCTCTTTTAGGTTTAAAAATAAAAGCATTGTTGTAGTTCTTTTTAATTTTAAGTAAAGCCTTGTCAGCTTCAAGTCTACTTCTAAAATTTCCTACCCAAATCTTGTAGTTGGGTGTCTCATATTCCATGCTTACAGGCCATTCGCTGTAAGTTTTCATAAAATCAGCCTCAGCTTTTTGAGCTCCAGAGTGATTTCCTTGATAAACTTGTATTTTATACAAGTCAACAGTTTTAGCATCTTTTTTAAACTGTAATAACTTTTCAATGTCTTTGTCTTGTTCAACAGTAACAACACCATCTTGAGCATTTCCTATTGAGGAAAATCCAATAAAAATTAAAAAGGCGAGTAGTGATTTTATGTTCATTTTTGTCATACGTATCTATTATTAAGAGTATTAAAATTTTCAAACGCAAATACTAAACCATTTAGTATTAACAACTTTTCAATTCGGTAAAATTAAAAAATTTATTTCAGCAAAAGTATATCTGTGTTTAATTAAGTAAAATGCAAGCTTCAATATTATTTAGAATCTTTATAAATTACCAATTAACACTTCTGTAACATTTCTAAAATGGACTTTAAGTATTATTTTTGCGTGAGATTTTATAACTGTATTTTTTTCTTTTTAAATGAAAAAATCATACCAAAGTTTGGAAGATAATTCAACTAACAATATGAAACAGGTGATATACCGTAAATTAACCGCTAATATACTTCAATTAGGGTTTATTCTTTTACTCACGTTTTCAACAACACTTAACGCTCAAGAAGGTGATCCTGCTAAGGGTAAATCTATTTTCAATACCAATTGTGCTTCTTGTCATAACCTAGATCGAAAGATGACTGGTCCTGCGTTACGTCATGTAGAGCAAAGATTAGCAGATGACCATGGTTTGGATAGAGAGTGGATTGCTGCATGGATTCGTAACAGTGCTGGAGTTGTTAAATCTGGCGATGCCTATGGTAACCAAATATTCAATGAATATAGTGGTACGCCTATGACGGCTTTCCCGCAATTAACTGATCAAGACATTTCAGATATCTTAGCGTATACAGCCCAAGAAGCTGTGGTAAAGAAACCTGAAACTCCAGAGAATCCTAATAGTGAAGGTGCTACAAATGGAGGAACTTCTAACAAAATAATCCTTTGGGCATTAGCATTGTTATTTGCATTGTTGGCTTTTGCTTTAGTGTTGGTAAGACGTACACTAAATAGATTTGCTGAGGCTAAAGGAATTGAGATTCCTCAAAAAGACAAAGGATTGCCATTATGGAAAGCGTTTGTGCAAAATCAATTTTTAGTATTGGTTACTGCAATCTTCTTTTTATTGACTAGTGGTTATTTTGTGTATGGTTATTTAATGCAGGTAGGTGTTGATCAAGGATACCAACCAGTACAACCAATACACTTTTCTCATAAAATACACGCAGGAGATAACGGTATCGATTGTAAATACTGTCACTCATCTGCAAGAGTAAGTAAAACTTCAGGAATTCCTTCATTAAACGTTTGTATGAACTGTCATAAATCAGTTGTTGAATATACAGGTGAAACTACTGCTGAGTATAGCAAAGAGTTTTATGATGGAGAAATCCAAAAATTATATGCAGCAGCAGGATGGAGTGATGCAGACCAAAAATACACTGGTCAAGCGCAACCTGTAAAGTGGGTTAGAATTCACAACTTGCCTGATTTTGCATACTTTAATCACTCACAACACGTGTCTGTAGCAGGAATTCAATGTCAAACATGTCATGGTCCTGTTGAGGAAATGGAAATCATGTATCAACATGCTCCACTTACAATGGGATGGTGTATTAACTGTCACAGAGATACTGAGGTTAAAGTTCAAGATAATGGTTATTATGAAAAAATTCATGAGCAATTATCTAAGAAATATGGAGTTGAAAAATTAACAGCTGCTCAAATGGGTGGACTGGAATGTGGTAAATGCCATTACTAATTTAATATTAATAAAGAGTAATTCAATTATATAATATGTCATCAAACAAGAAATACTGGAAAAGTGTTGAAGAGCTAGACCAAAACAGCTCTGTTGTTGAGACGCTAAAACAGAACGAGTTTGTTCAAGAAATTCCAACTGATGAGTTTTTAGGAGATAAAGCCTCATTAGAAAGTTCTTCTACAACACGTCGTGACTTCTTAAAGTACGTTGGTTTTAGTACAGCTGCAGCGTCATTAGCTGCCTGTGAAGGACCAGTGATAAAGTCAATCCCTTATGTGGTACAACCAGAGGAAATTATTCCTGGTGTTGCTAACTACTATGCAACTACAATTGCTGACGGATTTGATTTTGCAAGTGTTTTAGTTAAAACTCGCGAAGGTCGTCCAATTAAAATCGAAAACAACACAATGGCAGCTACCAATGGTAGTGCTAATGCTAGAGTTAATGCTTCGGTTTTAGGGTTATATGATAGCCTTAGAGTTAAAAAACCAATGAAAGGCGACGCTGAAATTTCTTGGGAACAATTTGATGCTGAAACCAATCAAGCCTTAACAGATGTAATGAATTCTGGTAAAGAAATTGTGTTATTTACACAAACATTTGCTAGTCCTTCAACATCTAGATTGATTGCTGATTTTAAAGCAAAATATGGTAATGTACGTCATGTACAATACGATGCTGTTTCTGAGTCGGCTGCATTAGATGCTTTTCAAGCAAAATATGGAGAACGTGGTTTAGCGGATTACGATTTTTCTAAAGCAATGACAATTGTATCTGTAGGAGCAGACTTTTTAGGTGATTGGCAAGGTGGTGGATTTGATTCTGCATATGCTAAAAAGAGAATTCCAGATCATGGAAAAATGTCTCGTCACATTCAGTTTGAATCAAACATGTCTCTATCAGGAGCTAATGCTGATAAAAGAGTACCAGTAACTCCAACACAACAAAAAATGGTATTGGCTAAGCTTTATGCCGAAGTAGTTGGTGGTTCTGTTTCTGTTGATTTACCAGAAAATATTTTACAAGCAGTTACTAAAACAGCGTCTGAGCTTAAAAGCGCTAAAGGAAAAGCTGTAGTTGTAACAGGACTTAACGATATAAATGCACAAACCGTTGCATTAGAAATTAATGAGTACTTAAACAGTGAAGCATTCAATACTGCTTCACCAATAAAAACTAGACAAGGTAGTGACAAAGCTGTATCTACTTTGGTTAGTGATATGAAAGCAGGAAAAGTTGGAGCAATTATAATGAGTGGAGTTAATCCATTATATACATTACCTAACGCTGCTGACTTTGCTGAAGGATTAAAAAACACTAAAGTGTCTATCGCTTTTTCTATGAAAGCTGATGAGACGTCAACTAACTGTACATATATTGCTGCTGCACCACATTACTTAGAATCTTGGGGTGATGTAGAAATGAAAAAAGGACATTATGCATTAATGCAACCAACAATTCGTCCTTTGTTTGATACAAGACAATTTCAAGATGCATTATTAAAATGGTCTGGAAGTGATGTATCGTATCATGATTATGTAAAAGATACTTGGAATTCTTCAATACTTAATGGAGGATCATTTAACCAAGCGTTACATGATGGTGTTTTTGTAAGTAATGTGTCAATTGATGTTGTTGAAGAAGCTACAACAGAAGAAGATACTGCTGAGGCACCTTCAACTAATGCAGCAAGAGCTTTAGCTTCTTCTGCAAAAGCTGGTTCAGGATTAGAACTTACATTATATAGCAAAACAGGAATGGGAGATGGTCAACAAGCCAATAACCCATGGTTACAAGAGTTCCCAGATCCTATTTCCCGTGTATCTTGGGATAACTATTTAACTGTTTCTAAAGCTGATGCTGATAAACTTGGACTTAAAAATGTTCATGTAGCAACAGGAGCTTTAGATGGAAGTTATGCTGATGTTACTGTAAACGGAACAACTTTAAAGAATGTTCCTGTATTAATTCAACCAGGACAAGCTAATGGTTCTGTAGGTTTATCATTTGGGTATGGTCGTAAGGCTGGACTTAAAGATGAAATGAAAACAGGAGTTAATGCTTACCAATTATACAGTGATTTTAATAATATTCAAAGTGTAACTGTAGCTGCTGCTGCTGGAATGCATGAGTTTGCATGTGTTCAGTTGCACAATACATTAATGGGTCGTGGAGACATCATTAAAGAAACTACACTTGAAATATTTAATACTTACGATAAAGAAGACCACAAACACGGTTGGAATAAGATACCTGTTGTTTCTCTTAACCATGAGGAAACTCCAGTAACTTCTCCAGATGTTGACCTTTGGGATGAGTTTGATCGTTCAATTGGGCACCACTTCAATTTATCTATCGATTTAAATGCTTGTACAGGTTGTGGAGCATGTGTGATTGCTTGTCATGCAGAAAACAATGTGCCTGTAGTAGGTAAAGAAGAAGTTCGTCGTAGTCGTGATATGCACTGGTTACGTATTGATAGATATTATTCTTCAGAAGACTCTTTTGAAGGCGATAATGAAAAGAAAGATAATATCTCTGGTTTAGGAAGCTCATTAAGTGAGTTTGGTGAGATGGAAAACCCATCAGAAAATCCTCAAGTAGCTTTCCAACCAGTAATGTGTCAACACTGTAACCACGCACCTTGTGAAACAGTTTGTCCTGTGGCAGCAACATCACATGGTCGTCAAGGTCAAAACCATATGGCTTATAACCGTTGTGTAGGTACAAGATACTGTGCTAACAACTGTCCTTATAAAGTACGTCGTTTCAACTGGTTCTTATATAGCCAAAATGATGAGTTCGATTATCACATGAATGACGATTTAGGACGTATGGTATTAAACCCAGATGTTGTAGTACGTTCAAGAGGTGTTATGGAAAAATGTTCTATGTGTATTCAAATGACACAAAAAACAGTTCTTGATGCTAAACGTGATGGTAGAGAGGTAAGAAAGGATGAGTTCCAAACAGCATGTTCAGCTGCTTGTAGTAGTGGAGCAATGATTTTTGGAGACATTAACAATAAAGAAAGTAAGGTAGCTCATCTTAAAGAAGATGACAGAGCATATCACTTACTAGAACATATTGGTACAAAACCAAACGTTGTATATCAAACTAAAGTTAGAAATACAACTGAAGCTTAACAAAAGAATTAATAAGAAACAATTATAAACAAATTATGGCGTCTCATTACGAAGCACCTATTAGAAGACCTTTAGTTACAGGTGAAAAATCATACCACGATGTTACTGTGGATGTGGCAAGACCTATTGAAGGTAAAGCAAATAAGCAGTGGTGGATAGTTTTTGGAATTTCACTGGTAGCTTTTCTTTGGGGAATTGGATGTATTTTATATACCATATCAACAGGTATTGGAACTTGGGGTTTAAATAAAACCGTAGGTTGGGCTTGGGATATCACCAACTTTGTATGGTGGGTAGGTATTGGTCACGCAGGAACACTTATTTCTGCAGTACTTCTTTTATTCCGTCAAAAATGGAGAATGGCAATTAACCGTTCTGCAGAAGCGATGACAATCTTCTCTGTAGTACAAGCAGGATTGTTCCCTATTATTCACATGGGTCGTCCATGGTTAGGATATTGGGTGTTACCAATTCCAAACCAGTTTGGTTCACTATGGGTTAACTTTAACTCTCCTTTACTTTGGGATGTATTTGCGATTTCAACTTATTTATCAGTATCGTTAGTATTCTGGTGGACTGGTTTATTACCTGATTTCGCAATGATTCGTGATAGAGCTGTTAGACCTTTCCAAAAGAAAATATATTCTCTAATCAGTTTTGGTTGGACAGGACGTGCTAAAGATTGGCAACGTTTTGAAGAAGTATCATTGGTATTAGCAGGTTTAGCTACACCACTTGTACTTTCTGTACATACCATTGTATCTTTTGACTTCGCAACTTCAGTAATCCCAGGATGGCATACTACAATTTTCCCTCCTTACTTCGTTGCTGGTGCGATTTTCTCAGGATTCGCAATGGTAAACACACTTCTTATCATTATGAGAAAAGTGTGTAACCTAGAAGACTATATTACTGTACAACACATCGAGTTAATGAATATTGTAATCATGATTACTGGTTCTATAGTAGGTGTGGCTTATATTACTGAGTTATTTATTGCTTGGTATTCTGGTGTAGAGTATGAACAATATGCATTCCTTAACAGAGCAACAGGTCCTTACTGGTGGGCATATTGGGCGATGATGACTTGTAACGTGTTCTCTCCACAGTTTATGTGGTTTAAGAAACTACGTACTAGTATTATGTTCTCGTTCTTTATCTCTATTGTTGTAAACATAGGTATGTGGTTTGAGCGTTTCGTAATTATCGTTACATCATTACACAGAGATTACTTACCATCTTCATGGACAATGTTCTCTCCAACGTTTGTTGATATTGGAATTTTCATTGGGACAATAGGATTCTTCTTTGTACTATTCTTATTATACTCTAGAACATTCCCAGTAATCGCTCAAGCTGAGGTTAAGACTATTTTAAAATCTTCAGGAGAAAGATATAAGAGAATAAGAGAAGCTGGTGAAAGTTTATCAGGTACTGGAGCAGATGAAAGAACATCAGGTAAAGCTGTTGAAGTAAAATCTGCACCAAAGGCTGAAGTAAAGGACAATACTGATAAAGTAAATAGCTTATTTGAAAGTATAGGTAAGTTCGACCCAAGTACACAAACTGCTGATGACCTTAAGGTGATTAATGGTATTGGTCCAAAAATGGAAGACGTACTTAACAGTATAGGTATTTTTACTTATGTTCAGGTAAGTAAAATGACAAAGAGAGAATACGACTTGTTAGACGAAATTACAGGTTCTTTCCCAGGAAGAGCAGAACGTGATGATTGGTCTGGACAAGCTAAAAAACTAATAAACTAAAAGTAGCATATGGAATCTTCAAAAGTAATTCACGCTATTTATACAGATGATGATGTATTAATGTCTGCGGTTAAAAAAGTTAAAGCAGCAAAACATCATATTGAAGAAGTATACACACCTTTTCCAGTTCATGGATTAGACAAAGCTATGGGATTAGCACCAACACGTATTGCAATTGCTGCATTTATGTATGGTTGTGTAGGGTTAACTGTTGCTATTACCATGATGAATTTTATCATGATTAAAGATTGGCCTCAAAACATAGGTGGAAAACCAAGTTTTAGCTACATAGAAAATATGCCAGCTTTTGTACCAATTATGTTTGAGTTAACAGTATTCTTTGCTGCCCATTTAATGGTAATCACATTTTATTTACGTAGTAGAATGTGGCCATTCAAAAAAGCTGAAAACCCAGATCCAAGAACTACTGACGACCATTTCTTAATGGAGATAGCTGTTCATGGAAATGAAGAAGAACTTGAGAGTTTACTTAAAGAAACAGGTGCAGTAGAAATTAATTTAGTAGATAAAGAAGAAGCACATTAATATGAAGAGCTTAATTAAAGTAGCAGTTATAGCATTAGTATTAGTAGCGTTTGTCTCTTGTAAAAAAGATTCAAGACCTAATTACCAATTCATGCCTAATATGTACGAGTCTGTAGGTTACGAAACATATTCAGAGTCTGATGCATTTAAAAACGGAAAAGAAGGTCAATTGCCTGTAGAAGGAACAATTCCAAGAGGACATACTCCTTTTGATATTGATAACACAACTGAAGGATATGAGCTTGCAAAAGCTACACTGGCTAATAAATTAGATTCTACTCAAGTAGATTTCACTAGAGGAAAAGAACTTTATGATATTTATTGTGGTATTTGCCATGGTAATAAAGGTGACGGACAAGGTAACCTTGTAAAGCGTGAAAAGATACTAGGTATACCTAGTTATGATGATGTTGGAAGAGCAATTACCGAAGGTAGTGTTTACCATGTAATATACTATGGTAAAAACGCAATGGGTTCTTATGCAAACCAATTGAACGAAGAAGAGCGTTGGCAAGTAGTTGCTTATGTAATGAAATTAAAAGCTGATTTAGAAAAATAAGACAGATAAAGATTATATATAGATATGTACACATTTTCAAATAAATTAAAGACACTTTCTATTGCATTAATGATTATTGGGGCAATAGGCGTTGTTTATGGTTTTATGACATCTCATAAATCTTTTGAAGACGTTGAAACCATGTTAGTGGCTGAGTCAGCTTCACATCATGGTGGAGGTCATGGAGAAGATGCAGCGCATGCTTCACCTGCTCATGATACTCACAACACTACAGATGCTCATGCAACTAACGCTCATGCTAATTCAGATGTAAGTCATGGTGACGACCACAAAAAACATGTTGAGCATGTAATGCACCAAATACACAATAGACCTTGGGCAGCATTATACGTTGCAGCATTTTTCTTTTTCATGATAGCTTTAGGAGTACTTGCATTTTATGCAATTCAATATGCAGCTCAAGCAGGATGGTCTCCAGTACTGTTTAGAGTTATGGAAGGGATAACATCTTATGTATTACCTGGTGGATTAATAGTATTAGCAATTGCTGTTGCTTCACACTATTTAGGACACAATAGTATTTTTGTTTGGATGAATGAAAATATGACTAACCCAGATCACGAAGATTATGACAAGTTAGTTGCAGGTAAATCAGGATTCTTAAATATGACAGGATTTATAATTCGTGGATTAATATTTATAGCTGGTTGGAGTATTTACCGTCATTTTGCTCGTAAGTTCTCAATAGCTCAAGATAATGCTGATATTAACGATAACAGTAACTTTAAAAAGACATTCCGTATTTCTGCTGCATTCTTAGTATTCTATATTTATACTGAATCTATGATGTCTTGGGATTGGATTATGAGTGTTGACCCTCACTGGTTTTCTACCTTATTTGGATGGTATGTTTTTGCAAGTATGTTTGTAAGTGGAATTACAGTAATTGCAATGATAACTATGTACTTAAAGTCTAGAGGTCACTTAGAGTTTGTAAACGATAGCCATTTACACGATTTAGCTAAGTTCATGTTTGCAATCAGTATTTTCTGGACATACTTATGGTTCTCTCAATTTATGTTAATCTGGTATTCTAACATTCCAGAAGAGGTAACTTATTTTGTAACGCGTTTCCAAGATTACCAATTACCTTTCTTAGGTATGGTAGTAATGAACTTTGTGTTCCCATTATTAGTATTAATGAATAGTGATTACAAACGTATTCCTTGGTTTGTAGTTATGGCTGGTATAGTAATTCTTTGTGGACACTATTTAGACATATTCAATATGATTATGCCTGCAACAGTAGGAGATAGATGGTTTATTGGTGTATCTGAAATTAGTTCAATAATGTTATTTGCAGGACTGTTTATTTTCGTAGTATTCACTGCATTGACTAAAGCACCTTTACTTGCAAAAGGAAACCCATTTATTAAAGAGAGTGAACATTTCCATTATTAATTAAAATAAATAAAGAAGAGAAACGACAATGACTGCTTTTTTAACAACTATAATAGTACTTTTCATAGCTGTTGCAATTTGGCAAATGGTTAAAATATTTGACTTAGCTCAAGTAGGTAACACCAATAGCCAAGTAGCAAATGATAAAGACAATACAATTAATGGCTATTTAATGATAGGTTTCTTAATCTTCATTTATGTAATAACAATTGTTTGTTTTGTAAAATGGGGAGATTTACCTCTAATGTCCAATTCAGCTTCAGCTCATGGACCTCAAATAGATAACTTAATGATTATCTCAATGGTAATCATATTTATAGTTCAAACGATAACTCAGTTTTTGCTACACTACTTTGCTTACAAATACAAAGGAGAAAAAGGTAGAAAAGCATTATTCTATGCTGATAATAACACATTAGAGGCAATTTGGACTATTATTCCTGTAATTGTTTTAGCTGGTTTAATTATCTACGGATTATTTACTTGGACTAGCATTATGAATATTGATGAAGACGAAGATCCTTTAGTTATTGAGTTATATGCTCAACAATTTAGCTGGACTGCTAGATATGCTGGAGACGATAATGTTTTAGGTATGGCTAACGTTAGATTAATTGATATTGATAAAGCTAATGTTTTAGGTATTGACGAATCTGACCCTAACGGACACGATGATGTAATTGTTAAAGAATTACACCTTCCTGTAGGTAGACCAGTATTATTTAAAATGCGTTCTCAAGATGTATTACACTCTGCATACATGCCTCACTTTAGAGCACAAATGAACTGTGTTCCTGGTATGATTACTCAGTTTGGATTTACACCAACTATTACAACCGAAGAAATGAGACAAAACCCTGATATCATTGATAAGGTTGCTCACATTAATGAGATAAGAGTTGAAAACAGCGAAGCTGTTGAAGCTAGAGGACAAGATTTAAGATATGAGTTTGACTATTTATTATTATGTAACAAAATTTGTGGTAAGTCGCATTACAACATGCAAATGAAAATAATAGTAGAAACTCAAGAAGAGTATGATGCTTGGATGAAAGAGCAAAAAACATTCAAAGAATCTTTATAATAAACCAATTAAAAAGTATTAAAACGATATAAGATTATGTCAGCACACGCAGATATTCACGCACACGACGACGATCACGGACATCATCATAAAGAAACATTCGTGACTAAGTATATATTTAGTCAGGATCATAAAATGATTGCCAAACAATACCTAATTACAGGTACTATAATGGGTGTTATAGGTATTTTAATGTCTATGATGTTTCGTATGCAAATTGCATGGCCTGAAGAGCCAAATGTACTTTTTGAAGCATTATTAGGTAAATGGGCACCTGAAGGTGTAATGGATGCTGATATCTATTTGGCATTAGTGACCATTCATGGTACTATAATGGTATTCTTTGTACTAACTGCAGGTTTGAGTGGTACATTTAGTAACCTTTTAATTCCGTTACAAATTGGTGCTAGAGATATGGCATCAGGATTCTTAAACATGGTATCTTACTGGTTATTCTTTTTATCTAGTGTTATCATGGTGTTGTCATTATTTGTTGAAGCTGGACCAGCTGCAGCAGGATGGACAATTTATCCTCCATTATCTGCATTACCAATGGCTCAAGGTGGTTCAGGTGCTGGTATGACTTTATGGTTAGTATCTATGGCAATATTTATTGCGTCATCATTATTAGGATCGTTAAACTATATTGTTACAGTACTTAATCTTCGTACTAAAGGAATGTCTATGACAAGATTGCCTTTAACTATTTGGGCATTCTTTATTACAGCTATTATTGGTGTAATTTCATTCCCAGTATTATTATCCGCTGCTTTATTATTAATAATGGATAGAAGTTTTGGAACATCATTCTTCTTATCAGATATATTTATTCAAGGTGAAGTACTGCATTATCAAGGTGGATCTCCAGTATTGTTTGAGCACTTATTCTGGTTCTTAGGTCACCCTGAAGTGTATATTGTATTATTACCAGCATTAGGTATTACTTCAGAAATTATAGCGACTAACTCACGTAAACCTATCTTCGGTTATCGTGCCATGGTAGCCTCTATTTTAGCAATTGCATTCTTATCTACAATTGTTTGGGGTCACCATATGTTTATTTCTGGTATGAATCCATTCTTAGGGTCTGTATTTACATTTACAACTTTATTAATCGCGATTCCTTCAGCTGTTAAAGCATTTAACTACATCACTACGCTGTGGAAAGGTAATCTGCAAATGAATCCAGCAATGCTGTTTTCAATAGGATTAGTTTCTACATTCATTACAGGAGGTTTAACAGGAATCATCTTAGGTGATAGTGCGCTTGATATTAACGTACACGATACGTATTTCGTTGTAGCTCACTTCCACTTAGTAATGGGTATTTCTGCACTTTACGGAATGTTCGCTGGTATTTACCACTGGTTCCCTAAAATGTTTGGACGTATGTTAAACAAACGTTTAGGTTATGTTCACTTCTGGACAACTGCAGTATGTGCTTATGGTGTATTTTTTCCAATGCACTTTATAGGTATGGCAGGATTACCAAGACGTTATTATACTAACTCTGCATTCCCATTGTTTGATGACTTAGCAGATGTAAACGTTATTATTACTGTATTCGCCTTAGTAGGTGGTGTATTCCAGTTGGTATTCTTATACAATTTCTTTTCTAGTATTTTCTTTGGTAAGAAAGCTGAGAAAAACCCATGGAAATCTAACACTTTAGAATGGACTACTCCAGTTGAACATATACATGGTAACTGGCCAGGAGAAATTCCTCATGTTCACCGTTGGGCTTACGACTATAGTAAACCAGGACATGATGAAGATTATGTGCCTCAAAACGTGCCAATGAAAGATGGCGAAGAAGAACTTCAACATTAATGAATTCTTGATAGAGCAAGAATCTTAAAAGATATTAAAAAGCCTTTCTGAAATAGAGAGGCTTTTTCTTTATATTTGTTTAGTATGAACGAAAACCTAGATCCAACAAACGAAAACTTCACACCAGAAGAGCTGGATGTTGAAAAGAAATTAAGACCCTTATCTTTTGAAGATTTTACTGGTCAAGATCAAGTATTGGAAAACCTTCAGGTCTTTGTTAAAGCAGCTAATTTGCGTAACGAAGCATTAGATCATACACTATTTCATGGGCCTCCTGGATTAGGGAAAACAACTTTAGCACATATTTTATCTAACGAGCTTAATGTTGGTATCAAAGTAACTTCAGGGCCTGTGTTGGATAAACCAGGTGATTTGGCTGGTTTGTTAACCAATTTAGAAGAGCGTGATGTACTGTTCATTGATGAAATTCATAGATTGAGTCCCATTGTTGAAGAGTACCTTTACTCTGCAATGGAAGACTACAAAATTGATATTATGATTGAGTCTGGACCCAATGCAAGAACAGTACAAATCAATCTTAATCCGTTTACATTAGTTGGTGCAACCACTCGTTCAGGGTTATTGACTTCTCCTATGCGTGCGCGTTTTGGTATTAGTAGTAGGTTACAATATTATAATACCGAACTATTAACAACCATTGTACAACGTAGTGCATCAATATTAAACGTGCCAATTTCTATGGAAGCTGCTGTAGAAATTGCAGGTAGAAGTAGAGGAACTCCTAGAATTGCCAATGCTTTATTACGAAGAGTTAGAGACTTTGCTCAAATAAAAGGTAATGGAACAATTGATATTAAAATTGCACGATTTGCTTTAGAAGCTTTAAATGTGGATGCGCATGGACTCGATGAAATGGATAACAAAATTCTATCCACTATCATTGATAAGTTTAAAGGTGGACCAGTTGGTATCACTACTTTGGCTACTGCAGTAAGTGAAAGTGCCGAAACTATTGAAGAAGTTTACGAACCCTTCCTTATTCAACAAGGATTTATAATGCGTACACCTAGAGGACGAGAAGTGACTGAACAAGCCTATAAACACCTTGGAAGAGTAAAAGGCAATATACAAGGTGGTTTATTTTAGATGAGTGTTGTAAAAAACATACCAGAGGTTTCAACCTTTACTTTTTTAAGGCAAGCAATATCTATACTTAATAATCCGCTACCATTCCATCATAAAAACTTTGAACGTTATGGAGACACATTTAAACTAAATGTAGGACCCAAAAATTATGCTATATTTTCTCGTGATGCTGAACTAGCTGAATATGTATTGCAGAAAAACTGGAAGAACTATAAAAAATCACCTATTCAAACTAAAGATCTTGCAAAGTATTTAGGTCAAGGATTACTCACAGCCGAAGGTGACCATTGGCGGACACAACGAAAACTTATTCAGCCAGCATTTCATAAAAAGCACATTGAACATTTACTAACAGTCATAAAACAAACTATTGTAGATGAATTAGTATCAATTAAACCTAATAAGGATATTGATGTTTTACCAATGTTTAGCAATTTAGCGTTTAAAGTAGTTGTAAAGGCATTGTTTAGCAATGCAGCATCTGACAGTGAAATCAAACTACTCCAAGATGTGACCGAAGAAAATCAAGAAATGTTAGTGAAAGAATTAAGACAACCTTACTTGTCTTGGTATTTTAAACATTTCGGAATTATAGAAAAGCACTTATCACGCTCAAAAGCGTCAAGAGATGTTTTGCAAACTATTATTGATAAGCGTAGGAATTCTTCCGTAGAGTATAACGATTTGTTAGATATGCTCTTACAGACACGTTATGACGATGGCTCTCAAATGAGTGACGAACAACTTATAGATGAGATTTTGGTTTTGTTTGTTGCAGGACATGAAACAACAGCAAATGCCCTAAGCTTTGCAGTACAATTATTAGCACAACATCCTAACTGGCAAACAAAAGTAGTATCGCAGTATAAACAAATATTAGAGCAACATGATACAGATATAATGTCTGCAATTACTATGTCAGCTTATGCTAAACAAGTGGTTGAAGAAACTTTAAGACTGTATCCACCAGCATACTTTATAGATCGTGTTAATATTGAAGATGATAGTTTTAAAACCTATCAGTTTAAAAAAGAAAGTAGTATTTTATTATCTATTATAGAAATTCATAAACACAAAGACCTGTGGGAAAACCCAGAGGAGTTTAATCCTAATCGTTTTTCTCCTGAAAAAGCTAAAAGCTACTCCTCACAGTATTTTCCTTTTGGAGCAGGACCAAGAAAATGCATAGGAAACAACTTTGCTATGTATGAAATGATTATAGCCATTTCAGAAGTATTACTTAGGTTTGAAATTCTTCCAACTAAAGATACTATTGAAATAAACCCATTAATAACGCTTAAGCCTAAAAATGCCATTGTTAGGCTTCAACCGAGAGCTTAATGAGCAGCCAAACATCAAAATATACAAAGCTTATAAAAGAGGAATCTAAAAGGCTAGGTTTTTTATCGTGTGGTATAAGTAAAGCAGAGTTTTTAGAAGCAGAAGCACCTCGTCTTGAGAAATGGTTAAACGCTAATATGCATGGTGAAATGCGTTATATGGAAAACCATTTTGACAAACGTTTGGATCCAACAAAACTTGTGGATGGTTCTAAAAGTGTAGTATCGTTACTACTTAATTATTTTCCTTCCCAAACTCAAAACACCGAAAGCTATAAATTGTCAAAATATGCTTATGGAACTGATTACCATTTTGTAATAAAAGATAAATTAAAACAACTATTACAATTCATTCAAGACGAAATAGGTGAAGTATCAGGACGTGCCTTTGTAGATTCAGCACCAGTTTTAGATAAAGCTTGGGCAGCAAAAAGTGGATTAGGTTGGATAGGTAAACACAGCAATTTACTAACCCAAAAAGTAGGCTCGTTTTATTTTATTGCTGAATTAATTATCGATTTAGAATTAGATTATGATACACCAACTACAGACCATTGTGGGAGATGTACTGCCTGTATAGATGCTTGCCCAACAGAAGCCATTGTAAAACCATATGTGGTAGATGGCAGTAAATGTATTTCGTATTTAACCATTGAGTTAAAAGATAATATACCATCAGACTTTAAGAATAAAACCGACGATTGGATGTTTGGTTGCGATGTGTGTCAAGATGTTTGTCCATGGAATCGATTTTCAAAACCACACAATGAACCATTATTCAATCCACATCCTGAACTATTGGAAATGACCAAGAAGGATTGGGATGAAATTACAGAAGACACTTTTAAAAAGGTGTTTAAAAAATCAGCAGTAAAACGCACCAAGTATTCAGGACTTACACGAAATATTAAGTTTTTGAAAGATTAGAGTTTCATAGAAAGGATTACTACATTTGTAAATTCATATTAATCCAATTTTTATATGAGTAAACAAAGCAAACGTCGTGAGGCTTTGGTGTATCACGCCAAACCAACTCCAGGAAAAATTAAGGTTGTACCTACCAAAAAATATGCAAGTCAAAGAGATTTGTCATTAGCATATTCGCCAGGTGTTGCAGAGCCTTGTCTTGAAATTGCAAAAGATAAAAACAACGTCTATAAATATACTACTAAAGGTAACCTTGTTGCCGTAATTTCTAATGGAACAGCGGTTTTAGGACTTGGTAATATTGGTCCTGAGGCTTCTAAACCTGTTATGGAAGGTAAAGGTTTACTGTTTAAAATATTTGCCGATATTGATGTGTTTGATATTGAGGTCGACACCGAAAATATTGAAGAGTTTATTGAAACGGTTAAAAATATTGCACCAACCTTTGGAGGTATTAACCTTGAAGATATCAAAGCTCCCGAAGCCTTTGAAATTGAACGTCGTTTAAAAGAGGAGTTAGATATTCCTGTAATGCATGACGACCAGCATGGAACAGCTATTATTTCTGCTGCTGCATTAATAAATGCATTGGAGCTAGCAGAAAAGAACATTGAAGATGTTAAAATAGTTATTAGTGGAGCAGGAGCTGCTGCAATATCATGTTCGCGTTTGTACCAATCGTGTGGTGCAAATCTTGAAAACATGGTTATGTTAGATAGTAAAGGTGTTATCAGAAAAGACAGAGAAAACCTTACAAAAGAAAAAGCTGAGTTTGCTACGCACAGGAAAATTGACACCTTAGAAGAAGCAATGAAAGATGCTGATGTGTTTATAGGACTGTCAACATCTAACATCGTAACTCCTGAAATGCTTAAGTCTATGGCAAAAGACCCAATAGTTTTTGCTATGGCAAATCCAGATCCTGAAATTGCTTACGATTTAGCAATAGCTACTAGAGATGATATAATTATGGCTACAGGACGTAGCGATCATCCTAATCAGGTAAATAATGTACTTGGCTTCCCTTTTATTTTTAGAGGTGCTCTAGATGTAAGAGCTACCAAGATTAATGAAGAAATGAAAATGGCTGCTGTACTTGCATTAGCACGTTTAGCAAAGGAGTCAGTGCCTGAGCAAGTTAATATAGCCTATGGAGAAACGCACTTAACCTTTGGTAAAGAATATATCATTCCAAAACCTTTTGACCCAAGATTAATTGGCGAAGTTCCTCCTGCTGTGGCAAAAGCAGCTATGGAAAGTGGAGTTGCTCAAGAGTCTATCGATGATTGGGATAAATACAAAGAGTCACTATTAGAGCGTTTAGGGGCAGATAATAAGATTGTACGTTTACTTGTTAACAGAGCAAAATTAAACCCAAAACGAGTTGTGTTTGCTGAAGCTGACCAGCTAGATGTATTAAAAGCTGCTCAAATAGTTTATGATGAAGGAATTGCGCATCCTATTTTATTAGGAAGACGAGATGAAATTGAAAAACTTAAAGAAGAAATTGAGTTTGATGCTGATGTTCCAATTATCGACCCTAAGTCAGATGAAGAGTTAGAGCGTAAAAATAAATATGCCGAAGTCTATTGGCAACAACGTAAACGACGTGGTGTTACATTATATTCTTCTCAAAAAATCATGCGCGAGCGAAACTATTTTGCAGCAATGATGGTTAATACAGGAGATGCTGATGCTTTAATTTCTGGTTACTCTAGAAGCTATCCGTCAGTAGTAAAACCTATGTTAGAGCTTATAGGTTTAGCTAAGGGAGCATCGAGAGTAGCGACTACTAACTTAATGATGACACAACGTGGACCAATGTTTTTAAGTGATACCTCAATAAATATTGACCCTTCGTCTAAAGACTTAGCAAAAATTGCTCAAATGACTTCTAAAGTAGTAAAAATGTTTGGGATGGAACCTGTAATGGCAATGGTGTCGTATGCCAATTTTGGTTCGTCAACAAATGAGCGCGCATCAAAAGTAAGAGAAGCAGTGTCTTATTTGCATCGTTACTACCCTGATATGATTGTAGATGGAGAGTTGCAAACTGATTTTGCTTTAAACAGTGAGATGCTACAAGATATCTTTCCGTTTTCAAAATTAGCAGGTAGAAAAGTAAATACACTCATTTTTCCAAATTTAGACTCTGCAAACATCACCTATAAGCTGCTTAAAGAGCTTAATAAAGCGGACTCAATAGGACCAATAATGATGGGAATGCGTAAGCCTGTTCATATCTTACAATTGGATGCAAGTGTAGATGAAATTGTAAACATGACAGCTATTGCGGTAATTGATGCTCAGCAAAAAGAAAAGTGGGAGTTAGAAAACCAATCGACCAAGTAGATTTGTAATGCAAATAATTTTATTACATTTGAGAGGTTAATTAAGGATTAGTTAATGATTACACATATTCAAGGGAAACTTGTAGAGAAAAACCCAACTGATGTTACGATAGACTGTAATGGAGTGGGCTATTTGCTTAATATTTCGCTACACACGTTTTCTCAAATTCCAGATAAAGAGCATCTTAAGTTATACACGCATCTTCAGGTTAAAGAAGATTCGCACACGCTTTTTGGATTTTCATCATTAGCTGAACGTGAAATTTTCAGATTACTTATATCGGTAAGTGGTATAGGAGCTAGTACTGCACGTACTATGTTGTCTTCGTTAACACCCAAACAAGTTAGAGAAGGAATAGCTATGGAAGATGTGGCTCTAATTCAATCTATAAAGGGTATTGGAGCCAAAACAGCTCAACGAGTTATTTTGGATTTAAAAGATAAAATTTTGAAAGTGTATGATATTGACGAACTTTCGGCCCCAAAAAGCAATACAAACAAAGATGAAGCGTTATCTGCTTTAGAAGTTCTAGGATTTGCTAAAAAACAGTCTGAAAGAGTTGTAGATAAAATTATATCCAATCAGCCAGATGCAAGCATTGAAGCAATTATAAAAGAGGCTTTAAAAAATTTATAATCAATTTGAGGACAACTAACTATACTTTTAAACCGACATTATTACAATACCTGCTTTTTAGTTTAGCTATGCTGTGTAGCACTTTTGCGTTTTCTCAAGAAGATGCTGAAGAATCTGATACTACAAAAACAGGGTATGCCTTAGGAAATATAAAAATGCCAAATCCTAACAGCATTGTTTCAAAGTATACTTACGATCCTTTAACTGACAGATACATTTACACTGAAAAAGTAGGCGATTTCAATATCAATTATCCAATTATTCTAACACCTGCTGAATATCAAAGATTAGTAATACAAGAGCAGTTAAGAAACTACTACAAACAAAAAATTGATGCTGCTGAAGGTAAAAAGGAAGGGACTGAAGAAGAACAAAAAAACTTATTACCAGAGTTTTATGTAGACTCAGGGTTTTTTGAAACTATTTTTGGAGGTAATACCATTGAGGTAGTTCCTCAAGGTTCGGTTGAAATGGACTTAGGAGTATTGTTTACAAAGCAAGATAACCCTTCATTTTCACCAAGAAACAGAAGTAATTTCACTTTTGATTTTGACCAACGTATAAGTTTAAGTTTATTAGGTAAAGTAGGTACAAGATTACAGGTAACTGCAAATTATGATACCGAGTCAACATTTGATTTTCAAAACTTAATAAAGTTAGAATATACACCAACCGAAGATGATATTGTAAGAAAAATTGAAGTTGGTAACGTAAGTATGCCGCTTAACAGTTCATTAATTACTGGAGCGCAAAGTTTATTTGGTGTAAAAACCGAACTTCAATTTGGTAAAACAAGAGTTACAGCAGTGTTTTCTGAACAGAAATCACAGTCGCAGTCAGTAGTAGCTCAAGGAGGAGGAACACTTGAGGAGTTCTCGTTTTTTGCAAGAGACTATGACGAAAACCGACACTTTTTCCTTTCGCAATATTTTAGGGAAACGTATGATGCGTCTATGATGCGTTACCCATACATAAATAATAATATTCAAATTACTAGAATTGAGGTTTGGGTAACTAACCGAAGCAATCAAACTGATAACGTAAGAAACATTGCTGCTTTTCAGGATTTAGGAGAGTCTGAAATTGTCGGTTCTGGTGTAAACATACTAAACCCAGGCGCACTTCCTGATAACAGTAATAATGGTTTTGACCCGACAAATATAGGTGGAGCTGGTTCTAACCTTAATGATTTAGTAAGAGATATTACCACTGTAGAGCAAGGTATTAATATTCCAGCAAACGAAGGTTTCGACTTTGGAAAGTTAGAAAACGCACGTAAGCTAGAAGAAGGATATGACTATACGCTAAACACACAATTGGGTTACATCTCATTAAATCAAAGGTTGCTAAACGATGAAGTGTTAGCAGTTGCCTTCCAATATACTGTAGGAGGTCAAGTATACCAAGTTGGTGAATTTGCTAACGATGGTGTTGAAGCTACAGGAGTAACAACTGATACAGGTTCAGGAAACCAAGTAGTTAGTAACAATAGCTTGGTTTTAAAAATGCTTAAAAGTGCAATTACTAGTGTTGAGGAACCTATATGGGACTTAATGATGAAGAACGTGTATGACACTGGCGCTTTTCAATTAAGTCAAGAGGATTTCAAATTAAACATTTTTTATACTGAAGCGTCTCCTGTTAACTACATTTTACCAGTTGAAGGAACAGCTTTTCCGTTGTATGATAACAATACAACCGATCCAACAGACGATTCAGTTATTAACGAAACACCTTTAATTAGACTATTTCACTTAGATCGACTTAATTACAATAATGACCCACAATTGCATGGTGATGGGTTCTTTGATTTTGTTGAAGGTCAAACTGTTTTAATGCAAAACGGAAAAATAATATTCACTAAGGTAGAGCCATTTGGTAAATACCTATTTGATGTGTTAGACGACCCAAGTAACCCTGGAGACTACGATGCTGATATCTATACCAACGCTAACCAAGAAAAGTATGTGTATGATATTCTTTATAAGAAGACTAAAACTGCTGCTTTAGATGAAATTGAAAAGAATAAATTCCAGATTAAGGGAAGTTATAAATCATCAGGAGGTGATGGTATTCCTTTAGGAGCATTTAATGTGCCAAGAGGTTCTGTAGTAGTAACTGCTGGAGGGCGTACACTAGTTGAAGGTATTGATTATACAGTGAATTATCAATTAGGACGTGTTCAAATTTTAGATGAAGCACTTAAAGCATCTAACACTCCTATTAATGTGTCTGTTGAAAACAATGCAGTGTTTGGTCAGCAAACAAGACGTTTTGCAGGTGTAAATGTAGAACACCAGTTTAATGAGAATTTTGTGTTGGGCGCAACCTTTTTAAATTTAAGTGAACGACCAATAACACAAAAAGCAAACTACAATACTGAACCTATAAACAATACCATTTTCGGATTTAATGGGAATTATTCAACCGAAGTTCCATTCTTTACAAGATTAGTAAATAAACTTCCAAATATCGATACTGATGTGCCTTCTAATTTATCAGTTAGAGGAGAATTCGCTTATTTAGCTCCAGGAGCTCCAAAAGGAACCGACTTTAACAATGAAGCTACAGCTTATGTTGATGATTTTGAAGGTACTCAAGGAGCAATAGATTTACTATCACCTCAATCATGGTTTTTATCGAGTAGACCAAGAACTGTAAATGGAGCGGCTGAAAACGATCCTATAAACGCACCAGGTTTAGAAAATGGTTTTGATAGAGCCTTTTTAAACTGGTATACAATTGACCCAATTTTTTACAGTAGTCAAAGACCAAGTGGTATTTCAGATGAAGATGTGTCAAACTTATACTCAAGACGGGTTTTCATTGACGAAGTGTTTCCTCAGGTTGATATTGTACAAGGTCAAAGTACAATTATTAATACATTGGATTTAAGGTATTATCCAACCGAAAGAGGACCATACAATTTTGATCCTTCAACATCTGATGGAACAATTGATAACCCAACACAAGCTTGGGCAGGAATTACCAGACAAATAACTTCAACCGATTTTGAACAAGCCAATGTAGAGTATATTGAGTTTTGGGTTCAAGATCCATTTTTAGATAACGAAAACAGTACAGGAGGAAAACTCTATTTCAACTTAGGAAATATCTCAGAAGATATTTTAAAAGACGGTAAAAAGCAGTATGAAAATGGACTTCCTGAAAATGGTGATGTATCAGCATTATTAAACTCAGGAACCGATTGGGCTGTGCCACAAAACCAATCATTAATCTATACGTTTTCAACTCTAGGGCAAGAAAGAACAAACCAAGATGTTGGTTATGATGGATTTGATGATGCTGAAGAAGCGCAACAATTCCCTGCATTTGCTGGATTAGAAGATCCATCAAATGATAACTATACCTATTTCTTAAATACATCAGGAGATATTTTTGAGCGTTACAAGAAGTACAATGGTACACAAGGAAACTCTCCTGAAACCTTTACTGAAACAAACAGAGGCTCTACAACACAGCCAGATGTTGAAGATATCAATAGAGACAATACAATGAATACTATTGATAGTTATTATGAGTATGAAATTGATATTACTCCTGCGAGTTTAGTTGCAACTAATGAGCAAATCAATGATATAAAAACAAGAGATGTTGTATTGCCAAATGGAGATACAAGAGAAGTTAAATGGTATCAGTTTAGAATTCCAATTTCTGAGCCAACTTCAGCGGTAGGAGGAATTACAGATATTAGATCTGTACGTTTTGCAAGAATGTATCTTAACGGATTTACTGAAACTACAACATTGCGTTTTGCAACTCTAGATCTTGTACGTAGTGATTGGAGACGTTACACATTAGATTTAGATAACGACTCAAATAATAACAGTGCTAACCCTGAGTTTAGTGTTGGTATAGTTGGTTTGCAAGAAAACGAAGGAAACTATGTGTTGCCTCCAGGAGTTGAGTTAGAGCAGTTAAATAATAATAACAATATCATTAGACAAAATGAGCAATCATTAGTTTTAAATATTTGTAATTTAGAACCAACCGATTCTAAAGGAGTTTTCAAGAACATAAATGTTGATATGCGTCAGTATAAAAAACTGCGTATGTTTATGCATGCTCAAGATGGAGAAAGTGGAACTTTAGATGATGAAGAATTAGTTGGGTTTATTAGGATGGGTAATGACTTAACTCAAAACTTCTACCAAATTGAAGTGCCTTTAAAAGTATCAACAGGAAGTGTGTCTGCTACTGATGTTTGGCCTGAAGAAAATGAAATTAATATTCAGTTATCAGTACTTCAAGAAATAAAATCAAGAGGAATTTCAGCACAAACATTAAGTAACCTTGACCCTACATTCTACGATGTTATAAATGGAGAGTTAAGTGCAGATCCTGTTACTGAATTTTCACCACATACTTTAGGTCAACAGCGTGTGGCAATTAAAGGTAATCCTAACTTTGGTGACATTAGAGTGTTGATGGTTGGTGTTAAAAACATCAATCCTAACGAAGATGTTTGTGGAGAGGTTTGGGTAAATGAATTGCGTTTATCTGATTTAGAAAACGAAGGTGGTTGGGCAGCTATTGCTAGTGTTGATACCAATTTTGCAGATTTTGCAAACATTAGTGCAACAGGAAGACAGAGTACTTCAGGATTTGGTTCGGTTGAGCAACGTCCTAATGAGCGTAGTAGAGAAGATGTGCAACAGTATGATGTAGTTACCAATGTTCAGCTTGGTCAATTATTACCTAAAAAATGGGGAATTCAAATACCATTTAATTATGCTCAGAGTGAAGAGCTTATTACACCAAAATACGACCAGTATTATAACGACCTTACACTAGAGTCAAGAATAGATGCTGCAGAAACTGAAGAAGAGCGTGAGCAAATTAGAGTACAATCAGAAAATTACACTAAGCGTAAGAGTATTAACTTTATTGGTGTTAAAAAGCAACGTTCCGCTGAAGCTAAACCACATTTTTATGATGTTGAAAATTTAACGTTCAACTATTCATACAACAAAGTTGAGCATAGAGATTTTGAAATTGAAAGATCTTTAGACCAAAACATTAGAGCAGGTGTTAACTACAACTACAGTTTTACACCAAAACCTATTGAACCTTTTAAAAAGAACGATTCATTATTTAGAGGGAAATACTGGAAGATACTTAAGGATTTCAATTTTAATGTGTTACCAACAACATTCTCTGTTAATACTGATATCATTAGACAATTTAACAAGCAAAAGTTTAGAGATGTTGAATTGGGAGGAGATAACATAGGAATTGAAGAGTTATTTAGAAGAAATTACACGTTCAACTTCCAATATGCTATTAACTATAATATCACTAATGGCTTAAATTTAAACTTTAGTGCAGCTAACAAAAACATTGTAAGAAACTATTTTATTGATGACCAAATTAACGGAAGTCAAGACCCAACTCTAGATGTTTGGGATGGTTTCTTTGATCTTGGAGATCCAAATATTCAAGCACAGGATTTACAGATTAACTATGACATTCCATTGTATAAAATACCAACATTTAGTTTCTTAAAGGCAACGTATTCTTATACAGCAAATTTCCAGTGGCAAAAAGGTTCTGATCTTAATACCGATTTTGAGTATACTGATGATAACGATGTAACTAGAACCTATAATTTAGGGAACTCAGTACAAAATGCAAATACTCATTCTATAAATTCTACATTAAATATGGAGAATTTATATAGATATGTAGGTTTGGTTAAAAAACCAACTCGTACAAGAGCAAGAACTAGAGCGACACCTGCAGCAATAGGGAAAGATGGTAAACCAGCCCAAAATCAAAAAAATAATAGTTCTACTTCTAAAACAGGAGCAGGAACCAAAATACTTAATGCAGGAATAGACCTTTTAACAAGTATAAAACGTATTCAAATTAATTATACTGAAAATAACGGAACATTCTTACCTGGTTATTTAAGAACACCAGGATTTGTAGGAACACTTAAGCCTACGTTTGGATATACCTTTGGTAGTCAAAGAGACATTAGAGATGTAGTTGCAAGAAATGGATGGTTAACTGTATTCCCTGAGTTTAACCAACAATATATGGCTACTACCAATAAAATATTGGATTTAGCAGCCAATATGGAGCCTATTAATGATTTAAAAATTGACTTTACTGGAAGCAGAACTTACTCTGAAAGTATGACTGAGAATTTTAGAGTTGAAGATTTAGATAATGATGGAGAGTTAGACTATAATTCATTAATTCAAAATTCATATGGTAACTTTAATATTTCTACAGCATTAATTAAAACAGCATTTAGTAAGAGTGACGAAAATCAATCAGAAGCTTTTGATAATTTTAGAGAAAACAGACTTGTAATAGCTAATAGATTAGCGAGAAACTTTTATGGTAACTCAACTTATGATGTAGATGATGAAGGTTATCCATTAGGATTTGGTAAAAATAGTCAAGCTGTATTATTACCTGCATTCTTATCGGCATATCAAGGTACTAATCCTGATAATGTTAAATTAGGAGCGTTTAGAGATGTTCCAATTCCAAACTGGCAGTTAAAGTATACAGGTTTCATGAAGTTTAACTGGTTTAAAAAGCGCTTTAAACGTTTTTCTGTAACGCATGGTTATAGGTCTAGTTATACAATCAATCAGTTTAGAACTAACCTAGATTATCAAGCTGCTGACCCAACTATGGATTATGCTAACCAAGATCCAAATGTGTTAGACCAATCAGGAAACTTCAAGAATAGAACAGTATTTAGTAATATAAACCTAGAAGAGCAATTCAGTCCATTAGTAAGAGTGGATTTTGAAATGAAAAACTCAATAAAAATTCTAGCCGAAATTAAAAAAGACAGAGTACTGTCATTAAGCTTTGATAACAATCTACTTACTGAAATTCAAGGTAAAGAATACATTATAGGTTTAGGGTATAGAATAAAAGATGTTAGAATACGCTCTAAACTTGCAGGACCAAAACAAATTATTAAAAGTGATTTAAATATGTCGGCAGATATCTCAATAAGAGATAATAAAACCATAATTAGATATTTAGACTTAGATAATAATCAAATAACTTCAGGTCAAACCATATTAGGGTTTAAGTATAATGCCGATTATGCGTTTAGTAAAAACCTAACAGGTATATTCTATTTTGATTATACGTTTTCTGAATATGCTATTTCTACAGCATTTCCACAAACCACAATACGATCTGGTATTACTCTAAGGTATAATTTTGGTAACTAGACATATAATGGCTGTTAATAAAAAATAAGAGAAAACACCTGAAATTCTTTATTTAAAAAATTACATTTGCTGTAATTAATATTTTTATACAAGATGAATATACCATCAGATTTAAAGTACACTAAAGACCACGAGTGGGTTAAAATTGAAGGCGATGTAGTAACTGTAGGAATTACAGACTTTGCTCAAGGCGAATTAGGAGATATTGTTTATGTTGAAGTTGAAACTTTAGACGAAACTCTAGAAGCCGAAGAAATTTTTGGGACAGTTGAAGCTGTAAAAACAGTTTCTGATTTGTTCTTACCTGTATCAGGAGAAATCATTGAATTTAATGAAGCTTTAGAAGACCAACCAGAAACAGTAAATACGGATCCTTATGGAGACGGTTGGATGATAAAAGTAAAGTGTTCAGACGTTTCTCAATTCGATAATTTAATGTCTGCCGAAGATTATAAAGCATTAATAGGTGCTTAAAAAATTCGCATTAATTTTATTTGGCGGTTACGTTATAGCTTTAACAATACTTAGCCTTATAAATGTTAATGGATTACCAAGCTTAGGCTCATCAATGGATGATAAGTTTTATCACATCGCAGCCTATGTTGTGTTTACCTTACTTTGTTTTAATTACCTACGCACATTAAGCCTTAACTATAAAATAGGTGTAACAATTGCTGTGGGAGTAATTTATGGCATTATAATTGAGGTATTACAAAATACAATTACAACTTTAAGAACATTAGATTTTTATGATGTAGCAGCCAATACAATTGGTATCCTAATAGGAGTAGTCATTATAAAGTCTAGTAAAAGCTTAAAGTTAAAATAAAAAAATCACTTGCTTTTTTAACAATTAATTGGTTATTTTAGCAATCCTTTTAAACCTTTTAAGATATGGAACCTAAAAAGAGTACTAAAGCAGATGTAAGTAGAAATAGTTCAATCTATTTCGCTGTAGGTCTTGCTTTAATGTTATTGTTTGCTAATGTGGCAATTAACTATAAAACATATGATAAGTCTGATATTGATATAGGTCAATTAAACTTAGATGAAGAATTAGAAGAAGAAATTCCAATTACTGAACAAATACAAACCCCTCCACCTCCACCTCCACCACCTGCAGCTCCTGAAGAGATTGAGATTGTAGAAGATGAAGAAGAAGTTGAGGAAACTGTAATTGAATCTACTGAAACCGATCAAGAAGAAGAAATCGTTGAAGTAGAAGAAGTAGAGGTTGAAGAAGTAGAAGAAGACATCGAGGTTCCGTTTGCTGTAATTGAAAACGTACCAGTTTTCCCAGGTTGTGAAAACGAAAGTGGAAACAATGCTAAAAAGCAATGTATGTCTGAAAAAATCAGCAAGTTTGTAAACAAGAAATTCAACACTGACTTAGCTGGAGAATTAGGTTTATCAGGAAGACAACGTATTAACGTAATTTTCAAGATTGATAAAAGTGGAAACATTACTAACATTATGGCTAGAGCTCCACATCCAGGATTGGAAAAAGAAGCTAAGCGTGTAATTGGATTGCTTCCTAAAATGAAACCAGGTAAGCAAAGAGGAAAAGCAGTAACAGTTCCATATTCGTTACCAATCTTATTCCAAGTACAAGACTAAAAAACAGTTTTAATATAGATTTAAAAATCCCGTTCAAATTAATGAGCGGGATTTTTGTTTTTGGTATGCTTATTGTGTTTTTATCATAATATTAACATTTTAAATTTAAAGTATTATGAAAAATTTTAACGAAACACACAGTAATGCTGGTCAGAGCACTACCGATGTGAAAAAACCACAAAAGCATGATGCAAATTTACAAAAAAATTCAGCCTTGTATTTTCAGGTTGGACTCATTCTTTGTTTGCTAGGAACTTACCTGCTTTTTGAAATGAACTTTGCAACACATGTTCCAAAAATTGACCAAGCTTTAGTGGCAATTGATGATGAAACCGAAATTATTGTTCCTGAGTTCAAAATCTATGAAGAACAAGCGCCAAAAGAAGAGGTCAAACAAAAACAGAGAAGGATTGTAGATAAAGAACCTACAATCGTTGAAGACGACTTCAACGAAAAACAGGTGACCGAAACTATAATTACTGAACCTGTAGCAACATCAACTCCTGTTGATCCTGGAGATATAGTAATTGATAAGGTTGTTGAAGATATTCCTGTGCCTTTTTTTAGAATAGAAAAAGCACCAATTTATCCTGGTTGTGAAAATGAAACAACCAATGAAGCACGTAAAAGATGTATGTCAGAGAAAATTACCAGATTGGTAAATAAAAAATTCTCTACAAGCATAGCTTCAGAATTAGGGCTGAGTGGTGTTCAAAAAATTTATGTTGAATTTAAGGTGGATAAATCTGGTAAGGTTTCAGATATTAAAACTAGAGCACCACACAAAGGACTTGAAAAAGAAGCTGAGCGTGTGGTGAAAAAAATCCCAGAAATGACTCCAGGTATGCAAAGAGAAAATCCTGTTGAGGTAATCTATACTTTCCCAATCATTTTTCAAGTGATGGATTAGTAAACCTTAAAATTTATTAATGTATAAACCGTTATCATTTACTGATAGCGGTTTTTTAATTATAAATGAATTTCAGTTTTATACCTTTATCAAGAAATTCTTTTATTGTCCGCATTTTGAAAAAAATAGTATCTTTCGCCTAATAAAAAGGTAGTTACCATCTTATGAAACAACTCTTCTTGTTTATTTTCGTTTTAACACAATCCATAGTATTTTCTCAAACTAGCGATACTTACGAAAAATTACCTGTTTTTCCAGGTTGCGAATCTCAACCAATAGAGAATTTAAAATCTTGTTTTAATAATAAAATAAACACCCATATTTTTAATACTCTAAAAGTACCACAAGTAGCTATTGATGATGAGTACAAAGGAGATGTAAAAGTGTTGTTTGAAGTAGATAAAGAAGGAACAATACATGTGCTTTATGTAGATGCGGTTTATGATGAATTAAAGGATGAGGTAAAGCGTGTTTTTAATGAACTACCAAAGACAATTCCTGGGACTTACAATGGCAATCCAACCTATTATCAATATTCTTTGGCTATAAAAATACCTTTGGTAAATCCTCAAGAGGTTACTCCGCAAACAGCTAAAGAAACTATAGTTGATGTTAAAAAAACGGTCGATTTAAATGAGGTTGTATCTAATGAGTACGATAGCATTAATGATAACATTGTAAAGTACCAAAAGTTAGAGTATAAGAGTCAGCTTAACATTCCATTTACACATACCTATTATGCAAGGTTTGACAGAGAAATGAATGAGCTTGGTACCAATAGTCATACTGCAGCAAAACCGTTTATGTTTGATGAGGTTTCAAAGTATTATGATTTTGAAGCTGAAAAAGAAGCTTTAGTAAAAGACTCTGAAAGTTGGTGGGCAAGAAAACTGTGGAATGAGCACTTAGTACAGGTTCAAGGAGAAGATTATTGGTTTACTATTGATCCGGTTTTTGACCTTCAGGTAGGTAAAGATACTGATGCCGATTTTAGCACAACATATAATAATACGAGAGGATTTTATATTCAAGGAGGATTAGGGAAAAAATTCAACTTCTCAGCATCAGTTTATGAAAGTCAAGGTCGATTTGCTCAATATTTTAATGAGTATTCTGAAAGTTTAAAGGCCTTTGGTCCAGATCCTGCGATAATCCCTGGTCGTGGTATTGCAAAACGGTTTAAAACCGATTCTTACGATTATCCAGTAGCTGAAGCATATTTATCCTATTCTCCAGCAAATTTTATAAATGTACAATTTGGTCATGGCAAAAATTTCATAGGTGATGGTTACAGGTCTTTGTTGCAAAGCGATGTAACTAGTCCATACCCTTTTTTAAAATTAAACACCAAATTCTGGAAAATAAAATACACCAATACTTGGATGTGGTTAAAAGACGTACGAACCGAAGTAACCGAAGATGGTGCGTTTTTAACCAAGTATATGGCAAACCATTACTTAAGTTGGAACGTGTCTAAACGACTTAATATTGGATTGTTTGAATCCGTTATGTGGGCAAAGACTGATAATAGAACGTTTGATGTAAATTACCTTAACCCAATAATATTTTTTAGAGCTATTGAGTTTGAAACAGGACAAGATGCTGGAAACGCTGTGGTTGGTGCATCTTTAAAGTATAAGTGGAACAATAAAGTTAATCTTTACGGACAATTTATTTTAGATGAATTTTCTTTAAACGATATTAAAGGAGGCGAAAAAAGTTGGAAAAACAAATATGGCTATCAGTTAGGAGCAAAATACTATGATGCCTTTAAGGTTGATGATTTATTACTGCAAGTTGAATATAACAGAGTTAGGCCTTATACTTATTCTCACAATACAGTAGCTTTAAATTATGGGCATAACAATCAGTCAATGGCACATCTTTGGGGAGCAAATTTTAGTGAGCTTATTTTAATTGGTCGTTATAATTACAAACGTTGGTTTGCTGATGCTAAACTTGTATTTGGTGTCAGAGGATTTGACATTAATGATGGTACAGACAACTTTAGCTATGGAGGCGATATTTACCGTAGTTATGAAGAGAGACCTTTTGATACAGGAGTAGAAGTAGGACAAGGTATAAAAACCAATACATTTAATGCCGAATTGCAAGGTGGCTATATTATAAACCCAGTAAGTAATCTTAAACTATTCACTAATATAAGCTTTAGAAACTTTGACCCAAACGCTAACACAGCTGCATTGGTAAAAAGTAATACAACCTGGTTTAGTTTAGGGGTAAGAACCGATTTGTTTAATTGGTACTACGATTTTTAGTACTACTTTTTTACTTTTAAAATACATTCAACAACAAAAACCGAATTACTTTCACTAAGCGTTGCCCATAAGTAATTTTCAAAGTATCTTTGCAGTCGCAATAGCGAGCAACAAAACAATAGAGTTTGAGTACTAAAGTGTCTTCGGTTTCAACAGCATCAATAATTTCAGATTTTAAGGAAATTACCAAAATCAGACTTTCTGTAAGTGTGGTGTTTTCTTCCATTGCTGGTTACTTGTTGGGAGCTACAACTGTAGATGTTTACACATTAATATTATTGGCTTTTGGAGGTTATTTTATGGTAGGTGCTTCTAATGCCTACAATCAAATTATTGAAAAAGACTTAGACGCTTTAATGGAGCGTACTAAAAACCGTCCAATTCCTGCCGGAAGAATGTCGGTAAGAACAGCATTTATAATTGCAGTTGCATTTACACTATTAGGGATAGCAACACTGTATGTTATCAACCCAAGAACTGCAATGTATGGTGCAATTTCAATTTTTTTATACACGAGTGTTTACACACCATTAAAAACCAAAACGCCTTTAGCAGTTTTTGTTGGAGCCATTCCAGGAGCTATTCCATTTATGTTGGGATGGGTTGCAGCTCGAAACGATTTTGGTATTGAACCAGGAACTTTATTTGCTGTACAGTTTTTTTGGCAATTTCCTCACTTTTGGGCTATTGGCTGGTTTTTGTTTGATGATTATAAAAAAGGAGGCTTTTTTATGCTTCCAACAGGAAAAAGAGATAAAGGAACAGCAGTGCAAATTATAATGTACACTGTTTGGACAATATTGGTTTCAATTATACCAGTATTTGGTTTTACAGGAGACTTAAAACTCTCTATTGTTGCAGCAATAATTGTGTTTTTATTAGGGCTTGTGATGTTGCGTTACGCATTAGTATTGTTTAAAGAGCGAACAGCAAAAGCTGCTAAACAATTAATGTTGGCAAGTGTGTCTTATATTACGTTGCTGCAAATAGTTTATGTTATAGATAAGTTTATTAGATAAAAAATGGATTTAACACAGGGAACGCTAGAGGAAAAAAATGAACGTGCAAAAAAAATGATGCTATGGTTTGGTATTGGCTCATTAATTATGTCTTTTGCAGGTTTAACAAGTGCTGTAGTTGTAAGTAGTAAGCGACCAGACTGGTTAAAGGATTTTCAATTACCTGAAGCATTTGTAATAAGTACAGTAATTATTATTGTAAGTAGTATTACATTTTATCTGGCTAAAAGAAGTTTAAAAGCCAACAACAGGCAAGCAACAACACTATGGTTGTTTGTAACATTTGCATTGGGTGTTGCTTTTATATGGAGTCAATTATTAGGGTTTCAACAAATAATAGATTTAGGTTATAATTTTACAGGACCTACAAGTAATATTACTATGAGTTTTATTTATGTTATAGCATTTGCACATATAATGCATGTTGTAGCAGGTTTAATCTCAATAATGGTAGTAATTTTTAATCATTTAAGACTAAAATATACAGCAACTAAAATGCTTGGTTTAGAGCTATCTGCAACATTTTGGCACTTTGTAGATATACTATGGCTGTTTTTGTTTTTGTTTTTATATTTATTTAGATAGACTATATTGCCTATCAAAAGGATAAAGTAACATCGCTTTTATATTTATTTAGAGTCTGTATAATTTATTACTTGATGTTTCTTTAGATGAATAAAATGATTATTTTTGTGCAACTTTTAAAAACTAAACGCTTTATATGGATACTACAGTTGTAAATACTGGTACAGAGGGCAAAACTTGGGGAGGTGGAAATCAGCCTCTTAAAGCTAGCTATGGTAAAATGATGATGTGGTTTTTTATATTATCTGATGCCTTAACGTTTTCTGGGTTTTTAGCAGCCTACGGATTTTCAAGATTTAAGTTTATTGGTTCATGGCCAATTGCCGATGAGGTTTTTACTCACATTCCATTTTTTCATGGGAATTATCCTATGATTTATGTGGCATTCATGACCTTTATTCTTATTATGTCATCAGTTACAATGGTACTTGCTGTTGATGCTGGTCACCATATGAAAAAAGCAAAAGTGACAATTTACATGTTCTTAACCATTATTGGTGGATTAATATTCGTTGGTTCGCAAGCATGGGAATGGGCAACATTTATAAAAGGTGATTATGGTGCTATCCAAACTAATGGAGGAAACATTTTACAATTTGTAGATACTGATGGTAATCGTGTTGCTGTTAGAGATATTGCAGTTAGTGAACATGGAGAAAGAGTGCAACATGAGCGCAAAAGCGGACTTTGGTTTGTAAGCGAAGGTACATTACCAAGCTATACAGTTGATGAAGTATACAATGGTCTTGAGGCAAACCCAAATGTGTTGGTTAGAACTCAAACTTTAACAGAGGACGGAAAGAAAACAGTTTTATCTAGAGAAGAATCTTTAAAGCAAATTAAAGAAAACGGTAAGTTAGTGGTAGAAGGAGCAAATCTTCATGTTAATGAGTATGGCTCTCCTTTATTTGCAGATTTCTTTTTCTTTATTACAGGATTTCACGGATTCCACGTATTTTCAGGTGTAGTAATTAACATTATTATATTCTTTAATGTTATTTTAGGAACTTATGAAAGAAGAGGAAGCTACGAAATGGTTGAAAAAGTAGGTCTTTATTGGCACTTTGTAGATTTAGTTTGGGTATTTGTATTTACTTTCTTCTACTTAGTTTAATTCATTTAGAAACTTAATTAAAAATGGCACACGCACATAAATTAGAAATATTTAGAGGACTACTAAAGTTTAAAAGCAATACTCAAAAAATTTGGGGTGTTTTAATCTTATTGTCAATTGTAACAGCAATAGAGGTAGGTCTTGGTATAGTAAAACCAAGTTGGGGAGAAATTCATGTAATAGGTATGAAACTCTTAAACTGGATATTCATCATCCTTACCATAGTAAAAGCATATTACATCACTTGGGATTTTATGCACATGAGAGATGAAACTAAAGGACTAAGAAGAGCTGTAATATGGACAGGAGTATTCTTAATTTGCTATTTAATATTCATCTTACTACAAGAAGGTGGATATATTGAAGGAGTATATTCTTCTGGTTTTATAAAAAGAGATTTTTAACATATAATTTATTTGTTAAATAGATTACTTAAAGGCGGTTTTTAAACCGCCTTTTTTTAATTTTGCACTAGTAGTAAAAACAAGAAAAATTCCAAAATCCCTAATGGAGAAAAAATCATACAAAAAACCTTTAATTCTTGGAGTTTTATTTTTCCTTCCAGTTTTTTTTGTTCTTATAATGTCAATTTCTAAAGAAAACTACAACACATTAGACATTGTAAAAGAAAATGTAAGAGAGCTTTCTGCAACTAATGAGTTGCAAATTCAGTTAAAAGACCACCTTACTGTTTTAGCGTTCTTTGGTAAAAAGCCTATGGAAAAAGCTACAGAAGCATCCAACCTTAAAGAACTTATTTATGATAAGTTTAAAGGCTTTAAAAAATTCCAAATAGTGGTTTTAGTGACTGAAGAAGCAAAAGCTGAAGCACAACAACTATATAAAGAAATAGCACTTTATGAAGATTTGAGATTTTGGCATTTTGTGTATTTAAAAGAAGGTGAAATTAACAACTTGTTTAATAGCTTAAAAACCAATACAGTTTTAGATGCTAACTTAGCAACAAGTAACGTGTTTATAGTAGATACTGATTTGTCTCAAAGAGGACGATTGGATGATAGAACAGATAATGAAATTGCTAGTAATAAACCAGTTTATGGATTATCATCATACAATTGTATTGAGGTAGACCAATTAAAAAATAAAATGGGAGCCGATGATTTGCGAGTACTATTTACAGAGTATAGAGAAAAACGTAAAGGAAACTTTGACTCCTCGCAGCGAAGAGCTAACGAAATAAACAACAATGAGCAAGAAAACTAATTATTCTTACATAGGTATCGCATTTATAATTCTAGTTTTTGGTATTTATTTTATACCAAGAATTATAGATAGAATTTCAAATGATGATGTAACCAGAAATGAAAGTCGTAGTGACCAAACAAAAGAGAAAGATGCTTATACCTCTGATTTAATATTTATAAAAAATCCTGATGGTTCACCTAAAAAAGTGCCAGATTTTAGTTTCACTGACCACAATGGTAATACAGTAACCAACAAAGATTACGAAGGTAAAGTGTATGTTGTAGAGTTCTTTTTTACTACTTGTCCTACAATTTGCCCAAGAATGAATAGAAACCTTGTTCAAGTTCAAAATGCATTTAAAGGGTTTGATAATTTTGGTGTAGCATCATTTACTATAAATCCTGAAAATGATACACCTGAAGTATTAAAAGCCTATGCTGATAATTACGGGATAATAAACCCTAATTGGCATTTAATGACTGGAGAACGAGATGATATTTATAAATTAGCAAATGAAGGTTTTTATATATATGCTTCAGAAAATAAAGAGGTAGAAGGCGGTTTTGAACACTCAGGTAATTTTGCTTTAATTGATAAAAACGGATTTATTAGATCTAGAGTTATTGAAGGTAATCCTTTAATCTATTACGAAGGTATAATTTCAGAAGAAGAGCAAACTGACGAAGACGGTAAAACACAACAAATAACAATGTTAAAAGAAGACATTGCTAAACTATTAAAAGAATAATGGGAAACACTAACCTACAAGCAGAAAAAAAGTACAATAAGTTGATAGTAATTTTGTCAATTGTTATTCCAATAGCAGTTGCAGCCCTTTTTGGAATTAATCTAAGAGAGCTTGGGTTTGATGTTGAACCACTCACATTTTTGCCTCCAATTTATGCTGCTATTAACGCAGTAACTGCTGTAGTGTTACTTATAGCTTTTTGGGCTATTAAAGGCAAAAGAATAAAGCTTCACGAACGCTTAATGAAGTTCGCTATCTTTTTATCAGTACTATTTTTACTTATGTATGTTGCTTATCACATGACTAGTGATTCTACAAAGTTTGGAGGAGAAGGAGCTATTAAATATTTCTATTACTTTATTTTAATAACACACATTTTACTGTCAATAATCATCATTCCTTTTGTGCTAATTACTTATGTAAGAGCAATTGCTAAAAACTTTGATAGACATAAAAAAATAGCACGAATCACATTTCCTTTGTGGTTGTATGTTGCAATTACTGGTGTTATTGTGTATGTTATGATTTCTCCATATTATGTCTAAACTAAAGCTTGCTTTTATACTGTTTTTTGCTACTGTTTTTTATCAAACAGTAAATGCACAATGTGCAATGTGTAGAGCGGTTTTAGAAAGCGAAGAAGGGCAACAAGCAGCTCAAGGTGTTAATGATGGCATTGTTTATCTTATGGCTATTCCTTATATTTTGGTAGCAGGATTAGGCTTTATTATTTACTGGAAATTTTTTAGACAGAAAAAAACTTCATAAAAAGATTTAACTGCAACTGTAACATTTTTAGATTTCAACAGTCTTATTTAATATCAATCAAAATTATTCTTAACAATTTGTTAGTATAAAACAATTTTAGTTTTGTGTAACATTGTATAGAATTAACCATCTATAAATGATACAGATAAAAGATTTACATAAATCTTATCACATGGGGAGTAATTCTCTTCACGTTTTAAAAGGCATAAATTTTGAAGTAAAAGAAGGCGAATTGGTTTCCATTATGGGATCGTCAGGATCAGGTAAATCAACCTTGCTTAATATTTTAGGAATGTTGGACGAGGCAGATACAGGACAATATATTCTTGATGGCTTTCCAATTAAAAACCTAAACGAAAAAGTTGCCGCAAAATACCGTAATGAATTTTTAGGATTCATATTTCAATCATTCAACTTAATAAACTACAAGAGCGCTTTAGACAATGTAGCATTGCCATTGTATTATCAAAACATAAAACGAAAAGAGCGTATTGAAAAAGCAGAGCATTATCTAGAAAAGGTAGGACTAGCACAATGGTCGCATCATTTACCTAGCGAACTTTCTGGTGGTCAAAAACAACGTGTAGCAATAGCAAGAGCTCTTGCAAGTGACCCAAAAGTACTTTTAGCCGATGAGCCTACAGGAGCATTAGATACTAAAACATCTTATGAAGTTATGGAGTTAATACAAGGTATTAACGACGAAGGAAAAACCATATTGGTTGTAACCCATGAGAACGATATTGCTAATATGACTAAGCGTATTGTAAACCTCAAAGATGGTGTGATTATTGATGATAGTACTGTTGAACAAGTAAGAGCATCCCAATATGTTTGATATTGAACGTTGGCAGGAAATTTTTGAGACATTAAGAAAAAACAAACTTCGTACCTTCTTAACTGGTCTTTCTGTGGCTTCTGGTATTTTTATTTTAGTCATTCTTTTGGGCTTTAGTAAGGGTATTGAAAATGGTGTAACTTCTCAGTTTCAGCAAGATGCTACAAACATGATTACAGTATGGACAGGTAGAACTACTAAAGAGTATAAAGGACTTAACCCAGGAAGATACGTACAGCTTAAAAACGATAACTTCGATATGATTTCTCAGAAGTATGAAGATTATATTGAATATGAAACCTCATTGTACTCTATTTGGGGAGGAACCATTTCTTATAAAGGAGAGTCAGGTAATTATCGTATTCGAGGTGTAATGCCAGATCACCAATTTATTGAAAATGCTGATATTTCAGTGGGACGATTTGTAAATCAATCAGACTACAACGAAAATAAAAAAGTAGCAGTAATTGGAAACAAGTTAAAAACCGACTTATTCAAAGACGAAGACCCAATTGATAAAAACATCTCTGTTTTTGGAATGAACTTTAAGGTTATAGGTGTATTCTATGATCCAGGAGGAGAACGCGAAGAAAACCAAGCCTATATTCCTATTTCAACTGCACAAAAAGTATTCAATGCAGGAGACAATATTAGAAACATGCTGTTTACAGTTAAAATGTCTGATAATTTTGATGAAGCTGTAGCGCTTTCTCAAAGCATTTCAAAAGGTATTGAAGATCAAATAAAACAAATCCACACTGTCGCTCCTGATGATACAAGTGCAGTAAGAGTGTATAACACTCTAGAAGAAGCTAAAAAGATTTATTCCTTAATTGACACCATTAAAGCTGTATTTTGGTTTGTTGGTATTGGAACTATCATTGCAGGGATTGTTGGAGTGGGTAACATCATGTTAATTATAGTAAAAGAGCGTACAAAAGAAATTGGAATACGAAAAGCCTTAGGAGCTTTACCAATGTCTATTGTAGGGATGATTCTTCAAGAAGCTGTTTTTGTAACTATGTTTGCAGGTTTATTTGGACTAATCTTTGGTCTTGGCTTGTTAGAATTGGTTGGTCCACAAGTTCAAAGCGATTTTATTAAGTATCCTCAAGTCGATTTCAATATAGCATTAACAACTGTGTTCTTGCTAGTGTTTGCTGGTGCTGTAGCAGGATTTATTCCAGCTTACAGAGCTGCAAAAATAAAACCAATCATTGCATTAAGAGACGAATAGTATGTTTAATAGAGACCGTTGGGACGAAATATTACAAGCGCTTACTGCTAATAAATTCAGAACGTTTTTAACCGCTTTTGGTGTGTTTTGGGGTATTACAATTTTAGTACTACTTCTAGCTTTAACCAATGGACTTAAAAATGGTGTAACTGCCGATTTTGGAAACTTCGCTACCAATTCCATGTTTATGTGGACACAAGGAACATCTAAACCTTATAAAGGACTTCCAAAAGGACGTTATTTCAATTATAAATTAGATGATGTTGCAGCATTAAAATCAGAAATACCAAATCTAAAATATGTATCTCCAAGAAACCAATTAGGAGGGTTTCAAGGTGCAAATAACGTGATACGAGGTACTAAAACTGGAGCTTTTGAAATTTATGGTGATTACCCTGAGTATATAAAGCAACAACCTATGGATATCCTTCAAGGGCGTTTTGTAAGTTATTCTGATATCAATTCTAAGCGTAAAGTTTGTGTTATTGGTACAGATGTTATTAAAAGTCTTTATGATAAAGATGAGGAAGTATTAGGGAGTTATGTGAAAATTAATGGTGTAAACTTTATGGTGGTTGGTACTTTTAAAATGAGTAACAGCCAAGGCGACAATGAGCAAGATGCCAATACCATTTATATTCCATTTACAACGTTTGGTCAAGCATTCAATAGAGGAGATAGAGTAGGTTGGATGGCTATTACAGCTGTTGATGGAGTTCCTATTACATCTATAAAACAGCAAGTTTTTGATTTAATGAAATCGAGACATACAGTAGCACCAGATGATGATAGAGCAATAGGACACTGGGACTTATCAGAACAGTTTGAGCGCATTAATGGACTGTTTACAATTTTAACTATTGTTGGTTACTTTGTTGGCGCATTAGTACTAATGTCAGGTATTATTGGTATTAGTAACATTATGCTTATTGTAGTTAAAGAACGCACAAAAGAAATAGGTGTGCGTAGAGCATTAGGTGCTTCTCCATGGACTATAAAAGGACAAATCTTACAAGAAAGTTTAATATTAACTATCCTTTCAGGTATGGTTGGTATTTCATTTTCAGCACTTATTATTTGGGTGTTAAATTACCTTTTGGATATGAGTGGACCTGTAGACAATTTTGCCAACCCTAGCGTTAGTATGACAGTTGTTTTTACAGCTTTAATAATATTAGTGGTTTCAGGACTTTTAGCAGGTTTAATACCAGCAAATAGCGCCACAAAGATGAAACCTGTAGACGCTTTAAGAATAGAATAAAAAATAAATATCAACCATAATCATGAAAAGAACCAAAACCGTAATCGCATTAGTAGTTATTGTACTTGTATTTGCTGCAGCATTATATTATTTGTGGCAAAAAAACAGTGAAAATCCAATAACGTATACTACTGAACTTCCATCTGAAGAGACTATTGTTGTAAAAACCGTTGCAACAGGAAGCATTGTGCCTAAAGAAGAGGTCTTGATTAAACCTAATATTTCTGGAGTTATAGAAGAAGTTTTTATTGAAGCTGGTGAGTATGTAAAGTCAGGTGATTTAATTGCTCAAATTAGAGTAATACCAAATGTATCTTCTTTAACAAGTGCAAAAAACAGTATTGCTACAAACCAAACAGCACTTCAAACTGCACAAATAAACCTAGAGACGCAACAAGCGAATTACGACCGTCAAAAAGCGTTGTTTGAAAAAGGAGTTATTTCAGCAAATGATTTTGAAGCTGTAAAAAACACGTATCTACAAACGAAACAAAGTGTTGAGCAAGCAAGAATTAATGTGAATTCTGCTAGACAAAACTATGATATTATTAAAACAGGAACTACTAGTGGTTTGGGTAATATTGCACAAACTCAAGTAAGAGCAACAGTTTCAGGAATGGTGTTAGATGTTCCTGTAAAAGAAGGAAACCAAGTTATTGAAGCTAATAACTTTAACGAAGGAACTTCAATTGCTTCATTGGCTGATGTTAAAAAAATGATTTTTGAAGGAAAAGTAGACGAAAGTGAAGTAGGAAAAATTAAAGAAGGGTTACCACTTGAAATTACGGTTGGAGCTATTGAAAACAAAAAATTTGATGCTGTTTTAGATTACATTGCTCCAAAAGGAGTTGAAGAAAATGGCGCTATTCAGTTTGAAATAAAAGGCTCTTTAAAAACTGTCGATTCTACTTTTATTAGAGCAGGTTTAAGTGCTAATGCATCTATTATTTTAGAAAAAGCTGAAAAAGTTTTAGCGGTTAAAGAAGCTTTGGTGCAATACGATTCTGAAACTAAACAACCATTCGTTGAGATTGAAACTGGTGACCAACAGTTTGAACGCAAAGATGTAGAGCTAGGAATTAGCGATGGTATTCACGTTGAAATTAAAAAAGGAGTTACAAAAGATGATAAAATCAAGGTTTGGAACCAAATTCAAGGCGTTCCAAGCTATGCTCAAAATAATTAATTCAATTTTTTGTAACACTTTAACATATCTATAGACATATATTTTAATTATGAAAAAAGCAATTTTTGTATTTACGGTATTATTGACGTTTTCATTCCAAGCGCAAACCAAAAAGTGGACGCTTGAAGAATGTGTAGATCACGCATTACAAAACAACATTACTGTAAAACAAAGTGAACTAGACTTAGAACAATCAGAAATCAATAAAAAAGATGCAATAGGTAACTTTTTGCCAACTTTAAATGCTTCGGTTACACACTCGTGGAGTATTGGTTTAGGGCAAGATCCTGTTACGTTTGATGCTGTTAACTCAACTACTAAAAACCTTTCAGGAGGTATTAGTTCTAGTTTAAACATTTATGATGGATTACGTAATATTAATCAATTACATCGTTCTAACTTAGAAATTTTAGCCTCTAGATATCAGTTAGATAAAATTAAAGATGATATCTCGCTACTTGTGGCTAATTCGTTTTTACAAATCTTATTTAATAAAGAGCAATTAAAAGTTTTACAAGCACAACAAGTTGTATCGCAACAAGAATTAGAAAGAACTAATGAGCTTGTCGATGCAGGAGTGTTACCAAGAGGTGATTTGTTAGAAATACAAGCAACAATTGCTACTCAAGAACAGCAAATTGTAAATGCCGAAAACACAGTTTTATTGTCTAGAATTCAGTTAGCGCAATTATTATTAATACAAGAGTATGAAACTTTTGATATTGTAGATATAGATTATCAAGTACCTACAACTATGATCTTAGAACAATCACCTGATGCTATAGTAAGTAAGGCAAAAGAAACTAGATACGATATTAAAATTGCAGAAACAAACCAAGAAATAGCAAACGATAATTTAAAAATAGCTAAAGGTGCTTTACAACCAACGTTAAGAGGATCGTATAATTTTGGTTCAAATTATTTTACATCACAGCTATTTGATACTCCTGATTTTGAAACTCAGTTAACAGATAACAAAAGTCACAATTTTAGTTTAAGTTTAAGTATTCCTATTTTTAATGGATTTGCTGCAAGCAACAATGTTAAAAGAAATAAAGTAAATTTGGAGCGCGCAAAAGTTCAATTAGAGCAAGCCAATTTAGATATGGAAACAGCAGTTTACCAAGCCTATAACGACACTAAAGGTGCGTTAAAAGCCTATGAAGCTGCGCAAAAAACACTTGAAGCAAGAGAAGAAGCTTTTAATTATTCTAGAGAGCGTTATAATGTTGGATTGTTAAATGCCTTTGATTATAATCAATCTCAAAACAGATTTGAAGCAGCCCAAAGTGATGTAATTAGAACAAAATACGACTATATATTCAAATTAAAAGTATTAGAATTCTACTTTGGAATTCCTATTACAGACATAAACTAATAATTTACCATGAGTAAGACAGCCAAAATTTTAGTACTATCAGCTATTGCATTAATAATCCTTTTAATTATTGGGTCAAAAGCAGGTTTATTTGGCAAAAAAGGAAACTTTAAAGAAGTAGAAACTAAAAAAGTAGCCTTAGTTGATATTATTGAAACTGTTTCGGCTACAGGTAAAATTCAACCAGAAGTAGAAGTGAAAATATCTTCTGAAGTATCTGGTGAAATTTTAGAACTACCATTTAAAGAAGGACAAGAAGTAAATAAAGGAGATTTATTAGTAAGAATAAATCCAGATTTAATTCAATCTGCAGTAAACAGGTCTCAAGCCTCTTACCAAAATGTAAGAGCAGGTTTAGAGCAAGCTGAAGCAAATTTAAAACAAGCAAAAGCTGATTATGACCGAAACAAAGTGCTTTTTGAAAAAGGCGTAATTTCTAAAGCAGATTGGGACAAAGCTATTGCAACTTACGAAACTGCTCAAGCAAACAAGAGTTCAGCTTATTACAGTGTGCAAAGTGCTGCAGCTACAGTAAATGAAGCAAAAGACAACCTTACCAGAACTACTATTTATGCACCAATGAGAGGAACTATTTCTATGCTTAATGTAGAATTAGGCGAAAGAGTAGTAGGTACTCAACAAATGGCTGGTACCGAAATTATGCGTGTTGCTAACTTAAGCAATATGGAAGTTGAAGTAGATGTAAACGAAAATGATATTGTTAAGGTTCAAATTGGTGACTCTACTATTGTTGAGGTTGATGCTTATTTGAAAAAGGAATTTAAAGGTGTGGTTACTGAAATAGCAAACTCAGCAGCAGGAACATTAACAGCAGATCAGGTTACAAACTTTAGAGTAAAGGTTAGAATTCTCGAAGAATCTTATAAAGATTTAATTGAAGGAAAGCCAGAGCATTACTCGCCTTTTAGACCAGGTATGACTGCTACTGTAGATATTATTACAAACAAAAGAGAAAAAACAGTTGCTGTACCAATTAGTGCAATAGTTGTTAAGACAGATACTAGTTCTACTAAAAAGTCTTACGAAAAAACGATTAATAAAGTTGAAGGTGAAACTGAAGAAAAGTTTGAGTGTGTTTTTGTAACTAATAACGGAGAAGCTAAATTGCGAGTTGTAAAAACAGGAATACAAGACAATTCAAACATTGAAATTATTTCAGGTCTTAAAGAAGATGATGAAATCATTACTGGACCATACAACGTAGTTTCAAAAACGCTTAATTCTGGAGATAAAATAGAAGTTAAGCAAGACACAAAAGATACAGATAACTCACAAGACTAAATATTTGGCAGTTATACTAAACATAGAAACCACAACAACAAACTGTTCAGTCTCTCTTTCAAAACAAGGAGAGACTTTGGTTTTAAAGGAACTTAATGATAAGAATTATTCACATGCTGAGTCTTTGCATGTGTTTATTGACGATGTCCTTAATAGCGCAAGCGTTAGTTTGTTTCAAATTGACGCAGTTGCAGTAAGTAAAGGTCCAGGATCTTACACAGGTTTAAGAATAGGTGTTTCAGCAGCAAAAGGACTTTGTTTTTCTTTGGAGAAACCGTTAATCTCTGTATCAACATTAAAAGCTTTAGCGCATCAAGTAAAAGCTACTAATGGTGTTATTGTGCCTATGTTAGATGCTAGACGAATGGAAGTCTATTCAGCTGTGTTTGACAGTTCATATAACGAAATAAGAGCTATTGAAGCACAAATACTAGATGAAAACTCTTTTAAAGACTATCTCGCAAAAGGTAAAGTCTATTTTGTTGGTAATGGCGTTGAAAAAGCCCAAACTATAATACAAGATGAAAATGCAGTTTTTATTGAAGATAGATTACCTTCAGCAAACGAAATGAGTATGTTGGCTTATGATAAGTACAAAAAAAACGACATCGAAGATGTCGCTTATTTTGAACCTTATTATTTAAAAGATTTTATTGCGTTAAAGCCTAAAGCTTAACTTTCTTTATGTATTTCAACTTGGTGTGGGTAAGGTATTTCAATACCAGCAGCATCAAGAGCTTCTTTTACTTGTTCGGTCACATCAAAGTAAACATCCCAATAGTGTTCAGTTTTACACCATGGTCTTGTAGCAAAGTTTATTGAGCTATCTGCTAACTCTAAAACAGTTACAGCAGGAGCAGGATCTTTAAGTACTTTTGGATGTGAGGTAAGCACATTCATTAATACTTCTTTAGTTTGTTTTATATCAGAGTCATAACCTACACCAAAAACTAAATCTACACGTCTAGTTCCTTCAGTAGAATAGTTAACAATGTTTCCGTTAGACAAAGCTCCATTAGGAATTATAATTTCTTTATTAGACAAGCCAGTTAATTTAGTGGTAAATATTTCAATTTGTTTTACCACACCTATTTCACCTTGAGCTTCAATTAAATCGCCGATTTTTATAGGTTTAAAAATCATGATTAAAACACCACCTGCAAAATTACCTAAGGATCCTTGAAGTGCCATACCTACTGCTAAACCTGCTGCTGCTAATACTGCTGCAAATGATGTGGTTGGTACTCCTAAAACGCCTAAAAGTGTAATGACTAATAAAATTTTTAATCCCCAACTTAATAGGTTTAATAAGAACTTTTGAAGGCTTTCATCATAGTTGCTTTTTGTCATTAATTTTCTGGTTGTGTTCATTATTTTTTTAATAATCCACGAACCTACAATCCAAAAGACAATTGCTCCAATTACCTTTAGTCCATATTCTGTTGCAAATTCAACAGCTGTGTTTGTCCATTTTTCAATATCCATATTGTGTGTTTTTAAATTTCTATTAAATTAATTATAATGATTTTGAAGTGAAAATCAAATTCTTTTATTAACGATTATTTAATTTGAAGGTATAAAAAAAAGCACTTATTGTAAGTGCTTTTATAAATTTTATATTCATGAGAAAATTATAAAGTACTCATGTAGTTAACCAGTTTAATTAAATCTTCTTCTCTTGAGGTTTTAATCTTGTTAGTTTTAATATAGCTTAAAATATCTTTTGAATGCTCAGGAATTAACTTAGCGATGTCTTTTTTTCTTTTAGGCATTAATACAGCACCTTGTTCTTCAGAAATTTTAATGTAGTAATCATCACTTACTCTTTTAAATTGAGCAGGTCTTGCAGTATGGTAGCTAGTTAATGCTACTTTTTCTTCAATAAAGATTACTCTTTCTTTCTTAAGAAGTTTGATGTTGGATTCTGGGATTAAATCAACAAAATACCCTAAATTAGGTAATTCGTTATCGTCAACATAGTCGAATAATCTGTAAGTTTTACTGTTAGAAACTAACTTGATAATAATGTCTTTTCTATATTTATTTAAAGCAAAAGCTTGATTGTTATCTCCTTTTACTTCAATTTCATCCTTAATTGCATTATACCTTACGTAAAAAATATTGTCATCAGAGGCAGATATTCTTGCTGGTAGAAAATCACTTGTTATGTATGGTGTACCTTCAACATCGTCGTTTAGGACAACAGGTGTTGTTGTGATAAGACCACTACTACCATTAGCAGAAGGTGATAATGAGCGACTAAGCACTTCTTGTGCAATACTTAGATTTGAGGTTAAAATTAGTGCAAGGGCAACAATTACTTGGTTTTTCTTCATGATTTGTGATTTTGTCGTAAAAAAAAGAAAATATGTTTAATAATAAAAGCTGAAAATGTTAAGATTGAGATAAATTAACTCTTTTTTAAGATAAATCTAATTTTTGAAAATTATGAAGTTTTATAAATTCAAAACAATCCTTTTTAGGAGTAAGTTTAACCATTTATAGCTTCAACTGTAGAGACTTTACCGTTCAACATTTCTTTTAGCATGTTTTCAATGCCATTCTTTAAAGTAAATGTTGATGAAGGGCATCCACTGCAAGCACCTTGTAGGATTACCTTTACGGTTTTTGTATCTTTATTATAGGAGTCAAAATGTATGTTTCCGCCATCACTAGCAACAGCAGGTTTAACATACTCTTCAAGTATATTGATGATTTCTTTTGAAGTGTCATCAAGCAATTCAAAAGCTTCATCTAATTGCTCTGTAGTTTTTTGTAGTGTTGCTTGTGCATTAGCATTCATTACTTCTTTACCATCTTCAATGTACTTTCTAATAAACTCACGTAACTCCATAGTGATGTCATTCCATTCTGCCATGTCATACTTAGTAATTGAAACATAGTTTTCGTCAAAAAAAACATTTTTCACAAAAGGAAAATGAAATAACTCTAAAGCTAATGGCGATAATTTAGCATCGTCTATTGAAGAGAATTCGTAGTTTGTTGTAACCAGTTTTTTATTAGCAACAAACTTCATTGCTGATGGGTTAGGTGTGCTTTCAGCATATACAGTTACAGGAACTTTTTTAGGAGTAGCTGTTTCTTCTATTAACACTCCATCGCTATTTAAATAGTTTTCAATTTGTTCAGCAACCTCGTTTTGTACATCTTCCCATTCAACAATATTATATTTTTCAACCGCTATAAAATTACCAGAGATGTAAACTTTCTTTACAAAAGGTAAATAAAATAACTGTTGGGCCAAAGGCGATGGTTTAGCATCATCAATGTTATTAAACTCATAACTTTTATGTTGAGTCAAAAAAGTATTTGCTTCAAACTTAACAATAGAGGGATTGTTGGTTGTTGTAATTTTTATTGAAATATTTTTCACTGTAAATCTATTTTAGATACAAAGATACAAAAGCAGTATTGAAGAGAGGTTTTCTAAATTTCTTTTTAAGTCATTTTTAACTCAAAAAGTAATCATAATCAGAAAATCAATTTTTTAATACTTATAACTGTTAAAACTGGTATTTTTATTACAATTTAAAAGATGTAATTAGTTAAAATTTATTAAATTTCCGCTTTTATTGTAATACCTACTTGAATGTTGTTAACATTAATTTTGTTTTTAACAACGCTGTTTAAGAATAAGGTGTTAACATAACTGGTTGAGGAACATGTTGGTATATCAAAGACCTGTTTTTGTAAGGTAGTATTTTGATGTATTAAACTGTTATATTTTAAAAGTTAAATACTTTATAAAATAATATCAATTAGTAAAAAGTAGGTAATTATGAAGCAAGTTTACTTATTAGTAGTTTTTTTAATATCTCTAAATGTTTTTTCACAAGATGTTCTCATGCAAGATGGGACATTTAATAGGTGTCAACCTGATATGTTCTACGATTCAGGTGGAGCAGCTGGATCTTACTCAAGTAATGAGAGCTATGTTACAACAATCTGTCCAGAAAACACTACGGATTTCACCATAGTGAACTTTACTGAATTTAGTACACAATTAAATACTGATATTTTAACAATCTATGATGGACCTGATACTTCATCGCCTGTTATAGGTTCATACTCTGGAGTTGTTAATCCAGGGTTTGTAGAAGCATCAGATACTAATACGAGTGGATGTTTAACATTTGAGTTTATTTCTAACGATTCGGGAACCACAACAGGTTGGGTTGCTGAAATATTTTGCGCTGAACCTTGTCAAACTATAACTCCTTCTATTGATAGTACAACTCCTGAAGCAAGTGCTGGAGTCGTGAGTATTCTTCCAGGAGAGACTGTAGATTTTGAAGGAAGTGCAGGTTTTTCTGTAGATGGAACAGGAGCAACCTACACATGGAATTTTGGCGATGGAAATACTGCTATTGGTCAATCTGCTTCTAATACCTTTACTACTGCAGGAACATATACAGTTACACTTATAGTAACTGATACTAACCCACAAGGCTGTACAGAAACAACAACCATAACAGTTTTTGTACTTGGACCAAATGTAGTTGTCGACCAAACAACATATACAGTTGAAGAATTGGTTTTAGACGTGTTAATTGATAGTCCTTGTGCTGAGGTTTCAAATATAACCTACTCAACAGGAACTAATTTTTCGCAAGATAATGGTATAGGTTACTTCTATGGAGATGGAATTAGTTTTCCTTTTCAAGATGGTTTATTAATGACATCTGGTGACGCGAGTAAAGCAAGAGGTCCTAATAATAATGCAATGAGCGACGGTTCTTCGGCATGGCCTGGTGACCCAGATTTAAATGCGGCAGTTGGAGTAGCTACAACTAATAATGCTTCAATAATAGAATTTGACTTTGTGCCTTTAGCAGATAGTATAAGCTTTAACTTTTTAATGGCTTCAGAAGAATATAATGGAAGTACAGGAGGAACCTTTGAGTGTACTTATTCTGATGCATTTGCATTCTTACTAACCGATTCTGGAGGAACAACAACTAATTTGGCTGTTTTACCAGGAACAACAACACCTATTCTGGTTACAAATATTCACCCAGCAAATCCAGGATGTGGCGCTGTTAACGAGCAATACTTTGGTGGCTACACAGGAAATAACCAACCACCAATTTCTTTTGATGGAAGAACAGAAGTGTTTACAGCACAATCTCCAGTAACACCAGGAGAAACTTATCATATAAAATTAGTAATAGCTGATGCTTCCGATTCTGCTCTAGATTCTGGAGTGTTTTTAGAAGCTGGTAGTTTTAATTTAGGAGGTGATTTAGGAGATGATATCACAGTACAAGCTGCTAATACTACTTGTGAAGGAGGTGTAATAACATTAGATACTGCAGCACCAGCAGCTACGCATACTTGGTATTTAAATGGTGATGTAATTCCAGGCGAAACATCTTCAACGCTAGATGTAACTGAAAATGGAGAATATACTGTTGAAATTGTATTCTCTGCATCATGTCAAGCTACAGACTCTATTATAATAGAGTTTTATCCTTCTCCTGTTGTTGAAGACGTTCAAAATTTAAGTATTTGTACCCCTAATTCAACAGCAAATTTTGATTTAACTCAAAATACATCCGTAGTTATAGGTAGTCAAGATGATACTGTGTTTGATGTAGTATATTTTGAAACTTTAGCAGATGCTGAAAATAATACAAACCCAATAGCAGATCCAACTAACTATACTAGTGCTGATGGACAAATAGTTTATGTAAGAATTCAAGATATATACAGTGAAGCTTGTTATGCTACATCTCAGTTTACACTTTTTGTAGGAAGCCCTTCTTTTAATAGTGTTCCAGACCTAGAAGTTTGCGATGATGACAGCAATGATGGATTTGAGGATTTTGATTTAACGGTTCAAGATTTAGGTATTTTAGGCGCACAACCTTCTACAGATTTTGTAGTGACGTATTACACAAGTTTT